>DASYAV010000237.1:0-30480 GCA_036501145.1 Streptosporangiaceae bacterium | reverse complement strand
ATCAGGATCATCATCGACATCGTGCCGAACCACGCCTCCGACCAGCACCCCTGGTTCCAGGCCGCGCGCGCCGTGTCCAGGGCGGTGGTCCCGCCCGCCCGCTGGGAATCGAGTTCGTGCACGGATGACCCTCTCTGTGGCTCAGCCCTTGAGGCTGCCGGCGGTCAGGCCGGACATGATGTTGCGCTGGAAAATCAGGAAGAAGACGATCGTGGGCACCGCGGCGATGGCCGAAGCGGCGATGATGATGTTCTGCGGCGTCGTGCTGACCGCCTGGCTGATCCCGACGTTCAGCGTCTCCCGGCTCGGGCTGTAGCCGCCCTCGACCAGCAGCGGCCACAGGAAGTCCTTCCACACCGTGACCAGGCCGAATATTGAGACTACGCCGAGTATCGGCCGCGATATCGGCAGCACTATCCGGCGCAGGATCTGCAGCGGGGTCGCGCCATCGATCGCCGCGGCCGAGATCAGGTCATCGGGAATCGAGTCGAAGAACCGCTTCAGCAGGAAAATGCTGAACGCATTCGCCACCGACGGCAGCCAGATGGCCGCGGGCGAGCCGATCAGGTTCAGGTGCAGGATCGGCAGGCTGGCCACGGTCAGGTACTGCGGCACGACCAGCACGGTGGCCGGGATCATCAGCGTCATCAGCATCAGGGCGAAGATCACGCCGCCCAGCACCGGCCGCAGCTTGGACAGCGCGTACGCCGCGGCCACGTCGAAGGCGAGTTGGAAGGCGAGCGCGCCGAACGCGTAGTACAGCGTGTTGGCCAGCAGCCGGCCGATGCCGACCCGGTTCCACGCCTCGGTGTACGTGCCCGGGTGCACGTGCGCGGGCAGCAGCGTCGGTGGCACCTGCACCGCCTCTTGCGTGGACTTGAGCCCGTCGCTGAACAGGAAGTACAGCGGGCCGATGAACACCAGCGTGAACAGCACGATGACCAGCGTGAGCACGATCCGGTAGACGATCCGGGCCCGCGGCCTGGCCAGCTGGGCGGCCGATATCAGGGTCCGGGTCTGATCGGTTCGGCCGGCCGCGCGCCGTCTGCCCGCGTCCCGGCCGGCCGTGGCCGCCGGGATGGTCGATCCTGCCACGTCAGCTCCTGTCCTAGCCGCGCTCGCGGCTCAGCCACAGGTACCCGCCGGAGAACAGGGCGAGCACCAGCATGAGGATGACGCCGAGTGCCGAGGCGCTGTTGTAGTTGCTCGAGCCGCTCATCGCGAACGCGTACTGGTAGATGAGGTTGACCACGGTCACCGTGTTGTCGTTCACCCCGGTCCCGCCGTTGGTCAGGATGAACGCCTCGGTGAACATCTGCATGGTCGCCACGACCTGCAGCATGAGCAGCGTGGACAGGATCAGCCTGGTCTGCGGCACCGTGACGTGCCGGATCCGGCGCAGGATCCCGGCCCCGTCCAGCTCGGCGGCCTCGTACAGCTCGCCCGGGATGTTCTGCAGCGCCGCCAGGTAGATGAGCGTGGCGCCACCCATGTTCATCCAGGTGGACGCGATCACGATGGAGATCATCGCGGCGGTGGGCGGGGTGGTGCCGGGCGACTGCACCCACTGCGAGGCGGGCAGGTGCACCAGCTGCAGCAGGTGGTTGAACAGGCCGTAGGTGGGGTCGTAGAAGTAGCCGAAGAGCAGCAGCGCCGAGGCCGGTGGCAGCATCACCGGCAGGTAGACAAGCACCCGCAGGTACCCCTTGGCGTGCCGCAGCTCGTTGAGGCCGATAGCTACGAGAAACGGCATCGCGTAGCCCAGGACCAGGGCCAGCACGGTGAACTCCAGCGTGTTCCGCCATGCCTGCCAGAACTCGGGGTCGTGGTAGATCCGGACGTAGTTGGCCCAGCCCGCCCACGACGTCACGCCGAGGGTGGTCTTCTGGAAGCTCATGATGATCTCGCGGATCATCGGGTACCAGGCGAAGAACGCGAAGCAGATCACCGCGCCGGCCAGGAACGCGTGCGCGGTCGCGTTCCGCCTGACCGCGCGGCCCAGGCCGCCCCGGGCCCGCGCCCGGGGACGGCCTGCCGCGTTTCCCGCCTGGTCCGGCCTGACCAGGACACCCGCCATCGGCCCTCCCGGGCTTACTGGCCGCTGTCGGCCAGGATCTGGGTCACCTGGCTTGCCGCGCCGGACAGCAGGCCGCTGATGTTCACGTTCGGGCTGGTCAGCACGGACAGCATGACCGGATCGAGCGTCTTGTACACGGCCTGCGCGTCGGCCGGCTCGCCCATCGGCTTCTCGTGGGCGTTCAGGAACGTCGAGTAGTAAGACGTGTTGATGGTCGCGCTCGCGTTCAGCAGCTTCTGGTACCGCTGGCCGGTGGCGCCGGTGAACAGTTGCGGCTCGGGGAAGCCGACCGGCACGCCGTCGGTCTTCTGCCGGGCGAAGTTGAACTGGCCCCGGCCCGGCGTGAGGTCCTCGAAGTTGATGAACTTGATGCCGGCCCGGATCTGCGCCGGGGTGTCCCGCTTGGCGAACATGTAGTCGCTGCCGCCGGACAGCGAGCCCGCCGGGGTGCCGCTCGCGCTGGGCAGCGGGCCCATCCCGTAGTCGTTGATGTGCCCCCCGTCCTGCGGGACGATGACCTGGTAGATGTCGTCAGGCGCGGCGATGTACATGCCGAGCTTGCCCGCGGCCATCTGCTTCTGCAGCGCCCCCCACTCCAGTTGCTGGGTGGGGCTCATGGCGTGGTCGGTAAACCGCAGCGTGTGCAGCGCCGCCAGCACGGCGCTGCCCTGCGGCGAATTGAACGCGGCGGTGTCGCCGCTGTTGGCCTCGTTGACCATGTGGCCGCCCATGGCGTCCACCTCGGAGGAGAAGTGCCAGCCGCCGTTGTTGCCGGCGCTGTAGTCCCCGTAGCCGTAGATGCCGTTGCCGAGCGCCGTGATCGCCTTGGCGTCGCGTTCCACCGCGGCCCAGGTGGTGGGCGGCTGGTCCGGGTTCAGGCCGGCCCGCTGGAATAGTTGCCGGTTGATGACCAGGCCCTGGGTGTAGTTCGACGTCGGCAGGCCGTACAGCGTCTTGCCCGCGGTCACCGCGGCCATCCCCGACGGCACGATGTCGTGCAGTGCCGGGACCGTGCCGGTGTTCACGTACGGGGTGATGTCGGCGGCCTGCCCGGCGTCGAGCACCTGGTTCAGGTCGGTGAAGTAGGTGTAGAAGACGTTGGGCTCGGTGCCGGCCTTGAGCTTGGCGGTGAACGTGGCTGGCACCTCGCACGGGCTGGTGTAAATGCTGTTCACGGTGATACTGGGGTTCTGCTTCTGGAACGCCGCGACGTCCTCGTTCCACTCCTTGTGCTGGGCCGGCGCGGAGGCAGGCGGCGCGCAGTCGATGCTGATCGTGACGTGCCCGCCGCCCGGCGAGCCCGAGCCGCCGCCCGACGAGCAGGCCGCGGCCGCGACCGCCAGGCCCAGGGCGGCGGTCACCGCGGCGGCGCGATGCCGCCTGACCCCCCGGTGCCGTACCCCCGCGGCCGCCACGGCCGGCCGGACGCGGCCGGGCTCGCGACAGTCAGCCCCGCTGTTCAGCTGTCTGCTCATTGGTCAGTCCCTTCGTGCCCTGGGCCCACGGCCCGGCCGCGGCTCGCCGCCACGTTTGCGCCTCAACATACTTAGCAGAACACCAGGCTGCAAGATGTTGATGAAAGTCTGCAAAGATACAACTCAGTAACGGAGATGTCCGGGTAGTCAGGGTTTGCTCGGCCACATCGCCACAGAACTGCGAGAACAACCCTGGCTCGGCACGCAAGCGTTTGCTGCAGGTGTCGTATCGTTGCGGCATGACGCGCACACCCACCCGGAGACTCGCCGACGTGGCCAGGAAGGTCGGGGTCAGCGAGGCAACCGTGAGCCGGGTACTGAACGGCCGGGCCGGCGTCTCGGAGAGCACCAGGGAGGCCGTGCTGGCCGCCCTGGACGTGCTCGGCTACGAGCGGCCTACTCAGCTGCGCGGCGAGCGGGCCAGGTTGATCGGCCTGGTGCTGCCCGAGCTGCAGAATCCGATCTTCCCGGCACTGGCCGAGCTGATCGGCGGCGCGCTGGCCCAGCGTGGCTTCACCCCGGTGCTGTGCACCCGGACCACGGCCGCCGCCGCCGGGCTGTCCGAGGCCGACTACGTGAGCATGCTCATCGACCAGCAGGTCTCCGGGGTGCTGTTCGCCGGCGGGAACCACGCCGAGATATCCGCGCCGCACGACCATTTCCGGCTGCTGCGCAGCCGCGGCATCCCGGTGGTGCTGCTCAACGCGGCCGTCGGGAACCTGGAGTTTCCCGGGGTGTCCACCGACGATGTGATCGCCGCCGGGCAGGCCTTCCGGCACCTGGCCTCGCTCGGCCACCGGCGTATCGGCCTGGTTGTCGGCCCAGAGGATCATGTGCCGTCGCGCCGCAAGATCGCGGCCTTCACTGAGCTGGCCAAGGAGACCGGCATCGATTCCGCCCCGGTCGAGCACACGCTGTTCTCGCTGGAGGGCGGCCAGGCCGCGACCAGCCGGATGCTGCGGCAAGGCGTCACCGGCGTCATCTGCGCCAGCGACGTGCTCGCCCTGGGCGCGATCCGCGCCGTACGCCGTGCCGGGCTGGCCGTGCCCAGGGACGTGTCCGTGGTCGGCTATGACGACTCTGCGTTCATGAACTGCACGGACCCGCCGCTGACCACAGTGCGCCAGCCGATCGAGTCCATGGGCAAGGCGGCGGTCGAGCTGCTCGTCAGCCAGATGGAGGGTGTCTCGGTCTACCCTGACGAGCTGCTGTTCGAG
Organism: Streptosporangiaceae bacterium; assembly: GCA_036501145.1. GTDB lineage: Bacteria > Actinomycetota > Actinomycetes > Streptosporangiales > Streptosporangiaceae > PALSA-505. The sequence goes on along the minus strand of DASYAV010000237.1, from coordinate 25,711 downwards.
CCGGAGCTCGTCGTCCGTGGCTCGACCTCCCCCGCCCCGGCGCAGCCCGGCCAGCCGGCCGGGTGAGGGGAAGCAGCGGGCAGGTGAGCGCGCCCGGCCCGGGCCAGGCCGCCGACCCGGGCGCGGTGCGGGCCGCACTGGCCGAGGCGGCCGGCGCCGGGCCATTCTTCGTAGTGAGCGTGGGGGACGACGGCCGGGAGTGGGCACCCGCCGCGGCGCTGTACTCGGCCGGGCTGGCCGGGCTGATCGCCGCGACCGGTGCCAGCCTCGGCGTGACCGAGCCCAGGGTGGTGGCGGCCACGGTGCACCTCGGCTACGCCGCCCGGCTGTGGTCGCCGGTGCTGCATTGCGCGCTGCGGCACGCCATCGTGCCGGACCTGACCGATCTGCGGTCCGGCGCCGCGCCGTCGCTGCGGCTGAACCTGCGCCAGCCGCGCGGCTGGCAGGCGTCCGGCCCCGCCGCGCAGGCGGCGCTGGCCTACCGGATGGTGGTGCGCTGCCACCTGGAGCCGCTGCGCGCCCACCTGCCGGTGAAGATGGCCGCCGGGCTGCTGCACGGCAACGCCGCCGCGGCGATGACCGCGGCGCTGCGGCTGCTCGCCGCCACGCACCCGGATCTGGGCCCGCGGGCACGGGTGCTGGCGCAAACGCTGCTGGCCACCGGCGTGCTGCGCGGTACCGGCGAGCTGACCGGCCCGGGCCTGGAGTTCCTCCGCCGGTCCTGCTGCCTGTTCTACCGCGTCCCGGGCGGCGGCACCTGCGCTGACTGCCCGCTGCCGCCCGCGGCGGCCGCGACTGACGGCGCCGGTCTGCCCTGAGCGAATCTGCTGCCAGGCAAGACCGGCTCCGGCGTCCCGCCACCGGGCCGACAGTGGAGATCGCGGCGATAGCGGCCGCATCACCACGAGGAGGACGCGATGGCACTGCTCACCACCGGCGGGGAGCCGGACCTCAGCCCACGAGCTGAGAACGAGGGCACGCCCCCCAGCCGGTTCGATGACCACCTGGCCGCGGAGCTGCTCGACCAGCGGATCATCTTTCTCGGCACCCAGGTGGACGAGGTCTCCGCGAACCGGATCTGCGCCCAGCTGCTCGTGCTGTCCGCGCGGGATCCGCGGGCCGACATCAGCCTGTGCATCAACAGCCCGGGCGGCCTGGTCACCGCCGGGCTGGCCATCTACGACACGATGCGGATGATCCCGAACGACGTGTCCACGCTGGCCATGGGCTTCGCCGCCAGCATGGGGCAGTTCCTGCTCACCGTGGGTGCGAAGGGGAAGCGCTACGCGCTGCCCAACGCACGGGTCATGATGCACCAGCCGTCGGCCGGCGTCGGCGGGACCACCGCCGACATCGCCATCCAGGCGGAGAACCACGAGTTCATGAAGAAGGCCATCGAGCGGATCACCGCGGAGCACACCGGCCAGAGCCAGGAGACGGTCTCCCGCGACGGCGACAGGGACCGCTGGTTCTCCGCCGAGCAGGCCAAGGAATACGGCATGATCGACCGCGTCGTCGAGTCCCTGGATGACGTGCGGCCGGCCGTGTCACAACGGCGAATGGGGCACTGACATGGGGCAGTACACGATCCCGACGGTCGTCGAGCGCACCCCGATGGGCGAGCGGGCCTACGACATCTACAGCAGCCTGCTGTCCGAGCGGATCATCTTCCTGGGCACCGAGATCGACGACGGCGTGGCCAACGTGGTCATCGCCCAGCTGCTGCACCTGGACTGGTCGAACCCGGACCGGGAGATCTCGATCTACCTCAACTCGCCGGGCGGCTCGTTCACCTCGCTGATGGCGATCTACGACACAATGACGTTCGTCGCCGCGCCGGTCTCGACGTTCTGCGTCGGCCAGGCGGCCTCGACCGCGGCGGTGCTGCTGGCCGGCGGGGACGCCGGGAAGCGGTACATCCTCGAGCACGCCCGGGTGCTGCTCGGCCAGCCGGCCAGCGGCGTGCAGCAGGGCATGGTGTCCGACCTCAGCCTGCACGCCCAGGAGATGGTCCGGGTCCGCGGCCAGGTCGAGGAGGTGCTGGCCCGGCACACCCGGCACGACATCGCTACGCTGCGCGCGGACATGGACCGGGACAAGGTGTTCACCGCGCATGAGGCAGTGGCCTACGGGCTCGCCGACGAGGTGATCAGCAAACGCCCTGCGGCGGACTGACCCGGGGCCGGGCCGTCGCCGTCGCCGTCGCCGACGCCGACGCCACAGGCTGTCCGGCCGGGCGATGCCACAGGCCGCCCGGCAGAGGCTGCCCGGCCGGGCCGATGCCCAGGCTGGCCCGGCGGGCGGCGCTCAAGCGGCGAGGCTCATCTGCACCTGGGGCGGGCCGGTCCGGCCCGGCTGCGGCGGGCTGATCTGCTCCAGCGGCTGGGCCAGCCACGCCTCGGCCTGCCGGGTGCCGAGCCGCCCGGCCGGGGCGGCCCTGTCGTCTTCGGCCCTGTCGTCGCCCGCCGGGTCGTCCGGGGCCGCGGGCACGGCCTGGGCGGCGCCAGGCTCCTCGTCCCGGTGGACCGGGTGGGCGGCCGTGGCGCGGCGGGCCGGTGCGAACCGGGCCAGGTCGGCCTGCGCCAGTTCGAGCAGGCCGGCCAGGCCCAGGCCGAGCGCGCGGGCCGCGGCCGCGAGGACCTCAGAAGAGGCTTCCTTGCGGCCGCGCTCGATCTCGGACAGGTAGGGCATCGAGATCCGGGCTGCTTCGGCTACGTCCTTCAGCCGCAGCTCCTGGTCGAGGCGTTCGCGGCGCAGCACATCACCGACCACGTGCCGCCACAGCGGCTCCCGCGCCGGTTCCCTGGCCGGTGCCGGCGGCTGCTCCGTGACCTGCCGGACGGGAGCCGGCCGCCTGCCGGGCACCGCGGCCCGGCCGTGGAAGGTGCCGGGGCGTGCGGGACCTACGTGTTCGGCCGTGGGCCGCTGCACGGTGGCGGGCGGAGCCGGCGCCATGGCCGGGCGCAACGGGATGACCTGGGCGCGATCCGGAGTCTGGCTGCTCACCCTTCCAGCCTAGGAGCGTTACCCCAGGCCTGCCGGGCACATCGTTCTGCCCTGGGCGAATTCCGGTCTGCCTTGGGCGAATCCGGCACCGTGCTGCTGACACCGTGCTGCAAACACCGTGCCGGAAATCGCCCAGTGTGGCCTCGAAGGTTGCCTGGAGCCGGGGTGTCCGCACCGGACCCGTTAGAGACCCAGGCCGCCCAGCAGGCCGGTGACGTCGCCGAGCAGGCCGCCGCTGCCGCTGTGCCCGCCGCCGCTCTGCCCGCTGCCCGAGCCGCCGCCGCTGCCGGAACCGCCACCACCGCCGGTGCCGGTGCCGGGCTGGCTGCCGGAGCCGCCGCCGCCGCTGGACGCCCGGGGGGTGGACGAGGCGGACGCCTGCGGGGCTGGTGCTGGCGCGGAGGAGCCCGCGGGCGACGAGCCACCGCTTGCCGAGCCCGGCGATGCCGCCGCGCTGGCGCCGTTCAACTGCTGGGTGCTCTGCGCGGTCGGCTGCGGCCGCGGCCCGCGGTGCTTGCCCACGTACGCGGTGTGCTGCTGAACGGGTGTGGAGGACCCGGCCATCGACACCACCGGCGGCGCGGCGGCAGGCATCGCGGCGGTCGCGCCGGCCGACGTGGCCGCGGGCGCGGTGAACGGGGCGAAGCCGAACATGCCCGCGCCGACGCCGGTGCCCACGATCGCCGCCGCGGTCAGCGCGGCGGCGCCGGTGTGGTTCCTGGCTGCGGCCCGCATCCGCTGGGTGAGCCCGGGTGCGGCCACGGCCGCGGCGCGGGGCGGATCCTGGACGGCGCGGCGGGGCGCGCCGCGCCGGACGGCGTGCCGTCCCGGCGCGAGCGGACGCGGCTGCTCGGCCCAGGGCGGCCCGGCGGCGTAGCCGCTGTCGCGGTAGCTACCGCCTGGCCGGTGGCCGCCGTAGCCAGCAGCCGGTGCGTAGCCGACGTCCCCGGGCCAGTGGCCGCGGGCACCAGGGCCAGGTGTGTAGCCGGCATCCCCGGGCCGGTAGCCGGCGACGCCAGAACCAGGCGCGTAGTCAGAACCGGGCGCGCGGTCGCCGTACCTCAGCCGGTAGGCCCGGGGGCCGGCCGGCGGGGCGTAGCCGGGCCGGCCGTCCCGGGGGTCGGGACCGGGCGGGTAGTCGGCGGAGTAGTCCAGGTTCGCGGGATCGTCAAGGTAGTCACGCCAGGGACCGGGCCTGCGAGGCTCTTCGCGCCACCGCATATCCTGTCCAGCAGGGACCGGCGTGTCATCGACGGGCAAGCTGCACCTCCTGTAGGCGGCAAACCCCGGCATCCCCCCTCATCCTGGTTTGCATCAGGATGTAACTTACTCGCCATTAGCCACACGTGTGCAAGGGTTCTCGCCACCTACGTGCCGGCACCGGCCTGCGGCGCAGGTCAGCCGCTGCGGCACAATGTCCCAATGAACAAGCGATACCGCCCGCTCCTGATAGGCGTGGGGCTGATCGGCGGCGGGACCATCGCCGGGCGGCTTCTCGGCTACAACATGGGCGGCAAGGTCGTGGTGCGGTGCCGTCAGGGGCACCTGTACACCACGATCTGGATTCCGGGGGTCAAGCTCAAGGCGGTGGATCTCGGGGTGGCCAGGATCCAGTACTGCCCGGTCGGCAAGCACTGGTCCCTCGTCACGCCGGTGCGGGATTCGGCGCTGACCGACGCGGAGCTGCAGTCGGCCCACGAACACCACGACACCTGGCTGCCCTGACCGGCCGCCACGCCTGCCCCGGGGCCGGCGCCGCGACGAAGGAGTGATCTCATGGCCGGGCCCAGGGTCGTCTACACGCACGGGACGCACGACTCGGTCATGCGCTCACACCGGCAGCGCACCGCGGAGAACTCGGCCGGCTACCTGACCGGCCTGCTCCGCCCCGGCATGTCGCTGCTCGACGTGGGCTGCGGCCCGGGCACGATCACCGCCGACCTCGCCGCGCTGGTGGCACCCGGCCAGGTGACCGCCGTGGACGCGGCCGCCGGGTCGCTGGCCGAGGCGCGGCGCACCGCGGCGGAGCGCGGGCTGGCCAACGTGGCGTTCGCGGTGGCGGACGTGCACGCGCTCGGCGGCGCGGACGGCGTGTTCGACGTCGTGCACGCCCACCAGGTGCTGCAGCACCTGGGCGACCCGGTGCAGGCGCTGCGCGAGATGCGCCGGGTCTGCGCGCCCGGCGGGGTGGTCGCCGCGCGCGACGCCGACTATGCGGCGATGACCTGGTACCCGGACGTCCCGGCGCTGGACGACTGGCTCGACCTGTACCGGCGGGTGGCCCGGGCCAACGGCGGCGAGCCGGACGCGGGCCGGCGGCTGCGGTCCTGGGCGCTGCAGGCCGGCTTCACCGACGTGACCAGCACCGCTTCCGCCTGGTGCTTCGCCACCCCCGCCGAACGCGACTGGTGGGGCGGGACGTGGAGCGAGCGGGTCACCCACTCCACCCTGGCCGAGCGGGCGCTCGCGCACGGCCTGGCCACCCGGCAGGACCTGGACCGGATGGCGGCGGGCTGGCGCGAATGGGCGGCGGCCGACGACGGCTGGTTCGCCGTCGTGCACGGCGAGATCCTCGCCCGTGGCTGACGGGCCGCCGGCGGGCCTGGCAGACGGGCGGCCGGCGGAGCAGGCCATGATCACGTTCCGCCACGTCACCGTGCTGCCCTGCACCGGCGAGGAGCCCGCCGAGGACGCGACCGTGGTCGTCGAGGGCGACGTCATCAAGGACGTGCTGACCGGCGCACGGGCCGCGCACGTGGCGGCGGGCGAGGTGCTCGACTGCCCCGGGCGCACCCTGATGCCCGGGCTCATCGACGCGCACGTGCACGTCAGCTCGCTGGACGTGAACATCGCCCGGCAGCGCCGCGAGTACACCACGAGCCTGATGGCCTACGCCATCGCCGGGATGATCAAGCAGACCCTGGACCAGGGCTACACCACGATCCGGGACGCCGGCGGCGCCGACTGGGGGATGAAGGAAGCCGTCCGCCGCGGGCTCATCCCCGGGCCGGCCATGTTCGTCAGCGGCCACCCGCTCAGCCAGAGCGGCGGGCACGGCGACTCGCGGACGCTGGCCGAAGACGGCGAGCCGTGCGGCTGCGGCGCCGCGATCGGCATGCTGCCCAACATCGCCGACGGCGTGGACGGGGTGCGGCGGGCGGCCCGGATCCAGCTGCGGCGCGGCGCGGACGCGATCAAGGTGATGGCCGGCGGCGGGGTCGCCTCACCCACCGACGCGCTGGAGTCGGTGCAGTACCAGCCGGACGAGCTGCGCGCGATCGTCGCCGAGGCTGGGGCGGCCGGGACCTACGTGCTGGCGCACGCCTACACCCCGGCCGCGATCACCAGCGCGGTCCAGGCCGGGGTGCGGTCCATCGAGCACGGCAACCTGCTGGACGAGCCCACCGCCAGGCTGATGGCCGGCCGTGGCACCTTCCTCGTGCCGACCTTCGTCACCTACGAGAAGCTGCACGAGGAGGGCCGCGAGCAGGGCCTGTCCGCCGATCAGCTGGCCAAGCTGGACGGCGTGCTCGGCCGCGGGCTGGAAGGCCTGCGCATCGCCCAGCGGGCCGGCGTCCGGATCGGCTCCGGCTCGGACCTGCTCGGCCCGCTGGCCCGGCACAAGACCCGCGAGCTGGCCATCAAGGCGTCGGTGCTCGGCCCGCACGACACGCTGATCGCCACCACCAGAACCAACGCCGAACTGCTCGGCATCGCCGCCCGGGTGGGCACCCTCGAACCCGGCAAGCAGGCGGACCTGCTGCTGGTCGACGGCGACCCGCTGGCCGACATCTCGGTGCTGGAACGGCAGGACAGGCTGCTGGCCATCGTGCAGGCCGGCCAGATCCGCAAGCGCATGATCTGATCCCGCCCGGGCTGGGGCTTCGCGGGAAGGGCGAGGCGCAGCCGTCCAGGCAAATCAGCCAGCTGCCGCGGAGCGCGCCGGGGGGTGGCCGGTCAGCCCAGTGTCTTGATCATGATGATGCAGGGGTTGCCCGGCCACAGGTCGGGGATCTCCTCGAGCGGCTCGAACCCGACGCCGGCGTAGAACCGGCGGGTGCGCGCGTAGCCTTCGTCGGGGCTGGACGGTCCCAGCGTCTTGACCTGCAGGAAACGGACGCCGTCGGCGGCCAGGTCGGCTTCGAGCGCGGCCACCAGGGCGCGGCCGGCGCCCTGCCGGCGCCGGGCCGGGTCCACCGCCATCAGGTGGATCTCGGCCGCGTGCGGGAAATGCCGCACCCCGGCCGGTGGCTCGTCCCGCGCCGCCGGGTCGGTGGACCGGGCCAGGTAGGTGGGCAGCCGGTTGGCCGCCTCGACGTAGCCGGCCACCGCCGCCTCGATGCCGAACCAGCTGGGCAGCAGGTCGAGCAGCCGCCCGACCGTGGCCGGATCGTGCTGGCCGCTGGTCACCCGCCACCCGTGGTCCGCCGAAACCGTGTCCCGCATGTCACCGATCCTAGAAGCCGGGATCAGTCCTTCTCCGGGAGGAGCGCCACGTCGGAGACCGGGCCGAGATGGCCGAGCTTGTCGGGGTTGACCACGGAGTGGATCGCCTGGACGGCGCCGTCGGCGACGTCGAGCTCGATCACGCTGACCACGCGGCCGCCGGCGTCGTAGGCCACCGCGCCCGGCTGGCCGTTGACCCAGGCCAGCCGCACGAAGCCGTTGAGGGTCCGGCCCCGGCGGAATATCCCGATGAGCAGCCGCCCGACACCCTGCGCCCCGGCCATCGGCTTCCCGATCGCCTGCGCCTTGCCGCCGCCGTCGCCGTGGAACACGACGTCCGGCGCCAGCATGCCGAGCAGCGCCTCCATGTCGCCGCCCGCGGTGGCCTCGAAGAACCGGCGGGCGAACTCCTCGCCCTCCGCGCGCCGCGCCGCGGGCGGCATGCTGTCCCGGGCCGGCCCGCCGGCCGCGATGCGCTGCCTGGCGCGGGCGAAGATCTGCCGGCAGTTCACCTCGGTCTTGCCGGTGATCCGCGCCACGTCCGGGTAGCCGTAACCGAACACCTCGCGCAGCATGAATACCGCCCGCTCCACCGGCGAGAGCGCCTCCAGCAGCACGAGGAACGCCATCGACAGCGAGTCGGCCAGCTCGGCGTGTTCGGCGGGCCCCGGCGTGCCGGCCGGTCCCGGGGTGCCGGCCGGCACGACGACCGGCTCGGGCAGCCAGTCACCCACGTAGGTCTCCCGCCGCACCCGCGCCGACCGCAGGTAGTTGATGCCGAGCCGGGTCACCGCCGTGGTCAGGTAGGCCTTCGGGTCGTCGATCGCGGTGCCGGCCTGGCGCGCCCTGGTCATGCCGAGGAACGCGTCCTGCACCAGGTCCTCGGCGTCACCGACGGAGCCGGTCATCCCGTAGCCGATGGAGAACAACAGCGGCCGGTAACCGGCCTCGGTCGGCTCACCCGTTGATCCAGGCACGGAACCCCTCCCGCCAGCTCGCGAAGCGCGGCTCCCAGCCGAGCTCCTTTTTGGCCTTCTCGTTCGAGGAGCCGCGCGCCTCGGTCATCTGCGCCACGACGAACTCCCCGGCGAGCAGCCGCCCGAGCCAGGCCGGCATGCGCATCGGCGGCTTCGCGCCCAGCACGCCGGCCAGGTACGGCAGCCATTCCGCGACCGGCGCCGGGTCGCTGTCCACGATGTTGTACACGCCGGGCTCACCGTGCTCGACGGCGGCCAGCGTCGCCGCCGCGGCGTCGGTGACCTCGATGAACGACCAGACCCCGGTCCCGCCGCCGATCACCGGCATCTGCCGCTTCCGCAGGATGTCCAGCATGAACTCCGACGCCCCCGGCCCGTAGAAGCTGCCGAACCGCAGCACGATCCCCTCCGGCGCGCCGGGCGGCACGGTCTTCTCCACGTGCTTGATCGCCGCCAGCGTCTGCCCGGAGGACGCGATCGGGTGGGTGTCGAGCGGGTCGTCCTCGGTCTTCACCGGGCCGCCGGCCCGCTCGTTCACGCTGACGTAGCTCTGTGCGATGACCCGGCGGGTGCCCGCCCGCTCCGCGGCCGCCAGCAGGTTGTCGGTGCCCCGGGTGCGCAGTTCGTTAGTGGTGGCGAACACCCGGTCCACGTTACGCAGGCTGCGCATGTCGGCCAGCGCGGTCATCTGATGCATGATCACCTCCGGCCCGGCGGCCAGCACGGCCGCCATCACCGCATCCCGGTCCAGCCCGTCGACGACGGCCGGCTCCGCGCCTGCCGCGCGCAGCTGCCCGGCTTTGCCGGGTGTCCTGGTGGCGGCGGTCACCTCGTGGCCCGCCGCGACCAGCGCGGGCACCAGGTGCCGTCCCAGCGCCCCGGTCGCTCCCGTGACGAAGACTCGCATGATCTTTCCTCCCTGTGGTGCATTCCCCCTTGAAGACAAGGGACCACCCAGGGCTGTGACATCCGTGGCCCGCCGGGTTACGTTGAGTTCGGCGCCTAAGGAGAAGGGACCATGGAAAGATCCGGCTGGAACTACCCCTCCGGTGACATCCGGCTGTCCGATGCAGACCGCGACCGGGCCCTGGCTGAGCTGCACGAAGCCCTCCGGGACGGCCGGATCACGGCCGATGAATTCGACGAGCGGTCCGCGCAGGCGCTGGCCTCCCGCACCGGGCTGGAACTGACCGCCCTGCTCGCCGACCTGCCGCCGGTGACTCCTCCCGCGGTCCGCGTCGCTGCCCCGGTCGCGGCCACTCACGTCTTCGCCAGCCGGACCGCCTTCGCCGCCGCCATCACCGCGATGTGCTGCAGCGTGCTCGCTGTGGGCGCCGCCGTGAACCACGGCCCGAGCCCGGAGCAGCAGAAGCTCATCCGGGAATGGGCGGCCCGCCACGGTATGGCAGTCCCCAAAGGATTCCCGGCCAACCCGGGCTTCGACTGGGTCGGCACGATAGCGCCAGCGGTCATCGCGGTAGTGCTCGTCGTCCTGATCATCTGCCTGCGCAAGCGCCTGGCCCGCGAAGACGGTTCCTAGTACCCGAGGGTGAACGGGCGCTGTACGCGCCTGGGCAGCTCGGCCTCGTCGATGACCGCGACCGCGAGATCCTCGTAGGAGATGCGGCTTTCGCCATTCCCATCCATCACCGGCTGATCACCTCCGAGCCGGAACCGTCCGGTGCGTTCACCGGGAAGACGTATTCGGCCGGGCTGATGTAGGTCCAGAGCCGGTTGGACAGGCGATAGGTGTCCAGCGCTTCCCGGGTGGACCCAGATCCGGTACTCGTCGATCAGGTCGTGTTCCATCAGCGTCTGCATGAGCGTGGCGCTGCCGTACATCTCGATATCCCGGCCCTGCTCGTGCTTCAGTTTGCTGATCTCGCCGGCGATATCGCCGGTGATCAGGGTGGCGTTCCAGTCCAGCGGCCCGGTCAGCGTCCGGGAGGCGACGAGCTTGGGAATGCTGTTCATCCGGTGGAGGTAGGCCCCGCCCTTGATGCTGCCCCACGTCCTCGACAGCAGCTCATAGGTGACGCGCGCGCAGAGGAAATAGTCGCTGGCCAGCAGGTGCTCGTACGCGTCCTGCTGGCCGTCCTCGGTGAAGTACGGGTTGCCCCAGCCGCCGGCCTCGATCTCGCCGAATCCGCCGGGGTCCTGGATGACGCCATCGAGCGTGACCAGGGTGGACACGCTCAGCTTGCCGGTCTTGACGTCCGCGGCGCGCTCCGGCAGCCACTGGTGCCACTGGGTGGTGTCTGTAGTCATTCGTATCGCCCTCCGGTCGCTGTCCCGGCGGGTTGCCGGGGAACACCAGCAGTCTTGGCTTTCGCCTCCGCGGCCGGTACAAGCCGATGTCGCCAGCTGGAGATGATGAACGTCATGGACGTGTGGGCCGCCCGGTAACCGGGCGGCCCACACGATCTTGCTGGTGCCGGGTCAGAACTTGCCGGATTTGACGCTGGCCAGCGTCACCCGGGAGTCGTGGTAGTAGGTCGCGTTAAGCGGCTGGCCTGGCTGACGGTTGAACAAGGCGACAGGAGAGCCCGTGCTGGCGTCGATGACCAGCGACTCCACCAGGTTCTTGTCCAGCAGCGGCCAGCTGTCAGCCAGCGTGAGGGTGGGCTGGCCGGCGGTGCTGGTGTGCGTGACCTTGACGTTCGGCATAGTCGCCATGATGTCGAGCACACCGGCCCGGACCTGGGTGTTTCCCGGCGCCGCGGTGAGTGCGTCGGTGGCGTTCATCCAGATGAAGTTGTCGGTCTGCTGCTTCTTCTGCGCGGGAGTCAGCGGCTTCGGCGGCGTGTACTTCTTGCCGTGCTCCTTGTCGTAGGCCTTGAGCTTCTGGATCTCGATCCGCTTGGCGCCCGGGTACGGGTTCGTGCCCGGGATGATGTTGGCTACGGCCATCCGTGCCCGCGCGGTGCTGACGTCGCCCTTCGCGGCGATGACTGCAGCCGCCATGGCTCGCTTGAACTGGCCTTGGCCGTCGTCCTGACCCTGGGCGATCGCCTGCCGCAGGTTCGCTCTGCTATAGCCCCAGTAGTAGGTGCCGTTGTCGGTGTACAGGTCGACGCCGTTGGCACCGAGCTTGTCGCTGGCCGGTGACTGGTTGCGGATCTCCAGCGTCGCGTTGCCCGGCAGCTTGGCCGGCCGGGCCGTGATGTCCGCGGCCAGCTGGGTCAGGACCGGGTTCGCCGTGGCCGGCGCTCCCTGCACGGGCGGCTTGCCCGTTGCCACCGCATTGTGGCTGGGCGCCGGTGTCAGCGTGACGACCAGGGCCACGGCCACGGCCGCCGCACCCACGGTGGCGGCGCCGAAGCCGGCCGTGCGGCGCATCCCCCAGCGGGCTTGCCGCCGGGCTGCGGTCTTCGTCTCGGGCGCCCCGTCAACGGCCATCGCCGCCTGCAGCACGGCCCTGGCCTCCTCGAAGGCGCGCGGCCGCATCGGGTCGGCGGCCTTCATGTCGCTCAGCAGGTCCATCTCATCCACCATCAGTTGGCCTCCTTAATCAAGTTCAGGTCGGTCAGCAGCGCGGCCATCCCCGGCGCCTTCCGCAGCGCCATCCGCGCCTCGTGCAGACAGCGGCGCGCCGTTCCCGGCGGCAGGCCGAGCGCCCGCCCGGCGTCTGCGACGGTCAGGTCTTCCCACACGACCAGCGTCAGGATCTCCCGCTGCTGCGGCCGGAGCAGCGCCAGGGCGTGCCGCAGCACCGACTCGGCGTCGACACGGTTGTCCACGGCGGTCCACGGGTCCCACCCGGACGCCATGCCGGTCATGTCCGCTACCGGTTCCTCGGCGGGGCGGGATCGCCAGTGCCGGCGGAGCGTGTTGTGCGCGACGCCGAACAGCCACGGGCGGGCGTCGGGAAACGAGCGGTCGTAGGTCGCCCGGGAGGTGAGCGCCGCCACCCACACCTCGCCGAGCAGGTCCTCGGCCAGTTCCCGGCCGGCCCGTCGCGCGAGGTAGGCCCCCACCGCTGCCTCGTGACGCCGGACCACCTCGACGAACGCGTCTTCATCTCCGTCGAGAGACCGGGCGATCAACTCTGCATCATCCGGATCAGATGTCATGGCCCTCCTCATCTATAGGTTGGCTTACATCCAGCACTTGCCAACCGGGAGGGCAAAGCGTTCAGCGCTGGTCAGGTGATCCCTCGGGCAGTCCGCAAGGCGGAGCGTCGCTACATGCGGCTGGTGAGGGCCTGGATGATCTGGTTCACCTGGACGGTCGGGGTGTCCAGGTCGTGGCACGTGACGCCTTCGAGGTGGCCCCAGTAGCTGGTCCGGGTGCGTTCCCAGATGACGTGGGCGTCGTCGAGGGTGATGCAGACCTGGCCCGTCTCGGGGTCCCGGGGGTTAGTGACGATCAGTTCCCGGCGGCGCTGCTCGATGTGCAGCCCCGAGCCCTCGAGCAGCGCGGCAGCGGTGGCCCGGATCTTGTCTGGGGTGCGGGCGGGCCGGGACGGTTCGGTCATGCGGCCGGGGTCCTTCCAGGTGTGCGGGATGCGCTCCGGCTGGGAGCGATGGCCAGGGCGCTCGCGATGAGGCTGGTCGCGGAGGGGATAGCGGTGCGGGGTGCGATCGGTTCGGCGGTGGGCCAGAAGAAGTAGTCGGCTTGGGCGTGGACGTGCTGGCAGATGGTGGGAGCGAGCGGGTTGAGCACGTCGAGGCGGGGCTGGCGGCCCTCGCCGGTGGTGAGGATGGTCTTGCAGCCGAGGGCGGACAGATCGGCGCCGAGGTTCTCCAGGTCGGCTCGTTCGGCGCGGGTGTCGGCGGTGGTGTCGTGGGCTGGCATACGTCGTTCTCCATGCTGATGTGCGGCTCACGCCGGGTGACTGTTGCTATACTCCTAGTGTCATCCTGGCGAATACTGATATAAAGAAGTTCAATTGAACTAGTTCAATTTAGCTTGTAACAGGGAGGGTTTTGAGTGCCGATGCGGTCCAGTCCCACCGTCCGCCGCCGCCGACTGGCGGCTGAGCTGCGGCAACTGCGCAAGGAGTCCGGCAAGACCCGCGAGCAGGTGTCCGAGTTCGTCGGCTGCTCTCCCGTGACGATCACCCGCATCGAGAGCGCGCAGAGCGCCCCGCGGCTGGCCGACACCGCCCGGATGCTGGAGTGTTACGGCATCACCGGGGAACGGCGTGAGATCTTGCTGACACTGTGCAGCGAGGCCCGCAAACGTGGCTGGTGGCACCAGTACTCCGGAACCATCCCGCCCTGGTTCGAGGTCTACGTCGGGGTCGAGGGCGAGGTCTCGGAGATCCGTTCGTACCAACCCGAACTCGTTGACGGTCGGCTGCAGACAGAGGGCTACATCCGCGCGCTCATGCTCGCTGACGTGGACGTTCCCACCGAAGAGGAGCTTGACCGCCGCGTGTCATTGCGGATGAAGCGCCAAGAGCAGTTCTTCACTGGCGATGACGGCCCCAAAATGTGGGTCGTGCTGAACGAGGCCGCGCTCCGTCGTCAGGTTGGCGGCCCGGACACGATGAAAGACCAACTTCGTCACCTCATCGAGGTCTCCCGCTCCCACAAGGTTGTCCTGCAGGTGCTCACGTACGCGGGTGGCGCGCATCCGGCGATGGACGGTGCGTTCGAGATCCTCCGCTTCCCCGATCCCGCCGATCCCGACATCGTCTACGTGCAGTACCGCCGGGGTAGCATCTACCTGGAGGACCCATCAGACGTCGGGGCGTACGCGGAGCTGTTCGATCACCTTCGTGCACGGGCGCTCGGCCCGGATGAGTCACGTGACCTGATAGAGCACTTGCTCGGGGAGTCCTCCTGACCCGGGCAGGTGAAGGAAGTGCGGGTGTCTCGCGATGGACTTCTCTCACGCCGCCTGGCGTAAGAGCATCCGGAGTTCGCAGAACGGCAGTTGTGTCGAGGTCACGGCGGTCAAGGCTGACAGTCAGCTGCCCAGCTACGTTGTCGGCGTCCGCGACTCGAAGGACCCCGGCGGTCCGGTGCTGATGCTTGGCCCCGGGCAATGGCAGGCGTTCACTAGCAGGGTCAAGGCCGGGATGTTCAACCTGGCCTGACTGCCGCCCAGGTTCTTGAGTTACATCCGGCTAGCGGCGATGCGACATGCCGTGACCGGCTCCGGTGCGAGAGCTGCGCCCTCCCAGGTGGACCGTGGCCGCGCATGTTATCCGCGAAGCCAGGTGAAGATCTCGCCGAAGACTTCGTCGCTTGGTACGTGCCAGCCTTCGTAGTCGAAGCGTTTGGCTGTGGGGATGTGGGCGGTCAGCCAATCGGAGTGGGCGCGTGGCATGCGGGTGTCGTGTGAGCCGTGCCAGACCCCGACTGGTTTAGTGATCTCGGTTACGTCGAATCCCCAGGGGTGGATGGCGGCGAACTGGTCGTCGATCCATCCGTCGAGGCTATCTGCGAAGGTCGCGCGGAGCCGGGCCATGGCCGCGGGGTCGTCGATCGCCCGCGTCGGCTCGGGTGGTGCGGGTTCACCGGGCTCGGGCAGCATTTCGGGGCCTCCTGCGGCGATCTTCGCCATGATGCTCGCCGCACCCTCCGCCATGAACGGCCGCAGCTTCTCCTCGCCCTCGAGTGTCAGGCGGAACGTCTGCCCCCGGCTGGGATCGAGCCGCCCGAAGAAATCCACGCCCTCCGCATGCGGGGGCGCCGTCGCTGCCCCGACGGCGCACCGCGTGACCCGTTCGGGCAGCAGCGCGGCGCAGGCCAGCGCATAGGGACCGCCTCCGGAGTGCCCGTGAACCGCGAATCGCTCCCAGCCGAGCGCGTCCGCGAGCCTGCGCGCATCCTCGGCGGCGTCCGCCACGCGTCGTCCGACCTGACGCGTCGAACCACCGTAGCCAGGGCGATCGTGCACCAGCATCCGCACGCCGGAGCGTTCGATCGCCGAGACGATGTTCGGCCTCTTCCACCGCGTGCTCGGTGATCCGTTGTGAGAGATGACCGGTGTCCCGTCCTGCGGGCCGTACAGGCAGTAGTTCACCACCCGATTCTCGATGACCAGTTCGTACGTCCTCGGAAGCAGTGCGGCCGCCTCATCGGTCTCCATGAGGCCATCCAACCGGATCACGCTGTTCTGAGCCCGCGGCATGACCTCGCCACCTGCCCCGTGAGCTTTTGTGGCTGCCGCTAGGGCCAAGGTCGGCATCGGCGCCCGGAGCTAACCCGACGACGTTCAGCCCTGTTCATCGAGCGCACCGGGATGCCGCGGTGAGCTCAGCCGGGGCTGACGCCGAGGGTGAAATCGAAGTTCCCCACGCCGTGACGGGCCAGGCCCATCAGCAGCAGGGCCGCCCCTTCCAGCCAGTACGCCATCTCCAGGCCACCGGTATCCAGCGGGCGCAGCCCGAGGCTCTTGATGAACGCTGACACGCTCGCCTTTGCCCGCGCGTCGTCGCCGGCGATGAGCGCGTCCATGTCACGGCCCTGGGCCAGGACGTGGCCGAAGACGGTGTTGAACGCCTTCACGACGTGCGCGCTCGCGGGGGCGGCCTTGGCGATCTCCTGCGCGGCGGAAGTGCCGTGAGGGGTGACCAGCCCGGTGGCGTCGGTGTCGAAGGTGTTGGAGATGTCGATGATGACCTTGCCGGCCAGTGCGTCCCCGTACTGGGCGACGACCGGCACGGCACTGGCGTACGGCACGGCCAGGATGACGATGCCGCCGGCCGGGGCGGCGCCGAACTTCCCCGCCGTGACGCCGCCGCCGAGCGCCCTGGCCAGGGCCTCGGCCTTGGGAGCGTCGCGGCTTATCACCTCGACAGCGTTGCCGCCCTTGACCGCCCGGGCGCCAATGGCGCTGGCCATGTTCCCCGAGCCGATGATGCTGATACTGCTCATGATCTATGCTCGCTTCCTTTTGGTTGACATGTGAACCAAACCGTAACCACGAACTGGTTCACATGTCAACCAAAGCGGTAGCATGATCGGCATGGGTGAACCGCAATGGCTGGACGAACGCGAACAGCGGGCCTGGCGCAGCCTCGTGACCATGCAGGCAGGCATTTCCGAGTACATCGAGCGGCAACTGCGCGCCCACAGCGGACTGTCCATGGCCGACTACCAGGTACTGGCCCACCTGTCCGAAGCGCCCGAGGGGCGCTTGCGGTCGTTTGCCCTCGCAAGCTGGCTGCGCTGGGAGAAAGGCCGCCTGTCGCAGCACCTGACCCGCATGCAGAACCGGGGTCTGACCCGCCGCGAGCGCTGCGCAACCGACCAGCGAGGCGCCGTCGTGGTCATCACCGGCAGGGGCCGCGCCCTGATCGAGAAGGCTGCCCCGCTCCACCTGGCTGACGTGCGCAACGTGCTGATCGACCATGCCACGCCCGAACAGCTCGACCTGCTGAGCGAACTAGGAGACCAGGTAAGGGCCCGGCTCGCGCAAATCAATCAGCAGACGAGATGAGGTTGACCGCCCGCCAGCACGAGAACCCGCCGTCAGCGTCCACCATCTGGCGGGGGGCTCAAGGCCCGCTGAGTAGGCGCTCTTCCCTCCCCGTAGCTCGCCCCTCTTGCCTCACTGCAATCACGCTCCATGCTTCATCGTTGCGGACGACTGTCAGCCCGCCGCGGTTATGATGCGAGCGATGCGCTCGGCCAGCGGCAGTTCTGGGGCGGAGGCACGGGCGGAGAAGTGCAGTTCCCGCACGCCGGTGCGCCGCATGATCTCAGCGGCGGTGTGTTCGGTTACACCGCCGCCGGCCATGACCTCCACTCGTCCCCCCGAACGGGCCACCAGTGACTCGATCAGCTCCACTCCCTCGATCGCCGTGGGGGCACCGCCGGAGGTGAGCAGCCTGTCCACACCGAGCGCCAGCACGGCATCGAAGGAAGCCGACGGGTCGGCGGCTTCATCAAACGCACGGTGGAACATCACACTGAGTGGTCGCGCCAGCGAGATCAGGCGCGTGGTCAGCTCAGCGTCTACGGCACCAGATGAGGTGAGCGCACCTACCACCACCCCGTCTGCGCCTGCTGCTTTGGCGGAGAGGATGTCGCGGGACATCACGTCTTCTTCGGCGGCCGAGTAGGCGAAGCCGCCTCCGCGTGGGCGGATGAGCACGTGCACGGCCATCTGGCGTGATGCGGTCTCGACCGCCCATCGGATGAGGCCCGCTGACGGCGTGATCCCGCCGGCCTCGAGGTTCGCACAGAGCTCTATCCGGTCGGCTCTGGCGCCGAGCGCTGCGAGGACGCCGTCGGCAGACTCCACGCAGACCTCGAAACGAGGCCTCACCACAGTCCCAAGACGCCTTGAACGTCCATAAGGGAACTCCCCTCGATATCGCCACTGAACTCAACGCCGAGCAGCCATGCGGTCGGCCTACCGAACCATATTCTCCAGGCGAGAACGACGACGGGTCGGTGGCCAGCTGCTATCAGGCCCGCCTGGCATGGTGATATCTTGATATCACGATGCCGATGAAGCCAGAGAGCACCAAGAACCTGCTGCTGCGACTCGACCCCGGGCTGGCCGGGCGCCTGGAGACGGTAGCCGAGGTAGAGGGCCGCTCGGTCTCTGACGTTGTGCGCGAGGCCATCGCCACGCTGGTCGAGCAGCGCCGTGGTGACCAGCGGTTCCTGCGGCTGCTGGAGGACAACCTCGCCCGCCACCGGGAGGCATTCGAGCTGCTGCGAGACGACCAGCAGTGATCGAGCTGGAGGTCGCCGACCTGGTTCTCATCGCCAGCCGCATGCTCGGCCTGCCCACCGGCGAGGTTCTCGACATGCTCGACCCCGCCGTCGCTGGGCATGCTCTGACCCAGGCGCGGCCGGGCAGCGGACCAGCCGACCCGGCCAGCCAGGCCGCCGCGCTGCTGCATGAGCTCGTGCGGCAGCGGCCGCTGCCGCGGGAGAACCAGCAGGTCGCGCTGGCGGCCATGCTGCAGTTCCTGGCCCTCAATGGCTGGGAGGTGGACCTGGGCCCGCCCCGACAGGTCAGGGATGTGGTGGCCGGGCTCGCGGCCGGAACGCTGGGCACCAAGGACGCCGCGGACTGGCTGGCACCACGGCTGCGGGCTGGCGGCCGTCCCGCGCCCCAGGCGAAGGAGGCACCGATGCGACCACGACCAGCGCCACTTGCTGAGAGGCTCAGAAGAGCGACCATGCGGAAGCAGCCGAGGGGCATGTTCCAGCGGTTCACTGATCGGGCCAGGCGGGTCGTCCAGCTCGCCCAGGAGGAAGCCCGGCTGCTGCGCCACAATTACCTCGGCACCGAGCACCTCCTGCTCGGCCTGCTCTACGACGGGGAAGGCGTCGCCGCCAGGGCGCTGGAGTCTTTGGGCGTCTCGCGGGAGGACGTTAGGCGGACGGTCGAGGAGATCATCGGCCACGGCCAGGAAAACCAGGCGGGCCACGTTCCGTTCACGCCACGAGCCAAGAAGGCGCTGGAGCTGTCGCTGCGTGAGGCGCTGGCACTCGGGCACCATTACATCGGCACCGAGCACCTCCTGCTGGGTCTCCTCAGCGAGGGCCATGGCGTCGCCGCCCAGGTGCTGGCCCAAGCGGGTGTCGGCCACGCCCGAGTCCAGAAACGCGTGCTGGACCTGCTGGCCGGCGAATGTGCGCCAGCAGCAGCCGAGGAGGCCGGCGTGGTGGCCGCCGGTCCGGAGCTTCCCGCCGATCTTGCCGATGTCGCGGAGCAGCTCACCCAGGTGCGGCAGGACAAGGAGGCCGCCTTCGACGCGGGGGACCTCGACGCCGCCGCAGCGCTGCGCGACCAGGAAAGGCAGCTGCTCACCAAAAAACAGCGGCTGGAGACTCAGCTGACCATCGGCCCGGCAGGGCGCGCCATCATCGCGGAAAACCAGCGACTGCACCACGAACTCGACCGCCTGCGCGATCTGCTCCGTCAGCACGGCATCGAGCCAGACGGCGGCACCGCCCGAACAGCCTGAATCCCGAGCGAGCCGAAGCGATCCCACGTTCTGGGCAAGGAAGATCCGGTACCTCCGGGCCAGTTCACTGCCGGATCTACATGGCATCGTGCCCGTCCCTGATGAGCTGCTGTGCTTCCCGCTGGGCGGGCGTCCAGCCGTCGCTCCACGGGACGGGACTGCGGCCGGTGGCAGCGGCTGCTGCACTTCCGCGCTGCACCTGCCACCGCGTTGACACTACGGCCACGCCCAATCTGGTCGCGCTGCCAGGCGTCGGTTTGGACAGCGCCGGGCAGTTGCTGGTAACCGCCGGAGACAACGCCGGCCGTCTGCGCTCGGAGTGGTCTTTCGCGCGCCTGTGCGGTGCGGCGCCAGACGCACCGCCGAGGGCCGAACCAAGAAAGAGATCCTGCGTTGCCTCAAGCGCTACATCGCCCGCGAGGTTTCCCCTGCCTGCTGGGCGATCGCCCTGCCAGTGCCGGAGGGCATCGACGGTGAGAAGATCAGCCGGATGCAGCCATCTGAGATCCAGCGCGCACTGGCTGCGGCCATGTCGACCGCATCGGCGCTTGGCCTGGCCGTCGATGACGCGATCGTTCTGCATAATTCGAACAAGCTCACCGTGCGCCTGCTGCCCTGTGACGTCGCGGCCCGGGTCGCGCCAATAGCGCATCAGGTCGCACGGTTCGAGATCGAGCTTGCCCAGCGGCTCGCCGAATCCGGGAGCCCGGTGGCTGTTCCAGATCCCCGGGCAGAGCCACGCGTCTATGAGAGCGATGGCTTCGCCGTCACGCTATGGACCTACTACCACCAGCCTGCGATATCCGGGGAGGTCCCGCCAGCCGGCTACGCGGATGCGCTTCAGCGATTGCATGCCGGCATGCGCAAACTCGATCTCAGGACGCCGCACTTCACCGATCGGGTGGAAGAGGCTCAGCACCTCGTGCAGACCACTCACCTCACCCCGGACCTTGCCGACGCGGACCGGAAGCTTCTCATCACCACGCTACGGAGCCGAAGGCAAGCGATCGCCGGCCGTGGCGCTGCCGAGCAGGTGCTGCACGGCGAGCCGCACCCAGGCAACGTGCTCAGCACGAAGTCCGGACTGCTGTTCATCGATTTCGAGACGTGCTGCCGTGGACCGGTCGAGTTCGACCTCGCCCATGTCCCCGAAGATGTAAGCGAGCGCTATGCCGGCGCTGATCAAGACCTGCTGAGCCAATGCCGAGCCCTTGTCCTTGCCATGGTCGCCGCCTGGCGCTGGGATCTGGGCGACCAATTCCCAGATAGGCAACGAGCAGCTCGCGCACTCCTCAGGGCTCTGCGCATGGGTCCACCGTGGCCGCCGCTCGACGGCGTGAGACTGGATGGTCCGTAAGGGAGTTCGGGGCTAGACCTCTTCTGAGAAAACTAACCCTGACCTGCCGTTTCTTGGTCGGGGTGGCCGGATTTGAACCGGCGGCATCTTCGTCCCGAACAGGGCACGCGGGGAGACGGGGGCCTGCCTGGGTGTGTCTGCGCAGGTCAACGAGGCCCGCTCGGCGGTGGCGATCGCATCTGAGTGCGTCTGACGGGAGCTGGCCGCTCCCATTCCGCTCCGGGGTCCAAGCCGTGATCCACCGCGCTAGTCGTGTTTCCCGTCCATTACCCCAACGTCCGTCCGAACCCTGGCCGGACGTACCGCAGGGTGAGGACCGCTGCTGCGAGCACCGTAACGCCGCTGATGAGGAACGAGAGGTGCAGGCCGGTCACGAAGTTCGCGTCGAGCAGCGCCCCGGACACCGCCACGCCAAGCGCGCTCCCGAGCTGGCGGGAAGAGTTGAGCACACCCGCGCCAAGCCCGGCCTGTCCGGGACGGATGTCATCCATGAACGCGGTGGTCAGCGGTGGGATCGTCAGTCCGGCTCCGACTCCGACGGGGAGGAGGAGGAACTCGATCACTGCGGTCGGCGTCCCGTGGCCGAAGGCGAGGCACCCGAGCAGCCCGCCGCCGAAAACGATCAGGCCAGCTACGAGCGGTAGGCGCGGCCCGTGCCGCTGCACGAGTCGGCCCGCGAGCAGGTTCACGCCGGCGACCACGGCGGTCATCGGAACGAACATCAGCCCGGTCACAGTGGGTGAGTGACCGAGAGCCTGCTGGAAGAACAGGCTCAGGGCGAACACCTGGCCATAGAAGGCGAAGCTCATGATCAGCCCGGCCACCGTGGTCGAGGAGACCGTCTTGGACGTGAAGATCCCGAGCGGCACCATGGGCACCGCGACGCGACGCTCCACCGCCACGAAGGCCACCGCGGCGAAAGCGAACACCACCAGGGAAACCACCACAACCGGCGAACCGAAACCCTGGTGTCCTCCCTGGATGACGGCGACGGCGAGCGCCGCTACCGCGGCGATGGCGGTGATCTGACCGGGCAGGTCAAAGTGAGCCGGATGCCGGGGAGACGGTCTGACGCGGGAGAGCGCCACGACGCCGAGCAGGCCGGCGGGGACATTCACGAAGAAAATGGCGCGCCAGCCGATGGTGCCGGTGAGCAGCCCGCCAATTACCGGCCCGGCGGCCACGGCTATACCCCCAGCAGCGGTCCAGATCGCGATCGCCCGGGCCAGCCTCTTCGCATCCGTGAAATCTTGACGGACAAGGGCAAGGGAGGCGGGCAGCATGATCGCGGCAGCGGCGCCCTGGACCACCCGGGCGGCCAGCAGGAAGGCCAGCGCAGGCGCCAGCCCACAGGCAGCGGAGGCCAGGGTGAAGCCGATGAAGCCAGCAGCCAGGGCACGCGAGGCACCAAGGCGATCCGACAGTGTGCCGCTGGAGAGCAGGAGCGCGGAGAAGACCACGACGTACCCATCGATGATCCACTCCAGCCCGGCTAATCCGCCGTGCAGTTCACGGCCGATTGACGGCAGGGCAACGGTAACGACGGTGATATCGAGCACGATGATAAAGAAGGCCAGGCTCGCGGCCAGTAAGGCGGCCCGATTAGAGGTCGCCGGGCGAACCTGCTCCGGGCCGACCGGAGCAGGTCCAAGCACCCCCCCTGTTGTCACCTGACCATCGTGCGCCCTGCTCCGCAAGAGCAACAGGGGCTGAGTCCCGGCGGTGCTCATACGGCGCGCATGCCGTCCGCCGTTCCGCCGGTGTGAAGGGGACGAAGCCGACGCGTAGCACGCCGGTGACCTGCCGGCGGGCTGCGCGGCCTAACGCCCCGCTCCGTTCCTACTCCGTCGTCTTGCGCTTGAAGAAGTGGGTTGCCGCTGGTGCTGCCACGGCCAGGATTACCACCGACCAGGCCAGCGCGGCTTGCACTGGGTGCTGCATGGGCCAGGCCTGGATCGTCCCTGACGGGTTCGGGTTTCCCCACAGCACGCGGGTCGCGGACACGACCGCGCTGACGGGGTTCCAGGTGGTGATCGCCTGAAGCCAGCCCGGCATGTGCTGGGTGGGGACGATGGCGTTGGATACGAAGGTGAGGGGCAGCAGCAAGATGAAGCCGAAGGAGGCGGCCGTTTCGGGGCTGTTGGCGTTCAGGCCCAGGCAGGCGGCCACCCACTGCACCGCGTAGGCGAAGAACAGCATCAGCGCGAAGCCGCCGATGATCGAGGCGACGTTCGCCGACGGGCGCCACCCGACAGCTAGGCCGGTCAGCGCGACGATGAGGGCGCAGAGCAGGGAGGTGAGCAGGTCGGCCAGCGATCGTCCCACCAAGACGGCGGAGCGCCACATGGGCAGGGTGCGGAAGCGATCCATCATGCCCTCGTGGAGATCGGTGCTCAGGCCGACCGCGGTGCCCATGGTCGAGGAGATGAGGTTGAGAGCCAGGATGCCGGCCAGGACGTAGTCGACGTAGCTCCCGCCGCCGGGGATCGGGATGCCGCTGCCGAAGATGTAGACAAACAGCAGGGTGAAGATCAGGGGCTGGATGGTCACGTCCGACAGCTGTATAGGCGCGCGCGAGATGTGGATCAGGTTGCGCCGGGTCATGGCCCTGGTGTCGGACAGTGGCCCGAGCACGCTGCCAGACGAGCGCGGCCGCTCGGAGCCGGCCCTCGAATCAGCGATCGCCGTGCTGGTCATGCACGCCCCCCCGGCCTCCTGGCCGTTACCAGTTCGGCGGGGGGCACCGGCCTCGCCAGCACCATCCGCACTGCCGTCGCCGGCGATGTGCCCGCCGGTGAGGGCGAAGAACACGTCGTCGAGCGAGGGATGGCGCACCTCGATGTTGTCCACGAGAACT
This sequence comes from Streptosporangiaceae bacterium, assembly GCA_036501145.1. Lineage (GTDB taxonomy): Bacteria > Actinomycetota > Actinomycetes > Streptosporangiales > Streptosporangiaceae > PALSA-505. The sequence goes on along the minus strand of DASYAV010000237.1, from coordinate 2,180 downwards.
CCAGCGGCATCCAGCGCCCGCACGAGAACGGTGGCCAGCCCTGGCGTCGCGTCCACGGCCGCGCTGAGACGCCGCCCGTCCTCGCTCACCTGGACGCGCCCGGCCACCAGCGGCGCCATGGCGCCGGCCGCGCCGGCATGGGGTGCAGCCAGCGTCACCTCGACATGCGCGCTCCGGCTCGCCTCCTTGAGCTCTTGCGGCGTCCCTTCAGCGATCACCGTGCCGTGGTCGACGACGACAATGCGGTGGGCCAGCGCGTCGGCCTCGTCGAGGTATTGCGTGGTCAGCAGAACTGTGACCCCTTCACCGGTAAGCGCCCGGATGGCGTGCCACACCTGCTGGCGGGCCGTGGGGTCCAGCCCGGTCGTCGGCTCGTCCAGGAAGAGCACCGGCGGCCGTGTCATCAGCGATGCCGCCAGGTCGAGCCGGCGGCGCATGCCGCCCGAGTAGCCCTTCAGCATCCGGTCGGCCGCGTCGGCCAGGTCGAACTGGGCCAGCAGTTCGGCCGCCCGGGCCCGTGACGCGGCCCGTCCCATGCCGGACAGCTCCCCGGTGATCACCAGGTTCTGCCGCCCGGTGAGCAGAGGGTCGAGCGTCGCGTCCTGGGCGGCGACGCCGATGTAGCGCCGCACCTGGCCGGGATGCTTCACCACGTCGATCCCCGCCACGGTGGCCCGGCCGGCGTCGGGGAGGGCCAGCGTGGCCAGGATCCGCACCGCTGTGGTCTTGCCGGCGCCGTTCGGGCCGAGCAGGCCGAGGATCGTCCCGGCGGGAACGGCGAAGCCGACACCGGCCAGGGCCCGGGTCGTCCCGTAGTGCTTGGCCAGCCCCTCGGCCTCGATCATCAGCCCAGCTTCCATACCGTCACCCATGTGGCCTCCGTCCTGCGGTGGCATCCGGGGCCGGGCTGGTGCTGGTGGCTGGCGCTGTGGCCAGGGGATAGACGACCTCGTCCATGATCTGGCAGGCGAACCGGACATCGGGGAGCTCGCCAGGCATCACGTGTTGCTGCAGGGCGAGCGCGGGGAACAGCCTGGCGCGCGGGTCCTGTCGCGGCGATCCGGTGTCCGGGGCATGCCCACCTGGGGATCAGTGCCAACGGTGATACTCCCTTCAGGGAAGGGCGGTCCGGCGTGCAGGGTCTTGGTCCACAGCAGTGGATGTCCCGGTAGCGTGTGCCGCGCCGGTCGGCGGGGGTTGGCCAGGTTGGGTTAGCGGCCCGTTGCGGAACAGCGTCAGGGCGATGATCGCGCCGAAGGTGAGGATGGCGGCGGACCACCAGAAGGCGGTGGTGTAGCCGTGGATCAGGCCGAGCCCGGTCAGTTGCGGGCCAGGACGGCCGCGGACCGTGGCGGCGGGGCTGAGATGGGCGGCGATGTAGCTGGCGACGGTGCTGGCGAAGATGGTGTTGAGCAGGGAGGTGCCGATCGAGCCGCCGAGCTGCTGCCCGGTGTTGACGGTGGCCGAGGCCACGCCGGCGTCCTGAGGGGCGACGCCGAAAGTGCCGGAGTTGAACACCGGCGCGAACACCAGGCCGAAGCCCGTGCCGATGATCAGCAGTGAGGGCAGGACGGCGGTGGCGTAGCTGGAGTGCACGCCGATCCTGGTCAGCAGGGCCAGCCCGACGGCGGCCAGCAGCAGCCCGGCCGGTGCCAGCGGCCTGGGTCCGGTCCGGGGCATCAGCACGATGTTGGAGGTGATCGAGGCCGCCATGAGGCAGGCGATCATCGGCAGGAACGCCACACCCGTGACCACGGGAGAAAAACCCAGGGTCTGCTGCAGGTAGTAGGTGAGGAACAAGAAGACCCCGAACATGCCCGTGGCGGCGATCAGCATGGTCAGGTAGGCGCCGCCGCGGTTGCGGTCCAGCACGATCCGCGGCGGCAGCAGCGGCTCGGGCGCGCGGACCTGCCGCCAGGCGAACCCGGCCAGCAAGATCACCCCGGCGGCGAGGAAGCCCCAGGTCGAGGGGACGTGCCAGCTGTGCAGGGCGGCGTTGGAGAAGCCGTAGACAATGCAGAACATGCCGCCGGAGACCAGCGCCGCGCCGGGCAGGTCCAGCCGGGGCCTTCCCGGCGCGGGCTGCCGGTGCAGCAGGGTCAGGGCGCCGGCGATGCCGATGGCGGCGAAGATCAGGTTCACGTACAGGCACCAGCGCCAGGACAGGTACTCGGTGAGGA
>DASYAV010000236.1:0-64918 GCA_036501145.1 Streptosporangiaceae bacterium | reverse complement strand
AATCAGTTCCTCGCCCACATCCGGTAGACCGACGCGATCTGCCAGGTGGTCCGGGTCTTCGAGGATCCGGATGTGTCGCACGTCGATGGCGACGTCTCGCCGGAACGTGACATCGAGACGATCGCCACCGAGCTGATTCTCGCCGACCTCCAGACGCTGGAGAAGGCGCTGCCCAGGCTGGCGAAGGAAACGAAGTTCGCCAAGGACCCCGAGCGGCTCCAGGTGGCAAAGTCCGCCGAGGCCGCGCAGACGGTCCTCGACGGCGGGGTCACCCTGTACGCCGCGGCCCACTCGCCCGGCGGCGCGTTCAAGCCCGCTGACCTGGCGGCCGTACGCGAGCTCCAGCTGCTCACCGCCAAGCCATTTCTTTACGTCTTCAACAGCGACCTGGCCGAGCTGTCCGACGACGCCCTGCGCAAACGGCTGGCTGAGTTGGTGGCGCCCGCCGAGGCGATCTTCCTGGACGCGAAGACGGAAGCGGACCTGGCAGAGCTCTCTGCGGAGGAAGCCGCCGAGCTGCTGGCGGAGGCCGGTCTCGGCGAGCCCGGCCTGGCGCAGCTCGCCCGGGCCGGCTTCCGGGCGCTCGGCCTCCAGACGTTCCTGACCGCGGGCCCGAAGGAAACCCGTGCCTGGGAGATCAAGCAGGGCGCGACCGCCCCCGAGGCGGCTGGCGTTATTCACACCGACTTCCAGCGCGGCTTCATCAAGGCCGAGGTGATCAGCTACGCCGACCTGATCGCGGCCGGCTCGGTGGCCGCCGCCCGCGCCGCCGGCCAGGCCCGCATCGAAGGCCGCGACTACATCATGCAAGACGGCGACGTCGTCGAATTCCGCTTCAACGTCTAGGGCCGCGACTACACCATGCAGGACGGCGACGTCGTCAAATTCCGCCACAGAAAGTTATGGCACGGGCGAGCCTTGAGATCGTGCACCCTTAGCGGATGGTGGCGTGCCATTTCCCTTTGGACAGGTGGCAGGTGCCGTCTGGGTCGATCCTGGCGTCGGCGCCGCGTACGGGCAGTGCGCCGGTGAGGATCCATTGGTGGCGGATGTCATCGAGGATGTCCCAGAGGGGTGCACATGCCGGGACCAGGACGCGTCCCCGCGATCATGGCGACGGCATCGGCCATGGCCTGGCCCTCGAGGATGTCAGCCAGCGGTGCCCCTAGCACGTTCCCGGCGGTCATCTGGCGGGCGAACACGCACGGCCACACGTCACCGGCCGGGGAGATCGCGGCGACGCCGTGGCCGCAGTTCCCGCAAAGTTGCGAAACGCTGGGGATCTGCGTGCCGCTCCCCCGTCCGACCTGGCGGAGATGGTCCACGCCGATGCTGCGCACCCCGATATCTTCCAGCTCCGCACGTGCCTGGTCTACCCGCTGGCGGTCATCAAGGGCGATGATCCCGGCCCGCAGCGGGATGCCCCGCCGAACCGCCTCGGTAATGTTGGCGCGCGTCCTGGCGTGGCTGCCGCGCCGCCGGGTGATGGCCTCATGCTGGCGGGCTGAGTCCGAGTAGTACGACGTGGCCAGCGAGACGCCCAGCCGGGAGAACAGCTCCCACCAGGCGTCCTTGACGTGCAAAAGGTTTGTGTAGACCTCGACGGCCAGCCCGCTATCGATCGCATGCCTGAGCAGGTCCGCGAACTGCGGGTGCAAGGTGGGCTCACCGCCGATGAACTGCACCGTGCACACGCCAACTGCGGCGGCCTGGCCGATGACCGACCGCCAGTCCCCGGCGGTCATCGGCCCGTGTGTCCCGACTGGCCCGGACTCGGCGTAGCAGTGTGAGCACTGCAGCGGGCATTTGCCGGTGATCTCCAGCCACAAGAATCCCGGCGCGGCGGGTGTCGTGGCAGCTGCGCCGTCGTGGCCGTGCACGGCCGGGCGTGGGGTCTGGTCAAGTGGCGGGGTATGGCTCATCGGGGTTCTCCTTCAGAGTGAGGTGCGGGCAACGGTGGCGAGATCGTCAGCGGCCTGGCTTGTGCTGGTGGCGGGCCAGGCCGCCCGGGCGCCGCCGTGGTGGTGGTGGCAGGTGAGGTAGCGGCCGTCACACCAGACAGTCAGCGCGGGCGTCACCGAGACCACTGCGAGCACGGCGCTGGCCGACCAGTACAGCCGGTTCAGCCCGTGACCGCGCAACAGCGTGACCAGATCCCGGATGACATCGCCGGGCCGGTAGCCGGTGGCAGGCCACACGGCCGGGGTATGTGCGCCGGGCCGGCTCCGCAGCCAGCCTGGGGGGCGGTCATAGCCTGTCGCCGAGGGCTACGGCGCGCCGGATCTGGTCCCGCAGATCCAGCGGGTCCTCGCCCCGCACGTCGGCTCTGTCGCGGTCCTCGATCGCCGCCGTCACGTCGGCGCGGAACGTATCGAGCTTGACCCTGAGTAGGCAGTCCAGACGGGCGCCGCATCCGAGCAGGTAGCCGGCCGCGTCCCGGGCTCTGATGAGTTCAACGGTGGTGAAGTGCTGGAGGTTCATAGCTGTCACCGCATCCGTCCGCCGACCATCCGCGCGACGGCCTGCGCGGCTGTGGGGATGTCCCCGCACGGTGCCATCAGCCCGCCCGCCGCGCCGCAGAACCACCCGTCTCCGGTGCGGATGTTCTCAGCCAGGCCGGGTGCGCGCCGGTTGACCACCCGCAGGGTGGGCGCCTGGCCGCCGGTCAGGATCGTGGCGTAGCCGTCATGGCTGAGCTGGTCGGCGAGCTGTTCCAGGGGCGTGCTGCCGGTCGCGCGTACCATCGCGACGTTTCCTCTCGGGTGAGTGTGGGCTGACATGCAGTGAACCCCGCCGACCGCGTAGTTTGGAGGTGTTGCCCGCTGCCCGCCGCTGGTGGGCAGCGGTCAGCGGTGAGGTTCCCGGCGCGATTGGTGCACGCGATGACGGACTTCGGCGGCGAACTGCGGCGCCTCATGGCCGAGCGCGGTCTCTCCCAGAACGAGACCGCGCGCGGGTGCCGTGTGACTCCGGGTATCTGTCCAAGGTGGCCGCCGGCACGAAGCATCCTTCGCCTGAGATGGCTGTGCGCATGGATGATGTGCTTGACGCCGGAGGCGCGCTCGTCGAGGCCAGCAGAAACGGTGAGACGCTGGGCGTTGCCGCGCGCCGGCTGCATTCCCCCACGTCGGCGCAGGCCGAGGAACTTCTCGGCCATCTGCAGGACCAGTGGCATGCCCTGGTGAAGACCGACAACTTGCTTGGGCCCCGGTACGCCCTGACGGCGGTAGTCAGTCACCTGGAGGTCATCGGCGTCATCTTGCGGTCTGTCCGGCAGCGGGCACGTTCCCGGGCTCTGAGGCTTGGCGCGCGCTATGCGGAATCGGCCGCGTGGCTGCATGAGGACTCCGGTGACCTGGACGGCAGCCGGTACTGGGCGCGGCGCTGCATGGAATGGGCGGTTGAGGCGGACGACACGCTCATGGTGGCCTGGTCGCTGTACCGCCGTAGCTGCCAGGCGACCGCTGGTGACGACCCCACACAGGTCATCGGCCTGGCGAGCGCGGCGCGCCGCAACGCAGTGCCTGGGCCGATGCTCGCAGCGATCCTCCAGCAGGAAGCGCAGGGGCACGCCCTCGATGCAGCCACGGCGGCCTGCGAGCACGCGCTCGGCCTGGCCCGGGAGAACGCCGCCAGCGGTGACCCTGGGGACGCCAGCGGCGGCCACGGCTCGTTCTGGACCGGGGCCTACCTCGATATGCAGGCGGGCCGGTGCTGGCTCATGCTCGGCCAGCCCGCGAAAGCGCTCGCGCCGCTGTCGGCCGCTGTGGACACGCTGCCTGCGGTCTACCGGCGAGACCGGGGTGTAGCCCTCAGCGGCCTGGCTGCCGCGTTCGCGGCCAGCGGTGAAGCAGAGCAAGGTGCCAAGGCAGCCCTCGATGCACTCGGAGTCGCGCGCAGCACCGGATCGGCCAGAATCCTCGCCATGACGCGATCGGCCGCAGCCGCGCTCCCCCGCCGTGGCCAGGTACCCGCAGTGGCCGAACTGCGCGAGGCGCTGGCCGCTACCTCTGCGGTGTGATGGCCAGTCCTGCCGAGGCCGCCGCGATGCGGCGCGCGATAGCCCTAGGCGCTCTCGGGCTGGGGACGACTAGCCCGAATCCCGCGGTTGGCTGCGTGATCTTGCGGCCGGACGGCCGCTCAGCCGGGGAAGGCTGGCACGCCCGTAAGGGTAAGGCGCACGCCGAAACGCAGGCTCTCGCCAGGGCAGGAGAGCAGGCGGCCGGGGCGACGGCGGTGGTGACGCTTGAGCCTTGCAACCACCACGGGCGCACGCCACCATGCCGCGAAGCGCTGATCACCGCTGGTATCCGGCGTGTGGTCATCGCGCTGATAGACCCGACCTCGCGCGGCGAGGGTGGCGCGGCCATGCTCACCGCAGCCGGGCTGGACGTTGAGGTCGGCGTCCTGGCCGATGAGGCACGGGTACTGCTCGGCCCATGGCTGACCGCGCTGCAGACGCGCCGGCCGGTCATCACATGGCCCTACGTGCTCGATGACCACCGCCTCACGGCGCTGCCGCCCGAATCCACCGAAATGCACCGGCTGCGGCTCAACGCGGATGCCGTACTGCGGACCGATGGGAGTGTCAGCGAGGCGATACCGGGCACTCACGGCGCGGGAGCCCTCGCCCTGAAAGACATCGCGCCAAGCATAGACCCGCGTGACGCCGTAGCCGCCCTGTACGACGGCGGCGTGCGGAACCTGCTTCTTGATGGCGGACTGGCCCTGGCCGGGCCATTCCTCGGCCACGGGCTTATAGACCACGTTCTCGCCCACATCCCCGCCACCATGCCCGGCAGCCCGGCCAGCGACATGCCATGGCCGCAGCTGCCGCCCGGCTTCGGAATCACAAGCACGCAGAGAGTCGAGGGGTTCGCCCAGGTTCAGGCACAGCGAGCGGAACGCAGCGGCTCAGGCGACTCCGGGCGGCCACGTCGTGGACACCGATGACCATGCTCCGATGGAGGCCGCTCGGCGACTGGCCGCCGCCGTCACGCTTGGCGAGCGCCACTGCGCCGCTCGGGGATAACCCGCCGGCCCGCGTCAGCGTCTGACGCCGCGGTAGCCGTCGGCCGGCCTGCGCGTCGGCGCGAACAGCGGGCCGAACCGGCGGATCGCCACCCGGATGCACACGTCGTCGCACAGGTACAGGTGGTGCCAGCGGAACAGCCAGTCCCGGTGCCGCCCGCACAGCGTGCAGCCGCCGTCCGACCGGACGGCTTCCACGACCTTCCAGTACGAGGTGGGCGGCGGCACCCTGCTCATGACTCCAGCATGACACCAGGCCGCCACAGCTTTTCCCAGGCGTTTGCAACGCCGATGGCACGGTCAGCGTCGTCTTCCAGGCCGACTGGAAGCAGGCCCTGCTGGTCGACGTGTACGACGATTCGGTCGTGGTCCGCGGCCGGGACGCCTACCAGCGGCAGTGGATCGACAGCTTCCAGGTGGCCATCCCGGTGACCAGGGCCTGACCCGGGACGGGCCGTCCGCGCTCACCAGGGGACCGGCGTGCCGTCCCAGGAGAAGAACTCGCCGGTCGGCCCGTCGTCGGGCAGCAGCGCCAGCCGGACCGCGCCCGCCGCGGCCTCGGCCGGGTCGCCTTCGCTGCTGGCGGCGGTGGCGTTCAGGTCGGTGCGGCGCAGCCCGGGCGCCATCGCGTTGACCTTGATGCCCCCGCCGGCCAGCGCCTGGGCGTAGAAGATGGTCAGTGCGTCCAGCGCCGCCTTGGACGACCGGTAGGCGGCGAAGCTGCCCAGGTGCGGGAACTGCGGGCCGGTGCTCCAGGTCAGCGAGCCGGTGCCGCTGGAGATGTTCACGATCCGCGGGTGCGCGGACTGGCGCAGCGCGGGCAGGAAGGCGTTGGTCACCGCGACGGCGCCGAACACGTTGGTCTCGTAGATCCGCCGGAACGTGGCCAGGTCCTCCCGGTCGGCGGTGCGGTTCTCGCCGGAGATGCCGGCGTTGTTGACCAGGATGTCCAGCGTGCCGACCTGGCGCGCGGCTTCCTCGACGCTCGCGGTGTCGGTCACGTCGAGCACCAGCAGCCGGGCGTCGCCGCCGATGTCCGCGACGGCCTGCTCGCCGCGCGCGGCGTCCCGCGACCCGACGTACACGCATGAGCCGGTGGCCGCGAGCTGGCGCGCTATCTCCTTGCCAATGCCCTTGTTGGCCCCGGTGACCAGTGCGATCGATGTGTCCATGCCGTCCATGCTGCCCGCCCCCTGGCGGTTCATCCAGGGCACCCCTGGTACCACCCAGACGCGGGCGGCGAGGCCGTGCGAGGCTTCCAGGGAAGTTCCCCGTCAACGTCGAGTCCAGGAGGCGCCCGTGCCCGCCGCAAACCAGCCGCCGAGAGTAGGCGTGGTGTTCCGCCCGGAGTTGCCGCCCGAGCGGCTGCGCGAGTTCGTCACCGCCGCGCAGGCCGGCGGCCTCGACGACGTCTGGCTGTGGGAGGACTGTTTCCGCGAGGGCGGCCTGACCACGGCAGCCGCCGCGCTGAGCTGGACCAGTTCGCTGCGGGTCGGGCTGGGCCTGATGCCGGTGCCGCTCCGCAACCCGGCGCTGGCCGCGATGGAGATCGCCACCCTGGCCCGGCTGTTCCCCGGACGGTTCGTGCCCGGCGCCGGGCACGGCGTGCTGGACTGGATGGCGCAGGTCGGCGCCCGGGCGGCGTCCCCCATGACGCTGCTGCGCGAGTGGGTGACCGCGGTCCGCGCGCTGCTGGCCGGGCAGACCGTCACCACCAGCGGCGAGTACGTCCGGCTCGACCACGTGGCGCTGGACTGGCCGCCGCAGACCGTCCCGCCGCTGCTGGTGGGCGCGCGCGGGCCGAAGACCCTCGCGCTCGGCGGTGAGCTCGCCGACGGCGTCATCCTGGACGCGAGCATCGACCCCGATGGGGTCCGCAAGAAAATCGCGACCGCCGCAGCGGTGCGTCCGCACGAGGTCGTGGTCGACGTGCTCTGCGCGGCCGGCCCGGGCGCCCGCGAGCGCGTCGAGGCCGAGCTGGCCGAACTGGGCAAGCCGCCCGCGGGCCGGACCGCGGTCGGCTCACCCGCCGACGTCGCAGCGGCCGTCCTCTCGTTCGCCGAGGCCGGGGCGACGACCGTCATGCTGCAGCCCACCGCCGACGACCCGGACGTGCTGGCCACCATCAGCCTGGCCGCCGCCGCCCGCGCCGCCCTGCACGTCGCCTAGCCGCGGCCAGGGGTCAGCGCTGGTGGCGCGGTGCGCTGCCAGCGGCTGTCATGAAGCGGCCTCCTCGGCCGGCACGAGCGCCGCGTTCTGGCGCTCGAACTGCTTGGCGACACCGCCGCGCCAGCCCTCGGCCAGGGTCTGTGACAGCGGGTCGGGGAAGATGTCTTCTTCCCCGTTCTCGATGCCGTCGAAGATGGCCCGGGCCACGGACCGGGGTGACGCCTTGGGGATGTCGAGGCCCTGAGTCATCTGCGTGTCGGTGGGGCCGGTGAGGACGCTGTGCACGCGCACGCCTTGCCGTGCCAGAAGGAGGCGCAGCGACTGCGTCAAAGACAACACGGCCGCCTTGGAGATCGAGTAGGCCGGCGCGAACGGGACGGGGGCGAGGGCCGCCAGCGACACGTTGGTGACGATTGTTCCCCGGGAACGGGTCAGCGACGGCAGGAATGCCTGGCTCACGCGGTAGCTGCCGAACAGGTTGACGGCCAGGGTCTGCTCGAGGACGGCAGGATCACTCAGGTCGTCGAAAGGCTGGATGCCGGCGTTGTTGATCAGCAGATCGAGCGTGCCGACGCTCGCGGCCGCCTGCTGGATCTGCGCTGGGATGGTCACGTCCAGGATCAGCGGCGTGACGCGCTGATCGGGGTGTACGACCGGCTGGCGGGCCGTGGCATACACCCGCTTGGCGCCTCTGCTGAGGGCTTCAGCGACCAGCGCCTGCCCGATGCCGCGGCTGGCCCCGGTCACCAGGACTGTCTTGCCGGCGATTGTCACCATGATGACGATCTCCTTTTCTTCTCGTGTAGCCGTGCGGGCTGGCCGCCGGTGTGGCCCGCCCCGGTCAGGTTCCTCGCTCGTTGGGACACCACCCGCGGCCGGAACGGACCGGACCGGGCAGAACAGCTAGCGTTGCGCGTGTGGCGGAAGAAACCGGAGACCAAGGCGGGGCCGTGCCGACCGGGGCCAGCGCGCCGTCCGGGGACAGCGTGCCGCCGGCTGTGCACGAGCTGGCCGCGATGTTCGGCCGGGACGCGGCGGCCGTGGACGCGACCGGCCAGCTTCCCGCCGCGCACCTGGCCGGGCTGGCCGGGGCCGGGCTGTACGGGATCTTCGCGCCGCCCTCGGCGGGCGGGCTCGGCCTGGACCACGCGCAGGCTTGCGCGGTCGTCGAAGAGCTGGCGGCCGGCTGCCTGGCCACGACCTTCGTCTGGATCCAGCACTTCCGGCTGCTCGGTTCGCTGCTCGACCCGGCGACGCCGGAACCGCTGCGCACCAGCCTGCTGCCCCGTGTCGTCCGCGGCGAGGTCCGCGGCGGCGTGGTCCTGGCCGGGCTGCTGCCCGGACCGCCCCAGCTCACCGCCCGGCCGGTGCCGGGCGGCTGGCAGCTGGACGGCCAGGCGCCCTGGGCGACCGGCTGGGGTCACGCCGGCCTGCTCGCGGTGCTCGCCCGCGGGCCGGACGACTCGGTGGTGACGCTGCTGCTGGACGCCGCCGGGCAGCCCGGGCTGACGGTGCGGCGGCTCCGGCTGGCCGCCGCGGACGCCAGCGCCACCGTCCGGCTGACCTTCAGCGGGCTGCACGTGCCCGCCGACCGCTACGTGGGCCAGCGGCCCTACGATCCGGTGCGCGACCAGGCCGAAGGGCTGCGGCTCAACGGTTCGCTGCCGCTCGGCGTGGCCCGCCGCTGCTGCACGCTCATCGGCCCATCGCCCCTAGACGTCGAGCTCGGTCACGCCCGCGCCGCGCTCGACGCGGCCAGCACCGCAACCATGCCGGCCGCCCGGGCCGGCGCGGCCGAGTTCGCGGTCCGCGCCGCGCACGCGCTGGCCGTGCGGCGGGGCAGCTCCTCGGCCCTGGCCGGCGACGAAGCCGACCGGCTGACCAGGGAGGCGGCGTTCCTGCTCGTGTTTGGCAGCCGTCCGGCGATCAAGGAAGCCCTGCTGGCCAAGCTCACCGCTGCCCGGCCTAGCTGACCGGCCGGCTCAACCCGAGTCCGGATGCTGTCGTCTAAGGGGTGACGACCGCCGTCGGGTGTCTTTCCGGCCAGGTAAATACCGTCGGATGTCTTTCCGGCCAGGTAAATACAGTCAGGGGATCAGGTTGGACAAGAGACAAGCACGCGCGTTCGAGGGCTTTGTCGCCGAGTCCGGGGATTCGCTGCTGCGGATAGCGACGCTGCTCACCTCCGACGCGCACGCCGCCGAGGATGTCTACCAGGAGACGCTGCAACGGCTGGCCGCCCGCTGGCACCGCGTCGGCAACCCGAAGGCGTTCTGCCGCCGGATCATGCACAACCTGGTCATCGACCAGGCCCGGGCGCGCCAGCGGCGGCCCGTGAGCTCGAGCTGTTCGCCACGCACGACAGCGGTGACCCCCGCTCGGCCGACCCGCTGGCCGCGGTCGAGCTGCGTCCGGCGCTGCTGGCCGCCCTCGGCACGCTGACGGCCCAGCCAGGCCACCGACATGCTGTGACCCGATGGTCGGCCCGACGCTGCGTTCCGCGCTGTACAAGGTGCTGGCGACCACCCCCGGGGTGCGTGTCAACAGCAGTGTGCGGGACGCGTCTGGCCGCCGGGCCATCGAGCTCAGCCGGCCGGACCAGGCCACCGGCTGGCTCATCGCCACGTTCGAGGACCCCGGCAACGGCAGCGTGCTCGAGTCGCTCTGGACCGGCCCGGGGAACACCGCGGCCAGCCGCATCACCGGCGTCTACCAGCCGGTCACCAGCAGCAACAGCTTCCCGGGCGATCCGTATACGAAGTAACCCCCGGGGCTGCCCGGGGAGCCGGGCTCAACGGGGTGACGTTACCTGGAGTCGTGCCGGAAGCTGCCGCGCTCCGGCTTGTCCTCTTCCGAGTCGTATCTGAAGCCGTCGAGGAACCTGCGGAATACGCCGCCTTCGCGGGGCAGCGCTTGCTTCGGCGGTGGTGCGGTGGCCCGCTCCCGGCCCTCCGGCTGGTCGTAGTCGGCCCGGGCGATAGCGTCTACCACCTGGGCCTCGTCGAAGTTCTCCGAGCCCGGGATGGCCGGCACGAAACCGACGAGGTCACCGTCGAGCAGCACCTCGGCCTCCAGGCCAGTGGTGCCTTCCCGGCCCCAGATCGCCTGCCGCCCGCCGGGCAGCGGAACGCGGACCGCGTGGAGCCCGACGCCGCCGTCGTCCAGGTGCGCGTTGATACCCCGGTCGCGTAGCGCGTCAGTGACCCGGCGGGCCCTATTCTCGTCCATGCGCTCCAAATTACCTTCGGTGAATCAGGCGCCAGGCCATGATTCTCCCGGCTGCTGCGGTGGAAGAGGTGCCCAGTGAACTACGTGCTGATCATGCGGGACGAGAAGGCCGGGCTCATGGCCATCGGCCCGATGTCGATCGAATACCAGGCCGCGATGCTCCGCGACGAACTCGAGGAGAGCGCGGGCTGGACCTCGGTCGGCATCGCCCGGTTCATGAGCGAGGATCAGGCCCGCGCCGCCATCGCCGCCCAGGCTCAGTGACGCCGGCGTCGGTACATCCCGATGCCGGACGACGTGCACCACATCACGCTGCGGGTATCTGACCTGGATCGCGCCCGGGAGTTCTACGCGGGCATCCTCGGCCTCGAGGTCGATCAGGACTTCCCCGGCCGCAAGCTCCGGCTGCGGTTCGCCGGCACGGCCACCCGGCTCGTGCTGTGCCCGCCGCTGCCCGGCACCCCCGCCGGTGACCGGTTCACCGAGCAGCGCATCGGGCTGGACCACCTCGCCATCGGCATCGGCAGCCGCGCCGGACTTGACCGGATGACCGCCGCGCTGCGTGCCGCCGGGGTGCCGGTGGAGGTCAACCACGATGCGCTGGGCAACGCGATCGCACACTTCCGGGACCCGGACAACATCCAGTGGGAGCTGTTCGAGGAGTGAACCCGGGGGCCGACCTGGCACGGCCTGCCGTGCGGGTGCTCGCTGGGCGCCTGTGGAAAACGCTCACCGACGGGTGACGGTTAGATCACAGTTTGTGACCCGGGGCACCCCCGAACCGTGGCTATTGTGGGCTTTGGGCCCCCTGAAAAGCCCGGGTCACGGGGGGTATGCCAAACCGGTGTCCGGCATCCCACCAGCGGGTACGGTAGCCGCGAGCCCGGGTAACCTCTGCCCGGGCACAGTGCGCAGATGGGGTCGGTTATGGTCACGTATCCGAGCGGTTCGGGCACGTAGTGATACGGCCCGTTAGCACAACTGGGTGTTGCGCTGCGGCTTAATGCCGCAGAATGGGCCACGAGGCCGGTAACGGCGCCGCCCGTGTTGTGAGGGCATGGGCGGATTGGGCGGAGGTGAGATGGCTCGCAGGTCGACCCTCGATCGCGGTCCGCAACCGGACTATTACGAAGGCGGGTTGGACGCGTCTGCGTCCGGTCAGGAGGCGCGAGGGAAGACGCCGTGGCGCGGCGCCGGAGGGCGCTGGGCCGTGTGGACGCTGCGCGTGATCATCTGGGTCGTGCTGATCGTCATCGGCGCGCGAGGCCTGATCGCGATCGCGCTCAACCAGAAGACGCCCGCCAAGCCGTCGTCCGGCACCGTCTCGTCCGGGCAGTCCAGCCAGTTCCCGTCCAGTCTCGCCGAGGCATACGCCCAGCAGTTCGCCGCCGTCTATCTGAACGCGAGCCAGAGCGGCCAGGCGAAACGTGCCCGTGAGCTGGCGGAGTATCTGCCGAACGGCTCCGCCTCGCAACTCGGGTGGAATAAGGCAGGGTCGCTCACCTTGCAGTCTGAGCAGGTCGCGGGCATCACCGTGCAGGACAGCCATCACGCGGTGGTCACCCTGCTCGCCCGGGTGAACAACCAGCTGATGGAGCTCGGCGTGCCCATCTACACGGCACACGGCGCGATGGTCGTGTCCGGCGAGCCGGCCTGGCTGGGTGCGCCCAAGCGGGCCGCCCCGGGCCGTCCAGCGGTCAAGCCGGCCGACTCCAGCACCGAGGCCGCGCTCACCGCCCAGCTGCCCGCGTTCTTCCAGGCCTATGCGAGCGGGAAGCAGCCCGCGATCGCCAAGTTCCTCGCCCACGGCGTGTCGGTTACCGGCCTCGGCGGCGCATTGACGTTTTCCTCGATTTCATCGGTTTATGTCCCGGTAGGAGGTAGTACCCGGAAAATTACTGTCGGCGTCGTCTGGCAGATCCCAGGCCAGTCAGGCGCCGCACCCGCCCAGTTGCAAATGACCTATGACATGACCGTGGTCAGCCAGAATGCGAATTGGTACGTACAGAGCATTCAGGCGGCGACCACCCAGCCCGCAGGGCAGAAGTCATGACCTTCACACGCAAGCGTCCACTCGCCGGACGCAAGTATTCCGTCACCCTGAAAGGGTAGTGCGATGCTGTTCCATCCGGTCGCCGCAGGATTTACCGCCGCGCTCAGCACATCCAGCCTGGTGACCTATCTGCAAGGGCTCTTCGGGCCGCTCTTCCTGGGGATCGTCGGTATCGTGGCGATTTTCTTCCTCTTCACCCGCGAGATAACCAGGTTCGTGCAATTCATCGTGCTGGCCATCATCATCGCGGTGATCTTCTACACCCCGGGCATCATCCACACGCTCGCCACGGGGATCGCGAACGCCCTCGGCGTTCACTGACCCAGGCCCCGGCGGAAGGAGCACCTGCCCGTGGACTTGCCCACCTACACGAATATCTGGCGTATCGAAAAGCGGCTCTACAAACTGTATGACCTTCGCCTTCCCATGCCGCTGCCGCTGGGCCAGATTGTCGCGTTCGCAGGTATCACGGTGCCGTATGTGCTCTTTCTGACCCTCATTGGGATGCCGTTCAACCACAACCTGTTCTGGTTGTATGTACTGCCTCCCTGGGCGCTAACCTGGCTGGCCACCAGGCCGGTGCTGGAAAACAAACGGCTGCCTGAACTTCTGATATCCCAGGTGCGTTATCTCGGCGAACCCCGGGTGTGGTGCCGGATGTCCGCGCCGGACGAGAAAGACGAGATCACGGTGACCGGCCGGGTATGGCATGCGCGCCGCCAGCCGGCCCCCCAGCCGGCAATAGTGGCGGCGGGGGAGGCCGCGGCCGCCCGCACCTTCGTGCCATTGCGGGTGCAGGCCCGTTCGGCCCAGCCCGCGGCCCAGCCCGCGGCCCAGCCGCCGCGGGCGGCCGCCGCGGCCCCGGCCGCACCCCGGCGCCGGGCCGAAGCACGGCACCGGAAGTCCGCGGCGGCACGTGCCGCCGCGGCACAATCCGCCGCGGCACAGGCGGTGCCAGCGGCGGCCCCGGCCATGACCGTCCAGGCACCAACCCGCAACGGCCGCAGCGGCAGCAACGGCGCGGACGCTCCGGCCAAGACCGTCCAGTGGGCCCGCCGCGGTCCCGCCCCGGCGCTGAACGCCCGGGCCGTCAGCCACGAGATCCGGCCCAGGGAGCGCGCCGCCGGACCGGCGCGCCCGCAGGCCGGCCCCACCTCCCGGCCGCAGGCGGGCCCCACGTCGCGCCCGCCGGCCACACACGCCCGCCCGGCTTCGCCCGCGGCGCGCCCGGCCACGGCCGCCGCGCCACCTGCCAGCCCCGCCCGCCGCACGGCGCGCCCGGCCACCCCACCAGGGGAAGGCGGCCAGCGGCCCGGCTGGGCGACCCGCGCCCGCCCGGGCACGCTCGGCGGCTGGCCGGTAGTGCCGTCCGGGCCCGGCGCCCTCGAGGTGGCGCACGCGGAGAATGGCCGGCCCGTCAGGCGGGCGCCGGCCAAGCCTGGCTGGGAGCCGAAGCGCCCCGGCTGGGACCCCAGGCAGCCCGCCACCGGCGGTTCTCCCGGCACGCCCACGCGGAACGGTGCCGGCCCGAACGGGACCGCCCCGAACGGCGCGGTCCCGAACGGCACCCCTACGAACGGAACCACCGCGAACGGGGCGGCCTCGAACGGAACCGCCGCGAACGGAACCGCCGCGAACGGAACCACCACGAACGGCGCGGCCCCGAACGGCGCCGCCTCTGCGGTTCCAGGGCATGTCGTCGAGCGCAGCCACGCGCCGCGCCCAGCCCAGCCCGCCGCCCCAGGGTCGTTCACGCCGTCCGGCCCGCCGTCCGGCCCGGCACCGTCCGTGGCTCCGCCGCCCGCGCCGGCCGGTCCGGCTGGTCCCGCAGCCTTCGCGCCGACTGGCCCAGTGCCGTCCGCGGCTCCGCCGCCCGCGCCGGCTGGTCCCGCAGCCTTCGCGCCGACTGGCCCACCATCCGGCCCGGCACCGTCCGTGGCTCCGCCACCATCCGCACCGACTCCGCCCGCCGGCCAGGCGCCTCCGGCAGTGCAGGCGTCCGCGCCGCCCCCACCGATGGTTCCGGCCGAGGCCAGGCACGCCGGCACGGCACGGCACGCCGGGCCGCCGTCCGGCCCGGCCACCCCGCCCGCCGGCACTCCCGGCACGTACCGCCCGCTCCCGTCGCCCACCCACGGCGACCAGGAAGAACGGGATCAGGCCAGGGTCCGTCTGCCGCTGCCAGGACCGCACCGGATCGTGATCATCGGTTGTACCAGCGGCGCCGGCCAGACCGTCACGGCGCTGCTCACCGCGCGCATGCTGGCCAGCCTCCGGGCCGAGCCGGTGGGCGCGCTCGACCTGAACCCGGGCGAGGGTTCGCTGGCCCAGTGGCTGGGCACGGCGCCGGCCGGGAACGTGCGTGATTTGCTCGGCGGCACGCTGCCGGTGCCGCCGCCCCCCGGCATCGAGGTGATCTCGGCCGACGAGCCGGGCCAGCACGACTTCGGCCAGATCGGCGAGCAGCTCGCCGCCCGGTACCGGATCAGCCTGATTGACCCTGGGGCGTCGGGTG
Source organism: Streptosporangiaceae bacterium (assembly GCA_036501145.1). GTDB lineage: Bacteria > Actinomycetota > Actinomycetes > Streptosporangiales > Streptosporangiaceae > PALSA-505. The sequence continues at coordinate 49,922 of DASYAV010000236.1, read as the reverse complement.
TCGGCCCGGCGCTGGCCATCGCCGACCAGCTCGTCCTGGTCGCACCGGCGAGCGGGGACGCGCCGCGTGCGGTCTCGATGACCCGGAACTGGCTGGAGTCGCACGGCCATCACAACCTGGCCGCGAGCGCGGTCCTGGTGGTGAACGGTGTGAGCAGCCGGAGCCTGCCGCACGTCGAGGAGGCAGAAGCGATCGTGGTCGGCCGCTGCCGGGCCATCGTCCGGGTGCCGTGGGAAGATCAGCTCGGCTCGGGCGCCAGCCCGGGCACCGGGGCCACCGCGCTGCGGCGGCAGGCCCGGCAGGCCATCACCGAGCTGGCAGGCGTACTGGTATCGGGTCTGGCCGCTGGGCCAGGGGATGAACGGTGAGCGCGAGTACCCGGGGGAGCAGGGGGCGCAGCCGGATCGGTGTCAGGTACTTCGACGACCGGATCCTGCTCTCTGAGACGCACGCCTGGGCCTACTTCCGGCTGCCATCGGTGCCGTATGAGTTCATCACCCCGGCCGAGCGGGAGGCGCTGGCCACGAACATCACCGTGGCCATGGCCGCGATCCGGATGCCGGAGGCGGAGGTGCACCTGCGGATCGCGCACCGCTCCTACCCGGCGGCGGAGTGGGCGGCCACGCTCGACGCCACCTCCGACGGCGGTCCGGGCTGGCTGGACTACCTGGAGGAGATGTACCGGCACGTCTGGGCGAAGGACTTCTGGGCGAAGGAGATCTACCTGGGCATCCGGCTCGGCCAGCGCGGCGTGCGGGCTCAGCTGTCCGGCGGGGTGCTGGCCCAGTTCGTCAACGTCTACCAGAGCGGCGAGCGGGCCATGGGCCTGGACGACGAGTCAGTGCCGGCGGCCGAGATAGCCAAGTGGACCGAGCAGGCAGAGCGGTTCGGCCGGGCTCTCGGAGCCAGTGCCCTGACGGCCCGGCACGCCACCGCCGACGACATCGCCTGGCTGTTCCGGCACACCCTGCGCGGCACGCTGGGTGAGCCGCCACCGTCCGCGGTCCGGCGCCGCACCTGGGGCGCGGGGGAGATCGAGGCGCTGGTCGAAGGCCAGGTGCACAACGCGCGGAACATGCTCGCGCTGGAGCACCCGTCCGGCACGTCATACACCGCGTTCCTGTCCTTCTCCCGGTTTCCCGACGTCATGTCGTTCCCCGAAGGCGAGCCGTGGCTGCACTTCGCCGACTCGCTGCCGTTCCCTGTCGAGATCAGCTCCCGGATGAAGCTGATCCCGCCGGCCAAGGCCAGCAAGGACGTCAGCCGCAGGCTGGCGCACGCCAGGGACATGGACGCGCACATCCGGGAGGCGGGTGCGGAGGCGCCGATCGCGCTGGCCGAGCAGATCGAGGCGGCCCGGATGCTGGAGCACGGCATCACCAAGGAGCGGATCCCGTTCGTCTACGGCTGGCACCGGCTGATCGTCACCGCGCCGTCCAAGGAACTGTGCCTGCGCCGGTCCGAGGCGCTCGTCGAGCACTACCGGGACATCGGCATCGACGTGGTCAACTCCACCGGCGACCAGTTCTCACTGCTGCGCGAGTCGCTGCCGGGCGACCGGGTCAGGCTCAACTCCTACGTGCAGCGCCAGCCGCTGTACACCATCGCCGGCGGGGTGCCGACCGCCACCGTGGACCTGGGCGACCGCCTGTTCAGCGGGGGTGGGTGGATCGGCCCCTACATAGGCGAGACGCTGGGCCGGGCCCGTTCCGTCGTGCACTTCGATCCGCTGGTGGCGGCGGCCCGTAACCGCCCGACGGCCATCGCGATCACCGGTGAGCCCGGCGGCGGGAAGACCACGCTGGCGCTGCTGCTGCTCATGCAGCTCGCGCTGCGCGGCGTCACCGTCGCCGCCATCGACCCCAAGGGCGACGCCGAGTCGCTGGTCCGGCTGCTCGCATCGCGCGGCCGCAAGGCGCGCATCCTGCCCCTCGGCGCCGCCGCGCCCGGCCTGCTCGACCCGTTCTCGTTCGGCGACGACCTGGCCGAGAAGCGCACCATGGCCACCGAGACGCTGCGGCTGCTGCTGCCCCGGATGAGCGAGGAACGGGAAAGCGCGATGATCCAGGCGGTCGGCGCGGTGGCCAGCCAGGACCGCCCCAGCCTGGGCAAGGTCGTCAGCTACCTGGAGAACTCCGACGTCCCGGCGGCGAGCAACCTGGGTGCCGTGCTGCGCTCGATGTCGGAGATGCGGCTCGCCCGGCTGTGCTTCGCGCCGTCCGGCGGGGAGCAGATCGACGCGGCCGGCTGGACCACGGTGTTCACCCTGGCCGGGCTCAGCCTGCCCGACGCGGGCCTGTCCAGGGACGACTTCTCCTACGAGCAGCGGCTGTCGGTCTCGCTGCTCTACCTGGTCTCGCAGTTCGCCCGGCGGCTGCTGAACAGCATGGCCCCCCGGCTGCCGAAGGCGATCTTCCTCGACGAGGCGTGGGCCATCACCTCGACGCCGCAGGGCGCCAAGCTGGTGCCCGAGGTGTCCCGGATGGGCCGGTCCCGCAACACCGCGCTGATCCTCGTCTCGCAGAACGCCGGCGACCTGCTCAACGAGCAGGTGACCAACTGCCTGTCCAGTGTCTTCGCGTTCCGCTCCTCCGAGCGGGTCGAGGTCGCGAACGTGATGTCACTGCTCGGCGTGGAATCCTCCGACGCGCACAAGTCAGTGCTGCGTGGGCTCGGCAACGGCGAATGCATCTTCCGCGACCTGGACGGCCGGGCCGGGCGGATCGGCGTCGACCTCATCTCCGACGACCTCAGGAAGTGGCTCGACACCAACCCAACCCGGGCCAGATCACCCGAGCACGACGCACCCGAACCTGGCGCCCCGGAGGCGGGCGCCGCGCAGCCCGGCGCTCCCGACCCGGCCGCCGAGCCCACCCGCTGAACGTCGAGCCAAAGAACCCCGCAGGAGCCACAGTGACCAGATTCATCCCTCGCAAGTCACTGCTGGTATTCGGCCTGCTCGTTAGCGTGCTCGGCTCGTCGGCGGCGGCCGCCTTCGCCTCGGCGCAGCCCGCCATGGCCACACAGCACGCGGCCGCCACCGGGCAAGGCGTGGTTACCACCGCCTACCTCCACCCGGCGGGCACCCTCCCGGCCGCACCGGGCCCCAACCTGACCACGCCGAACGCCGAACCGGACAGCGTCTGCACGGTGCCCGGCATCGGCAGCATCGGCAGCCTGCTCGGCTTCTGCCAAACCGGATCGGGCGGCGGCGGAGGCGTTCTCGGCAACCTGAACAGCATCTGCTCACCCTCGCTGCCGCAGCCCGAGCCGGCCAACAGCGGCATCGACTCGATCGTCAAGCCTCCGGCGAACTCCGGGCCGCAGGGCCAGACCCTGTACGACAACTACGGAGTGGCCGGCCAGTTCTGGGCGGCCACCGGCCTGAGCTGCTCGGACATGACGTCGCTGATCGGCAACAACGTGGCCGGCATGGTCTTCGACGCGGCCAAAGCCGTGGACCAGGTAACAATCGCGGTGTACCAGTCGGCCGCGGGCAACGGCATCCTGGCCTGGCTGGCCAACGTGGTCAACCGGCTGATCAGCAGCCTCGGGAACGCGATCTACTTTCCCTACCTGGTGCCGGTCGTGCTGCTGGGCGTGATGTGGCTGGCCTACCAGGGCCTGATCCGCAAGCGGGCCAGCCGCACCATCGAAGGCACGGTCTGGATGGTGATGGCCTGTGTCGCGGCGATCTGGCTGATCGGCAGGCCGGCCGACTTCACCGGCTTCGGCCAGGGGGTCTCCAACGGGGTGACCCAGGTCCTCAACGTGGCGTTCTCCAAGCTGCCGAGCCCCGGACAGTCCAACTGCGTGCCGGTCTCGAGGGGTGACCCGCAGAGCCCGCGGACCGGGAACTACAGCTTCACCCAGGGCAACGGGCTGGTGGATGAGAACGCGAACGAGCTGTGGACCGTGCTGGTCTGCAAGCCGTGGCTGGACGGTGAGTTCGGGACCACCACCTACGCGACGGGCAAGACCGGCAAGACCCCGGTCAACACCTACGGCAGGCAACTGCTGTGGGCGCAGGCCATCGCCGCCAACGAGAAGCCGACCAGCCAGCTGATCCAGGCCAAGCAGTCCGCCTACTCCGGCATCGCCTCCTCGATCAAGCAGAACGATCCCGCGATCTACCCGCTGTTCCAGGGCAACCAGTGGACGTCGCGGCTGGAGATCGGCTTCGCCGCCTTGTTCGCCGCGCTGGTCGCGGGCGTGCTCATCCTGCTCATCGCGGTCACCCTGATCATCTTGAAGCTCGGGTTCCTGCTGCTGCTGATAGTCGGCCCGTTCTTCCTGCTGATCGGGACGCACCCGGGCTTCGGCCGGATGGTCGCGGTGCGCTGGCTGGAGATGCTCGTCGGCGTACTGATCAAGGGCGCCGTGGTGGCCTTGGCGCTGAGCCTGCTGCTGTACGCCTATTCGCTGATCATGGGCACCAGCGACGCGGCGCTGCCGTGGGCGCTGAAGATCCTGATGCTCGCGCTGGTCACCGTGGCCGTCTTCATCTACCGCAAACCGTTCCAGCACTTGTTCCGCGTGGGCGAGGGCCACAGCTTCATCGACCGGCGCGACCGGCGGCCCGACCGGTCCTCCCGGGAGATGCTGCGGGCTGGCACGCTCGGCGCGGCCGCGACCGCGTCCGGGTTCGCCGGCGCGCGCCTCGGCCGGTTGTCGCGCCGCGACAACGCTGACGCCGCGTCGGTGGCCGACAGCATCGCGGCCGCGGGCGGCGGTCCTGGCGTCGATCCGGACCTTGCCGCGGGCCAGTACCCCGGGATCGAGGGTGTCGGTGAGCACGGGATGGCCGATCCGAACGTGGAGGCGAATGCCGACGAGGATGGCGCCGGCGTCCGCGCGGTATCCGGCAGCGGCCGGGCCTGGGCGGCCACCGAGGCGGACAGCTCGGGCCGGTCCGCGCCGCCGCTGCACCTGCCGTCCCGGGAGGGCGCCGACGGTGAGGCCGCATCCGGCACCCCGTCCGGCTGGGCGCGTGGTGGCGTGGAGGGCACCGGGGCCGGCCGCTCGCAGTCCCAGGGTTCCGACGCGCCGCGGACGGTCACCCAGAGCGGCGCCATGATCGGCGCGGGCAGCGCCCGGCAGGCCTCTCCGGGCCGGCAGGCGCTGCCGTCGGGCACCTCGCAGCAGCCCGCGGGCCGTCAGCCTGCCCAGGCGCCCGCCCGCCAGCCGGGGCTGGGCCAGGTCGTCAGCAGTTCGACGCCAGCGCGGAACACCGCCCCATCCCGGCAGGCCGCCCCTGCCCCGGCGCGGCAGGCCGCACCCGCCCCGGCCGGTCAGCCGCCGGCGCGGCAAACGGGTCCGGCCCCGGCCAGCCAGCAGGCGCCGGCTCCAGCCCGGTATTCCGGGTGGGGCCCGACCCCGGCCGCCCCCCAATCCGCGTCGCAGCCCGCGCCGCGTTCCGCCCCGCCGTCCCGTTCCGCGCCGCCGTCCCGCTCTGCCGGCCCAGGGCAGGCCGCGGCGGCGCCCGGCAGCAGCGGCCCGCGTGCCCGGTGGCAGGGCGAGGCGCAATCCAGCCAGGCTCCCGAGTCGCGCAGCGGGCGGCCGCGATGGCGGCCAGGGCCGATCCGCTCGTCGGGCGGCTGGTCGGGCGGCTCCGGTGGTGCGTCCGCGCCACCGCCCGCCCCCCGCGCGCAGCGGCAGGGCGCACCTCCGCCGGCTCCGGCTCCCCGCCCACAGCGGCAGAACCCGCCCGCTCCGGCTCCCGCGCCCCGGGCACAGCGGCAAAGTCCGCCGCCGGCTCCCGCGCCCCGGGCGCAGCGGCAGGGCGCACCTCCGCCGACTCCGGCTCCGCGGCCGCAGCGGCAGAGCCCGCCGCCGCCGGCTCCGGCTCCCCGGGCGCAGCGGCAAAGCGCACCTCCGCCGGCTCCCGCGCCCCGGCAGAGCACGCCACCACCCGCGCGGCAGCCGCAGCAGAGCCCACCGCCGCAGCATCAGGCCAGGCCAGCCGCCGCACCGGCGTCTCGTGAGGCGCCCCGCTCGCACTTCTGGTCCCGGCGCGACGACGGCGGCCAGTCCGGTGCCGGTCAGGCTCCCGCCGGGCAGAGCCAGTCCGGCCAGGGCCAGGCCGGCTCCGGGCCGTCCGGGACACAGAACGGCCGCGACGAGAGCACTCCGCACGGGCCGTTCTGGCTGCGGCCGATACGGCGGAAGAAGTAGCGGGTCATGGACCTGACGTCCCGCCAGCGCCTGCTGGCGTTCGCCCTCACCGTGCTCGTTCTGATCGGGCTCGGCATCTTCCTGTTCGTGACGGGCACCACGCACCACCACACGGCCAGCCCGCCCGCCCACCACAGCACCGCCCCGGTCGCGCCGCCGACGACCGTCCCGCCGCCGAGCACACCGCCGCCCACCGGAGCGGCCGCCACCTCCTCGCCGGTGAACATCTACAACTGGCTGCCGTTCAGCAAGCAGCAGCTGGCCAAGGCCGCGGCGGTGATCACCCAGTTCTCCGCCTACTACGGCACGTTCTCCTACAGCGAGAGCGCCGGCAGCTACACCAGCCGGCTGCAGGGCCTGGCCACCAGCCAGCTGGCCGCCCAGATCGGCAGCGGTTTCGCCGCGCCCGGTCTGACCGACCAGCGTAAGCAGCAGAAACAGGTGTCGTCGGGCAGCGCGCAGATCGACTCGCTGCGCGCGTTCGGCGCCAGCAGCATCACGTTCGTGGTGACGATCACGCAGAAGATCACGCAGACCAGCGGCACCAGCCACCAGGTCAACCAGTACGCCATCACCGCCACCGAGACCGGCGGCACGTGGCAGGCGAGCAACATCCAGCTGGCGTCCGTGGGCAACCAGTGATCCCGGTTGCCCGATACAGCCGCCCCGGCCAGACCGGGGGCCTGCGCACCACCCGGCCGGTCATCATCGCGGTCGTGGCGGGCGCGGGCGTCCTGCTGCTCGGGCTCATGGCCATCCCGCTGATGGTGGTGGGCGGCAGCACCGAGATGTTCGCGGCAGGCTCCTGCCCGGGCGGCAGCACCGGATCCGGCACCACCACGAGCGCCAGCCAGACGGCCAGGAACTCCATCCCGGCCAGCTACCTGACCTGGTTCCAGCATGTCGGCTCGCAATACGACGTGCCGTGGCCGATCCTGGCCGGCATCGGCAAGGAGGAGAGCAACGACGGCCAGTCGAACCTGCCCGGCGTGCACAGCGGCAGCAATTCGGCCGGCGCGGCGGGCCCGATGCAGATCGGCATCGGCGGGGCGTCCACCAACACCTGGGGCGGCACGCCGGTGCACCCGGCCGGCGTGCACGTGAACGGGGTGGCCACCGACGAGAACGGCGACGGGGAGGCCAGCGTTTACGAGGCCCCCGACGCCATCGCTGGGGCCGCCAAGTACCTGCTGGAGAACGGCGTGCTCAGCAACGTGCAGAACGCCATCTTCCAGTACAACCACTCACCGGCCTACGTCCAGGCAGTGCTGTCCCTCGCCAACATGTACGCCAAGGGCGGCTACACGGTCACCCAGACCGGCCTGACCAGCTCGACCCAGTGCCTGATGTCGTCGGCCGGCCAGGTGCCGAACCAGGCGGTGGCCACCGCCATCGCCTTCGCGGAGGCGCAGATCGGCAAGCCGTACGTGTGGGGCGGCGTCGGCCCGGACGGGTTCGACTGTTCCGGCCTGGTCCAGGCGGCCTACCACGCGGCGGGCGTGGGCATCCCGCGCACCTCCGAGGCACAGTGGGCCTGGGGCCCGAAGATCAAACCGGGTCAGGAGGAACCCGGCGACCTGGTGTTCTTCGCCGGGTCCGACGGCACTCCCACCAGCCCGGGGCACGTCGGGCTGGTCATCGGCAAGGACCGGATGGTCGAGGCGTACGCCACCGGCTTCCCGATCCGCATCTCCACGTTCGGCGTGGCCAACTCGGCGCCCGGCGACGGCACCGTGGTCGGCTTCACCCGCCCGTGGGCGCACGCCGGCGTCGTGATCCCCGGCGGCCCGGCCAGCGCAGGCACCACCGGGTAACACCTGCCGCGCCCGCCCGCCGCGCCTGCCCGCCAGGCCCCTCGGCCGCGCCCGCCCGCCGCGCCTTAGCCGCCCCCGGTCAGCTGATCCTGGTCCGGCCGGCCGCGAACCGCTGGTGCCGTTCGTGGTCGCGCTGGCCCAGGAAGGCCTTGAACCGGCCGAGCCGGTAGGCGGGTTCCCCGCCGGCCTCGGCCACCTCCACCTCGAAATCCTGGCTGAGATCGCGGATCCGGCGGTGCACCTCGGCCGCCCGCAGCCTGCGGGCCCGCGGCTGCGCCGCCGCCACGATCTGTGCGGCGGTCATGAACCCGCCGCGGCTGCGCAGCACCGCGTACACCGGGTCGCCGAGATGCCCGGCCGCGGCGTCCTGCCCGGCGCCGCGTGGCGGCCGGCTGCCCTCGTGCCGCAGCGCGGCCCGGATCGCCTGCCCCACCGCCTCGGCCACCGGCGGCGGGAAGGCGTTGCCCAGCTGGCGGTAACGGGCGGTCTTGCGGCCGGTGAACTGCCACCCCCAGTCGTCCTGCCAGCCCTGCAGCCGGGCGACCATGTCGCAGGTCAGCCTGGGCACCATCGCCGGGTCGTCGTCGGGCCCCGGCGCGGCGTCCGCGATGCCGAGGCCATCCACCCCGAGCTCGGCCCAGGCCCGCTTGGCCCTGGTCGGGCCGAGGTCGCCGCCGCCGTGCTTCTTCGACCCGCCGACGATCGTGGGCGCGATCCGGTTCGCCCGCTCCACCCAGCGGCCGGCCCCCGGCCAGCCCTGCCCGGCCATCAGGTCGCGCAGCGTCTCGCCCACGGTGGGCGGCGGCGTGGCGGCCGGGGCCGGCCAGCGGAACCAGCGGGCGTCGGCCGGCCGCAGCGCCACCAGCACGAACCGCGGCCGCAGCTGCGGCACGCCGAAGTCCGACGCGTGCAGCAGCCGCCACCCGGGCACGTAGCCGAGCTCGCGCAGCCGGTCCAGCACGTGCTGCCGGTAGGCGCCGAACCGGTTTTCGCTCAGCCCCCGGACGTTCTCCAGCAGCAGCGCCCGCGGGCGGATCACCCCGCACAGCTCCACCGCCCAGGCGAACAGGTCACGCTCGTCGTTCGCGCCCAGCCGCCGGCCCGCGACGGTGAACGGCGGGCACGGCACCCCGCCGGCCAGCAGTGCGATGCCGGCGTAGTCCGCGGGGTTCCAGATCTGCCGGTCGGCCGCGTCGCCCTCTGCGACCTTCCAGCCGGGCCGGTTGGTGCGCAGCGTCTCGCACGCGGCCGGGTCGAGCTCCACCACCAGCGCGTGCTCGAACCCGGCCCGCTCCAGCCCCAGCGCCTGGCCACCCGCACCGGCACAGATCTCGACGGTTTCAAGATCCGCCACACTGGCCTCCCCGGATGGTTCCAGCACCGCAACTCCCCTATTTTGACGGAGCCGGGCCGGCTTGTGGCGGATACCCGGGCTGTGACCTCTCGTGTCTTTCGCAGGACCCTAGCCGCCGGGGGCGACAATCGCCGCCGGGCCGCCCCGGTCCATCACCGCCCGAGCAGGATCCTGGTGACTTTCTCCAGCTCATCCGGGGCACCGGGCGGCCCAGCCGAACGCCAGGCCACGACGTGGTCCGGCCGCACCAGCAGCGCGCCGCCGTCCCCGATGCCGGCGGCCTCGGCCCACCCAGCCAGCTCTCCGCCGGCCCGCCGCACGCACACCCCCAGCCGGGCCGCCGCACCCGCCCAGAGATCCCCGGCGGGCCCGGTGACCAGGGTCAGCCCGGGGCCGGCCAGGTCCAGGGTGGACGTGCGCTTTCCGTCCAGCCAGCGGTGCGGCAGCCGGGTGCCGGGCTGGCCGCTGAGGTCGAGATGATCAGCCGCCGCCGTGCTGCCGTCCCCCATGACCGCGCCGCCCGGGTACTGGACACCGACGGTCAGCGCCATCGGGTCGGCCAGCGGCGTGCCGTCCCGCGAGGTGCTGTTCATCTCCCGCAGGTTGCCCGTCCTGATGCTGGACTGGTCGGCGGCGAACCAGGCCGCCGGGTGCCGCTCGGCGTGATAGCTGTCCAGCAGCCCCGGCCCGGCCCGGCCGTCCAGCAGCAGGGCCAGCTTCCAGGCCAGGTTGTGCACGTCCTGGATGCCGGTGTTGGCGCCGAGCGCGGCGTACGGCGGCATCACGTGCGCGGCGTCGCCGGCCAGGAAGATCCGGCCCTCGCTGAACCGGTCGGCCACGAACATGCCGGGCTCCCACTCCAGCACGCTGAGGATCGCCACGTCGGCCGGCGCCCCGATGGCGGCCTGGACCAGTTCCGCCCACTGCGCCGCGGTCCGCCTCGGCGCCACCGCCGTGCTGAAGATCCACCGGTCGGTCCCGTTGATCGAAGCGATCGCCCCCGGCGCCTGGGGGTGCTCGATCTGGCACAGGTTGAACTCCCGGCCCTTGATCAGCCCGGCCAGGTCGGCGCGGAAGTAGACGTTGACGAACCGGCCCAGCGTGCCGCGCCCGCTGCGGCCGATGCCCAGCCGTTCCCTGACCGGGCTGCGCGCCCCGTCCGCGGCGATCAGGTAGGCGGCACGGATCCGGCTGACCGTGCCGCCGGCCGCCCGGACCGTCGCGGTCACCCCGCCGTCGTCCACCGCCACGTCCGTCACCTCGCTGCCGAACCGCAGGTCACACTCCCGCCCGGCGGCCAGTTCGCGCAGCACCGGCTCCAGCAGGTCCTGGGCGCACAGGCAGGACAGCGAGGGGGATATCGTGTCCCAGTCGGGCATCCCGCCGGGGAAGTTCCACGGCAGCGGCCGGGCCTGCACCAGCGTCGGGCCCGCGGACATGCCCTGGAAGTCGGCCAGTGCCGCGGCGGCCTTGGTGACCTCCCCCTCGATGCCGATCTGCCGGAAGGCCTCCATCGTGCGCAGGTTGATCCGCCGCGCCTTGGGCTGTGGCGACGTGCCCGGATGCCGCTCGACGAGGACCGAACCGACCCCGTGATGGCGCAGGAACAGGGCAGCGGACAGCCCGGTCAGCCCGCCGCCGACGATGAGCACCGGCGTGTCGTGTACGCTGTACATCATGTGTACAACGTACACGAGTGCTTGAATGAACGGAAGCGGAAATTCCGCTGCCGGGTGGTGTGGCCGATGGACGCGCGTGACATGAACCCGGCGGCGGGTTAGCCCGGAGGTCGGCCTTGCCTGCGAAGACGCCGCGCGATGAGCCGCCGGGCCCGCTGGTCTGGACGCTGCCAGAACCGCCCGGCCGGCCCGCCACCTCGCTGAGCAGGCGCGCGATCCTGGCCGCCGCGCTGGCCGTCGCGGACGCCGAAGGCGCCGGGGCGCTGACCATGCGCCGGGTGGCCGCCGAACTCGGCTCGTCCACCCCGATGTCCCTCTACCGCTACGTGGGCAGCAAGGACGGCCTGGTCGACCTGATGATCGACGCCGTCTACGGGGAGGTCGAGTTGCCGGCCGGGCCGAGCGGCGACTGGCGCGCGGACCTGGAGCCGCTGGCCCGCCGCACCTGGACGGCCATCCGCCGCCACCTGTGGTTCGGCCAGCTCGTGCACACCCGGCCGCCGTTCGGGCCGAACGCGCTGCGCTACTTCGACTTCAGGTTCGCCGCGCTCGAACCGCTGGGCCTGGACGCGGACGGCATGGGCCGGATCGTCGCGGCCATCGACGGCCACCTGATCGGCTCCGCGCTCGCGCTGGCCGAGGAGAACCGAATGCGGCACCGTACCGGCCTGCTCACCGAGGAACAGCTGCGGGGCGCGGCGCAGCCGTTCATTCAGGAAATCACCGCCGGAGGACAGTACCCGGCGTTCGCCCGCTGGGCCCGTGAGCACACCACCGCCTACCCGGCCGATGGCGTCGAGTACACCCTGGGCTGCCTGCTCGACGGGATCGCCGCCCGGCTGCCCTGATCAGTCCTGGTCGCGCACGTGCCGGGGTGACCTGCCGCGCTCCCGGGGCTCGCGGGCCGGCCTGGCCAGTTCCCCGGGCAGCAGCACCAGCGGGTTGACGGCGCTCTCCACCACCTTGCCCGCCAGCTCCGCCACCCGGCCGCCGGCCGCCCGGGCCTCGGCCCGCAGCATCTCGAACGCCTTGCGCGGCGGCACCCGCCTGCGCTCGCAGATGATCCCGATGGCCTGCTCCACCCGCACCCGCCGGACCAGCGCCGCCTCCAGCTGGGCCACGGTGACCCGCAGCCGCGTGGCCTCGGCCGCCGTCTCGGCGGGCTCGGCCGCCTCCTGCCCGGCCGCCGATGGGGGCAGCGAGCCTGGATCGTCCGCGGCCAGCAGGTCGGCGAGCACCATCGCGCTGGTCAGGTCGGGCAGTTCGTCGTCGCCGACCCGCCAGCCCTGCCCGCTGCGCCTGACCACCGCGATTTCCGGGCCGACCGGCGTGCTGGCCGGGGGCGCGCCGTGGGCGTCAGCCGTTCTTTCAGGTATGTCGTCGTTCATGGATCCGGGAGCGGGAATCAGAGCGCGGCCAGCTCGGCCAGCCGGTTCTTCACCTGGGCCGCCGAGGGGTTGGTCATGGCGCTGCCGTCGGGGAACACCACGGTCGGCACCGTCTGGTTCCCGCCGTTCACGCTCATCACGTACTCGCAGGCGGCCGGGTCGGCCTCGATGTCCACCTCGCGCATCTCGATGCCTTCCCTGGCGAGCTGGTTCTTCAGCCGCCGGCAGAAGCCGCACCACCGCGTCGTGTACATGGTCAGCGGCTCGGGCACCGCCGCCTCCTTCCGGATCGCGTTACTCACTCCATCAGTAACGCAAAACGAGCCGGCAGGCTTCCCGGTGTCATCGCGCCGGATGCGCGAGGATGGCCGGGATGAGGAGGAGCATGCCCGTTGACCTGCCCGCGCCGCCGGACGGGGCCGCCGCGGTGCTCGCCGCGCTCGACCCCGAGCAGCGCGAGGTGGCGCTGGCCGTGCGCGGGCCGGTGTGCGTGCTGGCCGGCGCGGGCACCGGCAAGACCCGCGCCATCACCCACCGCATCGCCTACGCCGTGCACACCGGGGCGGTGCACCCCGGGCACGTGCTCGCACTCACCTTCACCGCGAAGTCAGCGGGCGAGCTGCGCGGCCGGCTGCGCGCCCTCGGCGCGCCGGGCACCGGGCTCGACCGGGTGCAGGCGCTCACCTTCCACGCCGCCGCGCTGCGCCAGCTCGGGCACTTCTGGCCGGGCACCGTCGGCGGGCGGCCGCCGCGGGTGCTGGCGTCCAAGGCCGCCCTGGTCGCCGAGGCGGCCCGGGCCGAGCGGATCACCGCCGGGGCCGCCGAGCTGTCCGACACCGCCGCGGAGATCGAGTGGGCCAAGGTGACCCAGACCCGGCCGGAGGACTACGCCGCACAGGCCGAACGGGCCGGGCGCAAGCCGCCGCTCGGCGCCGGGCAGACCGGGCTGGTCTACGCGGGCTACGAGCGGCTGCGCCGCCAGCGCAACATGGTCGACTTCGAGTCGCTGCTCGAGCTGACCGCCGCCATCCTGGACGGCAGCCGGCCGGCCGCCGAGGAGGTCCGCGCCCGGTACCGGTACCTGGTGGTGGACGAGTACCAGGACGTCAACCCGCTGCAGAAGCTGCTGCTGGATCTCTGGCTCGGCGACCGCGAGGACCTGTGCGTGGTCGGCGACCCGGACCAGGCGATCTACTCCTTCACCGGCGCCACCCCGCGCTACCTGACCGGGTTCACCGCCGAGTTCCCCGCGGCCACCGTGGTCCGGCTGGCCCGCGACTACCGGTCCACCCCGCAGGTGGTCACGCTGGCCAACCGGATCATCGCGGCCGGCCTGGTGGCCAAGCGCCCGGCCGGCCCCCCGCCCAGCCTCACCGGCTACCCCGACGACTCGGCCGAGGCGGACGCCGTCGCCGGGCAGGCCCGCGCGCTGATCGCCGACGGCACCGATCCCGGGGAGATCGCCGTGCTGGTCCGGGTCAACGCGCAGATGCACGCGTTCGAGCGCGCGCTGCGCGAGGCAGGCGTGCCCTACCAGGTCGCCGGGACCGAGCGGTTCTTCGACCGTGCGGTGGTGCGGCAGGCAATCGGCTTGATCAAAACGGCATCACGAACGGTGGCCACCGAACCGTCGCTGGTCACCGAGACCAGGGCGATACTGTCCGGGCTCGGGCTGGCCGGGCCGGCCCCGGCCGGTGGCGGCGCGGTGCGCGAGCGCTGGGAGTCGCTGGCCGCGCTGGCCGGGCTGGCCGCCGATCTGGCCGCCGCCCGCCCGGACGCCACGCTGGCCGACTTCGCCGCCGAACTCGCCGAGCGGGCGGCCACCGGGCACGCGCCCACCGCGTCCGGCGTTACGCTGTCATCCCTGCATGCGGCCAAGGGCCTGGAGTGGGACGTGGTGTTCCTGCCCGGGCTGACCGAGGGAGTCCTGCCGATCGTGTACGCGCAGACCGACGAGGCGGTCGCCGAGGAACGGCGGCTGCTGTACGTGGGCGTGACCAGGGCCCGGCGGCGGGTCGCGCTGTCCTGGGCGGCGGCCCGCGCACCCGGTGCGCCGGCCATCCGCAAGCCGTCCCGTTTCCTGTCCGGGCTGCGGGTGAGCGCGTCGTGAGGTGCAGAGCATGAGCAAGGCGCTGGACGACCTGCTCGACCTGCTCGACCTGGAGCAGATCGAGGTCAACATCTTCCGTGGCCGCAGCCCGGACGAGCACCGGCAGCGGGTGTTCGGCGGCCAGGTGGCCGGCCAGGCGCTGGTCGCGGCCGGGCGCACGGTGCCGGCCGACCGGCCGGTGCACTCGCTGCACGCCTATTTCATCCGGCCCGGCGACCCCACGGTGCCGCTGGTCTACATGGTGGACCGGGTGCGCGACGGCCGGTCGTTCACCACCCGCCGGGTGTCCTGCATCCAGCACGGGAAGACGATCTTCACGTTGTCCGCGTCGTTCCACCACGACGAGCCGGGGCCGCAGCACGCCATGGCGATGCCCGAGGTGCCGCCGCCGGACGCCATCCCACCGAACGCGGAGCGGCTGGAGCAGATCCTCGGCCCGCTCGACCCCCGGTTCGAGCGGATGGTCCGCCGCAACCCGATCGACATCCGGGTGCCGGGCCCGCTCACCATGGAGGCCCAGCGGGACCCGGCGCTGCGCACCGCGAGCAACAATGTCTGGCTGCGGGTGGACGGTGACCTGCCCGACGACCCGCTGCTGCACGTCTGCCTGATGACCTACGCCTCGGACATGTCGCTGCTCGACTCGGTGCTGCTCGCGCACGGCCTGTCCTGGGTGGACGGGCGCACCATCGGGGCGAGCCTGGATCACGCGATGTGGTTCCACCGGCCGTTCCGCGCCGACCGCTGGCTGCTGTACGCGCAGGAGTCGCCGGTCGCCCACGGGGCCCGCGGGCTGGCCCGCGGCGAGGTGTTCACCGCCGATGGTGACCTGGTCGTCTCGGTCGTCCAGGAGGGGCTCATCCGCACCCGGCCGGAATGCGCGCCGGAACAAACCGGGCCGCCCCGCCGTTAGGCAGCTGGAGCCCGGGTGGTGAAAAAGATCCCGTCTGGCAAAACTGCAGGTAGAAAAACCGTTGCCGTAACCGCCAGGGGTCCGTACGCTTTTCCACATGTCCCTGGTCTGCCAATGCCGACATGCGTAAGGAGGTGGCCCCGGTGACAGAGATCAACACTGACGCCAGCGGCGTTGTCGCGCGCGCTCACGTCAAGCTGCCCGATCGGGCTGCCTGCCCGGCCGCGGTCTGCGGCGGCGTTCCGGCGCGCGTCCCGTCCCTGACGTCGGGGCCGGCCGCTGGCAAGGGGACAGGTATGCCCAAGGTCGGCGTCCAGACGCAGATCCAGCCGCCGCACTTCGGGCCGAAGCCCATCCCCAACCCGTACAACTACACGACCCGCGCCAGCGCCCTCGGGGGTGGCGGATTGGGTCCGCATCCGGCGAGAGAACCGGAACCGGTCTAGAAATAGACCGGCCGACTCCTCGGAGGCCGCGGACCCAGCAAAGGGTCCGCGGCCTTTTAGTTTTCCGGGCCGCCGTTTGCCAGACGAGAGACGACGAGCAGCAGGATCAGACGAGAGGGGTTGGCTCCAATGCAGTGGCCCGACACCAGCGTCGGCGCGATGGGCGCGATGGGCGCCACGGGGTTCGAGGCAGGGTCCGCACCTGCGGCCGGGCTGCCGGCCAGCAGCGCCCTGTCCGCGGCGGCCGGGCCGGGAACAGTCACGTTCGACCGGGTGCCCAGGCAGCGTGACCTGCCGTGCACCGCGGACCCAGAGCTGTTCTTCGCCGAGTCGCCATCGGATGTCGAGGACGCGAAGGCGATCTGCCGCGGCTGCCCGGCGCGGCTGGCCTGCTTCGCCGGGGCCGTCGAGCGCCGCGAGCCCTGGGGCGTCTGGGGCGGCGAGCTCTTCCTGCGGGGAGAGGTCGTGCCGCGCAAGAGGCCGCGGGGAAGACCGCGCAAGACCGAGGTGGCGGCCTGACCACAGGCGCCTGACCCGGCCGCCCGGAAACGGGCGGCCGGCGCCACCACCTACCCGGCCGGCGATGAGCCGGCCGACGCCACCGCCACATCACCACCACCAGCCCGGCCGGCCCATGCCGTCCGGCACCACCACCACGCCAAGTACCACAGAGAAGAACGGAATCCATCATGTACATGTCCGACCAAGTACTCAGGAGCATGCACCAGGAACGCCTGGACGAAGCACAACGGCACCGCGAGGCGTACCGGAACCGCGCGCTCAATCGCGCGGTACGCCGGGAGGCCAGGGCGGAGCGGCAGATGAGCCGCGCCCGTCAGGCCCGCGTCGAGGCTGCCGGGCTGCGGAGGCGGCTCGAGGCCGAACTCTGAGGCCCCGTGCCCAGGACTGACAGCCGAGCCAGACGGCGCAAACCGTCCGGCGGAGCTGCCGCAGAGAAAGTAACGTCAGCGCCGTCTGCCAGACCGGATCACCGGTTCAGGCAGGCGGCGCTGATTGCTGTCCGGCCCTTGCGCCGAACCGGTCAGCCGGCCTCGCGTTCGTAGCCGGGCATCCACTTGATCACCTCGGCCCGGAACGGGCCCTCGCACTCCAGCTGGCAGAGCACGCCGATACCCGCCGTGGACACCCGGTGGATGAGTATGTAGGACGGCGGCACATTGAACTTGCGGGTGATGTTGGACGGCCGCAGGTCGGTGACCTTCGCCGCCTCATCGCGCAGCCACTCCCGGCTGAACTTGAACGTCTCCACCTTGGACGGCTCGGCCAGCGGGGCCAGGAACACGCGCAGGTCGTCCAGGTCGACCTCGATGCCCTCGCGCAGGAACCCCTGCGCACGCAGTTCCTGCTCGACCTCCCCGATCTCACCGTCCTCATGCATGATCCGCAGCAGCTTCCCGATGAACGGCGGGAACCCGCCGGGCAGCCGGTCCACCGCGCCGAAGTCGAGCACCCCGAGCCGCCCGTCATCGAGCAGCCGGAAGTTACCCGGATGCGGGTCCGCGTGCAGCAGCCCGGCCCGGGCCGGCCCGGAGAACAGGAACCTGACCAGCAGAATTCCGGCCCGGTCGCGCTGTTCCTTGGTCCCGTCGCTGATGATCCGGGACAGCGGTGTGCCGTCCATCCACTCGGTCACCAGCACGTGGTCGGTGGCCGTCAGCACGTTCGGCACGTAGATGTCCGGGTCGCCGGCGTAGGCGTCGGCAAAGGCCTGCTGCGACGTCGCCTCGAGGTGATAGTCGAGCTCCTCGACGACCCGGTTGCGCAGCTCGTCGAGCAGCGGCTTGGCGTCCAGCCCGGGCATCAGCACGCCGAACAGCCGGCCGGCCCGGCTCAGCTGGGTGAAGTCACTGATCAGCGCCTTGCCCGCGCCGGGATACTGGATCTTCACCGCGACCGTGCGCCCGTCGTACCAGACGGCCTTGTGCACCTGGCCGATGGACGCCGCGGCGGCGGGCTGGTCGTCGAAATCGGCGAACCGGTCCCGCCAGTCCTCGCCGAAGTCGTCGCTGAGCACCCGGTGCACGGTGCGCGCGGGCAACGGCGGCGCGGACTCCTGCAGCCTGGTCAGCGTGGCCCGGTACGGGCCGGCGATCTCCGGCGGCAGCGCCGCCTCGAAGATCGACAGGGCCTGGCCGAGCTTCATCGCCCCGCCCTTGAGCTCACCCAGCACCCGGAAGATCTGCTCGGCGGTGCGCTGCTGGATCTCGTTGGCGACGATCTCGGCGGGCCGTCCCCCGATGCGCTTGCCCAGGCCCAGCGCGGTGCGCACGCCCAGCCCCACCGGCAGCGTGGCCAGCTTGGCGGTGCGCGTCACGGCCCGCCGCGGCAGATCATTCATGATCTATATTGTCCGCCACCGCGAGCGATGCCTGCCACAGCTAATCCGCCGCCGCGGCTCTGGCGTCTTGCCGGGCATGCTTGGAGCATGAGCCCCGACTATCCCGAGCACCTGCTGGCCAGGGAACCGGCGCCGCCGTACGCGGGCGAAGGGCCGTTCGCGCTCTGGCACTTCAGCGAGGACCCGGGCCTTGGCCGGTTCCGGCCGCACTCCCCGGCCAGCAATCCCACCGCGCCGCCGCTGGTGTGGGCGGTGGACACCCGGCACGCGCCCACGTTCTGGTTCCCCCGGGACTGCCCACGAGGGTGTATCTGGCCGGTATCGACGACCACGGCCGCCGACCGCGAGCGGTTCTTCGGCCAGAGCGGCACCGACCGCGTGCACGTCGTCGAGGCCGGCTGGCTGGACCGGATACGGGCCTGCCGCCTGTACGCCTACCGGCTGCCTACCGAGCCGTTCCGGCCCCATGACGTGGGCGGCTACTGGGTCAGTGACGAGCAGCTGGACGCGGTCGAACGGGTCGAGGCCGGCGACCTGCTCGCCCGGCACACCCAGGCCGGGATCGAACTGCGGATGGCCCCGTCCATCTGGCCCTTCTGGCGGCGGGTGGTGGATTCGACGGTCGAGAGGGGCTGGCCGGCGCGGCCATGTTCGCGACCACTCTGGCGCTGATCGCGCAGTGTTATCAGGGCCGGGCCCGGGGGATCGCGTTCGGGATACGCGGCACCGCCGCCGGGATCGCGGTGGTGCTCGGCCCTGTGGTCGGCGGCGTGCTGGTATCGGCGCTGTCCTGGCGGTGGGTCTTCTGGGTCAACCTGCCGGTCGCAGCCGTCACCGCCGTCATCGGCTGGCGGCGGCTGCCGCACGCCGTACGTCCGCACCGCGGCCGGCGGCCCGACATCGGCGGGCCTGTGCTGCTGGCCGCTGGGCTGACCCTGCTGATCTTCGCCCTGCTCCGCGGGGAGGATGACGGGTGGGCCAGCGCATCCGTGGTGGCGATGCTCGCCGGGTCCGCCACCGCGTTGACCGCGTTCCTGCTCGCCGAACGGCACCACCCCGACCCGATGCTGGATACCCGGCTGTTCCGCGACCCTTCCTTCACCGGGACCCAGGCCGGCTCGTTCACCGTCCAGGCCAGCATCTTCGCCCTGCTGATCTACCTGTCCCTGTTCTTCCAGGACCATCTGCACTATTCGGCGCTGCGCACCGGGCTGTGCTTCCTGCTGCTTGTCGCGCCGATCCTGCTGGCCGGGCCGGCCGCCGGGGCCGTGCTGGACCGGCTCCCCAGGCGGTACCTGGCCGCCGGCGCCCTCGCCGTCCTGACCGCCGGGATCGCGCTGATGTACGGCCTGACCCCCCGCTCCACCTGGACGCACCTGGCAGCCGGGCTGATCGTGGCCGGGCTCGCCTGCGGGACCGCGCTGCCCGTCCTGGGCAGCCTCGCGGTCGATATCGCCGACCCGCAGCACCTCGGCATGGCAGCGGGCATCAACAACACCATGCTCCAGGTAGGCTCCGCGACCGGCATCGCCGTCTACGGCGCCATCCTCGGGCCAGCCGCCGCTACCTCCCCCAGCCTCGCCAGCGGACTGAACCGCCTGTTCGTCATCGCCGCCATCGTGGCGGCCTGCGGCGCGGTCCTGACCTTCACCTTGATCAGGACCGCGCCGCAGGCACGGGCAGGATGATCCCGGATGCAGCGCTGCCGCAGACCGGCAACAGGCCGGTGTGCGGCAGGCCGGCCGGGCCGGGTGGACTGTCGGCGGGTGGTGTCATGCTTCGCGGCATGAGACTGGCGCTGAAGCCCGGCCTGGTCACCTTCCGGCGCGACCAGGACACACTGCAGATCGGAGTGGACCCGCGCCGCGGCGTGACGATCTCCGGGGCCGGCCACGCGGCGGGCCTGATCGCGCTGTTGGACGGCAGCCGGGACGGGTCGGCGCTGACCGCGGCGGCCCGCGCGCTGGGCATCACGGATGAGGCGGCCGACCGGCTGATCGCGTTGCTGGCCGCGGCGGGGCTGCTGGACGACTTCCCGGCGTCCGCGCTGCGGGTGGTGCCCGATGCCGTCCGGGACCGGCTCGCCCCGGAACTGGCCACCACGTCATTGGCCCATGGCGACGGGGACGGCGGCGCCCGCTCGCTGGCCCGCCGCTCGGCGGCCTACGTGCGTGTCTACGGCGCCGGCAAGGTCGGGGTGTGCATCGCGACCCTGCTGGCCAGCTCCGGGATCGGGCACGTGGCCTGCCAGGACACCGGGGCGGCCCGCGCCGCCGACGTGACCCCGGCCGGCCTGGCCGCGGCAGACGTCGGCCAGCCGCGGCCGGAGGCGGCGGCACGCGCGGTCCGTCGCGCCGCGCCGCAGACGTGTACCGAGGACCGGGCCGGGCGGCGGCCGGACGTGGCCGTGCTGACCAGCGACCACGGCCCGGAGCTGACCGGCGACCACGGGCCGGAGCTGGCCGCCAGGCTGACCGCGGACCGGGTGCCGCAGCTGGCCGCGGCGGCCGGAGAGGCGATCGGCGTGGTGGGCCCGCTGGTCCAGCCCGGCCGGTCGGCATGCCTGCGCTGCCTGGACCTGCACCGGACCGACCGCGACCCGGGCTGGCCGGCGGTGCTCGCCCAGCTCCTCGGGCGGCGGCCAGCCACCCCCGCGTGCGGCAGCGTGCTGGCTGCCTCGGTGGCCGCGCAGGCCTGCGCGCAGCTGCTCGCGTTCATCGACCGCGGCGGCCAGGCCACCGCCGTGACCGACGGCACGCTGGAACTGGTCCTGCCGGACTGGCAGTGGCGCCGCCGCAGCTGGCCGCCGCACCCTGGCTGCCGCTGCGGCACGGCCAGCCCGGCCGGGGCGGCAGGATGGCACGTATGACGTCCCCGGTGCGCCCCGGCCCCGACGACCTGGAGGCGGCGCGGGACAAGATCATCCCCGACGTGATCGGGCCCGGGCTGCGGGTGCTGTTCTCCGGCATCAACCCCGGCCTGTACTCCGCCGCGGTCGGTTACCACTTTGCCCGGCCGGGCAACCGGTTCTGGCCGGCGCTGCATCAGTCCGGGTTCACCACCCGCCAGTTGCGGCCCGACGAGCAGGACCAGCTGCTCGGCCTCGGGCTCGGCATCACCAACGTGGCCGCGCGCGCCACCGCCCGCGCCGACGAGCTCAGCGACACCGAACTGCGCGACGGCGGCCGGATGCTCGCCGCCAAGGTGACCGCGCTGACCCCGCGCTTCCTCGCCGTCGTCGGGGTCACCGCCTACCGCGTGGCGTTCGGCCGGCGGGGCGCCGCGGTCGGCCCGCAGGACGACCGGATCGGCGAGACCAGGGTCTGGGTCCTGCCCAACCCCAGCGGGCTCAATGCGTCGTACCAGATCGGCCGCCTCGCCGCGGAGTTCGGCCGCCTGCGCGCCGTGGCCGGCGGCACCTGACGTCAGCCGGCCGGGCCGGAGGTCAGGAGAGCGGAACGCCGATGCGGTGGTCGGGCTGGCCGTCCTTGGCCAGGATCGAATGGGAGCCGACGGTGGCGCGGTAGAGCCGGATCCCGGTCCCGGGCCGGACATCCCCGGTCGTCCATTCCCCGCCGCCGTGGGACACCGAACGGCGGGAAAACACCTCGATCCCGCGGGCGGTCTTGCCGTCGTCCTCGACCAGTTCCGCGACGGCGGACATGTACGCGCCTTGCCCGGTGGAGATCGGCGCGTGCGAATCGAAGATCGTCATGCCCACCTCGGGCCGCACCGCGATGTTCCGGGAATGCGTCACATCGGGTGCGGAGACCCAGAAGAACTCGGTGCAGCCGATGTGGGCGAAGTAGACGGGCGAACTCCACGGCCGGCCCGCCTCGTCGGCGGTGGCCAGGACGAGATAGAGGCTGGCCTCGATGATGTCCCGCACGGTTCGCTCGGCATGGCCGGGGACGGTCATCTCAGCCGGTCCCGACGTGCCAGCGCGTCCGGTCGGTTGTCGGTCACGACGATCACTCCGCTCTCGGTTGACAGGTTTCGCTCATCGGTGCGGACCGGTGCTGCCCGGCAAACTCATCGCCGCAAGGACGGATATTGCCGGGGCCTGGATGGCGTGGAATCATCCACGTATGGCGTGGTTGAGCACTATTTCACGTGCCCAGGCGACAGGGAAGCTGGCCGACGCTTACGCCGCGATGGACAACCGGCCGATGCCACCGGTCTACCAGGCCCCGCACGGCGACGCGCCGGGAATTATCCGGGCGCACAGTCTCGACCCGGAACTGCTCCAGCGGACGTTCAGCGTGTCCGGCGCGCTGGCCACCACCGCGCTGCCCTGGGCTGACCGGGAACTGCTGGCCAGCGCCACATCACGCGCCAACCAGTGCTTCTATTGAACGTCCGCTCACGCAGAGTTTCTGCGTGTCGCCGGCGGCGAAGCCGCCACCCCGCTGGCCGTCCTGCAGGGGGACGACGAGTCCCTGCCGCCGCGCGCCCGCGCCCTGGTCAGGCTGGCCGTGACGCTGACCGGGCAGCCGTGGGAGCTCACGCCGGACGCGGTGCGGGAGGCACGCGGGCAAGGGCTCGACGAGCAGCAGATCGAGGCGGCCATCGGTGTGATCGCGATGTTCAACTACTTCACCCGGGTGGCCGACGCGACCGGCATCGAGTTCGACTACCAGACACCGCTGCCCGCCTTCGAGCCAGACCTGCGGCAGGCCGCGGCACCCAGGCCGGATCCGCCCGGCTCGGCCGGAGCGCCAGCGGGAGACCGGCGAAGCCCCGGGTATGAGCGGCTGCGCACGGACTGGGCCGCGTGGCGGGGCTACGTGCTGGGCGCCGACGAGCCGATAACCCGGCGCGAACGCCGTCTGCTGGCGGCCGTCGCCGCCGGGGAGGCAGCGGATTGGCAGGCCGCCGGAGCGCTCAACGGGCACACGGCCGGACAGGACCGCGACGGCCGGCTGGCCGGGTTCGCCCGCAAGCTGAGCCGGCAGCCCTGGCGGATGATGGAAGAAGACCTCAACGGGCTACGCGGGCTTGGCTACCCGGACGAGGCCATCCTGCACGTGATTTCGGTGGTCGCGCACCAGAACGCCGACTCCAGGCTCGCCCTCGGGCTGACCGCCGCCGCCCGGCGTTAGCCAGCGAAAGCCCCCGGGTGGCCTGCGTGTGCTGGGCCACGGGCAGGCCGTGCGCCCCCTTCCCCAGAAGCGTGTGCGGCCCGCCCGGCCACCCGGGGACTGCTGGTAACCGAACCTAGGAGCGCCGGCCCGCGGGATCAAGCATGCCTGTGGACAGCGCTGTGGATAGCATGCGGACTTCCCGGAGT
Organism: Streptosporangiaceae bacterium; assembly: GCA_036501145.1. Lineage (GTDB taxonomy): Bacteria > Actinomycetota > Actinomycetes > Streptosporangiales > Streptosporangiaceae > PALSA-505. The sequence goes on along the minus strand of DASYAV010000236.1, from coordinate 26,395 downwards.
GTCCCTGTGCACAACCGGGAACACGGCTGGGGATTCCCGTCCGTCCGGCCCGATCCAGCCCGCGCACGCTGCGCAAACGCGATCCACCGGCTGTGCACAGCAGAAACTTGCCGCGCCCGGGCGGGATCCGTCAGCTGCTGGAGCCGCTGTCGTCCCGGCTGTCGTCGCCCTGGCCGTGGCTGTCCTGGCCGGAGCCGTCGTCTTCCGGGCCCTCACCCTCGGCCGGAGCGCCGCCGGACGAGCCGGCGTGGGCGTCACCCTCCAGCGCGGAGGTGTCGAGTTCCGGGCGGCCGCGGACGAATCCGTCGGTGTCGTCGAAGTCGTCGGCCGTCGGCAGCAGGTCCGGGTGTGCCCACAGCGCGTCCCTGGCCTCGGCGCCGCGCTGCTCGGTGAGCCCGTGCCAGATGGCCGCGGCCTCGCGCAGCCTGCGCGGCCGCAACTCCAGCCCGACCAGGGTGGCGAAGGTGCGCTCGGCCGGCCCGCCGGTGGCCCGCCGCCGCCTGATCGCCTCGGCCAGCGCGTCGGCGTGCGGCAGCAGCTGGCTGGCCGCCGCGTCCACCACGGTGGCCACCCAGCCTTCGACCAGGGCCAGCGCCGTCTCCAGCCGGGCCAGCGCGCTCTTCTGCTGCGGCGTGTCTTCCGGCTGGAACAGGGCGCCGCCGCTGCTCAGCGCGTCGCGCAGCGCTTCGGGGTTGGTGATGTCGAGCTGTGGCATGGCATCGCGCAGCCCGGACGCGTCCACCGAGATGCCGCGCGCGTAGTCGGCCACCGTGTTGAGCAGGCTCGCCCGCAGCCACGGCACGTGCGCGAACAGCCGCTGGTGGGCCGCCTCGCGCAGCGCCAGGAACAGCCGGACCTCCTCCTCGTCCACGGAAAGCCCGCGGCCGAACTCGGTGATGCCGGCCGGCAGCAGCGCGCCGACCCCCTCCGGCCCCAGCGGCAGGCCGACGTCGGTGGAGCTGACCACCTCACGCGCCAGCGCGCCGACCGCCGAACCGGTCTGCCCGCCGACCATCGCCCCGCCGAGCTGCTGCATCATCGGGGCCAGCCCGCCCAGGCCGCCGGCCATCGCGCCCATGGCGCCGCGCATCTCCGGTGGGACGTCGCCGAGTTCCTCCGGGTTCAGCGTGAACATGCTGCCCATCGCCTCGACGGCCTTCCCGGCGATAGGGTCGCACAGCTTCGACCACACCGGCATGGTCGCCTCGACCCATTCGGCGCGGCTCCACGCCTGGGTGGCCCGGATCCCGGACGGGAACGACGTGGTGTCCCCCAGCCACAGGTCGGCCAGCCGCAGCGCCTCGTCCACCTGCTTGCGCTGGCTGTCCAGCACGCTGGGGTCGCCTTCCGCGGCGACCGCGTGCCTGGCCACGTTCTTGGCCAGGTCCCAGTTCACCGGGCCGCCCTGCCAGGACATCATGTCGGCGAACTGCCGCAGCGCGTCCGCGAACTGCTGCGGGTTGCCCAGCGCACCGAACGGCCCGGGTGCACCCTGCGGGCCGCCCTCCGGGCCCGGAGAGGACGGCTGCCCGCTGGAGCCCTTATCCGGATCGTCCGGATCCCCAGGCAAGCTAAAGCCGAAAGGGGGGTCAGCCATGTTCGCAGCCTTTCGGGCAGGATGGAAGGGTCATAGCCGCCACGTTATCCCGGGAGCAGCCTACCTTGACCATCCCAAACGCCCAGGTTCGCCGGGGGCGTAGCCGAGTTCCGGCCAGCACCAGCGGAAACGGCCCGGTGGTGGCCGTCACCGGTGCCGCCCGCGGGCTCGGCCACGCGCTGGCCGTCGCCCTGGCCGCCTCCGCGCGGGTGAAACGGGTGATCGCCATCGACGATCACCGGGGCGAGGCCACCGGCGTGACCTGGCGGGTGGTCGACGTCCGCGACCCGGTGCTGGCCAGCAGGCTGGCCGAGGTGGACGTGCTGGTGCACACCGACCTGGACCTGGCGCCGGAGTCCGACCGCAGCACCCGGCGCGCGTTCAACGTCCGCGGCGTGCAGACCGTGCTCACCGCGGCGGCCGCCGGCCGGGTCGGCCGGGTGATCCTGGTCACCAGCGCCATGGTGTACGGGGCCAGCCCGGACAACGCGGTGCCGCTGGCGGAGTCCGCGCCGCTGACCGTCGAGCACGACGGCAGCCTGGTCGGCGACCTGCTGGAGATCGAGGACCTGGCCCGCCGTTCGCCGCGCACCAACCCGGGCACGCAGGTCACCGTGGTGCGCCCGGCCGCGCTCGTCGGCCCGGCCGTGGACACCTTTGTCACCAGGCACTTCGAGGCGCCGCGGCTGCTCACGATCAAGGGCAGCGCGCCGCGCTGGCAGTTCTGCCACGTCGACGACCTGGTCTGCGCGCTGGAGCTGGCGGTGACCGGCGAGGTCACCGGCGCCTTCGCGGTGGGCTGCGACGGCTGGCTGGAACAGGACCAGGTGGAGGAGCTGAGCGGGCTGCGCCGGATCGAGCTGCCCGGCGGGCTGACCTTCGGCACGGCGCAGCGGCTGCACCGCATCGGCATCACCCCGGCGCCCGCCACCGACCTGCGCTACGTCGTGTACCCGTGGGTGGTGGACTGCGTGGCGCTGCGCGCCGCCGGCTGGCGGCCGGACTACACGAACGAAGAGGCACTTGCTGAATTGCTCGTCCAGCGCACCGGGCACCACGCCGTGGCCGGCCGCCGGCTGGCGGGCAAGGAGGCCACGATCACCGCGGCCGGGGCGACCGCCGCGGTCATCGGCACCGCGGCCATCGTCCGGCACGCCCGGCGCCGCCGTCGCGGCCTGGACGCCGACTGAGAGTATTTTGTCTGGGTGGACGTCATCAGGCTGACCGCCATCACCGGCAGCCCGCTCTCGGTGGATGAGGTGCGGCTGGCCGTGTCCGACCCCGCGGCGGGCGGTGTCGGCCTGTTCGTGGGCACGGTGCGCGCCGACGACCGCGGCCGGGGAGTCACCGCGCTGTCCTACAGCGCGCACCCGTCCGCCGCCGCCGAGCTGCGCAAGGTGGCCGAGAAGGTGGCCAGCGACTTCCCGGTGTGCGGGCTGGCCGCCGTGCACCGGGTCGGTGACCTGGTCATCGGCGACCTCGCCGTGGTCGTGGCGGTGTCCTGCCCGCACCGCGCCGAGGCGATCGAGGGCTGCCGGGCGCTGATCGACGAGATCAAGAAGTCCGTACCGATCTGGAAGCATCAGTTCTTCGCCGACGGTTCGGACGAATGGGTGGGCTGCGCGTAGCCACTGCCCCCAGGCACCGCACCCGGGCACTGCGCGTAGGCACGGCCCGGCTCGCGTAGTCTTCCGGCATGCCCAGGCGAGGACTGACGCTTCTTGTGGCCGGGATCGCGGTCATCGCCGCGGCCCTGGCCGCGGCGCTGCTGCCGGTCCCCTACGTGGTGCTGAGCCCGGGGCCGACGCTGAACACCCTGGGTAAGTCGCCCAGCGGGGAGCAGCTCATCCAGATCGCCGGCCACCCGGTCAACCGCACCAACGGCAACCTCAACATGGTCACGGTGGACTACCAGGGCGGGCCCGGCGACGAGATCAACATCTTCACCGCGCTGCGCGCCTGGCTGGCACCGCACGACGCGGTGGTCCCGCAGCAGGAGATCTTCGGCACCGGCCAGTCCGCGCAGCAGGTGCAGCAGCAGGACGTCGTGCAGATGACGAGCTCCCAGGAGACCGCCACCGCCGCCGCGCTGACCGTGCTGCACATCCCGTTCCAGACCTTCGTCCAGGTCGCGGCCACCGAGCCGGGCATGCCCGCGGCGAAGGTGCTGAAGGCCGGCGACATCATCACCGCCGTGGACGGCGTGCCGATCAACGTGAACTCGGTGGGCACGCAGATCCGCAGCCACCCGGCCGGCAGCGCGCTGCGGCTCACCGTCCGCAGGAACGGCAAGACGCTCCAGCTCAGCGTGAAGTCGGTCAAGGCATCGGTGGGCGGCAAGGCCGAGCCGCAGATCGGCGTGCAGATCACCCCGCAGTACAAGTTCCCGTTCGGCATCAGGTTCAGCGTCGGTAACATCGGCGGGCCGAGCGCGGGGATGATGTTCGCGCTCGGCATCATCGACAAGCTGGGGCACACCGACCTCACCGGCGGCCGGTTCATCGCCGGCACCGGCGAACTCGATTCTTCGGATCCGAACGCCTCGGTCGCGCCCATCGGCGGCATCCAGCAGAAGATGGCCGGTGCCCGGGCGGAAGGCGCCACGGTCTTCCTGTCCCCGGCGGCGAACTGCCCGGATGCGCGCAGCGCGATCCCGGCCGGCATGAAGCTGATCAAAGTCAGCACGCTGTCCGGGGCGGTTCAGTCGCTCGAAGCGCTGAAGGCCGGCCGGTCAGTGCCGTCCTGCTGACCGGCAGCCGTGCGCACAGCAGTGACCTGGTGGGCGTACGCTTCGGTTCTGACGGGACAAATAAGTGATGCTGATCACTGCAGCTAGCAGACCATGCCTGCACGCCCTCCAGGCCGCAACGAAGGAGAGGAGCAAGATCGGTAGTGTCGCCTCGTGTTCTCGTTGATGCGACCGCCGTTCCGGCCGACCGCGGCGCACTCGGCCGCTACGTCGACGGGCTGATAGCTGCGCTCGGGACCGCAGGCGCCGATCTGGCCGTGGCCTGCCAGCGCGCCGACGAGGAGCGTTACTCCCGGCTCATCCCGGGCGCGACCATCGTGTCCGGCCCGACCGCCATCGCGCACCGGCCCGCCCGGCTGGCCTGGGAACAGACCGGGCTGCCGATGGTGGCCCAGCAGGTGAACGCGGACGTCGTGCACGCCCCGCACTACTCGATGCCGCTGCGCGCGCCCGCCCCCACCGTGGTCACCATCCACGACCTGACGTACTTCACCGAGCCCGCGCTGCACAGCGCGGTCACCGCCGCGTTCTTCAAGTCCGCGATCCGCACCGCGGTGCGCCGCGCGAGCCGGCTGATCGTGCCGTCCAAGGCCACCAGGGACGAACTCGTCCGCGTCCTCGGCGCCGACCCGACCAGGATCGACGTGGCCTACCACGGCGTGGACCACGTGCTGTTCCACCGGCCGGACCCGGACCGGGTGCAGCAGGTGTCCAACCGGCTCGGCCTGCACGGCAAGCCCTACATCGCCTACCTGGGCGCGCTGGAGCCACGCAAGAACGTCCCCGCGCTGATCAGGGGGTGGGCGGCCGCGGTCAACGACCTGGAGGATCCGCCGGCCCTGGTGCTCGGCGGCGGCAGCGGCTGGAGCGAGGAGGTGGACACCGCGGTGGCCGCCGTGCCCGCGCATCTGCGCCTGGTGCGGCCCGGCTACCTGCGCTTCACCGACCTGCCCGGCTACCTGGGCGGTGCGCTCGTGGTGGCCTTCCCCAGCCGCGGTGAGGGCTTCGGCCTGCCGGTGCTGGAGGCGATGGCCTGCGGCGCGCCGGTGCTCACCACGCACCGCACCTCGCTGCCCGAGGTAGGCGGCGACGCGGTCGGCTACACCGAGCCGGACGCCGACAGCATCTCCGCCGCGCTGCGCGCGCTGATCGAGGACCCGGCCCGCCGGGAGGCGCTGGGCGCGGCGGGCGAGGCCCGGGCGCAGGAGTTCACCTGGGCCGCCTCGGCCGAGGCGCACCTGGTGTCGTATCAGCGTGCGGCCGAGCAGCAAGCGGAGTAAGTTTCCTGGCCATGTCGGGTTGTTCGGGGGAGCCGCTTGAGGCCATCCTCCTGGTCGGCGGGAAAGGCACCAGGCTGCGCCCGCTCACCTTGTCGGTGCCCAAGCCGCTGCTGCCGACGGCCGGCGTGCCGTTCCTGGCGCACATGCTGGCCCGGGCGGCGTCCTCCGGCGTGACCAGGGTCGTGCTCGCCACGTCCTACCGGGCGGAGAGGTTCGCCGAGTGCTTCGGCGACGGGTCCGGGTTCGGGCTGGAGATCGAGTACGTGCACGAGCCGGAGCCGCTGGACACCGGCGGCGGCATCCGCAACGCCGCGTCCCGGCTGCGCAGCGGTCCCGGCGACCCGGTGATCGTGCTGAACGGCGACGTGCTGACCGGCCACGACCTGGCCGCCCAGCTCGACATGCACCGCAAGGCGGACGCAGAGGTCACCCTGCACCTGGTGACGGTGCCCGACCCGTCGCGGTACGGCTGCGTGCCCACCGACGCGACCGGGCGGGTCACCGCGTTCCTGGAGAAGACCCCGGACCCGGTCACCGACCAGGTCAACGCCGGCTGCTACGTCTACCGGCGCGGCGCCATCGATGAGATACCGCCCGGCCGGGTCGTCTCGGTCGAGCGGGAGACCTTCCCCGGGCTGATCGAGGCCGGCCGGGTCGTCATGGGCTATCTCGACAACTCCTACTGGCTGGACGTCGGCACGCCGGAAGCGTTCGTCCGCGGCTGCTGCGACCTGGTGCTCGGGCGGCTGGCCTCGCCCGCCACCGACACCGCAGCCGTGACCGGGGAGGCGCTCGTGCTGCCCGGGGCCGCGGTGGATGCCACCGCGCGCGTCACCGGTGGCAGCACGGTCGGCGCGGGCGCGGTGGTCGGCCCGGACGCCACCGTGACCGGCAGCGTGCTGTTCGACGGCGTGACCGTCGCGGCGGGCGCCCGGATCTCCGGCAGCATCATCGGGCGCGAGGTCAAGGTGGACAGCGACACCGTGCTCGACGGCGCGGTGATCGGTGACGGTGCCAGCATCGCCGCCGGGAACGAACTGCGCGGCGGGCTGCGGGTGTGGCCCGGTGTGCAGCTGGGGCCGACGTCGGTCCGCTTCTCCACCGACGCGTAGCCGTCGGGCAACCGGTCAATCCCGGTCATTTCCCAACCAGCCGGGCCGCAGCGGCGTCATAACCGGGTGAGGGCCGGGCGGCTGGTCCACCCCCATTCACCCACCCGCCAGCCGTCCGGTACCCCGATGTCGCATAGTGTGCGGGGATGGGCGTTACCGACAGCGCGATGCGGCGGGTCCTGGCCAGGGCGAGGGACGGCAAAACCCTCGACCAGACCGAGGCGGAGATCGCGCTGCAGGCCCGCGGCGAGCACCTCGACACGCTGCTCGGGCACGCCGCCCGGGTCCGCGACGCGGGCCTGGCCGCCGCGGGCCGGCCTGGCGTCATCACCTACTCCCGCAAGGTCTTCATCCCGCTGACCAGGCTGTGCCGGGACCGCTGCGGCTACTGCACGTTCGCCACCGTGCCCGGCCGGCTCGACGAGCCCTACCTGTCTCCCGACGAGGTGCTGGACATCGCCCGCCGCGGCGCCGCGATGGGCTGCAAGGAAGCGCTGTTCACCCTGGGTGACCGGCCGGAGGACCGGTGGCGGCAGGCCCGCGAGTGGCTGGACGAGCGCGGCTACTCCGACACGCTGTCCTACGTCCGCGCGATGGCCGTCCGGGTGCTCGAGGAGACCGGCCTGCTGCCGCACCTCAACCCGGGCGTGCTCAGCTGGCAGGACTTCGGCCGGCTCAAGCCGGTCGCGCCGTCCATGGGGATGATGCTGGAGACCACCGCGGCCCGGCTGTTCACCGAGCGCGGCGGCCCTCACTTCGGCAGCCCGGACAAGGACCCGGCGGTGCGACTGCGGGTGCTGGAGGACGCCGGCCGCTGCGCGGTCCCGTTCACCACCGGCATCCTCATCGGCATCGGCGAGACGCTGGCCGAACGGGCCGACTCGATCCTGGCCATCAGGAAGATCGCCAGGGAGTACGGCGGCATCCAGGAAGTCATCGTGCAGAACTTCCGGGCCAAGCCGGACACCAAGATGCGCGGCGTGCCCGACGCCGATCTGGAGGAGCTGGCCGCGACGATCGCCGTGGCCAGACTCGTGCTCGGCCCCGGCATCCGGATCCAGGCGCCGCCCAACCTGATCGGCGACCAGTACCCGCTGATCCTGCGGGCCGGCATCGACGACTGGGGCGGGGTGTCTCCGCTGACCCCCGACCACGTCAACCCGGAGCGGCCCTGGCCGCAGATCGACGAGCTGGCCGCCCACACCAGCCGGGCCGGCTTCCAGCTGCGCGAGCGGCTCACCATCTACCCCGGCTACATCCGCGAGCCCTGGCTGGACCCCCGGCTGGCCGCGCACGTGGCCCAGCTGCAAGACCCGGCGACCGGGCTGGCCGACGAGCAGGCCATGCCGCGCGGGCTGCCCTGGCAGGAGCCGGACGGTGGCTGGGGCGAGTCCGGCCGGACTGACCTGCACGTCAGCATCGACACCGCCGGCCGCACGCACGACCGACGGGACGACTTCGCCGAGGTGTACGGCGACTGGGCCGAGGTGGGCGCCCGCATCGCCGCCCCGGCCGGCGTGCCCGCCCGGCTGCGCTCGGAGGTGTCCGCCGCGCTGCGCGCCGCCGAGCGGGATCCAGCCGGGCTCACCGACGCGCAGGCCCTCGCGCTGCTCGACGCGGACGGGCCGGAGCTGGAGGCGCTGGCCGGGCTGGCCGACGCGGTGCGCAGGGACACCGTCGGCGACGACATCACCTACGCGGTGGTCCGCAACATCAACTTCACCAACGTCTGCTACACCGGCTGCCGGTTCTGCGCGTTCGCCCAGCGCCGCACCGACGCGGACGCCTACACGCTGTCCCTGGCCCAGGTCGGCGAGCGTGCGGAGCAGGCCTGGCAGGCCGGGGCGACCGAAGTCTGCATGCAGGGCGGCATCGACCCGGACATGCCCGGCACCGCCTATTTCGACCTGGCCGCGGAGGTGAAACGCCGCCGCCCGGGTCTGCACGTGCACGCTTTCTCCCCTATGGAGGTAATGAACGGCTCCGCCAGGACCGGGCTGTCGGTGCGGGACTGGCTGGTGCGGGCCCACGAGTCCGGGGTGGACTCCTTCCCTGGCACCGCCGCCGAGATCCTCGATGACGACGTGCGCTGGGTGCTGACCAAGGGGAAGCTGCCCACCGCGGCCTGGATCGACGTGATCACCACCGCGCACGAGCTGGGCTTCCCGACCACGGCCACGATGATGTACGGGCACGTGGACACCCCGGCTCACTGGGTGGGGCATCTGCGGGTGATCCGCGGCATCCAGGAGCGCACCGCCGGGTTCACCGAGTTCGTGCTGCTGCCGTTCGTGCACGCCAGCTCGCCGATCTACCTGGCCGGCCTGGCCAGGCCCGGCCCGACGCAGCGGGAGAACCGGGCGGTGCACGCGGTGTCCCGGCTGATGCTGCACGGCGCGATCAGCAACATCCAGTGCTCCTGGGTGAAGCTGAGCCCGCAGCTGTGCCGCCAGGTGCTGCAGGGCGGCGTCAACGACCTGGGCGGCACGCTGATGGAAGAGACGATCAGCCGGATGGCCGGCTCGGCCAACGGCTCGTTCCGCACCATCAGCCAGCTGACCGAGCTGGTCGCCCCCACCGGCCGCCCGCTGCGGCAGCGCACCACGATGTACGGCCCGGTGCCCGCCGAGCGGCAGGCCGCGGCCGTGGCCAGCGACGGGGTGACCGACGCCGTGCGTGCCCCGCTGCCGTTGCTCACCAGCTGAGCACCCGGGTTCCGCACGTGCTGGGCCGGTCTCCCCGGATCGCGGGCATCGCGGGCCTGGCCGCCGTGCTCGCGGTGGGCACGTCGGAGTGGGTGCACTGGCGGGCGTCCCGCCGGTATCTCGATGCCGGCTCCCCGTCCGCGCCGCCGGCTCCCCGCCCACCGTCACCGGGGGATCGCGGCTCGGAGGTGGTGATCGTGCTCGGCTACCCGGCCCGGCGGAGCGGCAGGCCGCACCCGATGCAGCGCTGGCGCTGCCAGATCGCGGTGCGCTCGGTGAACCCGGAGCGCACCAGCCAGCTGATCTTCACCGGCGCGGCCTGGGACAGCGGCCCGTCCGAGGCCGCGGTCATGGCCGGCTACGCCCGCGATGTGCTCGGCGTCCCGGCGGGGCAGATCGCGCTGGAGACGCAGGCCCGCACCACCTGGCAGAACGTCGAGTTCACCGTGCCGCTGGCCGAGCAGGCGGGCACGATCAAGTTCGCCTCCGATTCGCTGCACGCGGCCCGAGCCCGCCGGTACCTGCGCGCCCAGCGGCCCGAGCTGGCCGCCCGGCTGCGCGCGGGCGACGACTACCGGTTCGGCGAGCGCTGGTGGCTGAAGGTCGCCACCGGGGCCTACGAGCTGGTCAGGGTGCTGTGGCGATCGCGCGGCCTGGTGAGCGGCGCTGCGGCCGGGCGCAGCCGTCTAGGAATAAACGATGAACGGTGACGTGTCGCGGTCCGTGCGGGGGGACGGCGGGACGGCCGGGTAGCCGACGCCGACGGCGCCCATCGGCTCCCAGCCGGCCGGAAGGCCCATCGTGCTGGCCGCCACGTCCTGGCAGAACAGCGTGCTCGACACCCAGCAGGAGCCGAGGCCCTGGGCGGCCAGCGAGACCAGCAGGTTCTGCACGCCGGCCCCCATCGCCACCAGGAACATCGCCCGCTCGGCGGCCGACCGGCGCGGGTCGGGGTAGTCGTGCGCCGCGTCGGTGACCAGGCACGGCACGATGAGCAGCGGCGCCCGGCGGAGCACGTCGCCGCGCCGCACCCGGCGCTCGATCTGTTCGGCGGGTTTCCCGTCCGCGGTCAGGTCGGCCCGCCAGGCCCCGAGCATCGCGTCCAGCAGCCGGGTCCGCGCGGCGGCCGACTCGAGCACCGCGAACCGCCACGGCACGCTGTGGTGCGGGGCCGGCGCGGTGAACGCGGCGTCCAGCGCCTGCCGCACCGCGGCCATGTCCACCGGCTGCCCGGTGAACTCGCGGACCGTGCGCCGGGCCGCTGGCACGTCCGCCGAGCCGTACCGGAACATGTCCTCGCTGGCCGGCCGGATCAGCGCGGCAGCCCCCGGCCCGTCGGCCTCGGTGACCAGGCCGGGCAGGCCGCGCAGCACCGCCACGGGGACGGCGTTCGTCTTTCCCTTGACCAGGTCGGCCGCGGCGGCGATCTCGTCGGCCACCGCGATCAGCGTGACCTCGAGCAGGTTGCCGAACGTGTCCGGCAGCCCGCGGTGGTCGCGCACCGGGGACAGCCCGGCCGCGCCGATCGCCACGTCGGTCTGCCCGACCCGCCACGGCCGGCCGAGCGTGTCGGTGACCAGCACGCCGACCCGGACACCCAGCAGGCCGGCCAGGTCTTTGCGCAGCCGCCGGGCCGAGGCGTCCGGGTCCTCGGGCAGCAGCGCCACCATGCCCGGCGGGGTGTTGGAGTTGTCCACCCCGGCCGCGGCCAGCACCAGGCCGTGCCGGGTCTCCACGATCCGGGCCGGCCCGCGCCGCGCGACCACCCGGACCGTCTCGGCGTCGATGGCCTCCTCCCGGGTGGCGCTGACCAGCCGGCCCTCCGCCTTGCTGAACACCTTGGAGGTGACCACGAGGATATCGCCGTCCCGCAGGTCCGGCGCGGCCCCGGCGATCAGCCGGGCCAGGTCGGCGCCCGCGGTGATCTCCGGCAGCCCGGCCACCCCGGTGACCTCGATGCCGGTCACCGGCGCAGCTCCGCGGCCAGGCCGAGCGCGGCGCGGGCCATCTCGGCGGTGGCCGCCAGGTCACGCATATACAGCGGCACGGCGCGGACCGCGATGCCGTCCAGGGCCGGGTCGTCCACGGCCGCCTTATCCTGCTCGTCCACCAGCCAGCCATCCAGCAACCCGGCGCCGTAGTGCGCGGCGACCGCGGCGGCCGTGGTCGGCACGCCGATCGCGGTCAGGCAGGCGTCGGCCATGCCGCGCACCGGCGCGCCGCCGATGATCGGCGAGACGCCGACCACGGTCTTGCCGCTGACCGCCTCCCTGATCCCCGGCACGGCCAGGATCGGGCCGACGCTGACCACCGGGTTCGACGGCGGGAACACGACCACGTCGGCGCCCTCGATCGCGTCGATCACCCCGGGCGCCGGGGTGGCCTCCGCCACGCCGGTCGGGGTGATCTCCAGCGCCGGGATCTCCGCGTGCAGCCGCACCCACCACTCCTGGAAGTGGATGCTGCGGCGGATGCCGTCCTGCTCGATCAGCACGTGCGTCTCGACCCGGTCATCGGACATCGGCAGCAGCCGCACGCCCGGCTGCCACCGGCGGCACAGCTCGGCGGTGACCGCCGACAGCGGCTGCCCGGCGGCCAGCATCCGGGTCCGCACGATATGGGTGGCGATGTCCCGGTCGCCGAGCGCGAACCAGTCCGGAACCGCCCCGTAGGCGGCCAGTTCCTGCTGCACCGTGAACGACTCAGCGTCGCGGCCCCAGCCCTGGTCCTCATTGATTCCGTCACCGAGCGTGTACATGACGGTGTCAAGATCGGGACATACCCGCATGCCGGACAGAGTGATATCGTCCCCGGTGTTGCCGATGACGGTGATCTCGGCGTCCCGGGCGGTGGCTTTCAGGCCACGGAGAAACCGGGCGGCCCCGACTCCGCCGGCCAGCACAGTGATGCGCATGGCGGACAGTCTTGCAGGTTCCGCCACGGGCTTTTACTCCGCGTGCCACGGCGACCTGGCAGCGGCCTGTGGAAGGCTGCCAGCAAGCACCCCGTAAACCTCAGGGAGTTTCAAGTGATACGAGGCGAAGCCCAGCGGGTTCGCGAGCCAGCCGCGTTGCTGCTGCTCCTGGGCATGACGCTGAGCCTGGTGGGCGGCATCTGGATCCTGCTGAGCTCACAGAACCAGCTGATCGACGTGATCAACTTCGGCGGCGGCGGGAACGTCGGCAGCACGCTGAACTTCGGCGACCGCGCGGTGAGCGCGTTCGATTACTTCGGCGCCGTCTGGGTGACAGCGCTGCCGGTGGCCGCCGTGCTGCTGGCCACGATCACCGGACCGAAGGTGACGCGGGCCAAGCAGATCACGATGGGCGCGGCGGCGCTGCAGGCGATCGGGCTGGTGCTCAGCGTGGTGGCCTGGCTTGCCGCCTTCGGATCACACTTCACCACCACAGGGAAGTCGGAGAACTTCATCCTCCACCTGGGCAGCATCGCCGTCGCCGTGGCCGGGCTGCTGTTCTCTCTCGCGGTGCTGCGCGCCAGCGAGCTGAACGGCGGCGCGGCGCTGGCCGCGGGCGGTGCTCCGGCGGCAGCCGGCGCCGCGGCAGGCAGCCCGCAGATGGCCGCCACCCAGCAGATGGCCGCGGCCGGGTACGCCCAGCAGGGCTACGGTCAGCAGGCCGCCCGCGCGGGGCAGGCTCAGCAGACATCGGCCCAGGCGGCCCAGGCGGCCCAGCAGGGGCAGGCCGCCGGATACGGCCAGGCGGGCCAGTACGGGTACGCCCAGCAGGGCTACAGCCAGCAGGCCGCCCGTGCGGCGCAGGGCCAGCAGGGCCAGCAGTATGGGCAGCCCGGGTACACCCAGCAGGGTTACGGGCAGCAGGCCCAGCAGCAAGGCTACGGCGCCGCCCAGCAGGGATACGGCCAGCAGGCAGCGCAGCAGGCGGGCCAGCAAGCGGGGCAGCAGGGGTACGGCCAGCAGGCCGCCCAGGCGGGCCAGCAGGCCAGTTCGGCCGGCCAGTCGGGTCAGGCCGGCCAGGCCGCTCAGGCGGCCCAGCAGCAGGCCTACGGCCAGCAGGCGGGCCAGGCCTACGGCGCGCAGGCGGGACAGCAGGGCTACGCCCAGCAGGCCGGGCAGCAGGGGTACGGCCAGCAGGCGGCCCAGCAGGGCTACGGCCAGCAGGCAGGACAGGCCGGCCAGCAGGGCCAGGCGGGCCAGCAGGGCCAGCAGCAGGCTTACGGTCAGCAGGCCGCTCAGCAGTACGCACAGCCCGGACGGCAGGGCTACGGCCAGCAGGGGTACGGGCAGCAATACCAGCAGGGCTACGGCCAGCAGGCGGGCCAGCAGGGCCAGCAGTACGGACAGCCCGGTTACGGGCAGTCCGGCCGCCAGCAGCCGACCTACGCCCAGCCGGGCACGCCCGCGGCCAGCCAGCAGAGCGGCCAGCAGGACGACAGCACCAGCCAGCAGCCCGGCGACGAGGACGACGACTCCGCCTGACCTCGGCCGCCAGCGATACGCCGCCGAGAGGGCGGCGACTCTGCCTGGCGCTTACGCCGGCGGTGCGTAGCCGGGCAACTCGACTGCGCCTCGCGCTCGCGTAGCGGTCGGCCGCCCAGGCGCGGCCGGCCGTTGCGGGCAGTGGTTCACGGGGCCGGTGGGCGTTTGGTGGTGCTGTGGCACCACCAGACGCCCGTGGGTCATGACCGCGGGCCGGGCGGCTGGACGGCGCGGCACTGGTTTGTGCTGTGCGGGAAGTCACGCCGAGGGCCGAGTGGGCGTTCTGCAGCCGAGCTGGTGATCTCCGGCATCGGGGCTACCTAGGCTTTTCGCCGGAAACCCAGGGCCGCCGGGCAACTTCGCACCGGCAGACTTTTCCGTCATCCCGGGGCAACGCGCTGTCATTATCACCTGAACAGCTTGACGGGGCGTAAGACACGCGCGTGTAATTCCACTAATGTAGTTCTCGCGCCCGGGGCGGGCGTTCGACCGAGGCTACGGGAGGGGGGTTGGAGGTGCGCCGTGACTGATACCTTCGCCGAGTCAGCGCCCGGCATCTTTGGTCTGCTTGAAGAGGAGAGCGAAGAAGCCGGGTGGCAGGAGCGCGCGCTGTGCGCGCAGACGGATCCCGAGGCGTTCTTCCCTGAGAAGGGCGGCTCGACCCGCGAGGCCAAGCGGGTGTGTGGCAGCTGCGAGGTCCGTGCCGAGTGCCTGGGGTACGCACTCGAGCACGACGAGCGGTTCGGCATCTGGGGGGGGCTGTCCGAACGGGAACGCCGTAGGCTGAAGCGGCAGGCGGTCTAGCAAGCCCGGCCCGTCGCGGTCAGCCGCCAGGGCCGGGCGCAGCAGCCTCCGTTCGCCGTTCTTCCCGCCCTGATCAGGGCGGGAAGCAGCAGACTTTCCAGACGGCGGCCCCCGGGTTCGCGTATTGTTCACGCGTACAGCCCGCCAGGCCGATCCCCGGAGTCGAGCGTCGCGATCCGGTCGGCACGGGCAGCGTCCCCTCAACCAAGCGGACCCCTTGTCGCCGAACGATTCTTACCCAGAGCACATCGTCACGGCCGTCATCGTGGCTCACGATGGCGCCGAGTGGCTGCCGCGTGTCATCGAGGCGCTGCACGAGCAGACCCGCCCGGTGCACCGCATCGTGGCGGTGGACGCCGGCAGCCGGGACCGCAGCGGCACCGTGCTCGCCGACCTGCTCGGCCCGGATGCGGTGTTCGGGATGGACCGGGACGCCGGTTACGCCACGTCGGTCGCCAGCGCGCTGCGGCACCCGGCCGCGGTCGCGCCGGTGCCCGGGCCGCAGGGGTTCGCCGCCGAGTGGATCTGGCTGCTGCACGACGACAGCGCGCCGGCCCCCGACGCCCTGGCCGAACTGCTCCGTGGCGCCGCCGAGACGCCCGCGGCCGCCGTGCTAGGCCCCAAGGTGCTGGACTGGGCCGACCAGCGGGTGATCCTGGAGGCCGGGCTGGCCATCGACACCGCGGGCCGCCGGGTCAGCGGTGTCGAGCCGCGGGAGATCGACCAGGGCCAGCACGACGGCGACCGGGATGTGCTCGCCGTCAGCAGCGCCGGGATGCTCGCCCGCCGCGACGTCTGGGACGAGGTCGGCGGGTTCGACACCGGGCTGGCCCTTTTTCGTGAGGACGTCGACTTTTGCTGGCGGGTGCACGCGGCTGGGTACCGGGTCCGGCTGGTCACCGACGCCGTGCTGCACCACGTGGAGGCTTCCGGCCGCGGCCGGCGGGACATCTCCGCGGTGCCGCGTCCCCGCCGGGCCGACCGCCGGAACGCGCTGTTCGTGCTGCTGGCGAACCTGCCACTGGCCGCGATGCTCACCGCCGCGGTGGGCAACGCCGCGCTGTCGACGGCCCGCATTCTGTTCTTCCTGCTGGCCAAGCGCCCGGAGGCGGCCCGTGACGAGGCCGCCGCGCTCGGCTCGCTGGCCGCCCGTCCAGGCCGGCTGCTGCGCGCACGCAAGCGCCGCCGGATGCGCGGGCGCCGCCGCGCCTACGGCGCGCTGCGTTCCCAGGTGCCACGCGGCCAGTCGCTGCGCAAGCTGCTGGAGTTCGCCGCCGCCACGCTGTACCCGTCGTCGCGGGTCGAGGCCACCGGCTCACACCATGCCTCCGACGACCCGTCCGATGACGAATCGCTGCTCATCGATTCCGGGTTCGCCACCCGGTTCCTGACCAACCCCGGGGTTCTGCTGTTCACCGGGTTGCTGGTGCTCTCACTGATCGCCGAGCGCTCGCTGCTCGGCCCGGGTCCGCTCGGCGGCGGCGCGCTGCTGCCGGCCTGGGGTGGCGCGTCCGGGCTGTGGAACGAGTACCTGTCCGGGTTCCACGCGGTCGGCATCGGGTCCGCGGCCAGCACCCCGCCGTACATCGCGGTGCTGGCCACGGTGTCCACCATCCTGCTCGGGAAGCCGTGGCTGGCGGTGGAGGTCATCCTGCTCGGCTGCGTGCCGCTGGCCGGGGTGACCGCCTACCTCACCTCCCGCCGGTTCAGCGAACGGGTCGGGGTGCGGGTGTGGCTGGCCGCGTCGTACGCGCTGCTGCCGGTGGCCACCGGCGTGGTGGCGGCGGGCAGGGTCGGCGCCGCGGTCGTGTTCATCCTCGTGCCGCTGATCGTCTCGGCCGCCGGGCGGATGCTCACCGAGCCCGAGCGCCGCGCCCGCCGGTTCGCCTGGGCGACCGGCCTGCTGATCACGCTGGCCGCCGCGTTCGTGCCGCTGGTGTGGGCGATGGCGGTCATCATCGCCGCTTTCGCCGGGATCGCGTTCGCCCGGACGCGCCGGACGATGGCCATCAACCTGGGCATCGTGGCGCTTGTACCGCCGGTGCTGCTGGCGCCGTGGACACTCAGCCTGGCCGAGCACCCGTCCGGACTGCTGGTCGAGGCCGGTCTGCAGTCGCCCGGACTGGCCAGCCAGAACCTGCCGGCTAAGTCGCTGCTGCTGCTCAACCCCGGCGGCCCGGGCACCCCGCCGTTCTGGGTCGCCGGCGGGCTGGTGCTGGCCGCCCTGGCCGCGCTGCTCATGCGCCGCCGCTGGTTCGACGTGGCCGCCGCCTGGGGCGTGGCACTGTCCGGGCTGCTGGCCGCGATCGCGGTAAGCCGGTTCCTGGTCAGCTCGCCCGCGGGCGGCCCGGCCGTGCCAGCCTGGCCTGGCGTGGCGCTCATCGTCGCCGCCCTGGGCCTGCTGCTGGCCGTGGCCGCGGTCGGCGGGGACCTGTATGCGCTGGCCGCCGGCGGCGGCCTGCGCCGCATCGGGGCCGGGGTGATGATCGTCGTCGCCTGCCTGCCGCCGGTGCTGGCCGCGGGGTACTGGGTGGTCCGCGGGGTGAGCGGCCCGGTCACCCCGGTCTCCGGCCCGGTGCTGCCCGAGTACGTATCGGTCTCGTCCGCGACCGGAGCACAGTTGCGCACGCTGGTGCTGCGGCCACAGGACGGGATGGTGGACTACAGCGTGCTGCGCGGCACCGACCCGCCGCTGGGCAGCACGGATCTCACCGAGCCGCCGTCCGCGACCCGGCCACTGGCCCGTGTAGTGGCCGCGCTCGCCGCGCCGGACGGCAGCCAAACCGGTGACCTGGGCGCCGCGCTGGCCCGGTTCGGCATCGGCTACGTGCTGCTGCCCGCGCCGGTCAGCCCGGCGCTGGCCGGCCAGATCGACGGCGTGCTGGGCCTGCGGCCGGTCAGCGAGACGCCCACGTTCCAGCTGTGGCGGGTATCCGGCACGGTAGCCAGGGTGACGGTGACCGAGCCGAGCGGCACCCAGGTGGCACTGCCGTCCGGCTCGCTGAACGTCAGCGGGGCGGCCGCCCCGTCGGCCGGCGGGACGGTCGTGCTGGCCGAGCCAGCCAGCGCCAGCTGGCACGCCACGCTCAACGGCCGGCCGCTCGCCCCGCTGGCGGCACCGGTGGACGGCTGGGCGCAGGGCTTCCGGCTGCCCGCGGGCGGCGGCGCGCTGAGCATCAGCCGCGACGAGACCGGCCGCGCGATCGCGGTCGCGCTGGAGTTTCTCGCCGTGTTCATCGTCGCCGCGCTGGCGCTGCCGGGGGCGAAGCAGTCTGCCGCCGAAGAAGCGGCCGCCGCCGGGCGCCGGCGAACCGCACGGCCGTCGCGTGCCGCCCCTCCCGGTCAGGCCGACGGCGACGCCGTGCCGGGCCGGGGCAACCGGCTGACCGGAGCAGGCCGGGCCCGCAGGGGCGCCGACGCGGACCAGCCGGATGACGCAGGCCAGGCGAGTGCGGCCGGCCGGGTCGGCACGCTGACCAGGGGCGGCACCGGCAGGCGCGGCACCCGCGGACGCGAACAGCAGCAAGCCGCGCCACGGCGCTCCGGCCGCGGAGCACGCGCGCAGGGCCGGCGGCGCCGCACCGGCCCGGACGCGACCGGCACCGGCCCGCACCGTGTGCCCGACGCGGCCCGCGGCACCGGGCCGTCGGGCAGGCAGGCCGGGGACGAGGCACGGGCGGGGGGAGGCCTGCGCAACGGCGCTCCGGCCGGATGGGATCACGACGCTCCGCAGGGTGAGTGGGACCGGGACGCGCCGCACGGCGAGTGGGACCGGGACGCGCCGCACGGCGAGTGGGAGCAGGCCGCGCCGCAGGGTGAGGGGGACCGGGACGCGCCGCAGGGCGGGTGGAATTACGGTGGCCCGCCTTCGGGCCGGCAGCAGGACGTGCCGCAGGGCGGATGGGACCGGGGCACGCCGCAGGGCGGGTGGAATCACGACGGCCAGCAGGCCGGCCGGCAGCAGGACACTCCGCCTGGCGGATGGAATCAGGACGCGCATCCGGGCGGTTGGAGCCAGGATGGCCCGTCAGCAGGCTGGGACCAGGACAACCCGGCCGGGGGCTGGGGAGCAGACAACGGGCAGGACGAGTGGCCGCCCGGGCCCGGGCCGGGAGCTGACCAGCCCGGACCTGGCTGGACGCCCGGCGGGCCGGTCAGCAGGGCCAGGGAGACCGAGCGATGAGGATCCCCGCCATCGGCCGGTTCAGCCTGTTCGGCCTGGTCGTACTGGCACTTGCCGCGCTGTTCGCGGTGGCCGCGCTCAGCAAGCCGGCCACCGTGTCGGCCGGCCAGCAGCCACCGCCGCAGCCGCCCGCGGTGGCCACGGTCAGCGGCGGCGCCCGCGCCTGCCCCGCACCCGGTGCCCCGGGCAGCCACGGCACCGGCGTCGCCGTGATCGCCGCCGCAGGCCCACGGGCAGGCTCCGGCCAGGCCACGGTGACCAGGCTCGGCACAGCCGAGCCGGCGGGCGGCGGCTCCTCGGGCGGCGGCGGGTCGGCTAGTAGCGCTGGCAGTCCGCTGGCGCGGCCGTCCCAGCCCGGCACGCTTTCGGTCACCGGTGTCCCGGCGGCGCACGCCGGCTCCGGCGGCCAGGCCGGGCACGGCAGCCAGCCGGTGAGCCAGCCCGGCGGGGTGGCGGTCCAGGCCACCGGCTCGATGGCACAGGGGCTCGCGGTAGAGCAGACCGGCCCGGGTGGCGCCATCGCCGCGGCCTGTCCCGGCCCGGGCACCAGCTTCTGGTTCACGGCGCCCGGCGAGCAGCATGCCCGCTTCATCAAGCTCTACCTGATGAACGCCGACAGCCAGGCCAGCGACGTGGACGTGGACATCCTCACCGACACCGGTCCGCTGCAGACCGGCGTCGACACCGGGATCACCGTGCCGGCGCACGGCATGGTCATGCAGTCCGTGGACACCCTGGTGCACGGCTCCCGGGCCATCGGGCTGCACGTGCGCACCAGCGCCGGGCGGGTGGCCGCCGCGCTCCTCGAGAGCACCTCGGTCCACCACGACGGCCAGTGGCTGCCCGCCGCGCAGGTCCCGGCCCGGCAGATCGTGATCCCGGCCCTGCCGGGTGCGCCCGGTGTCCGCCAGCTCTACGTGACCAACCCCGGTGGCAGCGACGCGCAGGTCAAGCTCAGCATGGACACGTCGAACGGTTCCTACCAGCCGGCCGGAACCGGGTCGCTGAACATCGCGGCCGGCTCGGCCAGCCAGCTCTCGCTGCCGTCACTGACCGGCGTCAAGGGCGCGATCGTGCTCACCTCCAGCGTCCCGGTCACGGCCAGCGTCATGATGCCCGGGGCGGTGCCGGGGACCCCCGGCGCGATGACCGCGGCGGCACCCGCCATCGGGCAGCAGGGCGTCATCGCCGATGCCGGGCAGAGCGGTGAGACCAGCACCGTGGAGCTGTCCGCCCCGGACGGTGCGGCCAAGGTGCGGGTGGCCACCGCGGCCAGTGGCCTGGCCGCCGGCGGTGCCGCGGCCGGCGGGGGACGGGTGATCTCGATCCCGGCCAAGCGCACGGCCACCATCACGCTGAGCCGGCCGGCCGGCACGCACGGCGAGTTCGCCGCCGTGCTCACCCCGCTGCCCGGCTCCGGCCCGGTCTACGCCGGCCGGGTGCTGACCCACGGGCCTGACACCGTGCTCGCCATCATGCCGGTGGCCAGCGCGCTGACCTCGGTGCCGCTGCCCAGCATTCGCTCCGCCCCGATCACCGCGCAGCCCTGAACCGCGGCCTGGCGCGGGCCGGGTCATTCCTCGTCGTAGCCGGGATCGATGATCTCCGGGTCAACACCGAGCAGCCGGGCGAACTCCTCCACCACCACGTCCAGCACGAGCTCGGCCAGTTCCTCCTCGCTTTCGGCCCGGGCCATCAGCGCCCGCCGGTACAGGATGATCCGCGGGCCGTGCCCGGAGCCGCCCGGATCCGGCGAGCCCGGGTCCAGCAGCGCCAGCGGCACCGCGTCCGGCTCGTCGTCGGGCGGGTCGTGGTCGGGCACCTCCTGCACAGCGAACTCCACCCGGGCCAGTTCGGCCTCCCAGCGCGGTTCGAGCCGGGCGACGGCGTCCAGCACCAGATCCCCGAACTGCTGCGCCCGGCTGCGGTGCAGCGGCACGCTGGGCGGTGCCAGCGGCCCCCGCAGCCCGCGGCCGTGCCGGTCCCGGCGCCTGGGCCGGGGAGCGCTACGACCCGGGCCAGGCCGTGCGCTGGTGTCGCCGCTCTGCACAGGCACCGAGCGTAGCCGTTCATCAGAAATTCAGGGGGTGACCTCACCGGACGGGCCAGCGGGCAACGGCGGCCGCCGAGACACGATCTCCCCGACAGGCCGGGGTGATGGCTTTACCGCCGCCGAATAGGTACGGTCTGCCGTTGTGGGCGACGCTTCCCGGCGGCGCGACGGCGGTGCGGCCGGGACGTTGCGGCCCCGGACGAGCGATCCCGACAAACATGGTGAGCGAGGTGGGTTGGTGAGTTCTCGCCGCTGCTCCCGGACCGGCTGTAAAAGGGACGCGCTCTACACCCTCACCTACGTCTACCGTGAGTCGACCGCCGTGCTCGGGCCGCTGGCCACCTCCACCGAGCCGCACTGCTACGACCTCTGCAGCGTGCACGCGCAGCGAATGACCGCACCGCGCGGCTGGGATGTGGTCCGGCTGCCCGCGGACCCGGTGACCGAGCAGGCCGACGACCTGGAGGCGCTGGCCAACGCGGTGCGCGAGGCCGCGATCCCGGCCACCGGCGCCGAGCCGGTCGGGCAGGGCACCGAGGTCGGGCGGCGCGGGCACCTGCGGGTGCTGCGTTCCGACCCGGTCGAGGACCGCGGATCACGCGGCTGAGCGGCGCCCGCGAACCCGGCCACCCGCCCCAGCGACCCGTGAGTCCCGGTGACCCCGCTCCCGGTAGGCTCGGTCTGCGTGACCGCGGCCGCTGGCCGGCGCCCTCGCCGCGCCAGCCCGGTGCCGTGGCCCGCCCCGGCAGGTGAGCGTGCCCAGGAGGCCCGGACCCAGTGAGTGATTACGCGAAGATATTCAAGGCGTACGACATCCGCGGTGTCGTGCCCGACGAGCTCGACGAGGGCCTGGCCGAGACGGTCGGCGCGGCGTTCGCCCAGCTGACCGAGGCCGAGGCGATCGTCACCGTGCACGACATGCGCACCTCGTCAGGGCCGCTCGCCGACGCGGTCGGCCGGGGCGCCACCGCGCAGGGCGCCGACGTGGTCGCCGGCGGGCTGGGCTCCACCGACATGCTCTACTACGCCAGCGGCAGCCTGGGCCTGCCCGGGGCGATGATCACCGCCAGCCACAATCCGCCCAAGTACAACGGAATCAAGCTGTGCCGGGCCGGGGCCAGGCCGGTCGGCCAGGACACCGGGCTGGCCGAGCTGCGCGCCATGGCCGAGCAGGGCGTGCCCGCCGGCCACCGCAAGCCGGGCACCGTCACCGGCAAGGACCTGCTCAGCGGGTACGCCAGCTACCTCAAGGACCTGGTGGACCTGTCCGGCATCCGGCCGCTCAAGGTGGCCGTGGACGCCGGCAATGGGATGGCCGGCTACACGGTGCCCAAGGTCTTCGAGAGGCTGCCGCTGGACCTGGTGCCGCTGTACTTCGAGCTGGACGGCACCTTCCCCAACCACGAGGCGAACCCGATCGACCCGGAGAACATGCGTGACCTGCAGCGCGCGGTCACCGAGCACGGCGCCGACGTCGGGCTGGCCTTCGACGGCGACGCGGACCGCTGCTTCGTGGTGGACGAGCGCGGCGAGATCGTCCCCCCGTCCGTGCTGACGGCGCTCATCGCGGTGCGCGAGCTGGCGCGAGAGCCTGGCGCGGCCGTCATCCACAACCTCATCACCTCCCGCGCGGTGCCGGAGATCATCGCCGAGCACGGCGGCAGGCCGGTGCGCACCCGGGTCGGCCACTCGTTCATCAAGGCGGAGATGGCCAAGGAGAGTGCGATCTTCGGCGGCGAGCACTCCGGCCACTTCTACTTCCGCGACTTCTGGTATGCCGACTCCGGCATGCTGGCCGCGCTGCACACACTGGCCGCCCTCGGCGGGCAGGACCAGCCGCTGTCGCACCTGCTGCGGCAGTACTCCAGGTACGTGGCCTCCGGCGAGGTGAACAGTGAGGTGGCCGACCAGGCCGCGGTGACCGCGCTGGTCCGCAGCGAGTTCGCCGGCCGGCCCGGGGTCAGCACCGACGAGCTGGACGGGCTGACCGTGTCCGGGCCCGGCTGGTGGTTCAACATCCGCCCGTCCAACACCGAACCGCTGCTGCGGCTCAACGTGGAGGCGGGCGACGAGGCGGAAATGACCCGGATCCGTGACGAGGTGCTGGGCATCGTGCGAGGGAGCAACGCGTGAAGATCGACGAATGGCTGCTTGACATTCTCGCCTGCCCGCAGTGCCACGCGCCGCTGCGCGCCGACGAGGAGGCCGCCGAGCTGGTCTGCACCAGCGCCGAGTGCGGCCTGGCCTACCCGGTGCGCGACGACATCCCGGTGCTGCTGGTGGACGAGGCCCGCCGCCCCGGCGCGGCGGCCGGCTAAGCGGTCCTGGTCGTGCCAGGGGGAGGCGGCCTGGCCCGGGCGGCGGTGCTCGACGATCCCGCGCAGGTCGAGGCGGCCGATCCGGGCGGCATGCTGCGCCAGGTGGCATCGTCGGCGGCGCAGGTCAGGTCCTCGCTGCTGGCCACCCAGGAGACCGGCCTGCGTGACGTGCTGGCGGAGGGCCGGCCGCGGGCCGTCGTGGTGGCGGGCACCGGCGCCGCCGGGCTGGCCGGTGACCTGCTCGCCGCGGTCTGCGGGCCGGGCTGCCCGGTCCAGATCATCACGGTGCGCGGCTATCAGCTGCCCGGCTGGGTGAGCGTGGCCGACCTGGTCTTCGCCGTCTCCGGTGCTGGCTCCGTCTCGGGTGCTGGCTCCGGGGCGGGTACAGACGAGGAGACGCTGTCCGCTGCCACCGACGCGGGCCGGCGCGGCTGCCGGCTGGTCGCCGTGGGCGCCCCCGAATCCGGCCTGCGGGCCGTGGCCGAGCAGGCGCGCGCCCCGTTCGTGCCGGTTCGCGCGACGGGCCTGGCCCGCGCCATGCTGTGGGGGCTGGCCGTTCCGCTGATCGCCACGGCGGCCCGGCTCGGGCTGTGTGACGCCGGGACCGACGCGTTCGAGGCCGCCGCCGCGGTGCTCGAGGACGTATCCCAGCGGTGCCGGCCGGATCTGGAGTCGTTCGTCAACCCGGGCAAAGAGCTCGCCCTCGACCTGGCCGGCACACTGCCGGTGATCTGGGGTTCCTCACCGCTGGCCGCGGTAGCCGCGCACCGGTTCGCCAGCCAGCTGAGCGAGAACGCCAAGTACCCGGCGCTGCACGGCGCGCTGCCCGAGGCCGGCCGCTCCCAGCTGGCCGTGTTCGACGGCCGGTTCGCACCCGGTCCCTCGGTGCCCTGGACGCCCGGCCTGGACGGACTGGGTGGCCCGGCCGGCCTGGATGGCGGCGCGGACGAGCCCCGGGAGGTGCCGCTGCGGCTGGTCATGCTGGCCGACACCCACGAGGACCCGCGGCTCACCGCCCGCCGCGGGACGTGCGTGCGGATTGCCGCCGAGCGCGGCGCCGACGTGACCGAGCTGGCCGCGGCGGGGGACCATCCGCTGCTCCGGCTGGCCAGCCTGGTCCAGCTCACCGACTACGCCACGGTCTACCTGGGTATCGCGCTCGGGCTGGACCCGTCGGCGAGCCCGCACAGCCAGGACCAGACCGCCCGGACCACCTAGCCCGGAAGGGGGCCCGGCCATCGCCGACGAAGGCAGCACCCGGGCGGTGCTCGCCGCACTCGGGGCCAACCTGGGCATCACCGCGACCAAGCTGGCCGCGTTCCTGATCACCGGGTCGGCCTCGCTGTTCGCCGAGACGCTGCACTCGGCCGCCGACAGCTGCAACGAGCTGCTGCTGCTCGTCGGGCAGCGCAGGGCCGGCCGCCGCCGCACCCCCGAGCACCCGTTCGGGTTCGGCCGGGAACGCTACCTGTACGGGTTCATCGTGGCGGTCATGCTGTTCTCCGTCGGCGGCCTGCTGTCCGGCTACGAGGGCGTGCAGAAGATCATCCGCCCCAGCCACGTGGAGAACCCGGCCGTCGCCTTCGCCGTGCTGGGCGTGGCCATCGTCCTGGAGGGGCTCTCGTTGCGCACCGCGGTGCGCAACGCCAGCGCGCTGCGCGGCGGGCGGAGCTGGGGTGAGTTTATCCGCCGCGCCAAGGCCCCGGAGCTGCCCGTGGTGCTGCTCGAGGACACCGCGGCGCTCATCGGGCTGCTGTTCGCGCTGATCGGCGTGTCGCTGGCGGTGGCCACCGGCGACGAGGCCTGGGACGGCGCCGGGTCGCTGGCCATCGGCGTGCTGCTGGTCGCCGTCGCGGTGATCCTCGCGGTTGAGATGAAGAGCCTGCTCATCGGGGAGGCGGCCAGCACGGAGGCGCAGCAGGCCATCGTGGCCGCGCTGGAGGGTGGCCCGGAGGTGGACCGGGTCATCCACCTGCGCACCGTGCACATCGGCCCGGATTCGCTGCTGGTCGCGGCGAAAATCGCGGTCCCGCCGGCGTTCACCGCGGCGCAGATCGTGTCGGGGATCAATTCTGCCGAACGGCGGGTACGTGCCGCCTTGCCGCTGGACACCGTGATCTATCTCGAACCCGACCTCTACCAGCCGGAACTGGCCGACGCCACCGACCCGTCCGTCCGCGCCGCCCAGCACCCCGAGGAGCCGGGCTAGCGGGACGGCCTGCCCAGCAGCCGCAGCGCGCGCTCCTTCTCGAAGTCCACTGCCCGCTCCGGCGGCGCGGGCAGCCGCCCTACCCGCCGGCCGAGGTCGGTCACTGCCGCGCGGACCGCCGGGTCGGCCAGCACCCGCAGCCCGAACGCCAGCGCGGCCGGGCTGATGTCGTAGCGCTGCTCCAGCCGCAGCGCCGCGCCCACCGCCTCGAGCTCGGGCCGGCCGAACCGGCGGTGCCGGTGCCCGTCGCCTGCCGGGGCCTCACGGACGGGCGGCAGCAGGCCGAGCGTGTCGCGGTATCGCAGCATCCGCGGCGAGGTGCCCAGCCGCCGCGCGGCCTCACTGATCCGCATGACGGCCAATTCTAACATTCTTCTGTCAAAAACCATGATTTTCGCGTGCAGGCCGACCCGTGCATCGCCTACCGTCGGAGAGGCCACAAGCCACGGCCCACGCCAAAGCTCGCCTCAAGTCCACGTCACAGCCCAGACAGGAGCACCGGGATGCCTGCGGAGTCCGTCCCTTTCAAGGTTGCCGATCTTTCTCTTGCCGAGTTTGGCCGGAAGGAGATCCGGCTGGCTGAGCATGAGATGCCTGGCCTGATGGCGGTGCGCAGGGAGTATGCCGGTGCGCAGCCGCTGCGTGGTGCGCGGATCACCGGGTCGCTGCACATGACCATCCAGACGGCGGTGCTGATCGAGACGCTGAGGGATCTGGGTGCGCGGGTCCGGTGGGCCAGCTGCAACATCTTCTCCACCCAGGATCACGCCGCGGCGGCGGTGGCGGCCGGCCCGGGCGGCAGCCCGGATGAGCCTGCGGGTATCGCGGTGTTCGCCTGGAAGGGTGAGACGCTGGAGGAGTACTGGTGGTGCACCGAGCAGGCGCTGTCGTGGCCGGGTGAGCCGGGCCCGAACATGATCCTGGACGAC
>DASYAV010000235.1:0-17642 GCA_036501145.1 Streptosporangiaceae bacterium | reverse complement strand
ACATCTGCGACGAATGCATCGAGCTCTGCAACGAAATTATCGAGGAAGAGCTCTACAAGAATGTCGACGAGAACCTTCGCCTTCGCAACATCCCCAAACCCAAAGAAATCAACCACATCCTGAACCAGTATGTCATCGGTCAGGAGCGGGCCAAGAAGATCCTGTCCGTGGCGGTCTACAACCACTACAAGCGGGTCCAGTCCGGCGGATACGCCGACTCCGAAGTAGAGCTCCAGAAGTCGAACATCCTGCTCCTGGGGCCGACCGGGTGCGGCAAGACCTTCCTGGCCCAGACCCTCGCCCGCCTCCTGAACGTCCCGTTCGCCATCGCCGACGCCACGGCGCTGACCGAGGCCGGCTACGTCGGCGAGGATGTGGAAAACATCCTGCTGAAGCTCATCCAGGCCGCCGACTACGACGTCAAGAAGGCCGAGACGGGGATCATTTACATCGACGAGATCGACAAGATCGCCCGCAAGAGCGAGAACCCCTCGATCACCCGTGACGTGTCCGGTGAGGGCGTGCAGCAGGCCCTGCTGAAGATCCTGGAGGGCACCACCGCGAGCGTGCCGCCGCAGGGCGGCCGCAAGCACCCGCACCAGGAGTTCATCCAGATCGACACGACGAACGTGCTGTTCATCTGCGGCGGTGCGTTCGCCGGGCTCGAGAAGATCATCGAGCAGCGGGTCGGGAAGAACGGCATCGGCTTCAGCGCGGTCATCCGGGTGCGCAACGAGCAGAGCACGGTGGACGCGTTCGCCGAGATCATGCCGGAGGACCTGCTCAAGTTCGGCATGATCCCGGAGTTCGTCGGCCGGCTGCCGATCATCACCAGCGCGCACAACCTGGACAGGGAAGCGCTCATCCAGATCCTGACCGAGCCGCGCAACGCGCTGGTCCGGCAGTACCGGCGGCTGTTCGAGCTGGACAACGTGGACCTCGAGTTCACCGACGACGCGCTCGAGGCCATCGCCGACCAGGCGAACCTGCGCGGCACCGGGGCCAGGGGGCTGCGCGCCATCCTGGAGGAAGTGCTGCTGTCGGTGATGTACGAGGTGCCGAGCCGCAAGGACGTCGAGCGCGTCGTGATCACCAAGGAAGTCGTGCTCGAGCACGTCAACCCGACGCTGGTGCCGCGCGACGTGTCCCGCCGCACCCCGCGGGAAAAGTCCGCGTAACCGGTTCTGCCGAAGTCACCGGCTCCGGCCGGTGGTGACGGCAGCCGCGGCGGCCCGGGCGGCGTCTTCCACCTGGCCGATGCCGGCCGCCTCGGACGGCTGGCCGCTGGACAGCACGGCGATGAGCAGCCGCTGGCCGGCCCGCCGGACCACGCCGATGCTGTTGATCACCCACAGCCCGGTGGGCGGCGTGGGCAGCCAGCCGTTCTTCACCGCCGCACGCTGGCCCGCGGCCGCGGCGGCGCTGACCCCCCAGTCCTGCCCGGGGTCGACGTGCCGCATCAGGTCCAGTTCGTAGTCCCGGGCCGCCGGGCGCAGCGGCGAACGCGCCGAGGTCAGCACGTTCAGCAGGCTGAGCTCGCTGCTGACGGTGGTCGTGGTCAGCCCCCACAGGCCGCCCGGGCCGGGCACGACCCCGTGCACGCCGAGCGCCGCGTTCCCGGCCCGCAGCCCTGGCCCGCCGCCGATGGATTCCCAGAGGTCTGACGCGGAGTCGTTGTCGCTTTCCTCGATCATCTGGGTGGCCACTTCCCGCTGGTCGTCGCCGAGGCCGTCGCCGTCCCGCTGGCAGTGCAGCAGCAGCACCGCGAGGATGTCTGCCTTGACGATGCTGGCGGTGTCGAAGGCCAGGCGGCGGTGATAGCTGGCCGTGCGGCCGTCCGCCGGGTCGTAGACCCCGACCGCGAAGCTCCCCTGGCGGCGCCGGGCGATGGGGGCGAGCGCGGCGGCCAGGCGCTGGTTCAGGTCGGCCGGCGGAGCCGACGGGACGGGCCGCTCCGGGATGGGCCGGGCCGGAACGGGCCGGGCCGCCGGCCGAGCGGGGCCGCTGGCCGGCGTGCCGGCGCCGCCGGGGCTCCCGGCGGCCGGCTGGGCAGGGTCGCCGGCGTCCACGGGAGCCGGGGCCGAGCCGGTCAGCAGCACCGCGCCCGCGGCCACCGCCCCGGCGGCGAGCGCCGCGGTGGCCGCGCGCTGCCGGATGGCCGCTGGCCGCATGGGCACGATCCTTGACGGCCTATGTCCGAGGGCCCTGCGGATCGTGTGTGAGTTTGGTGGGAATGGTGAAGCGGGAGTGACTCGGCTGACCGGCGGCACCCGGGCCGGGCGGCCCGACGTTAGCGCCGCGAGCACTCGCCGGGATCCGTAAACTCACCTGACGTGACCGGACAACACCCGACGCGCGAGCTTCCCCCGCAGTACTCACCCGCCGACGTGGAGACCCGCCGGTATACAGGGTGGGAGGACGCGGGGCTGTTCACGCCTGGCCCCAGCGACGGCAGCCCCACGTTCACCAACGTGATCCCGCCGCCGAACGTCACCGGGTCGCTGCACATCGGCCACGCGCTGGACCACACGCTGATCGACGCGCTGGTCCGGCGCCGCCGCATGCAGGGCTTCCGCACGCTGTGGCTGCCCGGCATGGACCACGCCGGCATCGCGACCCAGAACGTGGTGGAGCGCGAGCTGGCCAGGGAGGGGCTCAGCCGGCACGACCTGGGCCGGGAGAAGTTCATCGAGCGGGTCTGGGAGTGGAAGGCCAGCTCGGGTGGCGCCATCCTGGGCCAGATGCGCCGCCTCGGCGACAGCGTGGACTGGACCCGCGAGCGGTTCACCATGGACGACGGCCTGTCGGTGGCCGTGCACACGATGTTCAAGCGGCTGTTCGACGACGGCCTGATCTACCGGGCCGAGCGCATCATCAACTGGTGCCCGCGCTGCCTGACCGCGCTGTCCGACATCGAGGTGGAGCACGCCGACGAGGACGGCGAGCTGATCTCGATCAGGTACGGCGACGGCCAGGACTCCATCGTGGTGGCCACCACCCGGGCCGAGACGATGCTCGGCGACACCGCGGTGGCCGTGCACCCCGGCGACCCCCGGTACACCGCGATGGTCGGCCGCGAGGTGGAGCTGCCGCTGACCGGGCGGCGCATCCCGGTCGTCGCCGACTCGCACGTGGACCCGGAGTTCGGCACCGGGGCGGTCAAGGTCACCCCGGCCCACGACCCGAACGACTTCGAGATCGGCCGCCGCCACAACCTGCCCGCGCTGACCGTCATGGACGAGCACGGCGTGATCACCGCGCCGGGCCCATTCGCCGGGCTTGACCGGTTCGAGGCCCGGCCCGCGGTGGTGGCCGCGCTGCGTGAGGAGGGCCGGATCGTCGCCGAGGTGCGGCCGTACAAGCACGCGGTCGGGCACTGCAGCCGGTGCGGCACCACGGTCGAGCCGCGGCTGTCGCTGCAGTGGTTCGTCAAGGTGGAGCCGCTGGCCAAGGCGGCCGGTGACGCGGTGCGCGACGGCCGGGTCCGGCTGCACCCGCCGGAGATGGCCGCCCGGTACTTCGACTGGGTGGACGGCATGCACGACTGGTGTATCAGCCGCCAGCTGTGGTGGGGGCACCGGATCCCGGTGTACTACGGCCCGGACGGCTCCGTGGTCTGCCCCGCCCCCGGCGAGCAGCCGCCCTCCGGGGAAGGCTGGCGGCAGGACCCGGACGTGCTCGACACCTGGTTCTCCTCCGGGCTGTGGCCGTTCTCCACCCTGGGCTGGCCTGATGACACCCCCGACCTGCGGGACTTCTACCCGACCAGCGTGCTGGTCACCGGGTACGACATCCTGTTCTTCTGGGTGGCCCGGATGATGATGCTCGGCCTGTACGCGATGGCCGATGCCAAGCCGGAAGACGCGGTGCCGTTCCGCACGATCGCGCTGCACGGCCTGGTCCGCGACTCCCGCGGCCGGAAGATGTCCAAGTCCCGGGGCAACACGGTGGACCCGCTGGACTGGATCGACCGGTTCGGCGCCGACGCGCTGCGCTTCACCCTGGCCCGCGGGGCCAACCCGGGCGGGGACGTCGCGGTCAGCGAGGAGTGGGCCGCCGGGTCGCGGAACTTCTGCAACAAGCTGTGGAACGCCGCCCGGTTCTCCCTGATGAACGGCGCACACGTGCCGGACGAGCCGCTGGACCCGGCGTCGCTGACCGTGGCGGACCGGTGGATCCTGTCCCGGCTGGCATCGGTCACCGCACAGGTGGACGCGCTGTTCGAGGACTTCGAGTTCGGCAAGATCAGCGAGGCGCTGTACCACTTCGCCTGGGACGAGTACTGCGACTGGTACCTGGAGCTGGCCAAGGTCACCTTGAGTTCGGATGACCAGGCCGCCGCCGGCCGGAGCCAGGCGGTGCTCGGCTACGTGCTGGACCGGTTGCTGCGGCTGCTGCACCCGCTGATGCCGTTCGTCACCGACGAGCTGTGGACCGCGCTGACCGGCGGGGAGTCGGTCATGGTGGCCGACTGGCCCGGCACGCTGGCGCCGGGGCGGATGGGGGCCGGGCCCGGCGTGGCCGGGCCGGGCAAGGACCAGGCGGCCGAGGCGGAGATCGAGTCGCTGATGCGGCTGGTCACCCAGGTCCGCAGGTTCCGCTCCGACCAGGGGCTGGCCCCGGGCCAGCGGGTCCCGGCCGCGCTGCGCGGCATCGAGCACACCCTGCTGGCCGGCCACGAGACCAGCATCCGCGCGCTGCTCCGGCTCACCCCGGTCGCCGGCGGGCATCTCTCCGGCCAGGGAAGTGGAGAAGAGTTCACCCCGACCGCGTCGGTGCAGGCCGAAGGGGTGATGGTCGAGCTCGACACGGCCAGCGTGATCGACATCGCGGCCGAGCGCCGCCGCCTGGAGAAGGACCTCGCCGCCGCTGCCGACGAGGTAGACCGGACCCGGCGCAAGCTCGGCAACCCCGGCTTCACCGGCAAGGCACCCGCCGCCGTGGTGGACAAGACCCGGCAGCGGCTGGCCGCCGCCGAGGCCGAGATCGAGGTGCTCCAGGCCCGGCTG
Source organism: Streptosporangiaceae bacterium (assembly GCA_036501145.1). Taxonomy (GTDB): domain Bacteria; phylum Actinomycetota; class Actinomycetes; order Streptosporangiales; family Streptosporangiaceae; genus PALSA-505. The sequence goes on along the minus strand of DASYAV010000235.1, from coordinate 12,633 downwards.
GCCGCGCTCCCTCAGGCCTAGCCGCCGTCGGCCCACGGGTAGGCTGCCAGGGTGAATGGCGACATGCGGGCCGCCCTGGCCGAAGTGGAGCGGGAGATCGCGGCGCGGCGGCCGGAGCACGCCATCGATCCGACCCTGGACCGGGTCGCCGACCTGGCCGCGCTGCTCGGCGACCCGCAGCGCGCCTGCTCGGTCATCCACATCACCGGCACCAACGGCAAGACCACCACGGCGCGGATGATCGAGACGCTGCTGCGCACCCGCGGCCTGCGCACCGGCCTGTTCACCAGCCCGCACCTCAGCTCGATGACCGAGCGGATCATGCTGGACGGGGCGCCGATCGACCCGCAGCGGTTCGTGGACCTATATGAGGAGATCGCCCCGTACCTGGCCATGGTGGACGGCCGGCATGAGGTGCAGCTGTCGTTCTTCGAGGTGCTGACCGGGATGGCCTTCGCCGCTTTCGCCGACGCCCCGGTGGACGTGGCCGTGATCGAGGTCGGCCTGGGCGGCACCTGGGACTCCACGAACATCGCCGACGGGGACGTCGCGGTGGTCACCCCGATCTCCCTCGACCACACCCGCTACCTGGGCAGCACGGTCGAGGCGATCGCCACGGACAAGGGCGGCATCATCAAGCCCGGCGCCGTCGCCGTGCTCGCCCAGCAGCCGCTGCCCGCCGCCGAGGCGCTGCTCCGTCGCACCGCCGAGGTCGGCGCGACGGTGGCCAGGGAAGGGCTGGAGTTCGGCGTGCTGGACCGCGACCTGGCCGTCGGCGGCCAGCGGCTGGAGCTGCGCGGCCTGCGCGGCGACTACCACGACGTGTTCCTCCCGCTGTTCGGCGGGCACCAGGCGGGTAACGCGGCGTGCGCGCTGGCCGCGGTGGAGGCCTTCGCCGGGCCGGGCGACGGCGGCCCCGACGGCGACGGCACAGGCCCGCTGGATGAGGAGCTGATCCGCGGTGCGTTCGCGCGGGTGACCTCGCCCGGCCGTCTCGAGATAGTCCGGCGCAGCCCGATGACGATCGTGGACTCCGCGCACAACCCGGCGGGCATGGCCGCGTCCATGGAGGCGCTCACCGAGGCGTTCAGCTTCGCCAGCGTGACCTGCGTGCTCGCGGTGAGCGCGGACAAGGATGTGCCCGCCATCCTGGATCAGCTCGAGCCGGTCGCCGACAACCTGGTGGTGACCAGGAACTCCTCGCACCGCTCGATGGAGGTGGCCAAGCTGGCCGAGCTGGCCGAGTCGGTGTTCGGGCCGGACCGGGTACGGGCGGCCGCGCGGCTGGACGAGGCGATCGGCATCGCGGTCGAGCTCGCCGACGAGAGCGGCCCGGCCGACGGCGGCGACCCGCTGCTGCCGGGCTCCAGCGCCGTGCTCATCACCGGCTCGGTGTTTACCGCCGGTGACGCCAGAACCCTGCTTGTGCCGCGAAATCGCGGTGTGGATCATGCCGACGCCGCGGACGAGCGGGTGACTGGCCGTGACGGCGAGCCGGGGGAGCCCGATCCGGCATGAGACGGCTCTGCGCGACCGTACTGATCTTCGAGGCCATCATCATCGCGCTGGCGATTCCCATCGCGGTCAAGATCGGGCACGTGTCGGGCGGCTCCGCCGGGCCGGCCGGGGGCGGGCTGGCCGCGGCGGCCGTGCTGATCGCCGTGGCCGTCTCGATGCGCACCATCGGTGACCCCGGTCTCCGGCTCGCGCTCGGCGCGGGCAGCGTGCTGCAGGTCCTGATGATCGTTTCTGGGGTAGTGGTGCCCGCTATGTACGGGCTAGGCGTCATTTTCGCCATTCTTTGGGCCATAGCTATCTGGCTCGGGCGCAGTGCGGAACGAGCACAGCCGCGATAGTCTCCCTCTATTGCCCTGAGTAATCAGAGGAGAACACCTCGTGGTCGGCCGCCCCCAGGCCAGAGACGGCGTATCGGCAAGGACGGGCACTGTCCGTAATGATACGGATACTGACCGCAATGCCCCAGATGCCGAGGACACCTGCCCCGACATCCGTGGCAGTGCCGCCAGCGCGAGGACCCCCGCTGCGCGCAACGGCGATAGCAGCCCAGCGCCCAGCCCAGCCTCCAGCCCAGCCGTCAGCCCAGCCGTCAGCCCAGCCACCAGGCCTGCTGCCGGGTCCGCCGCACGTCCGGCCAGCCAGCCTCAGACCGCCGTGCCGCCCGGGCGCACCGCACACCAGCCCGGGAATGGCCAGCGACCGGTCAACGGGCACCAGCCAGCCAACGGCCAGCGCGGCGCGCCGGGGCAGCCGGGGCAGCCGGGGCAGCGGCCCAGGCAGCCGCCACCGGCCGCGAGCGCCCCATCCCGCCAGCCACCGCCGAATGGCCGCGCCCCAGCCCCGCAGCAGCCGCCGTCGAACACGCGCCAGCCACCGCCGGCTGGGCGTGCCGCGGCTACGCGCCAGCCACCGCCGAACGGCCGCGCCCCGGCCACCCGCCAGCCCGCGCCGGGCCAGGTACCCTCTCCGCCGCCCCGAACGCCGGCGGCGAAGCCCCGGCCGCTGGGAGTCGGCAAGTGGACCCGCCCGGGGGAGCAGCCCTCCGCCGCCCCGGCGCCTCCGCTGTCCGCCCCGGCGCCACCGTCCCGCCCGCCGGCGCCACCGTCCCGCCCGCCCGCGCCGCCACCGGACGCCGCTTCGCGGCCCGCCCGCCGGCCGACCGCGTCGCCGTCGGCCACCCTTCCGCTCCCCGTCGTCAAGGCGCCTCTCGCGCCGCCGCCGTCGTCGGAACCTTCCACCACGGCCCCCGCCTCTGCTGCCTCGCGCTCTGCTGCCTCGCGCTCTCCTGCGGCCCGGCCGGCACCGCCAGCGGCCCGGTCATCCGCTGGGCAGGCACCAGCCGTACAGAATGCGCGACCGGCCGACCCTCCCGCACTGCCAGCCGGCCGCCCGGCGGCCCGCACGCCCGGTCCCGGTGCGACGCGGCAGGAGCGGGCGGCCGCGGCGGCCGCCGATGCGCAGCCCGGAGCCCGCCCGCGCGGAGGCCCGCTGGCCGTCGCGGCCGCCGTGGCCATCGTGGCCTGCGTCGTCCCGCTTACCCTGCTGCAGCTGCCCAACCTGATCGCGTCCGAATTGCCCGTCGGCACCCTGGCCCGGATAGCAGGTCACGGCAGCGTGATCAGCCTGGTCCGTGCCGCCGGCCTGGCGCTGCCGGTGATGGCGTTCGTCGCCCCGCTGGCCGCCGTGCTGGCCAGGCGCAAGCGGGCCTGGCCCGCGCTGCTGGCCGGCCTGGTCCTGTTCGGGGCGGCGGACCTGCTGGGCAACTCCGCACACTCGGTGCTGCTCATCGGCGTGGACCGGGCGGTGCACGGCCTCGGCGCCGGTATCGCGCTGCCCGCCACGCTTGCGCTCGGCTGGGAGCGGTCGCCCCGGCAGGGCAGGCTGCTCGCCCGCTGGTGGGTCGTGGTCGCGGTGCTCAGCCTGGCCGCGTCGGTGCCACTGATGCGTGACCGGCTGGCTGGCGGTGACTGGCGTCTCGCGCTGCAAGCCTTCCCCTGGCTGACCGGCGCGGGGCTCGCCGCCACCGCGCTCTACGTCGCGCTCACCGGCGGCGTGGGCAGGCCAGGCCGGGCCGCGGTCACGCTCGCCGAAAGGTCCCAGCTCAGCCTGCTCGCCATGCCGCTGGCCGGCGTCAGCGCGCTGGCCGTGGGCGTCTCCAACGCCAGCGGGCGCTCGGTGGCGGTGGCGGCAGGCGCCGCCGCGCTCGTGCTGCTCGCGCTGGCCATGATCACGTCCGCGGACCCGGTCACCGGCGGCCGGCCGGGCCGCAGGCCCAGGCTCTGCTTCCCGCTGACCGCCGCGTGCGCCGGCTTCACGCTCGCCCCCACCGCGGCCGTGCTGGCCAACCTGTCGCCGCTGGCCACGGGCGGGCCGTATCCTACGCTGCACGCGCTTTCGCTGCCACTGGCCGCCGCGGCCGGGGCCGCCGTCGTGGGCACCGGCGCCGCGTGGCTGTGCGGCCGGCGGGGTTCCGCCGTCGCGGCCCGGGTCGGCGCGCACGCCGCCCGGCGCAAGGCCGGCAAGAGCACCGGCGAGCAGGCGGCGATGTCCCGCGCCGCGCTGCGCTGCGTCCTGGCCGGGCTGGTCTGCGCGGCCGCCGGGCTGATCGTCGCGCACCAGGCCGGCCCGGCCGGTCCCCGGGCCGAGCTTGCCGCCGCCTACGCCCTGCTCTGTGGCGGCCTGGCCATGGCGCTCAGCGCGTCGGTGGCCGAGGCGACACCGGCGGGCGCCATGGCGGGCCTGTCCCTGGCCCTGGGCGGGGCGCTCACCGGGTACCTGGTGGCCGGCGCGATCCAGATCCGGATCGTCGGCTCGGTCGCGCCGGCGGCCGGAGCGCACCCAGGAGCGCCATCCGGGGCCGCCGCGGTAGCACAGGCGCTGGGCCGGGCCGTAAGCTGGTGGGAGGTGGCTGCCGCTGCCGCTACGGTGGTTACGGCGGCCGGGATTTTCCTCCTCGCACGGGCGCGCCGGGGGCAAGAAGAGGCGGCCGTGCGCGGGTAAGCTTTGCACGGCCTGGAGCATTCCGCCCGTGAGCGTCACGTCGCGGCTGCGGCCGATCACGAGGAGCCTAATTGTCTGAGCGCACCCTAGTTCTGATAAAGCCCGACGGTGTGCGCCGCGGGCTTGTCGGGGAGGTGATATCCAGGCTCGAGCGCCGGGGCCTCCAGATCGTGGCCATGGATCTGCGCACCCTTGACCAGGTAACCGCGCACCTCCACTACGGCGAGCACGAGGGTAAACCTTTCTTCGAGCCGCTTATCGAATTTATTACGTCTGGCCCGCTGGTCGCCATGGTCGCCGAAGGTTACGGGGCGATCCAGGCATTCCGCTCGCTCGCCGGGCCGACTGATCCACTGACCGCCGCGCCGGGCACCATCCGGGGTGATCACGCGTTGCTGGTTAAGGAGAACGTCGTGCACGGCTCGGACTCGCCGGAGTCCGCAGAACGAGAAATCAAGATCTTTTTCCCTGAGCTCGTTTAACCAGCGAGATTCAAGCCGATGAACGGCACAGGGCCGCGCCTTGGCCGCAGCCGAGATCGCGGCACTTGAGCACAGGCAAACCGCAGGATCGTGCTGGAAGGTTGTAGTTCCATATGGGCAACGCGCTTGCGTTCCTCGGCCGCGACATGGCGGTTGATCTCGGCACCGCGAACACCCTGGTGTACGTCCGCGGCCGCGGGATCGTGCTCAACGAACCCTCGGTGGTGGCGCTCAACACCAACAACGGCCAGATCGTGGCCGTGGGTGTGGAAGCCAAACGCATGATCGGCCGGACGCCGGGCAACATCGTCGCCATCCGGCCGCTCAAGGACGGCGTCATCGCCGACTTCGACGTCACCGAGCGGATGCTCCGCTACTTCATCCAGAAGGTGCACAGACGCAGGCACATGGCCAAGCCGCGGGTGGTCGTCGCGGTGCCGAGCGGCATCACCGGCGTCGAGCAGAGCGCGGTCAAAGAGGCAGGCCACCAGGCCGGCGCCCGCCGCGTCTACATCATCGAGGAGCCGATGGCGGCGGCCATCGGCGCGGGGCTGCCGATCAACGAGCCCACCGGGAACATGGTGGTGGACATCGGCGGCGGGACCACCGAGGTGGCGGTGATCTCACTGGGCGGCATCGTCACGTCGCAGTCGATCAGGATCGGCGGCGACGAGATGGACCAGGCGGTCATCACCTTCGGCAAGAAGGAGTACTCGCTCATGCTGGGCGAGCGGACCGCCGAGGAGATCAAGATGACGCTCGGCTCCGCCTACCCCACAGCCGACGAGCCGCACGCCGAGATCCGCGGCCGTGACCTGGTCAGCGGCCTGCCCAAGACGATCGTGATCTCCGCCGAGGAAATCCGCCGGGCCATCGAGGAGCCGGTCAACCTCATCGTGGACGCGGTGAAGACCACGCTGGACAAGTGCCCGCCCGAGCTCGCCGGTGACGTGATGGACCGCGGCATCGCGCTGACCGGTGGCGGCGCGCTGCTGCGCGGCCTCGACGACCGGCTCCGCGAGGAGACCGGCATGCCGATCCACCTGGCCGACAACCCGCTGGACTCGGTGGTTCTCGGCACCGGCAAGTGTGTGGAGGACTTCGACACGCTGCGCCAGGTGCTCGTACCTGAGTCCAGACGCTGATCCACTGGGGGTAGCGGCCCCGCACCCCAGGACTAGCGCCCGGAACTGAGGTACGAGAAAGCCAAGGAGATCACGTGCGAGACAGCCGGCGGACCCGTCTTGTCTTGGGCGTGCTCCTGATCGTGGCGCTGGCGCTGATCACCCTGGATTACAAGGATTCCAACGCCGGGCCGCTGCGTTCGCTGAACAACTTCGGCGGCTCGGTGTTCGGCCCCATCGAGAACTTCGCCGGGGACGTCACCCGGCCGGTCGGGCAGCTGGTGGACGGGGTCAAGGGAGCGCCGTCCACCAGCTCGAAGATCTCCGCGCTGCAGTCGCAGAACGCCCGGCTGCGCGAAGAGCTCAGCCAGGCCCAGGTGGACAAGGCGGATTCCGCTCAGCTCCAGCGGCTGCTGCAGCTGGCCGGCCGCGGCGGTTACAAGGTCGTGGCCGCGAACGTGGTCGCCGCGTCCGCCGGATACGAGAGCACGGTCACCCTCGACGCGGGCAGCGTGGACGGCATCAAGCCCGACGAGACCGTGCTGAACGGCGACGGACTGGTCGGCCGGGTGGTCAGCGTGTCCTCGCGGACCTGCACCGTGCTGCTGCTCAGCGACGCGTCATCGACGGCCGGGGCGCGGATGGCCAGCAACGGCGAGATAGGCGACGTGACCGGCATGGGCCGGGGGCTGTCCGGCCCGTACACGCTGCGTCTCACCCTGCTGCAGGCCAACGCGAGCCTGGCCGCCGGGCAGCAGCTGGTCACCCTGGCCTCGGTCAAGGACAGCCCGTACGTGCCCGGGGTGCCGATCGGGACGGTGACCAAGCTGGAGGGGTCGGCCAACTCGCTCACCACGACGGCGCTAGTCCGCCCGTTCGTGAACTTCGCCTCGCTGGGTGTCGTCGGGATCGTCGTCGCCAAGCCGCGGGTGAACCCGCGGAACTCGGTGCTGCCGCCCTCGACCGCCGCCAAGGGCTGATCGTGCGCCGCATCCTGCTGACGGTCGCACTCGTGCTGGTCGCGCTGGTACTTCAGCTGACCGTGCTCGACCGGCTCCGGCTGCCCGGCGGCGCGGTTCCCGACCTGGTCCTGCTGGTCGTGGTGGCGCTCGCGCTCAGCAACGGCCCACTGCCCGGGATGCTCACCGGGTTCGCGGCCGGCCTGGCGCTCGACATCGCCCCGCCCTCGACCCACCTCATCGGCGTCTACGCCCTGGTGTTCTGCCTGGTCGGTTACTTCTGCGGCCGGGTCGCGGCCGACCTGGAGAGCACGGTCCTGCTGCCGCTGGCCGCCTCGGCGGTGGGGGCCGCGGGCGGTGCCGCGCTGTACGCGGGCCTGGGCATCCTGCTCGGCGACCCGGACGTCACGGGGCAGGCGGTGCGGCACATGCTGCCCGCGACGGTGCTGTACGACGTGCTGCTCAGCCCGTTCGTGCTGTACGCGGTGGCGCTGGCCAGCAAGCTGGCCGGCGGGCTCGGCCGCGCCAGGGCCGGCGGCCCGGTCGCGGCGGGCGGCTCGGCGGCCAGATCCCGCCCGGCCGCCATCCCGCGGGATGCCTGGATCGGCAGCGGCTGGCTGGCCGCGAGCGCCGAGCTGGCCCGCAGCCGCCCGGTCCCGCAGCTGCACCTGGGTGGCAAGCGCAGCGGATCGGGTCCGATCGCCGGGCGTGCGGCCGGCCCGCAGCGCGCCACCGGCAGCGGGAACCTGGCCAGGCTGCGGTTCAGCACCGGCCGCCGGGGCGACGGCGTGGTCGGCAGCCGGCTGCTCGGTGCCGTCACCGGGCTGGCGGGCAGCGGCCTGTCGATGCCGCGGTCATCGGGCACCCGCCGCCTGTTCAGCCGCCGTACCAGGTCACTCGGCGCCACGTCGGCCCAGTTCAGCGGTCGGCCCACCGGCGGCCTGCGCCGCGGCGCCGGGGCCGGGCTTGGCGCCGGCGCGCCGCGCCGCGGGGCGTTCCGGACGAACGCCAAGCGCAAGGCGGCCGCCAGCGCGGCCACGCCGCGCCGGAGAGCGTTCGGCGCACCGCCGCAGCGCAAGCGCATGCCCGCCACCGGCTCACCGCGCCGTGGCTCGTTCAGCGGCGGCTCTTCCACCCGGGGGACGTTCGGCGTGGGTGCGCCGCGGCGCGGCGCGTTCGGCAGCCCGCGCCGGCTCCGGGCACTGCGCCGCCGGGGACTCCAGACCCGCCGCAGTGCGCTCAGCCGGGTGCGCGGCGGGCGCTCCGGGGGCTGGCGCAGCTCAGGATCGTGGCGGGCTCGTTACAAGCGGAACGGGGGCTAGCTTCATGTCGTCGGCGTCACGGCGCCGCCTCTGGGTCATCTACCTGGTGGTGGCGGCGCTGATCATCTCGCTCGGCGTGCGCCTGTGGGATGTGCAGGTGCTGAGCTCGGCCAGTTATTCCGCCCTCGCTTCGGCAGACATCACCCAGTCGGTGGTCGTCCCTTCGGTGCGCGGGCAGATCCTGGACAACACCGGCCAGCCGTTCGTGGACAACAAGACCGCCCTGGTGGTGTCGGTGAACATCGCCCGGCTGGCCCAGCGCAGCGACGAGCAGGCGGTGCTGGCCCGGCTGGCCAAGCTGCTGGGGATGAGCACGAAGCTGCTCAGTGAGAAGGTCCGGCTGTGCACCAAGGGCGTCTCCCAGCCGTGCTGGACCGGCTCGCCGTACCAGCCGGTGCCGGTCAGGCAGAACGTGCCGGCCCGCGTCGCGCTGCAGATCATGGAGGACCACGCGGCCTACCCCGACATCACCGCGCAGGTGCAGCCGGTGGTCAACTACGCGCGGCCGGACGGCGCCAACCCGGCCCAGGTGCTCGGCTACCTGCAGCCCATCACCCCGCAGGAGATCAAGCAGCGGCATCTTTCGGTGACCGGCTTCTCCGGGGTGGACCTGGTCGGCCAGGCGGGCCTGGAGCAGCAGTACGACGCCGACCTGCGCGGCACGCCGGGCATCCAGAAGGTCTCGATCAACGCCAACGGGGTGGTCACCGGCACGGTGAGCCAGACCGCGGCCAAGCCCGGCGACGACCTGGTCACCAGCATCAGCGCCCCGCTGCAGACCGACCTGCAGAACATCCTGGACGGCGCCATCGCGAAGGCGCGCAACGAGGGTGACAGCGGGGCGACCTCCGGGGCCGCGGTGGTGGAGACGACCAGTGGCCGGGTGGTCGCCATGGCCAGCTACCCCAACTACAACCCCAGCGTCTGGACCGGCGGGATCTCCAAGCAGGAGTTCAGCGGCCTGTTCGGCAGCCGGCATGGCGAGCCGATCCTCAACCGCGTCACCCAGGGCGAGTACGCACCCGGATCAACCTGGAAGATCACCACCACCGCCGCCGCCGTGCAGCAGGGCTACAGCCTGCACGGCAGCTACAACTGCCCCGCCTCGGTCAGCATCGGCGGCCACAACTTCATCAACGACGGCAACCCCAACGCGGGTGCGATGTCGTTCTCCGAGGCGCTGATCCAGTCCTGCGACACCGTGTACTACCAGCTCGGCTACGACATGTGGCTGAAGGACCACCCCTCCATCAACAACAAGCGCGACCCGAAGGCCCCCCTCCAGCCCATGATCCGGATGGAAGAGAAGTGGGGTTTCGGCCACCGCACCGGGGTCGATCTGCCCGAGCAGAGCACCGGCAGCGTGCCGAGCAGGCAGTGGCTCTACTACCTCTGGAAGGACAACGCCTACCGGGGCCAGGACTGGTGCAAGTACGGCAGGCAGGTCGGCACCGAAGTCCAGCGGATCGAATACGAGGACTGCCACAGCGGCTGGGTGTGGGAGCCGGGCCAGGCCGCGATCGCCGCCATCGGCCAGGGCTACGTCAGCGTCACCCCGCTGCAGCTGGCCAACGCGTACGCGGCGCTGGCCAACGGCGGCAAGCTGTACAGCCCGCGGGTCGGCGAAGCGCTGCTCAGCCCGTCCGGCAAGCTGGTGAAGCGGATCAACCCGCCGCTGATCCGCCATCTGCCGGTGGCGAAGAACACCCTCGCCTACATGCGCAGCGCGCTGGCCGGCGTGGTCACCTCCGGTACCGCGGCCGGCGCGTTCGGCGGTTTCCCGCTGAACAAGGTGTGCGTGGCGGGCAAGACCGGAACCGCCCAGGTCTTCGGGAAGCAGGCCTCCTCGGTGTTCGCCTCGTTCGCGCCGTGCGTGCACCCGAAGTACGTCGTGGTGATGATGATCCCCGGTGCCGGTTACGGCGCGGACACCTCCGCGCCCGCGGTCCGCAAGGCCTGGGACGCCATCTACGGCCTGGAAGGCCAGAAGGCGGCGCTGCCCGGCGGCAAGCTGCCGTCCTCGCTGCCCAGGATCACCTCGTCAGGGGCGATCAAGTCCGGAGCCACCGGGACCACCGGCTCCACCAGCAGCAAGCGAACCGGGAACAAGCGAACCGGGAACAAGCGAACCGGCGGCAAGCGAACCGGGAGCAAGCGATGAGCCTGCGTGAGACCTACCGGCTCGCCCCCAGCCCCCGGGGGTCTTCGGGCCTGCGGTTCGGCGGGTCGGGTTCCCGCCGGGGGATGGCCTCCCGCGCGTTCGGGAAACAGTCCTTCCTGCGGCATCTGGACTGGCTGCTGATCCTGGTCGTGCTGGCCCTGTGCGTGCTGGGCACCCTGCTGGTGTGGTCGGCGACCGAGCCGACCCAGCTGGCGGCCGGCGCCAGCACCCGCGCCTACCTGTACAAGGACGTGCTGTGGTTCGGCATCGGGCTGGTGCTGATGGTGGCCGTCGCCGCCATGGACATCCGGCGGATCCGCGGCTGGACGCCCGCCGTCTACGCGGTCACGCTGCTCGGCCTGCTGGCCGTGCTGACCCCACTGGGCGGCGCCAGCGCCGCGGTGAACGGCGCGCACTCCTGGATCAACCTGCCGGGCGGCTTCCAGGTCGAGCCGTCGGAGTTCGCCAAGCTCGGCCTGGTGCTGATCTGTGCCCTGTTCCTCAGCCGGCTTCGCGACAGCGGGAAGCGGCCACGGCTGCGCGAGATCGGCCTGGCGGTGCTGTGCGCCCTGCCGCTGGCCGCGCTGGTGGTCAAGGAGCCGGCGCTCGGTGTCGGGCTGGTCCTGCTGGCCATCCTGGTCGGCATGATCGTGATGTCCGGGATCCGGTTCCGCTGGCTGGCCGGGCTGACCGTCGCCGCGGTCGGCGGCGGGTGGGCCGCGGTCCAGCTGCACCTGCTGAAGTCCTACCAGCTGAGCCGGATCACCTCGTTCACCCACCCCGGCTCGGACCTGGGCGGCAGCAACTACCAGGCGCAGCAGGCGAAGATCGCGATCGGCTCCGGCAGCCTGTTCGGCCACGGGCTGTTCCACGGCTCGCTGGTGTCCGGCAGCTACATCCCCTCGCAGTCCACCGACTTCATCTTCACCGTCGCGGGTGAGGAACTCGGCTTCGCCGGCTGCATCGCGATCGTCGCGCTGCTCGGCCTGGCGATCTGGCGGGCGCTGCGAATCGCCGCCCGGGCCGATGATCAGTTCGGCATGCTGTGCGCCTCCGGGATCGCGATCTGGTTCGCCTTCCAGGCGTTCGTGAACGTCGGCATGACGATCGGCCTCATGCCGATCACCGGTCTCCCGCTGCCGTTCATCTCCTACGGCGGGTCGGCCGCGTTCGCCGACATGATCGCGATCGGCATCCTGCAGTCGGTGCACCGCAAGCGGACCGGCCTGTCCGCCGCTTTCGCCACCCGGGCGCCAGGTGGATAACCTGAGGTCCATGTCTGTCGAATCGGTCTACCCGCTGCTGGAGCCGCTCCTTCCGCGGGTGCGCAAGCCGGTTCAGTACATCGGCGGCGAACTCAACGCGGTCAGCAAGCCGTGGGAGTCCGCCAGCGTCCGATGGGCACTGATGTATCCGGACGCATACGAGGTGGGGCTGCCCAACCAGGGATTGCAAATCCTCTATGAGATATTGAACGGCTGCGCCGATGACGTGCTGGCCGAGCGCACGTACAGCGTCTGGCCGGACCTCGAGGCGCTGATGCGCGAGCACGGGATCCCGCAGTTCACGGTCGACGGGCACCGTCCGGTGGGGGAGTTCGACCTGCTCGGCGTCTCGTTCTCGACCGAGCTCGGCTACACCAACCTGCTGACCGCGCTGGACCTGGCGGGCATCCCGCTCGCGGCCGCCGACCGCCGCGACGGCCATCCCCTCGTGATCGCCGGCGGCCACGCCGCGTTCAACCCGGAGCCGATCGCGCCGTTCATCGACGCCGCCGTTCTCGGTGACGGCGAGCAGGCGGCGCTCACGATCAGCGAGCTGGTTCGGTCCTGGAAGCAGGCTGGCCGACCTGACGGCCGCGACGGCTTGCTGCTGGCGCTGGCGACCAGCGGCGTCGCGTACGTCCCGGCGATGTACGACGTCAGCTACCTGCCGGACGGCCGGATCCAGCGCGTCGTCCCGAACCGGCCGGGTGTGCCGTGGCGGGTCTCCAAGCACACCGTGATGGACCTCGACGCGTGGCCGTACCCGAAGCAGCCGCTCGTGCCGCTGGCCGAGACGGTCCAC
>DASYAV010000234.1:0-10629 GCA_036501145.1 Streptosporangiaceae bacterium | reverse complement strand
ATTACCATCCCTGCCCGGGTTTGCGCCGTTGTTCGTGTGAGGGCGTCGGCTACTGCCTGCGCGGTCAGTGCCCTGCGTGCACCGACCGAGTGTGCAACGCAGCCTGGATCGCGATCGAGGAAAACTACTGAGGCCCTACCTCGATCGCCTCTCTCAGCAGCTTGAACCAGGATCATTGCTAATGGCGCGGTGTGAGGCCTTCGGGTTTGGGCGCGTTGCCGTCGCCTGCCCGGGTTCCTGCAGATCTCAATGTGACCTGTTGACGGTGATCTAGGTCACCGTCAGACGGTACCACGTCCGCAAGAAGGGTCACCTTAGTCACGGTGTTGGGCCCCGCGCAACAGCGTGAACAGAAGACCAGCCCCATGACGCAAGCACGCAGGACCGGATGGCGGGAACTGGCCAGCGGGGACCGCGCGACCATCCTCGACACGGCACGGCGTGCGGCGGCGGACGGCCCGGCCGCAAGCGGCACGGTCGAGTGCGAGGGACACGGCGGCAGCGGGTCCTGGCCGCATCGCGGAAAGCACCCCGCCATGACCGGGCCCGCGGACGGCACCGGGGTCCCGCCGCCCGCGAGGCATGGGGACCGGAGTGGCGTGGTGGCTGACGGGAAACCGGCTTCGAGCCGTCATCGGGGGCGGAGCTGTGTGCGCCGCCGATGACCTGCACGGCCGCAGCGTGGCCGACGCGTTCTATGAATGGCTGCTGCCCGACCACCCGGACGCCCGCGCCGAACGCTACTACCGCCCCGCGACTGCCTGCCGGTAACAGCGGTACCGGACAAGAAAGGTGCTCTCCTGGGCCGTCAAGATAATCACCACCCCGGACGCGCCCCGCTCGGCTGTCACCGGCTAATTGGCCACGCTCTGTGATCTGCGCGTACAGAGATTAGGATTGCGCTTCTGGGAGCTGCAGCCCGGACGCGCCCCAGTGGTCCTGGATGCCCCCTCATCGCATGTATGCAGGGATGCTCCGGGCGGGCTGTTCAGTAGGCGAGGAGTTGAGCGGCGGGGTGATGCCGTCCGGGTGGCTGCGGGTGACGTCGGCGACGGCGCTGAGGATGTTCCGGTAGCCCGTGCACCGGCACAGGACGCCGGAAAGCTCCGCGGCGAGCTCCTCCTGCGTCACCTGGGGTTTGTGGGTGAGCAGGTCATAGGCGCTGAGCAGGAAACCTGGCGTGCAGAAGCCGCACTGCAGCGCATGATGGCGGCCGAATGCCTGCTGCAACGGGTGCAGGTCCCCCGGCCTGCCGAGGCCCTCGATGGTCAGTACCTCGGCGCCCTCCAGCTGGCAGGCGAACAGCAGGCAGGCCCGGGCAGCGTGGCCATCGACCAGGACGGTGCACATACCGCATATGCCGTGCTCGCAGCCGAGATGCGTGCCGGTGAGGCCGAGGTGATCGCGCAGCGCGTCGGCCAGCGTGACGCGGGGCGGCAAGCTCAGGGTCACCGGGGTGCCGTTGACGGTCAGGTGCGTGGTGGCGCGGCCATCCGCGGGCGTGAGCGTGGCCGGGGGCGGGGGCTGGGCTGCGGGCGGGGGCGCGGGTCTGGCCCGGGTAGGTGCGATAGCAGGTGAGGGCCGAGCGCCCGTCGTCGCATCAGCCGAGCCCTGCCCCGCTGCGCGGGCGTGAGCGGCGGCCACCTCTCGGGCGGCCAGGACGGTGAACAGGCGGCGGCGGTAGGCGTTGGACGCGTGCATGTCGCCCGGAGTGTCGACGAGCTCGCCGGCCAGCGCCGACATCGCGGGGGTCAGCGCACGCACCAGGTCGGCGGGGGCGACAGCCGGCGAGTCCGCGCATGACGTGAGCACGGGGGTTACGTCGCGGACCATGGGGCGGCCGGAGATGCCGAAGGCGGCCAGGGTCGCGTCCTGGACTTCGCCGGACTGCGAGAGCCGCACCCGCACGGCCACGCCAGTCAGGGCGAAGTCGCCGTGGCGGCGGGCCAGCTCAGCGAAGCCGAAGCCCTCACCAGGCCGTGCTACGGGGAAGCGTGCGCCCAGCAGCAGCTCATCCGGCGCAAGAACGGTGGACATGGGGCCGGTGAAGAACTCACGCGCGGTTACCGTGCGGCGGCCGGAGGGACCTTCGATGTCGAGGGTGGCGTTCAGGCAGGCGGCGACGGCGGGGAGTTCCGCTGCCGGGTCCGCGTGGGCGAGGCTGCCGCACACGGTGCCGCGGCCGCGCAGCTCGCGGTGGCCGATCCAGGGCAGTGCCATGGCGAGCAGCGGCACCGCGGCGGCGGCCTGCTCGGCCTGGCGCTGCCGGACGGATGCGCCCAGGTAAAGGGCATCGTCGGTGAGGGACAGCTCATTCAGGCCAGATACCGCGTTGATGTCGACGAGAACGGCGGGCCGGCCGAGCCGCATCGCGAGGACCGGGACCAGCGACTGACCCCCGGCCAGCACCTTGCCCTCCTCACCAGCACCGGCCAGCGCGGCGACCGCGTCGGCCACCGAGGCCGGGCGGATGTAGTCGAACGGCGGGGCTTTCATGAACGGTTACCTGCCCCGGAAGGCGGGCTTGCGCTTGTGCGTGAACGCGGCGACGCCCTCGGCGAAGTCAGCGCTCGAGCGGAGCATCGCGTACGCCTTCCGTTCCAGCTCGATGCCGGTGTATAGCGGACCGTCGACGCCCCGGTCCAGGACCTCCTTGGCGGTGCGCAGGGCGAGCGGTGAATAGCCGAGCAGCGTCCCGGTCAGGGCCGCGACCGCGTCGGCCAAGGCTGTCGCGTCCGGGCAGACTTCGG
Organism: Streptosporangiaceae bacterium; assembly: GCA_036501145.1. Classification (GTDB taxonomy): domain Bacteria; phylum Actinomycetota; class Actinomycetes; order Streptosporangiales; family Streptosporangiaceae; genus PALSA-505. The sequence goes on along the minus strand of DASYAV010000234.1, from coordinate 7,879 downwards.
CGACCAGGCCCCATTCTTCAGCCCGCGCGGCGCCGATCCGAGCCCCCGTCATCACGTGATACTTGGCCCGGGACAGGCCGATCAGCCGGGCCAGCCGCTGCGTTCCGCCGCTGCCCGGGATCATGCCCAGCTTCATCTCGGGCAGCGCGAACTCGCTACGCGCGGTCGCCAGCCTGATGTCGCACGACAGGGCGAGCTCCAATCCCACCCCGAAGCAGTAGCCGTCGACGGCCGCGATCACTGGCTTCGGACTGCGGGCGGCGGCGGTCACGTTGTGGCCCAGATCGGTGAAGTCGACCGGGTCGACCTCCATGAAGCCCGCGATGTCTCCGCCGGAGGAGAAGTGCTGCCCGGCGGACCTGATCACCACGACCCGGACCTGGTCATCGGCGTCGATCTCGGCGAACCGCTCCGCCATCTTCTGCCGCATCTCCCAGGTGATCACCGTGTACGGGCCGTTCGACAGGGTAATGGTCGCCACCTGGCCATCGGTCTTCAGCTGAACCTCGCCGCCGGTCAGTGCCATCAGCGCTCCCCTTCCATCAGTGAGTGCAGCACGTCGCCGTGCACGGGCAGGGCGTTCAGTTCGACGCCGAGCGGGCCGAGCGCATCGGCGACCGCGTTGGCCAGCGCCACCGGCAGGGACATGCTGCTGCCCTCCCCGCATCCCTTGGCGCCCAGCCTGGTGTACGGCGACGGCGTCTGGACATGGTCGCTGACCAGCGGGAACGTCGCCTCGGCCGAGGTCGGGCAGAGGTAATCCATGAACGTACCGCTGGCCGGCTGGCCGTCATCCGAATACCGCATCTCCTCGTAGAACGCGCCGCCGAGGGCGTGCGCAACTGCGCCGTGCACCTGGCCCTGCAGCAGCGCCTCGTTCAGCACGGTGCCCGCGTCGTGCACCGTGGACAGCTTCTCCACCGTAAGCTGCAAGGTCAGCGGGTCGATGCGTACCGCCGCCACGTCTGCCACGAACCCGTAGCACAGGCTGGAGTTGATGGTGTCGTCCGCTCCCGCCGCTCTGACCTGCGGGGGTGTGAACGCGGCGGCCGCGTACAGGCTCACCGGCCTGGGCAGCGAACCCGGGTCCCAGTGGATCAGGCCGGCCGCGTGCCGGAACGCGACCGCCCGTTCACGGTCATTTTTATCCCGGACGAACCCGCCTGCCAGCTCCAGGTCATCTGGATCAGCATCCAGCAGGACTCCGCCGGCGGCCCGGATAGCGACCGCGACCTGATCGGCCGCCTCGGCCAGCGCGCTGGTGACCAGCGGCGCGAACCGGGACGAGTAGCTGCCCGAGGTGATCGTCCACGGGGTAGTCGCGGTGTCCATCTCGACCACGGCACGGACGCGCTCCGGAGGCAGGCCGAGCCGCTGCGCGACGACCTGCCGGGCCACGGTCGCATGGCCCTGGCCCTGGGGAACGGTCCCGAGTAGCACCGACACGATCCCGCTCGGGTCGACGCTGATCCTGACCAGTTCGGTTGAACCGGACTTGCCCCGCCCGGCGGCCCGCTGCGGAGCCGGGGTGGCCAGCCCGACATAGCCGATGTTGGTCCCCGAGGGATCGACGGCCGCCGCCAGCCCGACGCCGAAGTATTCGCCGCGGGAGCGCGCCGCAGCCTGCTCCGCGCGCAGCGCGTCGTAGTCCGCGTTCTTCAGCGCGAGATCGAACGCCTGCCGGTAGTCCCCAGAGTCATAGACTCCGCCGGTGGGCGTGCGGTACGGGAACTCGGTGACGAAGTTCCGGCGCCGTGCCTCGGCCGGGTCCAGGCCGGCCGCGGCGGCCACCTTGTCCATCAGCCGCTCCAGGCCGAAGTACAGCTGCTGGCCGCCGAACCCCCGGTTCAGCCCGGTGGGCATCTTGTTGGTGACCACGGCGCGGGCCCGGATGCGCACCGCCGGGATGCGGTAGGCGCCGGTGATGTTGCCGAAGCACCGGTACAGCGTGGACGGCTCGGGCGGTCGCAGGTAAGCGCCGACGTTGTCGGTCAGGTCGACCCGCAGCCCGGTGATGATCCCGTCGGCGGTGACCGCGGCCTCGAACCGCATCAGCCGGTCCGCGCCCGCCGAGGACCCGGCCAGGTGCTCGAGGCGGTCCTCCGTCCACCGCACCGGCCGCCCGGCGTGCTTGCTGGCCAGCGCCATCAGCGCGATGTAGGGGTAGATGCCGGCTTTGATGCCGAAGCTGCCGCCGATGTCGGCAGGCACGTGGAGCCGGAGCCGGGCGGCCGGGAGGCCCAGCGCCCCGGCGAGCACCGGGATCACGCTGAACGGGCCGTGGAAGTTGGCCCAGACTTCGACGGCGGCCCCTTCGGCGTCCTCGGTCCAGTTCGCTATCACCGAGTAACACTCGAGCGGCATGGAGGAGTACCGGGGGAAGGAGTAGTCGCCGCTGACCACGTGGCCGGCTTCGGCGAAGGCCTGCCCGACCGGGCCGAAGCTGAACGTGCGGTCGGTCGCGACGTTGCTTTCTGCCTCCGGGTGCAGGCGGGGGGCGTCGTCGGCCAGCGCCGCCCTGGTCCCGGTCACCGCGGGCAGCTCTTCGTAGCCGACCTCGACGAGTTCGGCGGCGTCCTCGGCCAGGTACCGGTCGGCCGCCACCACCACGGCCACCGGCTCGCCGGCGAACCGGACCCGGTCGGTGGCGGCCGCGTAGTAGGGCATCGGCGTCCGCACCGACAGCGGGAACGGACGCAGCCCGCGGGCCACGTCCTGCGGGCCGATGACCGCCGTGACGCCGGGCGAGGCAAGCGACGCTCTGGCATCGAAGCCGGTGATCCGGGCGTGCGGGTGAGGGCTGCGCGCGATGGCGGCGACCAGCGTGCCGGGCAGCGGGTCCAGGTCATCCAGGAACCGGCCCTGCCCGCAGAGCAGGGCGGAGTCCTCGATGCGGGCCAGGTCCCCGGTCACGCGATGTCTCCCGCCCGGACCTCGGCGAGCGGCTGGTAGCGGCCTTCGGTGAGCTCGCGGCGCAAGATCTTGCCGGCCGCCGACGTGGGGATGTGCTTTACCGCGATGTAGCGCTTGGGCCGTTTGATGGCGGCCAGCCCGGACCGGTCGTGCGCATACTCGGCCAGATGCACCACGGCTCGTTCGGGAGAAAGGTCTTGAACAGCCACCACGAACGCGGTCACAGCCTGGCCCCAGCGATCATCGGGCAGGCCTGCCACCACGACGGCCGAGACGGCCGGGCAGCGGGCCAGCGCGTCCTCGATCTCGCCCGGGTAGATGTTCTCGCCGCCCGAGTTGATCATGTCGTCGACCCGGCCGCTGACCCACAGGTCGCCGTCACCGTCCTCGGCGGCCAGGTCGCCGGTGAGGTACCAGCCGTCGCGGATGGCACGGGCGTCGGCGTCCGGGCGGTTCCGGTAGCCGCGGAAAGCTTCCGGGCTGGCCATGGACACCGCGACCTGGCCCTGCGTCCCCGGCGGTACCGTCGCCGCGGGGTCGAGCGGATCAACGAGCCGGACCCGGGAGAACACGCCCGCGCGCCCGGCGCAACCCGGCTTTTTCCTGGCGTCCGGGCCGATGGTGAACGTGTAGATCTCGGTGGAGCCGAAGTGGTTGACGAACACCTCGGGATCGAGCGTGCCCGCCAGTTCCTCAACCAGAGCCGGAGTCATCGGGGCGCCCGCGTAGGCGACCCGGGTGACGGCCGCGGCGGCCTCCGCCAGGCGCCCGGTGCGCAGCAGCGACCAGTAGATCGCCGGCACCAGGTACAGCGCCGACACCCGGTCGCGCGCGATCAGCTCCAGCGAAGTATCCGCGTCGAACCCGGCCTGCGGAACCCAGGTCCCGGCGACCAGGATGCTGGCCAGCAGGGTGCGCACGCCCATGGTGTGGAACAGCGGCATCACGCCGAGCGTAACCTCGCCCGGACGATGCTGGGTCTGGATGACGTGGGCGACGGCGGCAGCGTGCTCGGCGCCGTGCGCGCGCGGGACGCCCTTGGGGCGGCCGGTGGTACCCGAGGTGTAAAGGATGACACTGAGCTCTTCGGGATGCAGCTTCTCGCCTAGCTCGCCGTCGGGCTCGCGCCGTGCCAGCTGATCAAGCGCGGCGCGGTCCTGCGGGCGCTTGTCCAGGACGGCGAGAGCCGCCCGGGTCATCTCATCGCCGACCACCAGCACGGGGTCGGCGTCGCCGACGCAGTACGCCAGCTCGGCGGGACCGAACCTGACCGACAGCGGGACCGAGGCCGCGCCCAGCTTCTGGATGGCCAGGTGCAGGCTGGCCACCGGCTCGCCGCCAGGCAGCAGGAACGCCACCCGGTCGCCGTGCCGGACACCCAGGCCCGCCAGCGTCCGGGCCAGCTGGTTGGTGCGGGCATCCCACTGCCGGTAGGTCAGCGGCTCCGGGCCGCCGACGGCCTTCCGGCCCGGGTACCGGTCCGCCGTCCAGGTAAGCATCCGGGCAATGTCCATGATGATCCAGAACGTACCTCACGACCCGGGACTTATTCGCGGGTCTCACCCCCGGTCCGGCTCAAGTCCGTACTACGGGTCTCGCTCCCTGGAGACGAGACCGCAATCCAGTAGCGACGAGACCGCGGTGGCCTCGACGTCAGCCTCCCGGCCATCGCCCTGACCGCACTCCCCGCCCGGCCCGTGACCCCAAAAATCGAGTTCCACCTCGGCCATGAGCACGACCGGAGCGGTGGTCTCGCCAGCGAACGACCGCCGATCTCCGGCGGCAGGTGGCGATAACACAATGCAACGAATAACCGGCAACGCGTTTGATGCAACCCACGCATAACGAATATTTTCGCTTGGAGTGAGGAGTGCTGCAGCAGGTACCTGTGTGCAGATGCTCCAGTTCTGCTCGGTTTTACCGCCGATTGTGCTGCCGCGGCGAAAGCGTGCGGCGGTCTGAATCGCTCTGTAAAGGCGAGTTCCGCGTTTCCCCTCGGGCGATCTATCCCAAGCTCGGTGTCCACACCAGGATGCGGCTTGCCGCCGCGCTCGCCACATGGGACGGGGCGACCGGGGCCCTGATTTTCCGGCGGCCGAAGTGTAAATTCAGAACCGGGGGGTGGCGCGATGCCTAGTACTGGCACAGATGACTCATTCTCAGGCGGCTTGTTCGAGGTCGTCGTCGAACCTCGCAATGACCAGTACGATCCCGACGACGATGGCTGGCGCGATCAGGTCGCCACGCTGTATGCCGAGCTGGACGACTCGGGCGATACGGTCCGGCGCGGCCGTCCGATACCGGGCGCCAAGGGGGCGGTGGATCAGCTGGTCATCGCCATGGGCAGCGCCGGGGTGTTCACGGCCACTGTGGACTGCCTGCGGGCCTGGCTCGGGCGTGACAGGGACAGGCGTATCGACCTTCGCTGGATGCAGGGCGGCGAGGAGCGCTCGGTGACGCTGACCGGCGAGGCGGTGGACAACGAGACTATGCGGGAGCTCGCCAAGGTTGCCGCCGCGCAGGCGGGAGGGGCGTCATGGCCGGCCGGTACCGCGCCCTCCTGATCGGCAACTCGACCTACCCGGCCGACGAGCACAACCTGCAGACGTTGAAGGGGCCGGTCAAGGACATTGCCGCGCTGAACCGCGCGCTGATCGACTCGCAGGCCGGGCTGTTCGCCGATGTCGACGTGGCGCTGCTGCCCGAGGCCACCTCCGGCCGGGTCATCAAGACCATGGGCCGGTTCTTCGGCACCGCGGCCCGCGACGATGTCCTGCTGGTTTACTTCAGCGGCCACGGCAAGCTCGACCAGAGCGGGCGGCTGCACTTGTGCATGCAGGACACCGAATCGACCGACCTACTGTCCACCGCCGTGAGCAGCGCCCGGATCAACGAGTTCGCCGACGCCTGCCACGCCCGCACCGTGATCATCGTCCTGGACTGCTGCCACGCCGGGGCCTTCCGCGGCGGTGAGCTCGGAGACTCGGTAGCCGGCCCGGGCCGGTACGTGCTGACGTCATGCCGGAGCACGCAGCTGGCCAACGACGCGACGGTGGAGAACGGCACCAGCTACTTCACCCAGCACCTGGTCGACGGCCTGCTCGGCGCCGCGGACGACCAGGACCGGGACGGCTGGGTCACGTTCACCGACCTGTACGCCTATGTGAACCGGCGGCTGCGCGAGGCCGGGAAGCAGATCCCGCAGCAGCGGGTCAGCGGCGACGGCGATGTGCGCCTGGCCAGGAGCTCGCCGGCGGCACCGGTCACTGCCAGCCTGGCTTCCGGTGCCGCCGCGGCGACGCCCTCACCCCGGGAGCCCTTGCCCCGGGAAGTGGCCGCGGCCCCGGCGGACAGCGCGCCCGCGCGCACCGGGCCGCGGGGCACCGGCGGACGCCGGAAAGTGCTGCTTGCCGCCGTGGCCGCGGTGGTGATCGCGGCCGGTTCGGCTGCCGCCGCCGTGCTTCTGACCGGCGGCTCAGGCGGCCACGCGCCAGGCAGCACGGGCGCGAACGGCTATGTGGCCAGCGGTCCCTGGCGGCTGAAGGTCCAGGACGTGTCCAGCGGCAGTGACCTCGGCTGCGCGGTCACGGTCACCGACGTGCAGTCCGGCCAGACGGTCCTGGCCCTCCGTGATCTGTACAGCAAGAACATCAGCTATCAGGTCAGCCAGGCCGGGTCTTTCCAATGGCAGGTCAGCAACGCCGGCAATTGCATCGTCACGCACCTGGACGGTCCGGGCAACGCCAAGCTGCCGCTCACCTGGCTGCAGGGCGGCGACACCGATGCCTTCGCCACGCCGGCCCGGGTGACCGTGCAGGTGACGGACTACCGCGGGAGCCCGACCTGCGAGATAACTCTCAGGAATCCAGCGAACGGCCAGCCGATCGCCTCCGAGACGGCGACACCGGGACAGCACAACGACACCGTCACGCTCGATGCGGGTGGCCGTTCAACGGCCTACCTAAGTGACCTCGACTGCTATGTCCGGGTGTCCAGCGGGCCGTGACCTGGCCGGCCAGCCTGGCCGCCGTCAGTCCTGTCCGGTACGCAGGTATTCGTGTATGAGCTGGATGGCGGTGACGCCCTCGCCGACGGCCGAGATGACCCTCTGATGGACCGTGCCGCACGTCCCCGGCCGCGAACACGCCGGGGATGCTCGTCTCGAGCAGCAGCGGCGGCCGTTCGAGCGGTCAGCCGACCGGGAGCTCGCCGGCCGGCGCAGATCCCGGCCGGTCCGGATCAACCCCAGCTCATCTCGCCCGATGCTGGCCCGGAACCAGCCGATCCGGTTCTCGGCGCAGATCATCACCAACAGCCTGTGGGGTGTCAGAAGTCTGCATGCTCTGTGACCTGCGGAGACGGTCAAGCGTACGGCAGCATGATCATCCGTGCCCTTGCGCCTGCTCTACCTCATCTTCGTCCAGGTCTGCAGCTGGATGGTCCTGCTCGGCCGGTCATCGGCCGCCAAGGACGCCGAACTGCTCGTACTGCGGCACGAGGTCGCCGTGCTGCGCCGTTCCCATCCGCGGCCCCGGCTCGACTGGGCCGACCGCGCGGTCCTCGCCGCGCTCATCCGGCTCCTGCCGCCCAGGCTGCGGATGCGCCGGCTGGTCACCCCCGGCACCGTCTTGCGCTGGCACCGCCGTCTCATCGCCCGCAAGTGGACCTACCCTCATCGGACGGGACGGCCGCCGGTCAGCGCCGAGATCGCCGCGCTGATCGAACGGCTCGCCACGGAGAACCACGGCTGGGGATACAAGCGGATCCAAGGCGAGCTGCTGAAACTGGGCCACCGGGTCAGCGCATCCACGATCCGCCGGGTCCTCAGGGCACTGAAGATCCCTCCTGCGCCCAGACGGGACACCGACACGACCTGGCGGCAGTTCCTGCACACCCAGGCAGCCACGATGCTCGCCATCGACTTCTTCCACGTGGACTGCGCGGTGACCCTGCAGCGCCTGTACTG
>DASYAV010000233.1:0-3431 GCA_036501145.1 Streptosporangiaceae bacterium | reverse complement strand
CCACCCCCGCCGCCAGGCGCCGCCGCGTGCCCAGGCCCTGCCATCTCCAGCCGTTCCTCCCCGCTCCGCCCGCAGCAGAGCTCCCGGCACCGGTGTATTCCCAGAATCTGCCCACCCGGGCAAGCTCGCACAACCCCGTGATAACTGCGTGACACGGCCGCCGGGATCAGCGGTGCTGGCGAGGTAGGTGCGGACCTGATCGGCCTCGGGGGCGCCAAGAGCGAGGTAGAGGCTGAGGGCTTCGTCCCAGTGGCGTCGGGCCTGACCGAGGTCACCGGCCGCTTGGCAGGCACGAGCCAGGCCGTTGTGGGCGTGGGCCTGCTCATATCTCTCGCCGTTCCGGGCTGCCCCGCTGAGCGCGGTGGCATACTGAACGCGGGCATCAGAAGACTGGCCGGTGGCGAGGAACACTTCGCCGAGAGCATTGAGCGCCGTGACTTCACCGGACTGGTAGCCAATTGCACGGCACACGGCCAGGGACTGCCGCTGGTAGTCGGCGGCTCGCCCATGCTGGCCCTGCCGGAGGGCAGCATGGCCAAGCGCGATGAGGGCGCGGGCCTCACCGGATCGGCTGCCGGCCTCGCGGAACACGGTCAGGCACTGCTGGAGGTGGTCGGCAGCCTGCCCGAAATCGCCCTGGCGCAGGCCCACTTCGCCCAGGCTGCAAAGAGCGTGACCCTCTCCTGTCCGGTCACCCACCTCACGGAAGAGGGCCAGAGTGCGGTGGATACGCCGGGTGGCCTGCTCATAACGGCCAAGCCGAAAGTCGATCATGCCCAAGCCGACCAGCACACGGGCCTCACCTGGCTGATCACCGATGTCACGGCACAAGGTCAGGGCCTGCTGGAGATGCTCGGTGGCTTCCTCGTAGGAACCTAGCTGCAGGTAGAGAATGCCGATGTTGCCCAGCGCACGGACTTTGCCGGAACGATCACCGGTGTCCCGGAACAAGGCCAGGCCCTGCTGCATGTGCGCGACAGCCTGAGGCTGATTCCCCTGTTCCAGGTCGAGGACGCCAAGATTGACGAGTGCTTCCGCCTCCGCGCGGCGGTCGCCGGTGTGGCGTGCGGCCAGCCGGGCCTGGCTGTGGATGGCAATCGCCTCAGGGTAGTGGCCGCCGCTGTCGAGGTACCGAAACAGGCTGGCGGCCAGGCGGGTTGCATGGTCAGCCCAGCCGTGGGAGGTGGTGTGCGCAGCGACTGCGACCAGGGTGGCCCGTTCAGCATCCAGCCAGGCCAGCGCGGCCGCAGAGTCGGCTACGGGCGGCACTGGGGTGGCTGGTGTGGGGATGCGGGGCCGCCGGTGCCGCTCGCCGGGGAACAGCGTGTCCATCGCGGCGGCGGCGGTGTGCAGGTAGTGATCGAACAGGCGAGTCAGCGCCGCCTGCTGGTCGTCGCCGGTGTCGCAGACTGAGGCGAGGTCGCGGGCATAGGCACGCAGCAGGTCATGCATGCCGTACCGGCCCGTCCCGGTGAGCTGGGTCAGATGGGCGCAGGTCAGCGTTTCGAGCAGCCGCTCGGCTTGCCCCGCGGTCGCGCAAATGAGCGCGGCCGCGGCGTAACGGTCAAGGTCAAGGCCAGGGTGCAGGCCCAGCAGCCGGAACATACGGGCGGCTGCGGGGTCGAGGTGGGTATAGGACCAGGAGAACACGGACCGCACTGCGGTGCGGGAATCACCGGCGGCGGCCAGCAGGTCCAGCCGCCGTTGCTGGTCGGCAAGCTCCCTCACCAGTCCAGCCAGCGGGACAGCGGGACGGCCAGCGGCGAGTTCGGCTGCCACCCGCAGCGCCAGCGGCAGCCGGCTGCACTGGGCCGCCAGCTCCTCTGTCGCCACGGGGTCTGCCATGGCCCGCTCGCCGATCAGTGCCCGCAGCAGGCTGACCGCCTCAGCGGCCGGCAGGAGGTCCAGGTCCAGGCGGACGGCACCGTCCCTGGCCACGAGTCCAGCCAGCGAATCCCGGCTGGTCACGACCGTCACGCAGCCTGGCGTGCCGGGTAGCAGCAGCCTGACTTGCTCCGCCGACCTGGCGTTGTCGAGCATGACCAGCATCCGCCGCCCAGCGACCAGACTGCGGTACCGGGCGGCACGGTCGGCCGGGTCCGGCGGGATGTTAGGTCCGGGCACACCGAGGGCGCGGAGCAGCCCGGCCAGCGCGTCGGCCGCAGGAACCATCTGGTCGGGGTCATACCCACGCAGATTCACATACAGCTGCCCGTCTGGGAAGCGGGTGGCGACCTGGTGCGCCCAGTGCACGGCCAGGGCGGTCTTGCCCACCCCCGCGGTACCGCCGATCGCGGAGATCACCACGGTCCCGGGCGCATGCCCACCGGGCCGGTCCAGCAGCCGGCTCAGCGCCTTGAGTTCGGCCGAGCGGCCGGTGAAGCCGGGCACGGCCGGCGGCAGTGCCCGGGGCGCGCCCTGCTCAGGTTCCGCCTGCGGGGGGTGGGCCGGGCCGATGACGGCGAGGGCAGGGTCGGCGGACAGGATCCGCTGGTGCAGGTCCCGCAGTTGCGGCCCGGGCTCCACCCCGAGCTCGGCGACCAGGACGTCGCGGGCACCCCGGTAGGCGCCCAGTGCTTCGGCCCGGTGCCCGCTCCGGTAGAGGGCGAGCATGAGGTGGGAGTGGAAATGCTCGCGCAGCGGGTGACGTGCGGTCAGGCCCCGTAGCTCTGGGATCAGCTGCTTGTGGTGACCACTGGACAAGTCACCCTCGATGCGCCAGTCCAGCACCTGCATGTGCAGCTGGTCCAGGTGCGGCACCCACTGATCCCGCAGTAGCTGCGAGGGGACATCGGCCAGCGGTGTCCCGCGCCACAATCCCAGCGCTTCGGCTGCGGTCCGCGCGGCCCGCGCCCACTGGCCAGCGCGGACGGCCGCGCCCGCATGCTGGGTCAGCATCTCGAACCGCGACGCGTCCAGCTCGTCGCCGGACACCTCGATCGCATAGCCGGGGGCCCGGGTCACGATCCGCGCCGCGGCCCGCGGATCCAGCCGGCGCCGCAGCCGCATCACCAGAGCCCGGACCGCTTCCGGCGCTCCGGCGGGCGGTGCGCCGTCCCATACCAGCTCGGCGAGTTCATCGGCCAGCACCGGCTGGTTTGCCCGCCACAGCAGCACCGCCAGCAATACCCGCAGCCGGACTGCTGAGACAGTACTGGGCTCGCCAGAATCCTCCGCCATCACCTGCAGGGGGCCGAGCACGCTGAACCGCATGACGTCTCCCGACTTCGGCGCAAAATCACGGACGAGTCTGGCTGCGGGCACATTGTCACGCAGTTATCACGAGGATGTCACGGGGTTGTGCGAGCTTGCCCGGGTGGGCAGATTCTGGGAATACACCGGTGCCGGGAGCTCTGCTGCGGGCGGAGCGGGGAGGAACGGCTGGAGATGGCAGGGCCTGGGCACGCGGCGGCGCCTGGCGGCGGGGGTGG
>DASYAV010000232.1:0-2499 GCA_036501145.1 Streptosporangiaceae bacterium | reverse complement strand
AGAGCTTGCAGAAAATTAAACCGTAGTTTCCTGGGATCCGGCATGCTGATGTGGTATGAGCAGCGATAAGGAAACGGCGCAGAAGCTGGCGGCGAAGTTCGGGGTGATCTTCCCGCACCTGGATGAGCGGCAGCGGCGGCTGCTGATGGGGGCGGAGGCCCGGGCGCTGGGGCATGGCGGGATCCGGCTGGCCGCCCGGGCCGCCGGTGTCCGCGAGGCGACGGTGTCGCTGGGCGTCGCCGAGCTGGAGTCAGGCGCGGAGCCGCTGGGCCGGGCGCGGCGGCCTGGCGGGGGCCGCAAGCGGGCCGCCGGCCTGGACCCCGGGCTGCGCCCGGCGCTGCTGGCCCTGGTCGAGCCGGAGGAGCGGGGCGATCCGATGTCGCCGCTGCGGTGGACCACGAAATCCACGCGGAACCTGGCGGCGGAGCTGACCCGCCAGGGCCATAGGGTCGGCGCCGACACCGTCGGGGACCTGCTCCGGGAAGAGGGGTTCAGCCTGCAGGGCAACGCCAAGACCATCGAGGGCCAGCGGCACCCGGACCGGGACGCGCAGTTCCGTTACATCAACGAGCAGGTCAAGGCCCACCAGGACACCGCTGATCCGGTGATCAGCGTGGATACCAAGAAAAAGGAGAATGTCGGCGAGTTCAAGAACGGCGGCCGGGAATGGCGGCCCAAGGGCGAGCCGGCCGCGGTGCGCACCCATGACTTCCCCGACGAGCAGCTGGGCAAGGCCATTCCCTACGGGGTCTATGACCTGGCGGCGAACTCCGGCTGGGTGTCGGTCGGCACGGACCATGACACCGCCGCGTTCGCCGTGCAGACGATCCGCCGCTGGTGGAACGCGGCGGGCCGGGCCGCCTACCCCCGCGCCCGGCGGCTGCTGATCACCGCGGACGCGGGCGGCTCCAACAGCTACCGAACCCGCGCCTGGAAGACCGAGCTCGCCGCGTTCGCGCTGGAGACCGGGCTGGCGGTCACGGTGTGCCACTTCCCGCCGGGAACGTCGAAATGGAACCGGATCGAGCACCGGCTGTTCTCCCACATCACCATGAACTGGCGCGGCAGGCCGCTGACCAGCCACCAGGTCATCGTCAGCACCATCGCCGCCACCACCACCCGCGCGGGCCTGACCGTCCGCGCGGAACTGGATCCCGGCAGCTACCCCGGCGGCGTCAAGGTCAGCGACGAGCAGATGGCCCGCCTGCCCCTGGACCGCCACGACTGGCACGGCGACTGGAACTACACCCTGCGCCCGGAAGGCCCCCGTCCCGCCGCGGCCGCCACCGTCCGGGCCGCCCTGCGCGACAGCGCCGGCTGGGCCCGCCCCGCGCTCACCGGGATGACCCCTGCAGACTGGGCCAAGCTGACCGCCGCGCTGGCCATCCCCTACCAGGCCCACCGCGAAGCCGGGCTGCACATCGCGCGCGGCGGCCCGGCCAGGCGCAAGCCCTCCGGCGGCTACCCGCCCGCGCTCACCCTGCCCGAGATGCTCCTGGCCACCATCTTGCGCACCCGCTTCCGCATGCCGCAGCGCGTCCTCGCCGAGCTATTCGGCGTCGTCATCGCCACCATCTCCAAAGCCGAGCGCCAGATCAGGCCGCTCCTGGACCAGCACCACCTCACCATCGAACCCGCCGGAACCAGCTTCCGCACCCTCGCCGAGCTCACCGCATACGCCGCGGCGCACGACATCACCATGATCCCCGGCACCAAACCCGCGCGTTAATAATCTGCGAACTCTTAGTACTCCCTGCGGTACTAAAGTCTTCGCGATCATGAAAATGTGGGGTAGATCGGCACGTATTTCATGATCGTGAAGGATCTTTAGTCTCGGCAGACTAAAAAGTCTTCGCGATCATGGAATTGCGGCTGCGGGCGATAGGGAACTGTGGCTTCCGGCGATAGGAACTGTGGCTGCGGGCGATAGGGAACTGTGGCTGTGGACGATAGGGAAATGTAGCTGCCGGCGATAGGGAAGTGTGGCTGCGGGCGATAGGGACTGCGGCTGGCGGCGGTGCTGCTAGCCGGCGATTTCGGCGGCTAGGAGGGCGCCTAGTTCCCAGCAGGCTTCCAGGTCGGACTTGCTGGGCGGGCCGGTGACGGTGACCGGGGGGCGGATCGTGCGCCACTGCAGGCCGGCGGTGATCGATTCGACCGCGCGTACCGCGCCGGTGGTGTCCATCCCGCCGTGCACGTAAAGGCCGTAGGGCCGCCGCCGGGTTGCCTCCAGGCAGGGGTAGTAGATGCCGTCGAAGAAGTGCTTGAGCGCGCCGGACATGTAGCCGATGTTGGCCGGGGTACCGAGCAGGTAACCGTCGGCCTCGAGCACGTCGACGGCCGCCGCGGTCAGGGCGGGCCTGATGATCACCTCGACGTCGTCGATCTCGTCGGTCCGCGCGCCGCTCACCGCGGCCTCGAACATTTCCTGCAGGGCGGGCGACGGGGTGTGGTGGACGACCAGCAGCCTCGGCATGCTCGCTGAGCTTAGCGTTCGCG
>DASYAV010000231.1:0-63015 GCA_036501145.1 Streptosporangiaceae bacterium | reverse complement strand
CCTGGGCGGGCTGGTCACCCCGGCCGCCGACCACACCTTCTTGTTGTAGAACAGCCCCATCGGCCCGCTGGCCTGCGGGATCGCGTAGACACCGCCGTTGAACACGCCCTGCTGCCACTGCCAGGGCACGAACAGGCGCTGGTCCGCCGACGCGTACGGCGTGAGGTTTGTCAGCGCGCCCTGCATGACGAACGTGGGCAGCTCCTGGTACTCCACGGAGGCGTCGCATGGCGGGTTGCCGGCCTTGACCGCGGCCAGCATCTTGGCGTAGCCGCCGTTCGACCCGGTGGGGATGGTGTCCAGGCTGACCTGGATGTTCTTGTGCGTCTTGTTGAACAGGTTCACATCGTTCGCGACGTTAGGTATCCAGGTCCAGAACGTCAGGTGCACGACGCCGGACTTCGGCGGTGCCGGCGAGCCGCTGCCCGAGCCGCCGCCGGACGAGCCGCAGGCTGACACGGCGAGCACGGCCGCCAGCGCCGCGGCCGGCCACGCCAGGGGCCGGGACCGGCGAGCTCCGCGGGCCAGAGATCTTCGGTTGGCCATGATCGCCTGCCTTCCCATGAGCCGAGCGGCGCGGTCATCCCCGCCGTCAGGTGACTGCTGGCGCAGCTTTCCGCGGGGCGGGTAATTATCGTAATTTATCATTTAAATGATTAATGGATGATGTTTCCGCAGCGGCCGCCTGCCGTCGATGGCCGGGACTGGCCGGATCCTGGCCAGGGTGGCCGCGGCACGAGGGCGGCTCGTTCGTCCGGTGCTGATGGGCCCGGAGATGGCTTAAGGCAGCCGGCTGGCCAGGAACGCGGTGCTTCCCGCCAGCGCCAGCCCCACCGCGGCGATCAGCCCAGCGGCCAGTCCCGGGCCGCCGGCCGTGCCGTTCCCTGCGGTCAGCCGCAGCAGCGGGTGCAGCGGGCTGGCCGGGACGAGCACCAGCGCCAGGTACAGCGCCACGCTCCCGCACACCCGCCAGCCCGTGGTGTGCACCAGCGGCGGCACCAGCAGCGTGCCCACCCCGATGCCGAACAGCACTGCGGCCAGATGCAGCCCGGCCACCTCGGCCACGAACGCGGCCGAGGTCCAGTCGCCCGGCTGACCGGTCACCGCCGGCCAGGTGACCGCGGCCACCGTGGCCACCACACCGAACGGCACCGCCGCCAGGCTGGCGGCCAGATGCGCGCGCCCCGGCCCGCCCACATGCGCACCGAAGGCACGGGCCACCACCCGCCCGTCCACCACCTGGGCCAGCACGGTCAGCCAGGTCATCACGACGGCCAGCGCCACGGCCGTGAACGCGGGCGTGGCCAGCGGCGGGGGCGGCGGCGGGCCGGGCCTGCTCGCGTACAGCGCGCCCAGCAACGCCAGGAACAGCAGCGCCGGGGCGGCGAACCACTGCGCGCGGACCAGCAGCCGGGCCCGGTGCGCCGCACCGTGCAGCAGCCGCTGCCCCGGCCCGGCCCGCCGCGGCGCTGCCACGCCATCCGTGACCCCCGCTCCGGCCGCCGCTGCGCCCGTGGCCGCCGCCCCGCTGACCGCGGCTCCGCCGGCCGTGGCCGCAGTTCCGCTGGCCGCTGCTCCGCTGGCCGCTGCTCCGGTAGCCCCTGCTCGGCTGGCTGCGGCTCGGCTGGCCGCTGCTCCGGTAGCCCTTGCTCCGCTGGCTGTTGCTCCTGTGGCTGTCGCGGTTCCGCTGGCCGCCGCGGGCTCGGCGGCCGCTGCGGGCTCGGTGGCCGGCGGCGGCACCGGCTGCACCCGCCGGATGTCCAGCGCGGCGTCCAGGGCGGCGCGCAGCACACCGGGCAGGGCGTCCCGGCTGACCCGCTGCACCCGGCCGTCGCCGGTCTCCACCTCGGCCAGATCCAGCGCGGTGCCGGCCCGGCCGCCCGGGGCCGGGCCGCCCGGCCGGTCGACCACGGTCACCGTTCCCTGCCCGATCCGCCAGGACGGGCCGGGTGGCAGCGGCACGTTGGCGGTGGGGTGCCGGGCGACCAGCACCACGGACTCCCGCGCGGCCCGCTCGATCTCCGCCGCCACCCGGCCCAGCCCGTCGGCGTCCAGCCCGCCGGACGGCTCGTCCAGCACCACCAGCCGAGGCGGGCCGACCAGCGCCTGCGCCACCAGCACCCGCTGCACATTGCCCCGGGACAGCTCGCGCAGCGGCCGGTCGGCCGCCGCACCCAGCCCAAGGCGGGCGATCAGGTCATCGGCCTGCCGGGCGGACTCGGCCCGGGACAGGCCCGCCGTCCTGGCCAGCCCCATCAGCCAGCGCCGCAGCGGCATCCGGGGCAGCACGTCGGCCCGCTCCGGGGCGTACCCGACGCTGTCCGGGCGGCTGCTGCCCGGCCCGGCCGGCAGCAGCCCGGCCGCCGCGGCCAGCAGCGTGCTCTTGCCCGACCCGTTCGGCCCCTCGACCGCCACCACGTCGCCCGTGCTCGCGGTCAGCGCCACCCGCCGCACCACCGTGACCCCACGGGCGGCTCGCAGCCTGCCCGCCCGCAGCACCACCGCGGCCCCGGCTCCGTTGTCCTCCATCGCGGATCATTATCGCGTGCCGCCGCTAGCCGGGGAACGGTTTCCCGTCCTGCTGGCAGACGGTTCCGGCCGGCGGCAGCGCGCCGGTCAGCGCGTACCGGACCGCGTCGTCGGTGGCGCAGGTGCTGGGGTTCGATCCCTCGGTGTGCCCGTAGCCGTCAATGGTCAGCAGCCGGGCGCGGGCCAGTTCGCGGGCGAGTGCGACCGAGTCCTGGTAGGGGGTGTTCGGGTCGCCGGTGTTGCCGAGCAGCAGGATCGTCCCGGCGGTGCGCCGGTTCCACGGGCCGGTGTAGCGGTCCTGGGCCGCGCCGGCGGGCCACCGGGCACACTGTTCGGAGTTCCACGTGTAGTCCGGCCCGTAGCCGCCTGACTGGCGGTAGGAGAGGGCGGCCAGCAGCGGGTACAGCCGCGGGTCGCGCGGGTTGGGGCTGTCCGCGCACAGCACGGCCTGCTGTTCTTCCTCGCCGTAGTAGGCGCCGTGGAACGGGCCCGCGGCAGCGGGCCGGTCAGCCGTCCGGGCCGCCGCGGCCGGTGCCGCCGCGCCCGGCGGGCACAGCGTGCCCCGGCCTGCCCATAGTGCCTGCAGCAGCCGGGCTCCGCAGGGCCATCCGCTCACCGCGCCGACCGGGACGCTGGCCACCGTGTCGGCGTAGGTGTAGGTCCGCGGCGGGCTGCCGACCGTCACCGGATGCCGCCGCAGGCGGCGCAGCAGCGCGGCGAACTTGGCCCGGGTGGCCGCCGGGCTGCCCGCCGCGAACGCGCACCGGGCGGCGCCGGCCCGGCCGCACAGATCCAGGAAGGCGCGCAGCGTGGCGGCGGACGCCTGGTCCCGGCCGATCCGCTGCCAGTTGGTCAGCGGGCCCTCCGGCCGGGTCCACTCGGCCGGGTTCACGTTCCCGTCCAGGATCATCCGCCCGGTCGTGCCCGGGAAGAGGTTGGCGTAGGTCGCGCCGAGCAGCGTGCCGTAGGAGGCGCCGTAATAGTTCAGCACCGGGTCGCCGACGGCCTGCCGCAGCAGGTTCATGTCCCGGGCCACGTCGGCGGTGCTGTCGTGGTCGAGCAGCGGCCCGGCCTGCTGGGCGCACCGCGCGTCGAACCGGGCCCAGGTGTGCTGCCACACGGCCACCTGCCGGGCACCGGCCGGGAACGGCGGCAGCCCGCCGACAAGCTTCTGCTCTGCCCGCGGGTTCGGGAAGCAGCGGATGTCGCTGCTGTAGCCGAACCCGCGCGGGTCGAAGGTGATCAGGTTGTACCTGGCCCGCAGCGCGGCGGGAAAGTCCAGGTAAGCAGCGGGGAAGCCGGCGATCTGCGGGTTCGGGCCGCCGCCGTTGATGAACAGCGACCCGAGGGCGTGCCGGGGATCGGTGGCCAGATGCCTGATCACCGCGATGCTGATCGCCGCGCCGCGGGGATGCCGGTAGTCCAGCGGCACCCGCGCGGTGGCGCACTGGAAGCCGCCGGAACAGGGCTGCCAGCTCAGCACGGGAACCGGTGCCGCGCCCGGCTGCGGCACCGGGGCCGACGCCTCAGCCGATGCCGATGCCAACCCGAGCAGCCCGGCCAGCAGGCAGGCCGCGGACGCCGCGGCGGTCGTTCGCAGGACAGTGGTCCGGAGTGAAGGTGAGATGCGCATGGACACCACACTGGACGCGCGGGCCTGGCCGGACCATCCGGGCTTCTCCCCATTTAACCCTGAAGCCTGGTTAACCCTGAGGTACCGCTCAGGCGTGTGCCTCGCGGTAGTGCGCGGCCAGTACGTCGTCGCCGAAGTCGCCACGCGGGCGGCGCAGCACGCTGTGCGCGTGGTTGCCGTCCTCGCTGGTGTTGTCGTACTCGATCAGCAGGTCCCCGCCCTGCACCCGGTAGTAGTGCCGGGTGCCCGGGGTCAGCGGCCCCTCCCAGGCGAAGTGCAGCTCGGCCGTGGCCATCCGGTCCGCCTCCCGCGCCGCCAGCTCGGCGGGCAGCCGGTCGATGTAGACCGCGGCCAGTTCGGCCAGCACCGACCGCGCGGTCGGCCCGAGCCGGCCCGCGCCGACGCCCAGCGGCTCGATGCCGGCCGCGGCCCGCGGGCTGGTGCCGCTGCGGATGTCCCCGGGGGCCTGGCCGGCCACCACCGCGGCGGCCCGCCCGGCCGGGCCCATCGCGTCCAGCAGTGCCCGGGCGACGTCCTCCTCCGGCCCGAGCGGCCGTGACACCGGCCGCCCGGCGTAGCTGACCCGGGCCGGGTTGGCGCCGAAGAACACCGGCGCGGGGGAGACCTCGCCGCCGGCCACCGTCATCGTCACCGACAGGTGATGCCCCTCGAACCGCCACGCCCACGGCCCGTCGCCGGTCGGCCCAGCGAGAGCGCCAGGGTCGGCGAACACACAGACCCAGTAGTCGTTCAGGTGCCTGCCCCGCGCGCCGCCCTCGCGCAGGTCCAGCACCTCCTCCAGGGAGATGATCGCCATCGCCTGGGCGTAGGCGTGCTCGCTCAGCCCGGTGGCCAGCAGCCGGCTCGCGGCCTTGCGGCCGGGCCCGGTGAGCCGGGCCAGGCTGGCGCCGGGCCGTGGCAGCGGCCGGTACTCCAGCCACCGCCGTGCGGCGTCGTCGGCCAGCGGCAGTGCCGCCAGCGTCCGCTGCTCGTCATCCAGCGTGCTCAGCAGTGCCGTCGCGGCCGCGCTCATCCGGGCCGCCAGGGTATTCCCAGCCACGCTTCCCGGTTATATCAGCGCACCCGGCCGGGCGGGAGTCCCGGTCCGCTGGGTGCTTCGGCGGCGGAGACGTAATACTGGGACATGTAAGGAACCGGCCTTACTAGGGCGCGGGGGCATATGGGAGGACTCATTCAAAACTCCCTGCCCGGCCTGGTGGCAGCAGGCGCTTGGCCGAGTTTTGAATGAGTCCTGTATTTGTCGGGTAAGAGGCGGTGCCATGAGGTTCCGGACGGGTATGGCGATGGGGTTCCGGGCGGGTGTCGCGATCGACCTCGGCACGGTGAACACACTGGTCTGGGCGGCCGGGCGCGGGCTGGTGCTCGACGAGCCTTCCGCGGTCGCGCTGAGCCGGGCCACCGGCGCGGTGACCGCTGTCGGGTCCGCCGCCGACGCGCTGGCCGGCAAGGACCCCCAGGACATCGAGGTCATCCATCCTTTGCGGGACGGTGTGGTCGCGGATCTGGATGCGGCCGTCGCGATGCTGCAGGCCTTCATGCGCAAGGCCAAGGTCCGCCGCCGCCTGCTGAAGACCAGATCGGTGGTCTGCGTGCCCAGCGGCGCGACCGACGTGGAGCGCCAGTCGCTGGCCGCGGCGGCCGCCACCCCGCGGCCGCGGTGCACCGTGCTGATGGTCGACGAGCCGGTGGCGGCCGCGGCCGGCGCCGGGCTTGACCGCGCGGACGGCAGCGGCTGCTTCATCGTGGACATCGGCGGCGGTACCACCGAGGCCGCGGTGGTGGCGGGCGGGTACCTGGTGCGGGTGCGCTCGCTGCGGGTGGCCGGCAACGCGCTGGACGAGGCGATCGTGGACGGGATCCGGGCCGAACTGGGACTGCTGGTGGGCCGGGACACCGCCCGGAGCCTGAAGATGACGCTCGGGCTCGCCGCCGGGCCGACCGAAAAGGTGGAAGTCGTCGGCATCGACGCACGCCGCCGGACGCCGCGCACCGAGTTCGTGCCGGGCGCGCTGGTCGCCGCCGCCCTGCAGCACCCGGTCGCGGCGATCATCGCGTCCGTCGAGGACATGCTGTCGGACATACCGCCGAATCTCGCCGAGGACGTGGTGCGCGGGAAGATCCGCCTGGCCGGTGGCGGCGCCCTGCTGCCCGGGCTGGCCGACCGGATCGAGGCGATCGCGCACATCCCGGCCGTGGTGGTGACCGAGCCGTTGCGTTGTGTCGTCCGCGGCGCCGCCGAGATCCTCGATCACGACGGCCCACTGGCCGGTTAGGGACGGTCCGTGGCGGCTAGGCCGGCCCGGCCGCCAGGCTGCCACGCGAAGCCGTCATGGATGCTGCTCGACGGCCCCAATCACGCGGCCGGACGCATGATTAGCGGCAGATTTGACCTCCAGAGGCGGGCGGCAACGGCGCATGGCTTAGGCTGTGCGCCTAAGCAAGGAGGCCGATCGCCGCAAATGCCATCGGGCCGGGCAATCCCGGCCCCGCGGTCCGCCGCCGGGTGCACGGCCGTAACCTGGGACCTGGGCATTTGCTCCGGTAGCCGTCGGCTGTGTGGCCGAGGTGCCCAGACGGCGCACTTGCGTGTGGGCCCAAGGTGTAGCGTTTAGTATTCGGTCATTAGCGGATGGTAGTTATCGGCAATTTGTGACACGACAAACGGGGGTTCGCGTTGCCCTAGCGCTGCGAACTCGCTAGTTTCCCCTCCCGAAGCGAGTTTTTCGATACGAAACCCGAGGTGAACCGGCGTGGCTCTTCCTCCCCTTACACCCGACCAGCGCGCTGCGGCCCTGGAGAAGGCGGCCAGGGCACGCAAAGAGCGTGCAGAGGTCAAGAATCGGCTGAAGCGCGGTTCGACGACGCTGCCCCAGGTGCTCAAGGATGGCAAGTCGGATGACGTCATAGGCAAGATGAAGGTTTCCGCTCTGCTTGAGTCGATGCCCGGCGTCGGCAAGGTGCGGGCCCGGCAGATCATGGAGCGGCTCGGCATTGCCGAGTCCCGGCGCGTAGGGGGCCTCGGTGCGAACCAGCGTGCGGCCCTTGAAACCGAATTCGGCGGTGATATCTGACCGAATCCGAGGGTCCACAGAGGGAGGGCACGGCCACGTCTCCCGGTTTTCCACCGGCGCCTTCCGGTAACCGCGCCAGGCTGACCGTGCTCTCCGGGCCCTCCGGAGTCGGTAAGGGCACCGTGAGCGCCCGGCTCCGCGAAAAGCATCCGGAAGTCTGGCTGTCGGTGTCCGCGACCACCCGTGCTCCCCGTCCCGGGGAACGGGAAGGCCGCGACTACTACTTCGTCGACGACCCCGAGTTCGACCGGCTGGTCGCCGCGGGGGAGTTGCTCGAGTGGGCGCCCTACGTGAACCTGCGGCACGGCACCCCGCGCGCGCCTGTCGAGGGCAAGCTCGCCGCGGGCGTGCCGGTGCTGGCGGAGGTCGACGTGCCGGGCGCCCGGCAGATCCGGGCGGCGATGCCGGACGCGATGCTGGTGTTCCTGGCCCCGCCGTCCTGGGACGAGCTGGTGCGCAGGCTCACCGGCCGCGGCACCGAGCCGCCCGAGGTCATCGAGCGGCGGCTCGAAGTGGCCAGGCTCGAGATGGCGGCGGAGAAGGAATTCGACGTCACGCTCGTCAACACGTCCGTCGATGAGGTGTGCGACGAACTGGTAGCCTTGATATTTCGTTAACGCACGTATCTACGAGAGGCACAAGGTGGCAGGGACTCCCGCCCCGGAAGGCATCACGAACCCGCCCATCGACGAGTTGCTCGATGTGGTGGACAGTAAGTACCGCCTGGTCATCATGGCCTCCAAGCGGGCCCGCCAGATCAACGCCTACTATGCGCAGCTCGGCGAGGGCCTGCTGGAGTACGTCGGGCCGCTGGTCGAGACCCGCGTGCAGGAGAAGCCGCTCTCCATCGCCCTGCGGGAGATCCGCGAGAGGCTGCTGACCGCGGAGCAGATCCCCGAGGAGCCGGCCTCCTGACACCGGCACACTCCGGCGGGGCAGGCGGGATATGTCACGGCACGTCATCCTCGGCGTTGGCGGCGGCATTTCCGCGTACAAGGCGTGTGAGCTGCTCCGCCGTCTGACCGAGTCCGGTTGTGAGGTGCGCGTCGTGCCGACGGCCGGCGCGCTCCGCTTCGTCGGCGAGGCCACCTGGGCCGCGCTGTCCGGCCGGCCCGCCACCGCGGACCTGTGGGCCGACGTGCATGAGGTGCCGCACGTGCGGCTGGGCCAGTGGGCCGACCTGGTGTTCGTCGCCCCGGCGACCGCGGACCTGATGGCCCGCGCGGCGGCCGGGCGCTCCGATGACCTGCTGACCGCGACCCTGCTGATGGCCCGCTGCCCGGTGGTGTTCGCGCCCGCGATGCACACCGAGATGTGGCAGCACCCGGCCACCCAGGCCAACGTGACCACGCTGCGGGACCGCGGCGTCCTGGTGCTCGACCCGGCGACCGGGCGGCTCACCGGCCCCGACACCGGCCCGGGCCGGCTGCCCGAGCCGGCCGAACTGGCGGCGGTGGCACTGCGGCTGCTCGACCGCGGCCCGGCCGCGGCCCGGCCGGACCTGGCCGGGCGCCGGGTCGTGGTGTCGGCCGGCGGCACCAGGGAGGAGCTTGACCCGGTCCGGTTCATCGGCAACTGGTCCTCCGGCCGGCAGGGCTACGCGCTGGCCAGGACGGCGGTGGCCCGCGGCGCGGAGGTGACGCTGGTCTCGGCGAACGTGACGATGGACGACCCGGCCGGGGTCAAGGTGGTCCCGGTGGTGTCGGCGCTGCAGTTGCGGGACGCCGTGACCGCCGCCGCGGCGGGCGCCGACGCGGTGGTTATGGCCGCGGCCGTGGCCGACTTCCGGCCGGCCGCCCGGAACCCGTCCAAGATCAAGAAGACCGGGACCGGCCCGGAGCCGATCGCGCTCACCGAGAACCCGGACGTGCTGCGCGAGCTGTCCGCCCGCCGCCCGCACCCGGGCCAGGTCGTCGTCGGCTTCGCCGCCGAGACCGAGGACCTGCTGCGGAACGGCCGCGACAAGCTCGCCCGCAAAGGGTGTGACCTGCTGGTGGTCAACCAGGTGGGCGGCGGCTTGGCCTTCGGGACCGCGGACAACCAGGCCGTGGTGCTCGGCGCGGACGGCAGCGCCACCGACGTGCCGCGCGGGCCCAAGGAAGCCCTGGCTGACGTGGTATGGGACCTGGTCGCGGCCCGGTTCGGCACACGCCGACAAGACCAGGGCTGATTCGTCCCGATACACTTCGGCCGAAACTACCAGCGGCAGAAAAGGGAATCAGGTGGCTCGACGTCTCTTCACTTCTGAGTCCGTCACGGAAGGTCATCCTGACAAGATGGCGGACCAGATCAGTGACGCGCTCCTCGATTGCATGATCAAGGATGACCCGCGCAGCCGGGTCGCCGTCGAGACCCTCATCACCACCGGCCAGGTGCATGTGGCGGGTGAGGTGACCACGGAAACCTATGTTGACATCCCGGGCGTGATCCGGGAGAAGATCCTGGAGATCGGCTACGACTCCTCGCTCAAGGGATACGACGGCGCCTCCTGCGGGGTGTCGGTGTCGATCGGGTCGCAGTCGCCCGACATCGCCCAGGGCGTCGCCGACGCCTATGAGTACCGCGAGGGCGAGGGCGCCGATGTCCTGGACCGGCAGGGCGCGGGCGACCAGGGCATGATGTTCGGCTACGCGTGCCGGGAGACCCCGGAGCTCATGCCGCTGCCGATCATGCTGGCGCACAAGCTGGCCCGCCGGCTGTCCGTGGTCCGCCGCAACGGCGTCGTCCCCTACCTGCGCCCGGACGGCAAGACCCAGGTCACGATCGAGTACGGCGACGACGGTCCGGTGCGGCTGGACACGGTCGTGGTGTCCGCGCAGCACGCCCCGGACATCGACCTGACGGAACTGCTCACGCCGGACGTGCGCGAGCACGTGGTGGAGCCGGTGATCGGCGAGCTCGACATCAACATCGCCAACTACCGGCTGCTGGTCAACCCCACCGGCCGGTTCGAGGTCGGCGGCCCGATGGGCGACGCCGGGCTGACCGGCCGCAAGATCATCATCGACACCTACGGCGGGATGGCCCGGCACGGCGGCGGCGCCTTCTCCGGCAAGGACCCGTCCAAGGTGGACCGCAGCGCCGCCTACGCGATGCGCTGGGTGGCCAAGAACATCGTGGCCGCCGGGCTGGCCGACCGGTGCGAGACGCAGGTCGCCTACGCGATCGGCAAGGCCAAGCCGGTCGGGCTGTTCGTCGAGTGCTTCGGCACCGAGCAGGTGCCGGTGGAGCGCATCCAGGACGCGGTCATGTCGGTGTTCGACCTGCGCCCGGCGGCGTTCATCGCCGATCTCGACCTGCTCCGGCCGATCTACTCGAACACCGCGGCCTACGGCCACTTCGGCCGCGAGGAGTCCGACTTCTCCTGGGAGCGCACCGACCGGACCGACGCGCTGCGTAAGGCCGCCGGCCTGTGACGGGCCATGCCGGCCTCCCCGGAGCAGGCGGCCGAGGGGCCGGCCGCCATCGAGGACTTCGACCGCACGGCGGACACCGCTAAGACCACGTCCGACCTGGGCCGTGCCATCGCGAGCCTGCGCGCCGCGGCGGGCGAGGGCGGCAGCCAGCAGCCACGGGCGCCGCTGGCCAGCCTGGCCGGCCAGCTCGCCAGGGTCCGCACCGACGCCAGCTCCGGCCAGGTGCCGGGCTCGGTCATGCAGGCGCTGAACCACGACGCCGCCGTGGCCGACAACGCCTGCGGCACGATCTGACCACAGGGGAGCACGATCTGGCCGTGGACGGCACGGGCTGCCTGCTGGCGGCGCGGGCGGACCTGGTGCTCTGGTCTGGTAGGACGGACACGTGCCGGAGCCGAAGCAGCGTGCCAAACCGAAGCGGGCCCGCCCTGCCCCGGTGGCCGCGCAGCGGCTGCCGGTGGCGCGGGTGGCGGTGGACGTCTCCCTCGCCCATCTGGACCGGCCCTTCGACTACCTGGTGCCCGAGCGGATGGGCGGCGCGGCGGTGCCCGGCTGCCGGGTCCGGGTGCGCTTCGCCGGCCAGCTGGTGGATGGGTACCTGCTGGCCAGGGAGGCGTCCAGCGAGCACCAGGGCAGGCTCGCCTACCTGGAGCGGGTGACGTCTCCCGAGCCGGTGCTGACCCCGCAGATCGCCGGGCTGGCCCGGGTGGTAGCCGACCGCTACGCGGGCACCCTGGCCGACGTGCTGCGGCTGGCCATACCCCCGCGGCACGCCGCCGCCGAAGCGCGGAAGGCCGCCCCGGACGCCGGCGGGCGCACCGCAGCTGCCGGCGAGCCCGCCGCCGCTGCCGGCGAGCCGTCCCCGGTCGGCGGTGGGCCCGCCGCGGACACGCCGCCGGCGGAGCCCGGGGTACCCAGGCCCGCGCCCGGCCCCTGGTCCCGGTACCAGGCCGGGGAGGCTTTCCTGGCCGCCGTGGCGGACGGCCGGGCGCCGCGCGCCGCGTGGTCGGCCCTGCCCGGCCCGCACTGGGCCGAGGAAATGGCCCGCGCCGCCGCGACCGCGGCCTCGGCCGGCCGCGGCGCCCTCATGGTCGTCCCGGACACCAGGGACCTCGGCCAGCTGGACGAGGCGCTGGCGGCGCTGCTGGGGCCGGGCCGGCACGTCTGCCTGTCCGCCGGTCTCGGCCCGGCCGAACGCTACCGCCGCTGGCTGTCCGTGCTGCGCGGCGAGGTCACGATCGTGGCCGGGCTGCGCGCCGCCATGTTCGCCCCGGTGCACCGCCTCGGACTGGTGGCCGTCTGGGACGACGGCGACGACCTGCACTCCGAGCCTCGGGCCCCGTACCCGCACGCCAGGGAGGTGCTCGCGCTGCGCGCGCACCGCGGCCAGGCCGCGGCGCTGATCGGCGGGTTCGCCCGCACCGCCGAGGTGACCCAGCTGGTCGCGGCGGGCTGGGCCCAGCCGCTGGGCGGTGGCAGGCAGGCGGTGCGTGGCCTGGCCCCGCTGGCCCGCGGCACCGGTGATGACAGCGAGCTGGCCAGGGACCAGGGAGCGGCCGCCGCCCGGCTGCCCAGTCTCGCGCTGCGCACCGCGCGGGAGGCACTGGCCCGCGGCCCGGTGCTGGTCCAGGTGCCGCGGCGCGGCTACCTCGCGGCGGTGGCCTGCGCCCGCTGCCGCGAGCAGGCCCGCTGCGCGTCCTGCGGCGGGCCGCTGGCCATGCGGGCCACCGGCGCCGCGCCGCACTGCCCGTGGTGCGCCGCGCTGATCCCGGCCTGGCGCTGCCCCCAGTGCGGGCACACCGGCCTGCGGTCGCTGGCCACCGGGGCCGCGCGCACCGCCGAAGAACTCGGCCGCGCGTTCCCCGCGGTGCCGGTGCGCACCTCCCGCGGGGAGTCCGTGCTCGCGTCGGTGCCCGCCGCACCGGCCATCGTGGTGTGCACGCCCGGCGCCGAGCCCACCGTGCCTGGCGGCTACGCGGCGGCGCTGCTGCTCGACGGGCGTGCCCTGCTCGGCCGGGCCAGCCTGCGGGCCGCGGAGGAGGCGCTGCGCCGCTGGCTGAACGCCGCGGCGCTGGTCCAGCCCGCGTCCGCCGGGGGCCGGGTGGTGGTGATGGCGGACGCCTCGCTGCCCGCCGTGCAGGCGCTGATCCGCTGGGACCCGGTCGCGTTCGCCGAACGCGAAGTCGCCGAGCGCGCCCAGCTGCGGTTTCCCCCGGCGGCCCGGATGGCGGTGGCCTCCGGGCACAGGGAGGCGGTGGCCGAGCTGATGGCGGCGGTCGAGCTCCCGCCGGTGGCCGACGTACTCGGCCCGGTCGACACGGAGCCGCCTGGCGAGGCCGGCGACGGCGACGTCCGGGTGTTCTTCCGGGTACCCAGGAAGGCCGGGGCCGAGCTGGCCCGCGCCCTGCAGGCCGCGCAGGCGCTGCGCAGCGCCCGCAAGGCCGCCGGTGCCGTCCGGCTGCAGATGGATCCGCTCGACCTGATTTAGCACTGGGCCGCCGCGGGCGCCCCAGGGGAAACCACCAGGCTGTGCGCCCGCGAGATGCCGGCCGGTCGTGAAGTGGCAGGTTCACGCCGCGGACGCCGTATGGTGCTTGAGTGGCTATCTCGCCGAGGACAGGCCGTGACATGCTCCGGCCGCCCACCGTGCGGCTCGCTCCCCGGGAGGAGCTGGCCGCCGCGGCGCGGGTTGCGCCGTTGCTGCGTGCCGCCCGTGACCTGGTCCAATGGGCAGCCACCAGACCCGGCCTGTCGGCTGCGGACGCCGTGGCGGCCGCCGACGAGCTGGGCATGACCCGGGAGGAGACCGAGGCGGCCTGGCTGGTGGCAGCGGGCGCCGGGCTGCTCGGCGCGCCGGATGCCACCCGGCCGGCCGACATCCTGTCGGTTGGGAACCCGGACGAAGTGCTCACCCTGTGGACCGACGCGCTGTCCGCGTCGCTGTGCGCGGCGGAGCTGGACGGCCTGGTCACCGCGCTGTACACGGCCGGCGAGCCGGTGCGGATAGACGCGCTGTTCGACGCGTACCAGACCGCACGGCAGCAGGCGCCGCCCGGCGGCAGCCAGGGCGGCACCGACGTCGTGGGGTTGTCCGCGGCGCTGGAGACGCTGGCCGACCTGGGCGCCGTCGACCTGGGCACCGACGAGGATGCCGGGGTGCTGACCGTCCGGCTGTCCCGGCTGGGCACCTGGGGCGTGCACGGGCGGCTGCGGGAACGTGGCTGGCAGCTCCCGGTGGCCGGCCAGCTGGCCGCCGGTGAGGCGGCCGCGCTGCTGGCCGCACTGGCCGACTACGACGCGGAGGAAGGCGAGGCCGAGATCGCGTCCTGGCTGGCCCAGCGCGGCCCGGCGGACGCCGCGGCCGAGCTGCTCGAGGCGGCCAAGCAGGGCTCACCGGGGCTGCGCGGGGCCGCCTTCGCCGTGCTGGACCGGGTCGGCGGCGAAGCCGTCCCGCCGGTCCGTGACGCGCTCGCCGACTCCGTGCTCCGCCCGCATGCGGTGGTCTGGCTGCGCGACCACGGCGAGCAGGCCGAGCTGGGCCGGGGCGACCAGGAGTGGCTGCTCGTCGATCTGGGGGCCGGGCTGCTGGAGGAGGCCGAGCCCGTGGACGTGGTGGCCGAGCTGCTGCCGGAACTTCCGTCGGTCGGGCAGGCCGAGCTGGTCGCCGGGCTCTGGGAGGTCGACCACCCAGGCCTGATCGGCCTGCTCACCGCGCTGGGTGAGCATCATGGCGACCCGGCCGTGGCCAAGGCGGCCCGCAAGGCCGCGCTCAAGGCACGCTCCCGCGCCGTCCAGCCACAGGACTAGACCGGCCCTAAACTGGACCGCGCACCTGACACTGTTTGTTTCGGAGGACCCTGGTGAGCGTTAGGCCAATACGCCTCTTCGGCGACCCCGTGCTGCGCACCCCGGCCGAGCCGGTGCACGACTTCGATGCCGAGCTGCGCAAGCTCGTCCAGGATCTGACCGACACCATGAAGGAGGCGCCGGGGGTGGGCCTGGCCGCGCCGCAGATCGGCGTCGGGCTGCGCGTCTTCACCTACTACGTGGACGACGAGCCGGGGCACCTGATCAACCCGACGCTCCAGCTGTCCAGCGAGCAGGAAACCGACGACGAGGGCTGCCTGTCATTCCCCGGGCTGGCCTTCCCCACCAAGCGGGCCACCCGCGTGGTCGCGGCCGGGTTCAACATGCACGGCGAGCCGGTGACGCTGGAGGGCACCGCCCAGATGGCCCGCTGCGTGCAGCACGAGACCGACCACCTGGACGGCGTGCTGTTCATCGACCGGCTCGACCCCGATCAGCGCAAGCTCGCGATGAAGGCGATCAGGGAGACCGACTGGTGGGGTGACGCCACCCAGCAGGTGAAGGTCTCCCCGCACCTGACCCACGGCCAGGCGTTCTAGGCCATGCCGCGCAGGCACGGCGGCACACCGCCGGGGAGGAAGCGGGCCGGCGGCCCCGGGGGGCGTGGCCGATGCGGGTAGTTTTCGCCGGCACCCCGAGCCCGGCCGTGTCCTCGCTGGAGGCGCTGCTGGGCTCCCGGCATGAGGTCGCCGCCGTGGTCACCCGCCCGGACGCGCCGGCCGGCCGGGGCCGCAAGCTGGCGCCGAGCCCGGTGGCGGAGCGGGCCGCACAGGCCGGCCTGGAGGTGCTCAAGCCGGCCCGGGCCCGCGACCCCGAGTTCGCCGACCGGCTGAAGGCCATCGCGCCGGATTGCTGCCCGGTCGCCGCCTACGGCGCGCTGCTCCCGCAGCACCTGCTGGACATCCCGCCGCACGGCTGGGTCAACCTGCACTTCTCCCTGCTGCCGGCCTGGCGGGGTGCCGCACCGGTGCAGCACGCCATCCTGCACGGCGACGACATCACCGGCGCCACCACCTTCCGGATCGTGAAAGAACTCGACGCAGGTCCGGTGTTCGGCATGGTCACCGAGCCGATCCGGCCGGCCGACACGGCCGGCGACCTGCTGGACCGGATCGCCGTCTCGGGCGCGGAGCTGCTGGTGGCGACGCTGGACGGGATCGAGGCGGGCGAGCTTGCCGCCCAGCCGCAGCCGACCGACGGGATCAGCCTGGCGCCGAAGATCGGGGTGGACGACGCCCGGGTGGACTGGGCTCTCCCGGCGGCGGCGATCGACCGGCTGATCCGGGCCTGCACACCGGCCCCGGGCGCCTGGACGGAATCCGGCGGCGCCCGGCTGAAGCTCGGCCCGGTCACCCGGCCGGACCCGGCCGCGGCCGGCCCGGCGCTCGGCCCCGGTGAGCTGCACACCGTCGGCCACGACGTGCTGGCCGGGACCGGCACCAGCCCGGTCCGGCTCGGCGACGTGCAGCCCGCGGGGAAGCGCCGGATGACCGCGGGGGACTGGCTGCGCGGCCTGCGGCCGGCCGGCCACGACCCCGGGCCGGCCACCCTGAGGCTCGGCTGACATGGCGGGCCAGGGTGCCCGCGGGGCCAGGAACGCGCCGCGGCCACGCCGCGCTCCGGGCCAGCCCGGCCGCGGCCAACCGGCACCGGGCGGCCGCCGCAGGCCCTCCCCGGGCGAGGGCGCCAGCCCAGCCACGGGCGACGCCGGCAAGCCGGCTTCCGGCCGGCAGGCGAAGCGAGGCCCTGGCCGGGCGGGACGCGCCGACCCGGTCCGGCGGGCGGCGCTGGACGTGCTTCTCGCGGTGGCCGAGCGCGGCGCCTACGCCAACCTGCTGCTGCCCTCGGTGCTGCGCGAACGGCGGCTGGACGGCCGTGACGCGGCGCTGGCCACCGAGCTCTGCTACGGCACACTGCGCGGCCAGGGCAGCTACGACGCCGTCCTCGCGGTGTGCAGCGACCGCCAGCTCAGCCAGCTGGATCCGCCGGTGCGCGAGGTGCTCCGGCTGGGCGTGCACCAGCTGCTCGCGACGAGGGTCGCCCCGCACGCCGCCGTGGCCACGTCGGTGGACCTGGCCAAGGACGCCGTGGGCGCCCGGCCGGCCGGTTTCGTCAACGCGGTGCTGCGCCGGGTGGCCACCCGGGATCTGGACGGCTGGATGACCATGGTGGCCCCGGACCGCGAGGCCGACCCGGTGGGATACCTGGCCGTCCGGTACAGCTACCCGCACTGGATAGTCGACGCGTTTGCCGCCGCCCTCGGCGAGACAACCGCCGAGACAACCGCCGGGCCGGCCGCCGGGCTCGGGCAGACCGAGCAGGCGCTGGCCGCCGGGAACGTCGCCCCCCGGGTGACGCTGTGCGCGCTGCCCGGACGGTGCGAGCCGGCCGAGCTGGCCGCCGCGGCGCAGGTCGAGCCGGCCCGCTGGTCGCCGTTCGGTGGCTACCTGGCGCACGGCGACCCGGCCGGGATCCCGGCGGTGGCGCAGCGGCGGGCGACGGTGCAGGACGAGGCCAGCCAGCTGGCCGCGCTGGCGGTCAGCCGGGCCGGGCTGACCGGCCAGGACGGGCTCTGGCTGGACATGTGCGCGGGCCCGGGCGGCAAGGCCGCCCTGCTCGCCGGGATCGCGGCCGGCCGAGGCGGCCGGCTGCTGGCCGCCGACGTCACCGAGCACCGCGCCGTGCTGGCCCGCGACACCCTCCGCCCGCACCGCGAGCCCGCAGCCCCGGCGGCAGTGGTGGTGGCGGACGGGTCGGTGCCGGCCTGGCGGGCCGGCGTGTTCGACCGGGTGCTCGCCGACGTGCCGTGCTCCGGGCTGGGTTCGCTGCGGCGCCGGCCAGAAGCCCGCTGGCGCAGGAACCCCGGGCAGCTGCGTGACCTGGGCCGGCTTCAGCGGTCGCTGCTCGGCGCGGCGATCGACTCGGTGCGGCCGGGCGGCGTGGCCGGCTACGTGACCTGCTCGCCGCACCTGGCGGAAACCCGCGAGGTCGTCGCCGGCGTGCTGGCCGGCCGGGACGATGCCGAACTGCTCGACGCCCCCGCGCTGCTGCCCGAGGTGGACGGCCTGCGCTGCCCCGCGCCCGGCGGGAAGTACGTCCAGTTCTGGCCGCACCAGCACGGCACCGATGCCATCTTCCTGGCCGTCATCCGCCGTCTCCCGGCCTAGCCGCGGCCGGCCCCCCGACGCGGGCACTTCTTAGTGCCCGCACACTTGCAGCCGTCCGCGCGGGCCGGCGCGGCGAACGGTCCGCGCCGCCCAGGTCCGCCAGAGTCAGCGGGTGAGGGCGCGAGGGCCGGCCCGGCCCACCCGCGCGGCGCCGACGTCGGCCCGCTGCCCCTCGGCGTAGCCGCGGGCGTACCCGTTCCCGGTATACGTGACCCGGAGCTTGCGGGTGTGCGGGTAGGCGCTCTCGCATTCGCGCCGCACCACGTCGGCCCGGTCGGCCAGCACCAGCTCGGCGGTCTTGCCGGTGCCCGGCTCGTGCCTGGCCCGGTCGGCCGCCCGCTGCTCGGCCGTGTGCACCCGGGCCACCACGGCGGAGGTGTAGCCGAGCAGCCAGCTCCGCCGGTACGCGCGCACGCTGCGCGCCCCGGCGGGCACCCGGGCCGCGGCCAGCCCGTGCGCCATCTGGATCAGCAGCGAGGTGTACAGGATCTCGGCCCGCTCCAGGTCGGAGGCGTAGCCGAACACGTGAATCCGGGTGCCGCCGGCCACCGCGCGGGGCAGCTGGACACAGGTGCAGCGGATCGCCGAGGCCAGCCCGGACAGCAGGTGCGCCTTCACCTGTGACCACGGGTTGTACACGTCGATGACGCGGTTGGCCGGCCGGTCGGTCTGCGGCTGCGCCGCGGCCAGCAGCGCGCGGTCGATGCCGTACCGGGCCATCAGCTCGGCCGCCTTGCCGGTGAGCGCCTCGGCCTCGGCCGGCGTGACGCCCTCGGCTTCCGCCTTGGCCAGCAGCTTGCGCACCCGCTCGAGCAGGGCGGCCGGCGCGTCGGTTCCCACGGTTGTCCTCCGATCGGTGACGTCGAATACAGTATCGAGACTCTAGGGGGCGGGGCGGACAGTTTGGCCGGCTGCCGGGTCCGCGCCGGGCGGACGGTGCTCGCTGATCCACTCGTCGATCAGCTGCCACCAGTCGTAGAGCCACCGGACCTGGGCCTCATGCTCGGCGTCCCGGGGCACCTGGTCGTGCGGGACCCGCCACCACCTGGCCCGCACGACCTGGTCCACCGGCAGCCCGTGCCAGATGTCGGCCACGCTGACCAGCCGGTCCAGCCCGGCATGCGCCACGAAGATCACGTCGGCCGTGGGGCAGGCCGAGATGGCGGCCAGCACCCCGCCGGTCCGTGGCGCCAGCACGTTCGGCATCTCCTCCGCCCGGGCGGCGAGATCCGGGCGGCCCTTCCGCTCCAGCCGCGCGATGGCGCGCTGCCAGCGGCCGGGGGTCCAGTTGCCGCCTTCGGGGAAGATGACCAGCGCGCCGTCCGGCTCCAGCCCGCCGGCCAGCCGCCGGATCTCCTCGACGAACACGCCCTCGCCTGACCTGCGGCGGGAGACGAACACGTTCGGCAGCCGGTTGCCGACCACGTCCACTCCCGGGTCCAGCTGCAGGGCGGCCTTCATCACCACCCGCGGCCGCCGCTGGTACACGCTGAGCAGGTGGTGCACCAGCAGGAACGAGTCACCCGGCCCGGCGTGCCTGCTGAGCACGATCACCGGCCGGGCCAGCCGGGCGATCCTTTCCTCCGCGGTGAGGTCCGGCTCGGCCACCTCGACCTGCACCCCGAACGTGGCCGTGCCGGCCCGGTACATGAGCCCGAGGAACCAGCGCATGACCGCGTAGTGCCGGCTGGCGTACGGTTCGGTGTGCAGCCGCCCGCCGAACCCGCTCGCCACCCACAGCCCCAGGCAGGTGAACAGGGCCAGGGTCTCGGCGGCGAGCCAGACCACCGCGAACCAGAGCAGCCGCAGGCCGCGCATCCGCCCCGGCCGCGACCGGCGGACCAGCCCGAACGCCGCGGCCACCAGGGCCAGCAACGGGAACAGCACGATCATCGCCAGCGCGATGACCACTATCAGCGGGGCCAGCACGAGCCGGCGGATCAACCGGGGCGGCAGCATGTCCTGCTCTTCCCGCACCGGCGGACCCCGAAGCCGCCCGCCCCGGAGCCGCCCACGCGGTCAGCCGAGCCCGGCGAGGTATTCCGCGGACGCACGGTAGGCACGCTCGATGTTCACCTTGACCTTCGTCTGGTTCCGGTAGCGCAGCTGCGACAGGTCCGGCGAGCCGGTGGTCTGGCCGGCCGGCAGCACGTGCACCCGCACGTCGCCGGGCAGCGTGGCCATCTCCTCGTGGAACCGGTGCCGCCGCGCGATCTCGAAGGCGACCAGGCCAACCTGCCACAGCCGCCGCGGCGGCACCAGTGGGCTCTCGATCCGCCCGACGTGCAGCACGTAGATGGTGCGGCAGCCCAGTTCGACCGCGCGGCCCACCGGGATCGAGTGCACGAGACCGCCGTCGAAGAAGTGCTCGCCGTCCACTTCCACCGGCGGCAGCAGCCCGGGCACCGCACACGAGGCGAGCACGGCGGGCGCCAGCGGCCCGCTGCTGAACCAGCGCGCGCTCGCCCGCTCGATGCTGGCCGCCACGCACTGGAAGGGCAGTGCGAGTTCGGCGAAACTGGCCACCGGCAGCGCCTGCTCCAGCATGGCCCGCAGCGGCTCGATGGCATGCAGGTGGGTGCCGGACCTGGCCAGCGTGGTGGCCCGGCCGAGCAGGTTGCCGCTGAACGCCTGCCGCAGGTCGTGGCCCTGCCACAGCGTGCCGAGCCGTTTCGCCGCGCCGCCGGGGTCGGCGGCCACGAATGCCCCGTTGATCGCCCCCACCGAGGTGCCCACCACGATGTCGGGCCGCACCCCGGCCTCGTCCAGCGCCCGGAGCATGCCCACCTCGTGCGCGCCGAGCACCCCGCCGCCGCCGAGCACGAACGCCGTCTTCACCGCGCGGTCCCCGCGTCCAGGACGAGCCGGTAACTGCGCTGCTCGCCGTAGACGCGGAACCCGGCCCGGCGCAGGATCGGCGCCGACGTCTCCACCCGCCCCTTCACCAGGGCCAGCGTCGCCCCGTGCTCGCTGGCCACCGCCATCCGGCGGGCCAGCACCGCGCGGTAAGCGCCGCGCCCGCGCAGCGCCGCGCGGGTGCCGGCTCCCCACAGCCTCGCTACCTCACCGGCCAGCGTGCAGCCGCCGAACCCCGCGGGCTCGCCGTCCACGAACGAGACGACGCGGAACGCCGACCAGTCCGTCAGTTCGCTTCTGGCCTCGCCCAGCTCGCGTTCGATGTCGGCCGCGGCCGGCTCGCCGCCGTCTCCCCATACCTCGCGGTTGACGAGCTGGGCGGCCCGCACGCCCGCCTCGTCGCGGACGACCTCCGTGCGGACTCCCGGCAGTTCGCCGGGCCCAGGCGGGCCCTGGGT
Organism: Streptosporangiaceae bacterium; assembly: GCA_036501145.1. GTDB lineage: Bacteria > Actinomycetota > Actinomycetes > Streptosporangiales > Streptosporangiaceae > PALSA-505. The sequence continues at coordinate 41,997 of DASYAV010000231.1, read as the reverse complement.
CATGTCGTAGCCCAGCACCTGCGCGGTGTCGGCCAGTGTGGCGCCCCGGCGCAGCAGTTCCGCCTCGGTGGAGGCCGGCCTGGTCGCGGCCGAGACGTCCCAGTGCATCTCGGTGTGCCCCCAGGCCCGGACGTGCCCGCCAACCTCGCCGATCAGCTCACCCACCGGGCGCTCCGAACGCGACCACAGCACACACACCGGGTAGGTGAAATAGTGCTCTGGGTACTCGACGAGCTGGTAATCATCGGTCCGCACCTGGCGGGCGTCCGGCGGTGCCCAGGTCCAGTCCGCCGCTGCGCCCAGTACTGCCTGCGCCGTCCATCCGGTCACGTCTCATCCTCCCCACGTCCCCCCAGCGCCCCCAGGTTAATGCGCGGTTAATGCGCAGGGCCGCTCACCTCCCCTGTACCACATCGCCGTCCCCACCTGGGGTTAAGCAAGATTTTTCCAATGAACGGCTGCGCCCGGCACAATTCTCAAGGCGCAAGGTCATGCGCATAGGGGACCAAAGTCCCATCCGTCCGGCTGGCCGCCACGGTTACATTCAGTGAGGTCCAGCGTCGGGCTCTCGCTGGGTGTCGCGTTTACCCGCTGTACACGATTTTCCCAGAGGAGAGGTCTTGGACTTCCACGGCGGAACCATTGCTCTTGATCTGACCGACGTGGCCAGTGGCCCGGTGAGCCTGTCGGTACCCGAGGTCATGCCGGACCGGGTCATAGTCGAACTCCACAGCCTGCATTACCTGCCCCTGGTCCGGATGGCCACCCTGCTGGTCCGGGACCGGTGTACCGCCGAGGAGATTGTCCAGGACGCGTTCCTGAGCATCCACGGAGCCTGGTCCAAGCTCCGCGACCCGGCCAAGGCCGTGCCCTACCTGCGCCAGTGTGTGGTGAACAAGTCCCGGTCCGTGCTGCGCCGCCGGATGGTCGAGGAACGCTACCTCGGCCGCCCGCTGCCGGACGCGCCGGCCGCCGAGCACAGCGCGATGGCCATCCTGGACCGGTCTGCCCTGGTCGCCGCGCTGCGCCTGCTGCCCACGCGGCAGCGTGAGGCGATCGTGCTGCGCTACTACGGGGACCTGTCCGAGGCCGACACGGCCAAGGCGATGGGCATCAGCTGTGGCGCCGTGAAGAGCCACACCGCCCGCGGGCTGTGCGCGCTGCGCACCACCCTCGCCGAGGCCAGCTGACCCGCTGGTCTGCCGGGGCCTACCCGCCGGACGGCAGGACCAGCGGGGTGGCCAGGCTGGTGGGGGCACCCGCCGAGTCATAGAGCAGGTTGAACGCTCCTGGTGATTCGACGGTCACCGTCCAGTACAGGCGATAAGGCCCCCCGGACGCCGGAAGCTGGGTCGGCGAGGTGGTGGTGAACGCGCCTCCCGGGTCCGCCGCGCCCTCCGCGCCGGCCGCGACGGTCGCCTGCCAGCCGGCTGAGGAGCCGACGATGGGGTACCGCTCGGTGCAGCCCTGGCTGCAGTAGCCGGCCTGCAGTCCCAGCGTCGCCGGGCCCCCGGTGCCGTCCGTCCAGTACTGGAACTCCCAGGGGCCCGCGGGCACGACCGTCCCCGGCCGCAGTACCGGGCCTGTCGAGAAGGTGACGGTGTTGCCGGGTCTGGCGAGGCTGAACCGCCGGGCGCTGGGGCCGGCCGGTGGGCCGGTGCCTGAGCCCATCCCCGGCTGGGCGAACACGACCGACGTTCTCGGGGTGGCCGGTTCGGATGATGGCCTGGGCACGGCGACGTTGGTCGAGTCGCTGCCCGTGCCGGACAGCAGGCTGACCGGGCCGGGCGAGTCGACGTGAACCGTGACGTAGATGCTGTAGGGGCCGCCCGGCGGGAGGGTTGTCGGCGTTCTGGTGGTGAACGAGCTGACCACCCCGGGATCACCGGCGGGCACCGTGCTTGGCCACGCGCCGGCGCCGATGATGGGTGCCCGGTCCGTGCAGCCCGGCGGGGTGCAGTACCCGACCTCGACGCTCACCGTCGCCGAGCCGCTGCCACTGTCCGTCCACGGCTCGAACGTGTAGCTGCCCGCCGGGATGACCGTGCCCGCCGGGTCGGTCTGCGACGACACGAAGGTGGACTGGGCGCCGGCCGTCGCAAGCGACATGGACGCCGGCTGGGCGGCCGTCGGGAAGGCGCGGCTGAGCGCTCCGTCGTCGCCGGGATAGAGCGGCAGCAGGCCCGAGCGCATCTCCAGGTACTGAACGGCTGTGGCCGGGTTGGCCGGGGTGCCCGCGACATTGAGCCACACTCCGGGGACCAGCCGGCTGACGTCGAGCGAGTCCTGGTACATCGCCTGCGGCGTGACGTTGTAGCGGGGGCTGGTGCTCAGCCCCGCGGTCAGCCCGATATTGGGATTGACCGCCTTCGCCTGGAGCGCCGCCTGGGTCACGAAGTCGGTGTAGTCGGCTTCTGATCCTTCGCAGGCGGCGCCCTGGCCGCCGCACCACGGTGTCTCGAAGGGCTGCGACATGATGTGGTAGAGATCGGTGCCCGACGCGGCCGCGCAGTTGGCCAGGCCCAGCCGCAGGTAGCTCTGCCAGTCGGTGGACTCGCCTCCTTCGAAGGAGGTGATCACCCCGGGACTGGCCAGGTTCTGATCGGGGGCCATGATGGACATCAGCTGATTCGCGTGAGCCAGCTGGGCGAACTGCGTCATGTAGGAGCAGACACCGGTCTTCTCCGCGTTGGGGGTCTTCGTCCAGTTCTCGTCGTCGTACATGACGGCGCGGATACCCGAGCCCGTCAGGGCGCCGCTGCCGATGTCCCCGGAGAAGGACGCGCAGCCGGGTTGCGGGACACCACCTGAATTGGCCGGGCAAGGGCCGAAGCTTGTGTAGTGCTGGGCCGGGACGGCGGGCCAGCCCGGCGGTACCTCGTCGGCCGGTGGTTCGGTCGGCTGGGCATCCCCGGCGAGGATGTACGACCGGTCGTTGTCGAAGTATTTCTGGGCGAGAGCGGGGTCGAGCCCCTGGATGGCGGCCAGGGCGTTCTGGTCGCCGGGGCCCTCGACGATCCACTCTGGCGCGGGGCCGCCCGGCGGGGCGGCGGCAGCAGGGCCGCCAGCGGTGGACGCCGCGGCCGCGCCGGCGCCGCCGGCCGCACCCAGTGCGCCGAGAGCGATGGTGGCGCAGCTCAGTGCCACGCCTGCGCGGAGCGCGGTCATTCGCGGATGAAGTCTCAGCAACGCAGGATGCTCCAATCCGGGTGAGCCGATGCCAGGACAGCACAGCGTTTTGGTTTGACCTCTTACCATTCGTCGTGAGAACGGTAACCCGCCGCGGACACCCCGTCAATCGCGGAACGCACGGGGGGGGGCGGCTAACGGGCAGGTTGGTGTGCGCGCAGATCACGTGGCCACGGGTGCGCAACGGATCGCTACTCAAGGTGCCGGCGATCCTGGGAACTCTCCGCGAATTTCCCTGAAAACACACATTTAACCCTTACTTGGTGTGGACTATAGCCTCAGCGTTCCTGGACTTGACTCGACCATGATTCCCGCATGAGCATTCCTTTCCTCGAATCCCGCCCGGCCCGCCCGGCCCGCCCGGCCGACGGGGGCAGGCGAGTCGTTCCCATACCCGCATCCGTGCAGGCCAGGCTGGATGTACTGGCCAGCACCCGCGGGACCAGGGCCGCCTATCTCGACGCGGCCAGCGGCCAGACCCTCACCTGGGCTGCCATTGCCCGGCAGGTGGCGGACTGGGCCGCGTGCCTGCCCCCCGGCACGGTGGTGGCGCTGCGGATCGCGAGCCCGGCGGCATTTTCCCGGGCCTATCTCGCCGGGCTGGCCGCGGGAGTCTGCGTGGCACCGGTCGACCCGCGGGCCTCGGCGGACGAACTGGCGCGCGCGCTCGGCGTGCTCGAGGCGGCTGACGTGGTCGTGGGCCGCGAGGACGACGCGGATCTGCTGGCCGGCTCCGGCGCCACGGTCTGGCTCTCCTCCGCCCGCGGGCTGCGGCAGCTGCGGTCCGGCCGGGACACCCGGCTGCCCGCGCCGGGGGTGGCGGCGGTGCTGCCCACCTCGGGCACCACCGGGCGGCCCAAGCTGGTCCCGCTGAGCCAGCCGCAGCTGCTCCGGGTGGCGGCCGGCATCGCCGGGCACCACGCGCTCACCCCGGCCGAGCGCGGCTACTGCCCGCTGCCGCTGTTCCATGTGAACGCACAGGTGGTCGGCCTGCTGTCCACCCTGGTCGCCGGGTGCAGCCTGGTCGTGGACGACAGGTTCCACGCTTCCCGCTTCTGGGCCGCGGCCGGCGAGTTCAGCGCAACCTGGGTCAACCTGGTGCCGGCCATCCTCGGCATCCTGGCCGAGCTGCCGCCGCCCCCGGACGCGGTGGCCGAGCGGGTGCGGTTCGCCCGGTCGGCCTCGGCGCCGCTTCCGGTGCCGGTGCACGAGCGCTTCGAGGCGAAGACCGGCATCGGCGTGCTGGAGACCTACGGGATGACCGAGGCGGCCAGCCAGATCACCGCCAGCCCGCTGCGTGCCGCGGACCGGCAGCCGGGCTCGGCAGGCCGGCCCGCCGGGGTGCGGGTCCGGATAACCGGCGCCGACGGCGGGGAACTGCCCGCCGGGGAGACCGGCACCGTCGAGATCCGCGGCCGCAACGTCATTCACGGCTACCTCGGGCCGGGCCGCACCCCGGTCCCGGCCCGGTCCGGTGACGGCTGGCTGAGCACCGGCGACCTCGCCCGCCAGGATGCCCGCGGTTTCCTCTACCTGGCCGGGCGCAGCAACGACGTGATCAACCGGGGCGGTGAGAAGTTCCACCCACGGGAAATAGAGGAGGTGCTGCTGGCCGACCCGCGAGTGCGTAACGCGGTCGTCGTCGGCCGCCCGCACCGGCTACTTGGGGAAGAGCCGGTTGCCTACGTCGTCGCCGACTCCGGGTTCGACCACGGTGAACTGCTCGCCCGGTGCGAGCGAGTGCTCAGCCCGTACAAGCGGCCGGCCGACGTGGTCGTGGTGGATGCGCTGCCGGCCGGGCCCACGGGCAAGCTTGATCGCCGCGCGCTGCGCGCCAGTCTGAACCCGGCCTGACCGGGGCACGGCCAGGCCGGCGCCCGCGCCGCCCGGCCAGCCCCGGCACACGAACGAGGAGACAGACATGCACCCCACCCCTCTGACCGTCCGCCCCCGCTTCGACGGCCAGGCCCGGCGGGTATGAGCTCTGCGCTGCGAGGAGAGGCGGGAGCCGTCCAGGATGGCGACCCGGCCCGGCCGGTGGTGGCGGATGCCCGGCCGGCCACGGCCAGCACCGCGGACGGCAAGCAGGCCGGCCCGCCCGCCGCGCCCGCCGGATCCAGCGGGCCGGCGCCCGCCGGGGCACGGCGGCCCCATGTCCGGGCTCTCGATCTTTTCCGGCTGCTGGTGGTGGCGTTCGTCGTCAGCGTGCACACGACCTCGTTCGCCATCGCGACCAGCACCCCGGTGGGCGCCTTCCTCACCGTCTTCCACACCAGCCGGGAACTGTTCTTCCTGCTCACCGCGTTCGTGCTGATCTACAACTACGGGCAACGGCCGCATATCCAATGGCTGCCGTTCTGGCGCAAGCGGTACGCGCTCGTGCTGCCCGCCTACCTGGTCTGGAGCCTGATCTACTTCTTCTTCGACCACAGCCAGCTGGATCCGGTCAGCGGCGCGCTGGCGGCCTTCGGGAAGGATCTGCTGTACGGCACCGCGCGCTACCACATGTACTTCCTGCTCGTCACCATGCAGGTCTACCTGGCGTTCCCGCTGCTGCGCTGGCTGCTGCGGCGGACCGCCGGGCACCACCTGATCCTGTTCGCCGTGGTGTGCGCCTATCAGATCGTGCTCATCCTGGCGGTGCAGTACCACCTGGTGCGGCACGGCGTGATCGGCTGGTACCTGGGCGATCCCTCCCCGTGGCTGCCGAGCTACCCGTTCTACATAGTCGCCGGAGGGCTGGCCGCCTGGCACTTCGAGTCGCTGGCCGCCTTCACCCGCCGGCAGGCTCAGCTGGCCGGGCCGGTGTTCGCGGTCGGGCTGTGCGCCGGGCTGGGCGCCTACGCCGCCGGGATCGCGGCCGGCCACAGTCCGCTGGAGGCCAGTACCGTTTTCCAGCCCGCCGTGCTGGTGGAGAGCATCTGCTTCGGCTGGGCGCTGCTCGCGCTGAGCATGCGCTGGGCGGACCGCGGCGCGCGGCACCGCAAGCTCATCTCAACCGGGGCTGACGGCTCGTTCGGCATCTACCTGGCCCATCCGCTGCTGCTGCAGGGCCTGCTCGCGCTGGCCGCGGCGACCGGCGTGCTGGGCGCGGTCCGCGCCGCCCCGGTCGGCCTGCAGATCGCCGCCGTGCTCGGCGTGGCCGTGCCGCTGGTCTACGGCCTGGCCGCGGTGTGCACCGTGCTGGTCCGCCCGACTCCGCTCAGCCTGCCGCTCACCGGCCGGCGGGCCCGACACCGCACCTGACTGAGGAGTGACAGATGCGCGACACACGCGACGCGTTCCATATCGCCATACCCACCTACGACCTCGACGTGGCCGTCGACTACTACGTGGGCGGGCTGGGCGCGAAACTCGCGCGGCGTTACCCGGACCGGGTGACGTTCGACTTCTTCGGCGACCAGCTGGTGTGCCACCTGAGCGAGAACGTGCCGGAGGAGGCGGTGCCCTACCCGCGGCACTTCGGGGTCACCTTCGCCAACGGCGAGGATTTCGACCGGCTGCTCCGGCTGGTGGAGCTGCGCAAGCTGCCGACGCTCAACGACGCGTGCGTCCGGTTCGAGGGCACCGCCGAGCAGCACCGGCAGGTCTTCCTCACCGACCCGTCCAACAATGTGCTGGAGTTCAAAACCTACGACGACCCGCGGATGCTCTACTGAGCCTATGAAGTGGTGTCTGCCGCCGGGGGCAGCCGCGCGCATGATGCCGCGGCTGTGGCCAGCCGCGGCCGGGCTCGCCGCCGCGGCGCTCGCGCTGACCGCCTGCGGCGCCCCCGCCGCACCGGCCGCGCCGGCCGCCCGCACCGCCTCGGCCAGGACCACCACCCACGAGATCCACGTCGGCCCGCGCACCCGCAGCTACGTGCAGATCAGCCCGCTCAGGCCGGGGGCCGGGCCGGTCCCGGTCATCGTGATGCTGTCGGGCATCCACGCGCCGGTCGGCACGGAGATGGCCCGTGACGGGCTGCTCGGCCTGGCCAGCACCGGCCGCGCCGAGCTGATCTACCCGGTCGGGGTGAACAAGTCGTGGAACGCCATCGGCTGCTGCGGCACCGCGAACCGGAAGCACGTCGATGACGTCGGCTTCCTGCGGGCCCTGGCGCCGCGGCTGGACCCGGGGCGCACCCGGCCGATCTACCTGGCCGGGTACAGCAACGGCGGTCGGCTGGTCTACCGGGTGCTGTGCACCGACCCCGGCCTGTTCACCGGGTACGAGGTCATCAAGGCCATGCCCGAGCCGGGCTGCGTGGTGTCCAAGCCGGTGAGCATCCTGCAGATCGACAGCACGGACGACCGCGGGGTCCCGCTCAAGCCCGGCGAGCACGGCAGGGAGAGCCCTCCCGCGACGACCGAGATGGCCCGGCTGCGCCGGGTCGGCCAGTGCCGGGCGTCAGCCACCTCGGGGAAGGGCGGCCCGGTGCAGGTGACCACCTGGACCAGGTGCCGCCAGGGCACGCGGATCACCTTCGCCGTCTACCAGGGGGGCGGGCACAGCTGGCCGACGGGGGGCGGCGGCACGACGCCGGCCGCCACGCTGATGTCGGACTTCGCCGGCGCGGCCGGAACCGGCCAGCACAGCACCGGCCAGCACAGCACCGGCCAGCACAGCACCGCGGCCACCGCCGGGCAGCACGGCGGGACCAGCGCCGGTCACCAGGGCAGCGGGCCGGCCGCGTCGAAGTAGCCGCCGGTCGGGCCGTCCGGGCCCACCTGGGCCATCGTGACGATGATCCCGGCGCCCTCCTCGACGGTCTGCGTGCCGGTGTTCCCGTTCAGGTCCGTCTTGGTGAAGCCGGGCTCCACCGCGTTGACCCGCATCCCCGGGAAGGCCTTCGCGTACTGCACGGTGGCCATGTTCACCGCGGCCTTGGACGCCGGGTACGCCACACCCGGGTACATGTGCGCCGGGGTGCCCGGTGAGCTCATCACGGCCAGCGAGCCCAGGCCGCTGCCGACGTTGACCACCACCGGGGCCGCGGAGCGCCGCAGCAGCGGCAGGAACGCGTGCAGCACCCGCACCATCCCGAACACGTTGGTCTCGAACACCGCCCGCATCAGGCCGGCGGTCGTCTCCGCGGCGCCGGCCACCCCGCCGTCCGGCAGCCGGGCCTCGATGCCGGCGTTGTTGACCAGCACGTCCAGCCCGCCGTCCGCCTCGACCGATTTCGCCGCGGCGGCCACTGACGCCTCGTCGGTGACGTCGATGAGCAGCATCCGCGCGCCCAGCTGGCTGGCGGCGCGGCGGCCGCGCTCGCCGTCCCGGCTGCCCACATAGACGGTGTGCCCCGCGGCGATGAGCCGCCGGGCCGTCTCGTAACCCAGTCCCTTGTTCGCTCCGGTGATCAGTGTCGTTGTCATGCCCCCACGGTGCCGCGCCGCGGCACGGTCAGCCAGCCGCCTGCTCTTCCTGGGACTGCTGATACCAGGCAGGACCGCGGTCGGGCGGGCACACTGGAGACATGACCAGGTCAGAGTTCGGGCAGGCGGTGCGCCGCTGGCGTGACCGGGTCCGGCCCGAGGCGGCCGGGCTGCCGGCCGGCGGGCACCGGCGCGCGGCCGGGCTGCGCCGGGAGGAACTGGCCATGCTGGCCGGGATCTCGGTGGACTACATCACCCGCCTCGAGCAGGGCCGCGCGTCGAATCCGTCCACGCAGGTCGTCGAGGCGCTGGCCCGGGCGCTGCGGCTGTCCCGGGCCGAGCGCGCCCACCTGTTCCGGCTGGCCGGGCTGGTGCCGCCCGGCCTGGAAACCGTCCCCGGCTACATCACCCCGAGCGTGCAGCGGTTGCTGGACCGGATGACTGGGACGCCGGTCGCGGTCTACGACGCGACCTGGACGCTGCTGGTGGCCAACCCGCCCTTCGCGGCGCTGATGGGCGACCCGTCCGGGTGGCAGGGCCGTGCGCGGAACAGCGTGTGGCGGCATTTCTGCGGGCCGGGGACCCGGGCCCGGCACACCCCGGAGTCGCTGCGCGCGTTCGAGACCGCGCTGGCCGCCGACCTGCGCTCCGCGGCCGCCCGCTACCCGGCGGACCGGCAGCTGCGGCAGCTGATCGCGGACCTGCGGGCCGGCAGCGCCCGGTTCGCCGAGCTGTGGGAGTCCGGTGCGGTCGGCCAGCACGAGGCCGCGCGCAAGACCATCGACCACCCGCGGGTCGGCCCGCTGACGCTGGACTGTGACGTGCTCACCGTGGGCGGCAGCGACCTGCGCATCATGATCTACACCGCCGCGCCGGGCACCCCGGACGCCGAACGGCTCGCCCTGCTCACCGTGCTCGGCACCCAGGAGCTCGCCCCGGCGGGTCACCCGGCCGAATCCCCGCAGGGCCCGGCCGCGGGCGGCTGACCGGCGGGACCAAGCAGGCCGGTGAGGATGCGGCCGATGATGACGGCGTACCTGTCCTCTGGGCCGGCCGGCTCCGGCCCGGCGGGTCCTGGCCCGGCGGGTGCTGGACCGGCGGACAGCAGTTCGGCCAGCCGGGGATGCTCGCCGGAGGCCAGCGCCTGCTGCAGGTAGGCGACGTTGCGCTGCTGCAGCTGCGAGCCGCCGGCCAGCTCGTGCTGGGCGAAGGCGGCGGTGACACCGCTCAGCGTGGCGAACGCCTCCATCTTGGCGCGGGTGTCTGCCGGATGCCGGGCCAGCACGGTGAGCACGTATTCGAGCTGGGCCAGCCCGTTCGGCCCCAGCACCGGGCGTTCCATGACCAGGCTCGGCAGCCAGGGGTGCCGCCGCATGATCTCGCGGGACTGCTCGCCGAAGGCGACCAGGTCGGCCAGCCAGTCGCCGCTGGGCGGGGGCAGATCGTAATCGCCGCCCACCGCGTCGGTCATCAGGTCGAGCAGCTCGTCGCGGGTTTCCACGTACCGGTACAGCGACGCCGCGCCGGTGCCGAGTTCGGCGGCGACCCGCCGCATCGACACCGCGTCCAGGCCGTCCCGGTCGGCGATGGCCAGCGCGGCGGCGGTGATCTCCGCCCGGCTGTGCTGGGCCGGCCGCCCCACCGCGGCCCGCTCCGGGCGCATCCAGATGCTGGGCGCCGGCTCGCCGGTTGCCATCGCCGCCCCTCCCCGAGTCCCGTAGGTGATCTCAGTCTTGCCCAGCGATCCCAGGGGCCCGGGTTCCCACGCCTGTTTGCGATCACTGTACTCAAATTAGTAGGCGCACTTTGCGAACAGTGTATGCAAAATGCCTGTGCGAACCAGGAAGGCGCCGCCGGTGAGACGGATATCCGCGAAGATCCAGATTGGCGCGCCACCGGCCAGCCCAGGCGCCGCTGATATTTACGCTGGAGACTCAGGGCTGTTGGAGCAGGCAAAAGTCTCCAGCCAAGTTGTTTCCACAGCCTTCGGGGGCGCCGGCGGCGCGGGCGGGCCGACGGCACGCCACCGCGGGCCCGCCGACGTCCGGACCAAGGCGCCGCGGCTAGTAGTCCGGAGACTTAGGACTGTGGGTACGACCCTGTCTAGATGTGCCATGAAACTCGTTCAAGATTTTTCCCGCCGCTCTGAGATGCAGATACGCGCCATTCCGGCAGGTTGCTGGGGGTTTAAACAGGTGCCTGCGAGTGCGGGCGGCGCTGGTGGCGTTTGAAGGCTGTGCGTGACGTGCGCGAGCCGGGCGGTCACAAGGCCGGGGCGGGCGGCGGGAGGGGTGGCCGAAGGTTGGGCCGGTGGCCTGGTTTGGGCGGGGAGCGGGGCAGGCCCTCGCCGGGGGCCGGGCGGGCTTCTCCAGCCTGCCCGCTCTTGCCCGGCCGGGCCTGGCCCGCTTAGGGGTCCCCGCCCAAACGAGGTGGCTCAAGCTTCGGTCAGCCCGGCACCATGAACCGCAGCCGTGCCCGCCAGTGCGCTGCACTGCCGAATTGAGCCGCATTCAGATTCAAGGCGCGGGACACGCTGATCAAGGAGAACCGAGCAGAGCAGGCGACGACATCGGGCTTAGGCTTCCGTGGTGTCACCCGCAGGGTCCGGGACGTCGTGATGGCCCATCTGCGCGGCGGTGAATGCGTACGGGCTGTTCTTGTCGCGCATGACAAGGTTGGGGCCACCGACCCCGACGGCGGCGAAGATCACGGTGTAGGCGATCGCTGCGGCCCACTCGGCCCTGGATAGCGGTCGGCTTTCACGGCCCTGATGTAGGTGAGGCCGATCGGCACGTGCAGCAGCGCGGAGGCCAGGAAGCCGGGGCTGTATTTGTCCCCGGCGAGGCGGGGGAAGATGATCCCGTGCCCGACCGCCTGGCCCATGCCGAACAAGACCGGGGACAGGCCCAGCCACCGGACTTTGGGGAACAGGATCGGGGCGATGTAGTACGGGTAGGCGAACGCGGTGTTGACGCACAGCGCCGAGTTGGTGTTCAGCACATAGTTGCGCGGGCTGTCGCTCTTGAACATCCCGTGGTTGAACTGGCCGGGGAACCAGCCCGGGTCCTGGTATTCCTCGTACTGGTGGACCAGCAGCGCACCGAAGTTCACCGCCGACAGCGTCTGCGGCTTGCTCATCCGTCCTGAGGTCAGCGCGGTCACACCGCCCAGCGCCATGGCCAGCACCCCGCCGAACCGGGGCCACTGCCTGCGGTAGCCATCGAGTGAGAACTGGGCCATCAGCGATCACCTCACTATCCAGGGCGCCGCTGGCCGCGCCGCATTGCCGCTACGGCACAGCAGACGCCGCCGACACCAGTTACTCAGCCAACTTTGGCACCACCCTGAACCGCCGCCATCATCCCGGAAGGGTGACAGGCCGCGAGCCGCGTGAGGATAAACGCCGGGAGGGGCGCTCCCGGACACGAGAGCACCCCTCCCGGGTGGGCCTTTGTGGGGCCGGTCAGGTCAGGCTGTCGCGGCTGATCTTCACGGCGTTGGTGAACGCCTGCCACTGGGCAGGGGTGAACGTCAGCTTCGGCCCGTCAGGGTTCTTGCTGTCGCGGACCGCAACGATGCCACGCGGGCTGGCAGCACACTCCACGCAGTTGCCGCCCTGGCCGTTGCTGTAGCTGCTCTTCACCCAGTTCGCGTGGGACAGGTCAGATACTTCGTTCATCCCATCCCTCCGATGAGTCCCTACGTCATAGCAGTTGTGCGGCTACCCGGGCCATCACGTCGCACGAGGCGTTCACGGGGAGCGCCGAGGCGCGCAAGTGGTCAAACATCAGCCTATAGCGTTCGACCTCCGGCCGCTTCTCCAGGTACAGCGACCCGGTATGGTACTCGACGTACACGATGTGCGGGTCGTTGGGTTCGGGGAAGCCGAGCAGGCTGAACGAGCCGTCCATGGCCGCGTGAGCGCCGGCGGTGAAGGGGATGACCTGAAGGGTCAGGTTGGGCAGGCGGCTGGCTTCGATGAGCCGTTCTAGCTGTTCCTGCATGACCGTGCCGTTGCCGACAACGCGCCGGATGACCGCCTCGTTGAGGATCAGCCAGAGCTGGGGCGCGTCGGTGGAGTGCAGCACTTCCTGGCGCGCCATGCGCACCTTGACGAGCCGGTCGATCTCGGCGGTGGTTGCGGCGGGGAGTTGCGCGCGGTGGATAGCCCACGCGTACTCCTCGGTCTGGAGGATGCCGGGCACGAACTCGGCGTCGTAGGCGAAGATCGTTGATGCCTCGGCCTCAAGGCCGACGTAGACCATGAACCAGTCGGGTACGGCTTGGCCGTACTGCTGCCACCAGCCGCGCTGCCGGGACTCGCGCGCCAGTGTCAGCAGCAGGTCCCAGGCTTCGTCCTTGTCGGTCAGGCCGTACTCGCGCAGCAGGAATTTCACGTCGCGTGGCAGCACGCTGACGCGGGCGTTCTCGATACGGCTGATCTTGGCGGTCGACCATTCCAGGTGCTCGGCCACCTCGTCGATCGTGAGGTGGGCGGTCTCGCGGTAGCGCCGCAGTTCGGCGGCAAGGCGGCGGCGCTTGACCGTGGGGCTGCTCCGGGCGGGCATCGGTCCTCCAGTTAGTAAGTTGCAGATGTATATAGCATTCGCTAGATGGCGATGTCAGGATAGCGGTCAGCATCCCACTACTAAGGGGATACACGCGACTACTTGAGAGCAGAAATCTCATGAGCGGCGGTACCGGCACTGTGACAGGGCGCTGTCCCCCGAACGGCCCCGAGCTTGGCTCCGGCGCCGGTACCGCCTTCCATCGCAGCACGGACCTGCCGCTGGGCTGCCTGCCGACTGCCCCAGCCTGCGCCCGTGCCCGTGCCCATGCCGACGCCGTGCTGCACGAGTGGGGACTTGCCCACCTGGCCGACGATGCTGTGATGATCGTCTCGGAACTGACCACCAACGCCTACGACGCCTCGGTGATCTGGCCGGACAAACCGCCGATAACCTTGCGGCTGCGCGCCGATGACACACGACTGCTGATCGAAGTGTGGGACCACTCACCAGATGATCCCGCGCCGGCCCATACTCAGGCGGATTCCGAGGTAGGCCGTGGCCTGATGATCGTGGACGCACTGGCCGCGCGGTGGGGTGTAGAACGTCATGGCCGCCGGGTCAAAGCAGTCTGGGCCGAGGTGAAGATTCCCGGTACACGGTGAACGGTTCACCACGGTTCTGACTTCCTCGCCCGCCGGGCTGCTGCCTGTGCCGCCGTGCGGTAGATGCTCGTTTCTGAGGGTTTCACGCGGCATGATAGGACGCAGGGGAGGTGACAGAGTGACTACAGAGGCGAGCCGGGTGCAACCGGATGACATACTGCACTCCGCCCCTCCCCGGGGCGGGTGCATCTCTCCGAGCGGGATGGCGGGCGCTGATGTGGCGGGGGGAGATATGCGGCGTCCGCGCCGACGCCGCTCACCACGCTCGTGGCCGCGGCGGGCGATGTGGTCAAGCAGTTGCGGGCGCGCTGGCGGGCTGTGACCCGCCTCGTCCCTTTACGGCGCCTTTGAGTCGATCAGCCAATGCCAGTGCCCGACTTTCTGGTATGTGGAGTCGATCTGCTTGCCGGTATTGGCGTTCAGGAAAGTCCAGGGGATGCAGCGAGCATTAGGTGGCGCCACGAGCCGGGGATTGATGGTCGGACAGCCGCCCGGTGGCGAGCTGTATCCGTAGGTCAGTTCGTTATGCGCGGTGTAGGACTCGCTGTGGCCCGGTCCAGTCGGGCCGATCGGCAGCGTCAAGAGACCGAGCCGTACGTGCACTTCGGCGGGTATGGCGGTGCGGTTCGAGCGGAGGTGGTGTGCGAACCGTGCCCAGGCTTGCTGGGCGGTCAGTCTGGGCGCGGCGGATGCAGATGCCCTGGCGAATGTCTCTCCGACGTGCGGGTCGATCACGATCGCGGCGTGCCTGGCCGCCACCGGCCCAGCGGATGAGCCCTGCCCCGGCCCAATGGACCGGACTGCGCTACCGCCGGTCATCAGAGTCAACGGGACGACGACCGCGGCGGCCAGTACGGCGACCACTCCCGTGGCGGCACAGACGGCCCGCAGACGCTGCCGCCTGGCGACATTGCGGATTCGCGCTTCGGCGCCGGGCCTGGGCGCGATCGACCATCGAGGGTCGCGGAGCAGTTCCTGCAGCCGTTCCGCTATCCGGTCCTCATCAATCTGGTCCTCATCAAGCATGCGTTCCACCGCCTCCTACAGGCCGCTGCTGTGCTTGTTCCGTGATGAGAGGCCGCAGGGCAGCCAGGGCACGGGCAGCCTGGCTGCGCACAGTGACTGGGCGGCAGCCCAGCAGCGCGGCGATCGACGTGTCGGGGAGATCTTCGAGGTAGCGGAGCACGAGCACCGTACGCTGCCCCGGTGGCAGCGCGGACAAGGCCGACTGGAGCACGTCCCAGTCCTCACGGCGCGCCATTGCCACATCTTCGGCTCCTACCTCGGGGACGTCACCTAGCCGGACGCGTGACCCCCAGCGCCGCCAGCGGGTCAGATGCGCGTTGATCATCGCCTTGCGCACGTAGGCGACTGGATCATCGGCACTCACCCGGCGCCATCGGCGCAAGCAGCCTGCCAGAGCCTCCTGAGCCAGGTCCTCCGCATCTTCCGGGCTGCCAGTGAGTGCGTGCCCGAACCGCAGCAACCCTGGCAGTGCCCCAGCTACAAACTCGCTGAAGCCCTTGCCGCCAAGATCACCTTCCGGCACGGCACACCTCCTCCTGCTATGTTGACTCACCAGAAGCGCGAATTGTTGCATGACGGGCCACACTCACCCGGCTGCTGACACCGTCCTCATGAAGGCCAAGCGACGATCGGGCCGACGTCTGAGCGGCCACCGGCGGCCTCTGACATGGCAGCCAGCAGCAGTGGCTACCGGATGGCGCGGACATGATCCTGCGGATCATCACTCATACACCGGATCACGGATGTGACCTCTTAGCCACCTAATTCCTGGTATCCCAGGTAGATATAACAGCAGACGTACCACCGGATGATTGCGCACCCTTGTAATCGGAGGGGCATCCATTATCCTCACTCTGATACTTCCAGGTTCTTGTTCCCCAACTGGATGTCTGCCCTTCGATCGGGTTATTGCTCGTCCCGTAGTTTTGTGGCGCCGAGCCTGTCCCCATGAGCTTCACAGTGCAGGCATAATTGGTCTCCGCAGAAACAATACCTATGGGATTGCCGTAGGCGGCCTGCGATCCGTTTAGGATGTGGCAGCTGCCGTAGCCTCCGCCGGTTCCGCAGTCATCGACGTTGTACCTGTATGTGCGTGTTGGGGTGTCGTAATAGCGGCGAATTTTAAAGTAGACGTAGGTGCCGTCGGACGGGTTACCGCAGTCGTAGATGTGCTGCACGCCCTCACCTGTCGCCCAAACGCGGCACCATTCACCTGCGCCGTTTACGAATTCGTGAATAATTCCCGCCTGAGTAATGTCAACGCCAGTATTTGATTCGACTGCGATCCAGCCTGTAGCGAAAGATCCATCACTCATAGGTAGGCACAACTCCGTCTTGATCCGTATCTGAACCGGTGCCCGCATTCCATATACATCATATGTGCTACGATGCCATATCCAGCCAACAAAACTACTATTATGGGATGGGCATGACGGATCAGTAAGATCGCCCGCCTTGGGTATTGCTTTAGCCACGGTATACGGCCGCCCGATGGGGAGTGGCGGTGCAGTGGGCTGACGATGCGCAGTGTGTGGGTATACCGGCTTCACCACTGGGGGCGGTGCTGAAGATGCAGCGGTGAGCGATAGGGTAACCGCTACGGTTGCGATCACTGCTAATAGAGTCGTGAAGTGGCCACGTGATCGGCCCACGATAGCTCCCCCGTCGGGTAGATATCTTTCAGACCCGTTGCCACGTTACGCCTGGCAGCGGCATCTGTTCAATCGCATGAAGACGCCTCTCGACGGATCACTGCGGACCAACGACTCGCCTGCTGTAAGTCCCCGCAGGGCATCAGAGGGGTCGCGAGCATAGGCTCCGGAGCCGTGGCCTGCCGATGAAGGCAGACTGATCCTTGTGTCCCACCTCCCGCCATTGGTGAACCTCCGTCCGCGCTTGTGGGTCTTGCTAGCGCGACATGGGGGCCTGCTCTGGGGTGCTGGCCAGGGTAGCCGCGCTTCATCTGTCGTTCCAGCCGAGGACGGTCGAACAGCCCGTGGTTATCGGTGGTGACGCGGTGTTGGCGGAGGAATGAGTGCCCGTCGGGTGTCAGAGGGTGGGCGGGGTGGGCCAGCCGCCGGCACCGGGCTGGATGCTTCCTCGTGCCGGAGCAGGCAAGAGTCTCCGGCCTAGTTGTTTTCCACAGGCAGGCCGGGTCCAAACTGGCCGGGGACATAGAAATCGCCGGCGGGACCCTGATCGTTACGGTCAGTCTCAGTCAGTGACTTTCTGCTAACACGTGGGTCCCCGGCGCGGATATCCCAGTGCAGGCGCTGAGCGCGGAGCACATCATGGGAGGCCCGGTGGCGGCAAGGGACGGCGTGGCGCGGCGGTGGCGGGCGGGATCGGCGGTCGTGGCCGGGGTGGTGGTGATAACGCTGGCGGCACCGGCCGGGCCGGCCGGTGCGGCCGCCGGACCCCGCACGTTCGGCACACCGGCCCCCGGTACGCCGGCCCCAAGCACACGAGCCCCAAGCACACGAGCCCCAAGCCCATCCGCCCCGGGCACCCCGGCCTGGGGGCGGACGCTCACCTACAACGAGGGGGCCGCCGGGTTCTGCACCTGGTGGGCCATCCAGCAGTTCCGCGCCTACACCGGCGTGTACCCGGACTTCTACGACCCGGCCAACGACGGGAACGCCGGCTACTGGGCGACCGACGCCGCCTACGACGGCTGGACCGTGACCCGCATCCCGCGGATCGCCTCGATCGCCGTGTTCCCGCCCGGCGTGGACGGCGCCGACGTGGAAGGGCACGTCGCGTGGGTGACCGCGGTGTCCGGCCCGCAGATCGTCATCTCGGAGATGAACGGCCCGGCCGGCTGGGACCAGGCCGACACCCGCGAGCTGACGCCGGGCAGCGCGGTGCGCTACATCCTCGCCCCGTGATCCCGGCGGCGGGCCGGCCGAAAACCAGTCGCCACGGCGGCGGCCGCCCGCAAGGATGGCATGGACGGCGCACCAGCCCAAGGAGGATCGCGTGCCGCTTCTTGAACATCTCACCGAGGCCGCCGGTGTGGCGCCCGGGCCCGGATATTCACACGCCGTGACGGTGTCGGGCCGGGTGGCCTTCGTCTCCGGGCAGGTCGCGGTGGACTCCGGCGGCCAGCTGGTGGGGGAGGGCGACATGCGCGCCCAGGTGACCCAGGCGCTGCGCAACTTGCAGGGCGTGCTCCGCGCGCTCGGCGCGGACTGGCCGGACGTGGCCAAGCTCGGCTGGTTCGTGCTGGACGTGACCGAGCTCCAGGCGATCAGGGACGCGCGCGACGAGATCATCCGCCCGGCCCTCGGTGACCGGCCCAACCCGGCCAGCACCCTGGTGCAGGTGGCCGGGCTGTTCCGGCCCGGCTTCCTGATCGAGGTCGAAGCGGTAGTGGCGCTGCCCGGCTGACCTCAGCCGGACCAGCTCAGCCGGACCAGCTCAGCGGGAGCGACTCGACGCCGTAGATCCCCTCGACACCGCCCAGGGTGGCCGGCCCGGCGGCGGCCAGCCCGGGCATCCGCGGGGCGAGGAAGCTCAGTGCCTCCTCCAGCTCGGCGGTGGCCAGGTTGGCGCCCAGGCAGAAGTGCGGGCCCGCGCCGAAGGTGAGCAGCCGGTCGTCCCGCGGTTCGGCGATGCCGAACTCCTCGCCGCGGTCCTGTTCCCGGTTCGCCCGTTCCGAGCACACGGCGACGATCGTGCCCGCCGGGAACAGCACGCCGCGGTGCGTCACGTCCTCGACGCAGATCCGGGCAGTGAACGGCGTGATCGGCTCGTGCCGCAGCACCTCCTGGACCGCGCGCCCGGTCAGCTCGGGCCGCCGCCGCAGTACCTCCCACTGCCCGGGGTGCGTGGCGAACAGCCGCATGGCGTGGCCGAGCTGGGCCTGGGTGGTGTCGATCCCGCCGGCGATCACGTTGAGCACCAGGTTGACGCACTCGGTGTGGGACAGCCGGTCCCCGGCGTCCTCTGCCGCCAGCAGCGCGGTCAGCAGGTCATCACCCCGGCTCGGCCCGGCGCCGGTCCAGCAGTTCCTCGACGTAGCCGTAGACCTCGGTCACCGCCCGTTCCATCTGTGGCACCTGGCTGGTCAGCGCGCGGATGTCGAACTGCCGCTGTACCCAGCCCGACCACTCGTGCAGCCGCGGCGCGTCCGCCGCGGGTGCGCCCAGCACGGCGGCGATGGTCAGCGCCGGGTAGGGCTTGGCCAGCGCGGCCACGAACTCGCAGCCGCGGGCGCCCGGCGGCAGGCCGTCCCACAGCTCGGCGAGGAACCGGCGCATCGCCGGACGCCACCGGTCCGCGGCCCGTGGCGTGAACGCCGGGCCGATCAGGGCGCGCAGCCGCCGGTGCTGATCGCCCTGCTGGTTCAGGATGTTGGCGTCGATCTGCTCGCGCAGCCGGCCCGCGGTGACGCCGAACAGGTCGGCGATCTGCCGGCCGGGGAAGGCGGTCTGCCTGGCCCGCAGGAAGAACTCCACGGACTCCCGGTCCAGCACGATGTAGGCCAGCGGCGACTTCGCCAGCCAGGACAGCTCACCGGGTCCGGCCAGCGCGGCCAGCCGCTGGTGATAGGCGTCGCCGGCCAGGTCGCCCGAGCCGAGGTCGAGCTCGGGCAGGTCGAGTTCGGTGACTTTCATCGGCCAGGCTCCCGTTGCTATTCCGTGATCCCGCTGTGCTGCCGTCATTCTGCGCCCGCATGGGACAATCCGGAAAGTCCGCCTCGCCGTGATGCGCGGGCGGGGGCCTGGATGTGGCGGAGGGCAGACCCGGTGCCAGCGGTCAGCGTGCGGAACCTGCGCAAGTCCTACGGGGCGGTGCAGGCGGTCGGCGATGTGAGCTTCACCGTCGAGAAGGGCGAGGTGTTCGCGCTGCTCGGGCCGAACGGCGCGGGCAAGACGACCACCATCGAGATACTCGAGGGCTTCCGGACCAGGGATCACGGGACGGTCGAGGTTCTCGGCGTCGACCCGGGCAGCCGCGGCACGCAGCGCTGGCTGCGCTCCCGGATGGGCATCGTGCTGCAGGAACTGGCCGTCGAGCCGTTCCTGTCGGTGCGCCAGGTCCTCGACCGCAACGCCGGGTACTACCTCAGCCCCCGGCCGGTGGACGAGGTGCTGGAGCTGGTGGGCCTGGCCGCCAAGGCGCAGGCCCGGGTGAAGACGCTGTCCGGCGGTCAGCAGCGCCGCCTCGACGTCGGCCTGGGCATCATCGGCCGGCCCGAGCTGATGTTCCTTGACGAGCCGACCACCGGGCTGGACCCCTCCGGCCGCCGGGCGACCTGGGAGGTGATCGAGGGCCTCGGCGAGGCCGGCACGACCGTGATCCTGACCAGCCACTACATGGACGAGGTGGAGGCGCTGGCGAGCCGGGTGGCGGTGCTGTCCGGCGGTGAGGTGGTGGCCTCCGGGACGCCGGACGCCATCGGCGGCCGGGATTCCGGCGTGGTCACGATCCGGTTCCGGCTGCCGGATGGTGTGTCCGCGCCGGACCTGCCGGTGGACGTGCGGCCGGGGGACGGCGGCGAGGTGGAGATCCGCACCGAGGACGAGCTGCCCGTGCTGCACGCGCTGACCGGCTGGGCGCTGGACCGGGGTGTCCCGCTGCCCGGGCTCACCGTCCGGCGGGTCACCCTGGAGGACGTGTACCTCACACTGACCGGCGACGAGCCGGCCAGCGGGGAACCCGCCGGCGAGGCACGGGCAGGCGTGGCCGAGGAGCGCTCCCGGTGAGCGGCGCGGCAGCACCCGGCGTGGCTGGTTCCGGCCGGCCCGCGGAGCCGGGTGGGCGGCTGCGGGATCTGCGGCTGATCGGCCGCCAGGTGAAGTACGAGCAGCTGGCCTTCTGGCTCAACCCGGTCGGCGCGGTCTTCACGGTCGGCTTCTCCCTGGTGTTCCTGGTCATGCTGGGCGCGATCGCCGGTTCCTCGCGGGTTCATGACCTGCACAACATCAAGCTGGTCCAGTACTACGTGCCCGGCTTCGTCGCCTACGGCGTCATGTCCGCCTGCTTCAACACGCTGGCCATGGTGCTGGTCAACCGGCGGGAAACCGGGCTGCTCAAGAGGCTGCGGCTGAGCCCGCTGCCCACCTGGATGCTGCTCGGCGCGATCTTCGTCAGCACCCTGCTGGTGGCCGTCGTCCAGGTGGTGCTCCTGCTCCTGGTGGGCAGGCTGTTCTACGGGGTGCACCCGCCTGGCAACCTGGCCGCGTTCGTGCTGGCGCTGGTGGTCGGCGGGATCAGTTTCTGCGCGATGGGCGCGGCGATGAGCACGCTCATCCCCAACGCGGACGCGGCAGGCCCGGTGACCAGCATCGTGTTCTTCGTCCTGCTGTTCCTGGCCGGGTTGTGGTTCCCGCTGCAGAACGGGTCAGGACTGGCGAAGTTCTCCGCCTACCTGCCCATCCGGCGCTTCCTGCTCGCCGTGTTCGCCCCCTTCGAAGGGGGCGGGACCTCACCGTGGCAGTGGTTCAACCTGCTCATCATCGCCATCTGGGGAGTGGCGGCGGCGCTCATCGCGGTCTGGCGGTTCAACTGGTCCCCGCACCGCGACTAGCCGGGCTCAGCCGAGCAGGTCGGCGATGCTGGCGATGGCCGGCCCGATGGCCCGCTCGCCGACGTTGCCGAAGCCGATGACCAGAGCGGGCGGCGCCGTGCGGTCGGCTATGCCGCGGTAGGCGCCGATTCCGTACAGCCCGACCCGCCGTTCCCGCGCCGCCGCGATCACGGCCGCCTCGTCCGCACTGGCCGGCAGCGGCGCGACGGCGTGGAACCCGGCCGCGAGCCCGCTGAGCCGGACCCCGGGCAGGTGCGTGCCGAACGCCTCGACCAGCGCCGTCCGCCGCGCGCCGTAGACGGCCCGCATCCGGCGCAGGTGCCGGTCGTACCGGCCCGACGTGAGCAGGGTCGCCAGGGCGAGCTGGTCAATCGTGCACGAGCCGCGGTCGCTCATCTGCTTCTCCGCGGCGATCGCCGCGGCCAGCGGTGCGGGCGCGTGCACCCAGCCGAGGCGCACCGCCGGCGCCAGTGCCTTGCTGGTCGTGCCCACCAGGAAGACCTGGCCGGGCGCCAGGCCCTGCAGCGCGCCGACCGGCTCCTTGTCGTAGCGGAATTCGGAGTCGTAGTCGTCCTCGATCACGTACCCGCCGCCGCGCTCGGCCCAGTCCACCAGTTCGTGCCTGCGTGCCGCGGACAGCACCACCCCGGTGGGGGACTGGTGCGCCGGCGTGACCACAACAGCCTGCGCCCCGCTCGCCGCCAGCGCGCTGACCACCAGGCCCTGCTCATCGACCGGCACGTACTCCACGCGCAGGCCCATGGCCATGCTGGCCCGCACCGTCTCGTCAACCTGCGCGCTCCCGTAGCCAGGATCTTCGAAGGCCACGCAGGACACGCCGGATTCCCGGCTCAGCGCGCGCAGCACCAGGTTGACGCCCTGTGCGAAGCCGGTGCTGATGATCATCCGTGCCGGGCTGGCGTCGGCGGCCCGGACCCGCCGCAGGTACCCGGCGAGCACCTCGCGCAGCACCGCGCTGCCGCGCGGATCGCCGTATCCCAGGTCCGCGGAGGCGACCTCGCCGCACGCCTGCCGCACGGCCCAGACCCAGTCGGCACGCGGGAAGCTGGACAGATCCGGAACGCCGGAGCGGAAGTCCGCGATCAGCGAGCGGTCCGGGGCGCGGCGGGCCGGCTGCGGCGCCCGGGAAGGGACCGCGGCCGGCCGCTCCTTGATGTCGGCTACCCGGGTGGCCGACCCGCCCCGGCTGGTCAGGTATCCCTCGGCCAGCAGCTGGCCGTAGCACTCCTGCACCATGCCGCGGGACACGCCAAGCCCGCGCGCCAGCACGCGTGAGGACGGGACCCGCTCTCCGCCGCGCAGCCGGCCATCCCTGATCGCCTCGCGCAGGCTCGTCTCCAGCTGGGCCCGCAGCGGCTGGCTGGCCGAACGGTCCAGCCGCAGCAGCAGCTCCGGACCCAAACCGGACCACTCAATCGCCATGAAACCGGACCTTACCAGCGGGCCGGCTGCCACCTACCTTCTGCTTATGAGCACTGTGACGCAGCCGCGGCCCAGCATCGCTGACGGCCCACCCGCCCGGCTACTCAGCCTGCCGCTCGCCCTGACGTTCCTGGCCGAGTTCACCTCGCTGACCAGCTTCTTCCTGCTGCTGTCGGTGCTGCCGATGCTGGCCGCGGCCGCCGGTGCCAGCAGTTCCGGCGCGGGGCTGATCACCGGGTCGCTGCTGCTCGGCACGGTGATCGCCGAGGCCGCCGCGGTACCCGGCATCCGGCGATTCGGCTACCGGGCGATGCTGGCGGCCGGCGCGGTGCTGCTCGGCGCACCGGCCCTGGCCCTGCTGCCACGCGAGCCGCAGGCCGTCATGATGGCCGTCAGCTTCCTGCGCGGGCTGGGCTTCGGTCTGTGCGGCGTCACCACCGGAGCGCTCACCGCCACGCTGCTGCCGCCCGGACGCCGCGGCGAAGGCCTCGGCCTGCTCGGCATCGTCTCCGGCGTCCCGGCCGTGCTCGCGCTGCCGGCCGGGGTCTGGCTCGCCGGGCACCACCTGACCACCGCGGTGGCGGCGGTGGCGGCCGCGGCCGGCCTGCTGCCGCTGGCCACGGTCCGCTGGCTGCCCGGCCGCGGCGCGGAAACCGGCCAGCCCGCCACCCGCACCGGCCGGGGGCTGGGCACCGGGCTGCGGCTAGCGCTGATCTTCGCAGCCTGCACCGTCGCGGCCGGCGTGGTCGACTCGTTCCTGCCGATCGCCAAGGGCGTGCCCAGCAACCTCGCCTCAGCCGCCCTGCTCGTCTCGGCGGTCACCGCGACGCTCAGCCGCTGGCGGGCCGGCCGGCACGGCGACAGATACGGCCACGCGAAGCTGCTCATTCCGGCGCTGGTCGTGGCGGCACTCGGCATGGCCGCGATGATCTGGCTGGCGTCGCCGGTGCTGATTCTCGCCAGCATGGCGGTGTTCGGTGCCGGGTTCGGGGTGATCGAGAACGCCACGTTCGCGCTGCTGATCGAGCGGCTGCCCGAGGCCAAGGCCAGTGCGGTGTGGAACTTCGCCTACGACGCCGGGTACGGCGCGGGCCCGGTCATCTTCGGGCTGTTCGCCGCCCGCATCGGCTACCCGGTGGCGTTCGCGCTGACCGGCATCCTGGTGCTGGCGGTGCTCCCGGCGGCGCTGCGTGAGCGGCAGGCAGTGGCCGGCGCCGCACGGCCGGTGGTGTGATCACGGCCGCCGCCCGGCCCGCTCAGCCGGGACGCCGGCCGCCGGCCAGGCCCCGCAGGCCGCTGTCCATGAAATCGATCAGCGCCTCGAAGCTCACGTCCAGGTCGCCCGACCACTGGAAGCCGTTGACGGCCTGCAGAGTGGCCCAGCCGTGCAGCGTGCTGCGCACCGCGCGGATGGCGTGCACGATCGTGTCTTCGCCGATGCGGTAGCCGCGCAGCACCGCGCCGATCAGCTCGATGACCCGGGTGCCCGCGGTCAGCAGCGGGTCGTCCTGGCCGGTGAACTCCGCTCCGACCGTCGCGGCGTACCGGCCGGGGTGCGCGGTGACGTAGCCGCGCAGTGCGTGCGCCAGCGCGGCGAGCGCGTCCCGGCCGGCCAGGCCGGCGGCCGCGTCCCTGGCGATCTCCCCGAATTCGGTCATCGCCAGCGTGGCCACCCGGTGCCGCAGGTCGGCCAGGCCGTCGACATGCTTGTAGAGCGACGGCGCACGGACACCGAGCCGCCCGGCCACCAGGCCCAGGGTCAGGTTCGCGAAGCTCGTCTCGTCGGCGATCTCGGCGGCCGCCCTGACGACGTCGGCGGCGGTCAGCCCGGGCCTGTGTCTGGCTACCGGCATCGGCGTCCCGGCCGGCAGTAGTTACGCGGCATAGCCAGAACCTTAATCCTGATAGCCAGGCCGGCCGGCCCGGGCGCCACGCCGTCCGGTCCCTGGCAGGCAGCCCCGGCCAGCACAGCCACCAGCGGCTACAGGCGGATCGCGGCCACGGTGAGCACCGCCACCGCGAGCGCGCTGAACAGCAGGTACGCGCCGAGCGCGCGGCCGCGGTCGCCGGCGGCCAGCTGCCGGGAAAGCACCCAGCCGAAGGCGCAGGCCTCGACCGCGGCGCCCGCCACGCCGGCGGCCGGATAGAACAGCCCCGCGATCATCGCCGCGCTCCCGGCCAGATGAGCGAAGCCGAGCAGGGACACCAGCCACAGGTGCCGGCCCTCCAGGACCCCGAGCCTGGTCAGCTGGTCCAGCCGGACCAGCCCCGGCCTGGCGCGCAGCAGGCCGGCCGCTGCCGAGGGCAGCGTCTCGAGCAGCAGCAGCACGGTCAGCGCGACGCTCAGCGCGAACATCGCTACGAGGTCCCGGCCGCTTTGGCCCGGCTGATCGCGTCGGCCATCCCGCCGGTCCACGGCTCGCCGTGCCCGGCCAGCAGAACGTCCGCCGTGATCCCGGCCATGTTGTCCAGCGAGCGCAGCGCCTGCGCGGAGTTGGTGTTCAGCCCGGCGGGCATGATCTGCGGGCCGAGCCGGCCGGTCAGCGGGTTGTGGGTGACCAGCGTGTCGCCGGTGAGCAGGACCTGCCGGGACTCGAAGAACAACGCCGCGCTGCCCGGTGTGTGGCCGGGCGCATGGACCGCCCGGGGCCGCCCCGGCACGTCCAGCGTCTCGCCGTCACCGAACGTCGATACCTCCTTGACCGGAATGATCTTCGTGGAGCCGGCCCGGGTCAGCACCCACAGCGTCTTGTAGAACGCCGGCCGCAGCAGGTACGCGGTGGCCTTCCCATCCCTGGCGCCGACCTGGCCGGTCCTGGCCATCTCGGAGTCGGACCCGTGCACCCACACCCGGGTGCCGGCCGCCGTCCGCGCCTGCTCGGCGAACCCGGTGTGGTCGGAGTGCGCGTGCGTGAGGATCACCGCGTCGAGATCGGCCAGCGACCGGCCCAGTGCGGTGACCGCCCGGGTCAGCCTGGACCAGTCCTTCGGCGCCCCGGCGTCCACCAGCACAAGCTTGCCGTTCTCCTCGATCAGGTAGAAGTTCGAGACCCCGTTCGTCAGCCGGTGCACCCCGTCGGCCACCACCGCGCCGTCGCCCTGCATGCCGTCCCCTTTCGTCCGCCCAGCATGGCTACTGAGGTTAGCCCATGTCTAACTGCAATAGCTAGCGGTATTTTCCGGCCTGCGGGAAACCCCCTGCCGCGGACGGGTGATAGCGCCATTACGCGGCCTGCCGCGCGCCCCTAGCGTGATCACCTGATGCGCGTGAACGCGTGCGGGATGGAGGGTTAGGGGTGCCTGACTTCAGGCAGAAGACTGACAGCCGGCGGCGGGCCAGGGTGCTGGCCGGGGCGGCAGTGGCCGGGGCGGTGTTCACCGCCGCGCTGACGGTGCCGTCCGCCGTTTCGCAGGCCGCGACGGCCAGCGGAAGCGTGGCCGGCGGCAGCGCAGCCGGCAGCAGCGCGATCGGCAGCAGCACGGCGCACCGCCGGGTTCTGCCGGCCTACGTGCCGCTGTGGGCGATGGCCCGGGTGGCCGGCGGAACGGCCGCGAAGGACCTGGGGCCCGCCAAGCCCGGCGCCCCGGTGGCCGCACGGGTCTACCTGGCCGGGCGTGATCCCAAGGGGCTCGCTGGGTATGCGGCAGCCGTCTCGGATCCGCACAACGCGATGTACCGGCACTATCTGGGGCCCGCGCAGGTGCGGCAGTGGTTCGGCCCGACCGGCCAGCAGGTCGCGGCGGTGCGGTCGTGGCTGACGTCGGCGGGCCTGCGGGTGTCCTCGGTCACCGCGCATTACCTGGCGGTCAGCGGGACGGCCGCGGCCGCGGACCGCGCGTTCGGCGTGGTCTGGCACAGCTACCGGGTCACCGCGGGCCTGCAGCAGCAGGGCAGGCGCGTCGCCACCACGCCCCAGCAGGCACCCACGCCGGCCGCGCGGGTAAGTGCCCCCTGGCCGGCCGGCCCAGCGGTGCTGACCGTCGCGCCGACCGAGACCGGCATCCCCGGCTACGCCGCCACGGCACGGCCCGCTTCCCACGCCGCGCCCACGGCCACGGCGGCAGCCGCGGCCACGGGCACGGGCACGGCCACGGCGGCAGCGGCCACCAGCCAGGTACCGGCGCCGAGCCGGTGTTCTGGGTATTTCGGCCAGCGCCTGGCATCAGGGCTGCCGCAGGCCTACGGGAAGACGGCTCCCTATGCGGCGTGCGGCTACACCCCGCAGCAGTTGCGGGCGGCGTACGGCGTGCCGCACGGGCTGACCGGCCGGGGCGTGCGGACCGCCGTGGTGGGGGTGTGGCGGACGCCGAGCACCCCGCGGGACCTGGCCACGTTCGCCCGCCGGCACGGGGAGCCGCTGCGGCAGGGGCAGTTCACCGAGAGCTTCCCGCCCGGCCTGGCCGCCACCTGCCGGACCGAGCCCGCCCGGTTCGCCGAAGACTTCGGCGACGTCGAACTGGTGCACGCGATGGCCCCGGCTGCGGACCTCAGCTACTTCGCCGCCAAGTGCGACGACGACGGCCAGGCGCTGCCCATGCTCGACGAGTACACCGCCATCACCGACCAGGACTCGGCCAGCATCGTCAGCAGTGCATGGAACGCCAGGTACAACGAGGCCACGGTCTCGCCGGGCCTGGTCGCCGCCTACGAGCAGATCTTCGAGCAGGGTGCCGCCGAGGGCATCGGCATCTACGTGGACTCCGACGACGAGGGCGACAACTCCTCCGTCTCACCCACCCACCAGCCGACCGTCAGCTATCCCGACTCCGATCCCTGGGTGACCGGCGTGGGCGGCACCAGCCTGGCCATCGGCCCCGGCGGCAGGTATGAGTGGGAAACGGCCTGGGGTGACCACTGGGCCAAGCTCGCCCCGGGCGGGAAGACCTGGTCAGGCCCGCCCGGCAGGTTCATCGGAGGCGGTGGCGGCGGCGCCAGCACGGTGTTCGGCCAGCCGTACTATCAGCGCGGCGTGGTGCCCGGATCGCTCAGTCACGCCCACGGGTCGGCCGCGCCGATGCGGGTCCTCCCCGACATCGCCGCCGACGCCAGTTCCGGCAGCGGGATGCTCGTCGGCATCTATATCCGCACCCGGCCCGGCCAGCCGGTCAGGTACCACGAGTTCGCCTTCGCCGGCACCAGCTCCTCGGTCCAGCTCATCGCCGGCATCCAGGCCGACGCCCAGCAGGCGGCCGGCGGGCGCCGGATCGGGTTCGCCAATCCGGCCATCTACGCCCGGTACGGCACGGCCGACTACCACGACGTGACCGCGCGGCCACGTGGCGCGGGCCGTCACCCCGACGCGGTCGGTCCCGGCCGGAACGTCGGCACCGACGTGGCCCCGTACCTGATCACGCTGGGCCTGGACCAGAGCCTGGCCGCCGCGCCCGGCTACGACGACGTGACCGGAGTCGGCACCCCGGCCCCCGGCTACCTCGCCTCCTGGCGCCGCCGCTGACCGCGACCGCCTCCTTGCTCAGTTGACCCGGTAGATCTCGTATTCGATGGCGTGGCGGCCGGTAAGCCTTCCACATCCCAGGAACAGGCTCTGGGTGAGCCAGGCATACCGGCCGCCGCCCGTCTCGAACTGCGGGGCGATGCGCATGTACTGGTCGCCGAACCCCGTCGGCTGGCCGGCGTCGAGGGCGGCGAGGAAACGCTCGGTCGACCGGATCAGGGCCAGGTCGTAGCGGAACAGGATCAGCTCGCCGTCGTCGGTGACCAGCTGGGCCCGCAGATCCTGGCGGCGGATCCCGTCGCTGCCGAGCCGCATCCAGTCCGTCCCGGGCATGGCCAGCCTGGCCTGGATGCGCGGGCCGGACAGCGAAGCGCTGGTCACCTGCCAGCACAGGCGGTCGCCGAGTGGCGAGCCGCTGGTCGGGCCGAGCGGGCCCGCTATCGTCTCAGCGTAGGTCATCTCGTACTCGAGCTCGATCATGTGGCGGGGTACCTGCAGCTTCCTGGCCGGCCGGGTCACTCCGGGGTGCCTGCCTGCCGCAGCGCTTGCGACCACTGCCGCGCCCAGGAGTCGAGGGACTGCAGTGCGGGCGCGAGCGCCGCTCCCAGCTCGGTGAGCTGGTAGGCGCCCGCCGGGTCACGGGCCAGCAGGCCCGCGGCGGTGAGCTCGGCCAGCCGCTCGTACAGCACGCTGGAAGACATCTGGTCGCACCGGCTCTGCAGAGCTCGCGCCCCGAGCGGCTCATCGCGCAGCTCCCACAGGATCCGCAGCGCCCAGCGCCGCCCCAGCAGGTCCATCGCCGCCATCAGCGGCCGGCCGGTCGCCGATCCCCGGACCGGCACCCCAGGACGTGGCGGCCGTGCCTCCATGGCACCCCTTTGCGTTTCGATATCAGAAACGTTACCGTGCACACAGGTGTTTCGCAATCCGAAACAGTGAGGAGGCCTCAGTGAGGGTCAGCCCTGTCGAGCCACCGTTCGACGACGACACCGCGGAGGCGCTGGAGCGGCTCGGCCCGCCCCTCGCCCTGTTCCGCCTGTTCGCCCGCCGGCCAGAACGGGCCCGCGCCATCCAGCGGTGGGGCCGGTACTACCTGTCGCGCCAGTCGGCCCTGTCGCTGCGGCACCGCGAACTGGTGATCGACCGGACGACCGCGCTGTGCGGCGCGGAGTACGAGTGGGGCATCCACGTCGCCTTGTACGCGGCGAAGACGGGCCTCACGCAAGCCCAGGTCACCTCCACGGCGATCGGCGGCCCAGCGGACCCGTGCTGGACCGACGACGCGGACCGCACCGTGCTGCGGGCCGTCGACCTGCTGCACGGCACGCACGACCTGCCGGACGCGCAGTGGGAGGCGCTGCGGGCCGCCATTGGCGAGGAAGCGGCGATCGACCTGCTGCTGGTTTGCGGGTGGTATCACGCCATTTCCCTCGTCGCCCGGGTGATCCGGCTGCCCCTCGAACCCGGCACGCCCGCCTTCCCGGCCGGCCCGCGGGGCAACCGGTGACCGGACCCGTATCCGCAGGCGTCTACCCGCAGGCCAGAGCGTCGGCCTGATCACCGGCATCGAGCCCGCGCGCCGCATCGTCCGCCGTCTCGACCAGCAAACCCGCGACGTCCTGGCCGGCTTGCGGCCCTAGCTCCTGGTGGCCGCGATGATCGCGGCGTGCAGGCCCGGCTCGGCCTCGTGGGTGAGTGTGATCCTGATGTCGCCGAACCCGGCGGCCTGGAGCAGTTCGGCGTACCGGCGCTGGGTGAGAGCGCCGTTGACGCAGCCCACCCGCTGCTCGGCGGCGGTGCGCCGGGCCGGGGCGAGGTTGCCGTCCGCGATGACGTCGCTGACGCCCAGGCGCCCGCCGGGCCGCAGGACCCGGAACGCCTCGCCGAGGACGGCTGGCTTGTCGGTGGACAGGTTGATGACGCAGTTGGAGATGACCACGTCGACATGCCCGTCGGGCAGCGGGATGTGCTCGATGTGGCCGTGCAGGAACCGGGCGTTGGTGACGCCGGCCGCAGCGGCGTTGGCGCGCGCCAGGGCGAGCATGTCCGGGCTGGCGTCCAGGCCGTAGGCCGTGCCGCCGGGGGCGACCCTGCGGGCCGACAGCAGCACGTCCAGGCCGCCGCCGGATCCCAGGTCCAGCACGGTCTCGCCGGGCCGGAGGTCCGCGACCGCGAGGGGGTTGCCGCAGCCGAGGCTGGCCCGCAGCGCGTCTTCCGGGGCGTCCGCGGTCGCCGTGTACGCGGCGGCACCGAAACAGCCATCGGCGGAGCGCCCATCGGCGGAGCAGCCATCGGCGGAGCAGCCGGGGTCGCCGTCGTCGATCGCGCCACCGGCCAGCGCGGTGCGGGCCAGCGCGGAGTAACGGCTGATGACGGCGTCCCGGCCGGTGCGGGAATCGGATTCGGTCACTGGTGCGCTCCTGGTGGCGATGCGGGAATGGGCTGGGCGGGCACGGGCCGGCCCATGACGATGTCGGCGGCGGTGGGGAAGCAGCTCACACAGGCGTCGTTGATCCGGTAGTAAGTGGCGGTGCGCCGCGGCTCGGCCAGCAGGAACCGCACCTGGGCCAGCACCTTGAGGTGGGCGGACACCGTCGACTGCACCACGTCCACGGCGGCGACGATCTCGCCCACGCTCATCGGCGTCCCGCGGCGGGACAGCAGCGAGACGATCTGGATCCGGGTGGGGTCGGCGAGTGCCCTGAACCAGCTCGCGTACTCGGCCGCGGTGACCCGGTCAAGAGGTGTGGCAGACTCATTCATCGTTAATCGACGATAACCGATTAAAGCGCGTTGCGGAAGAGCCGGCGCCACATCGCGCGGGTCAGCCCGATGCGGTCCCGATGAGCGTGCCCAGGCTGGCCAGGGCCTGGGTGCCGGCCCGGTAGTAGACCCACACGCCGCGCTTCTCCCGGTCCAGCAGGCCCGCCTCGTGCAGCACTTTCAGGTGGTGGCTGATCGTCGGCTGGCTCAGATCGAACGCCTCGTTCAGGTCGCAGACGCAGGCCTCGCCGCCCGGGTGCGAGGCCACCAGGGACATCAGCCGCAGCCGCAGCCGCACCGGATCGGCCGGACGGCGATGAACAAGGTCGCACTGGGGCGGCGGCTGCTGGCCGAGCTGCTGGGCAGCGCGTTCCTGGCCGCGGTGGTGATCGGCTCGGGCATCGCGGCGCAGCGCTACTCACCGGGCGCCGCCGGGCCGGAGCTGCTGGAGAACGCGGCGGCCACCGCGGCCGGGCTGTTCGCCATCATCTTGATGTTCGGGCCGGTCTCCGGCGGCCACTTCAACCCGGTGGTGTCGTTCACCGACGCCGCGTTCGGCGGGCTTTCCTGGCGGGACGCCGCCGCCTACCTGCCCGCGCAGGTCACCGGGTGCACCGGCGGGGCGGTCGTGGCGAACCTGATGTTCGCGCTGCCCGCGGTCAGCATCTCGGCCAAGCACCGGGCCACCCCGGCGCACTTCCTGGCCGAGATCGTCGCCACCCTCGGGCTGATGCTGGTGATCTTCGCGCTGGCCCGCTCCGGGCAGCCCCGGGCCACCCCGGCGGCGGTCGGCGGCTACATCGGCGCGGCCTATTTCTTCACTCCTCCACCAGCTCGCCAACCCGGCGATCGCCGTCGGCCGGAGGCTCTCGGACACGTTCGCCGGCCGGGGAAGCGCAGCCGCAGGGTTTGCCGGCCCAGGCGCGACGGCCTTCGAGCACGGCCCATCCGGCGATGCCGAGGGCGACCACGCCGTCCAGCCACCAGGCACCGAGCAGGGTATTGGCGGCCAGCCCGGCGAAGACGGCGATAGCGAGGTAGGCACACAGCAGGTTCTGGGTGCCTTCACCGGCGGTGGCGGCCGAGCCGAGCCGGGTGCCGATGCGGCGTTTGGCCACGCCGAGGGCGGGTTCGAGGATGGCGGTGCCTGCGGTGAGTGCCAGGCCGGTGATGCTGGTCTCCGCGCGGTCTCCGGTGGCCAGCGCGCGGATCGCCTCGGCCGCGATGTAGGGGGCGAGCAGGTAGAAGCTGGCTGCGACGAGTTGCTGGGCGCGGCGTTCGGCGGTGGGGCTGGCCAGCCGGGTACCGGTGAGCCGCCAGATGACGATGATGCTGGCGATGGCTTCGATGCCGCTGTCGAGGCCGAAGCCGAGCAGCGCCGCCGAGCCGGCGGTGATCGCGGCGCCGATCGCCACGCCGCCTTCGATGCCCATCCAGGCCAGGGTGAGCCAGGACAGCAGCCGGGCGCGGCGGGCCAGCCGCAGCCAGCCCGCCGACCCGGGCACAAAGGCGGCGGCCTGGTCCCGGCCCGGGCCGCCCGTGCGCCGGGTGAGCGGGGCCATCATGGTGCCTCGACGTGTTCCAGCACGGTGTAGTACTCCCAGGCCAGCCCGTCGTGGTCGTGGGCCCACACCTTGTCCTGGTGGGCGTAGCAGCACACCGTGCCGGGGGCGGCCTGCACCGCCAGGCCCGCCCCGGCAAGCCGGGCCTCAGCGTGTGTCACGTCCCCGGTGGAGGCGACCTCGACGCCCAGGTGGTTGATGGTCCCGGCGGGCCCGTTGCCGGGCGCGTTCAGCACCAGCTTGAGCGGCGGGTCGCCAATGGCGAAGTTGGCATACCCGGGCCGGAGCTTGGCGGGTGGGCTGCCCAGCAGCCGGGTGTAGAACGCCACGGCGGCGTCCAGGTCGCTGACGTTGAGGGATAGCTGGACACGGGACATCAGGTCACCTCAGCACGGGGCCAGGGGTCAAGTGCAGGTGCCGAGCAGGTCGAGCTCGGCCAGGATGCGCAGCGCCTCGGCCAGCCGCTGGTCGGCCAGCTCGTAGCGGACCCGGCGGCCCTCGGCGGTCGCGGTCACCAGCCCGCATTCCCGCAGGCAGGTCAGGTGGTTGGACAGATTGGCCCGGCTGGTGGCGAACTCCTCGGCCATCTCCGCCGGGTACCCCGGGCTGCTGGTCAGGTGGACCAGCACCCGGCGGCGGGTCGGGTCGGCCAGCGCCGTCCCCACCCGGGCCAGGGTACCCAGATCCGCCACGGTCGATACAGTCACAACTGTACTATACATCGGAATCTGAACTATGTAAGTGAACGACGGGGAGGCAAGTCCCGCCCGGGTGGCTGGTCAGGCCGGTCCGGGGTAGCCGATCAGGGCGCCGAGGCTGGCCATGGCCTGCGAGCGGACCTTGTAGTAGACCCACACGCCGCGTTTGTCGCGGTCCAGCAGGCCCTCCTCGTGCAGCACCTTGAGGTGGTGGCTGATCGTCGGCTGGGACAGGTCGAAGCCGGCGGTCAGGTCGCACACGCACGCCTCGCCGCCGGGACGCGAGGCGACCAGCGACATCAGCCGCAGCCGGACCGGGTCGGCCAGGGCCTTCAGCAGCGGCGCGACCTGCTCGGCCTGCTCGAGGGACAGCGGCCCCTGCGACAGCGGGGCGCAGCACACCGCGTCGTCCTGCGCGCCGGGCAGCACGACCTGGGCCGGCGCCGTACAGCAGGCGCCCGCGTCACCAGCGGGCAGTACCACCAAAGGCTTAGACATACGTCTATATTGACAGAGTCCGATGTCTGTGGCAAGCTCGGCGCCGAGAGATATAGACAAGTATCAATGTCTGATTCCGGAGGTTCGCATGCCCAGCCGTCTGCAGCTCGCCCTCAACGTCAACGACATCGACCAGGCCGTGACCTTCTACACGCGGCTGTTCGGCACCGAGCCCGCCAAGCGGCGGCCGGGGTACGCCAACTTCGCCATCGCCGAGCCGCCGCTCAAGCTCGTGCTGCTGGAAAACCCCGGCCAGGGCGGCAGCCTCAACCACCTCGGCGTCGAGGTCCCCGACACCAGCACCGTCGAGGCCGAGCAGGACCGCCTGGCCCGCGCTGGGCTGGCCGGGGCCGAGGAGCCCGGCACCACCTGCTGCTACGCCAAGCAGGACAAGTTCTGGGTCCAGGGCGCACCCGACGGCGAGTCCTGGGAGATCTACACCGTCCTGGCCGACAGCCCGACCTTCTACGCCGAGGACCCGGACGCCCCGGCCTGCTGCAGCACCGAGGCCCAGACGGCCGGTGCGGCGGCCGGCCCGGCGCAGGACCGCTGCTAGCAGTAGAACCAGGCACGCGCCCCGCGCATCCGGCCGGGCCGCCCGACGGCCTGGATAGGCCGCGCGCTGTGCGCCGGGCCGCGGTTACGGTGGTCAGCGCCGTGACCGCGGCCCGGCCTTTTCTGCGGCGAGACCGCCGGAGCGCTGCTCAGCGGGCCGCGGCCGGCTCGGCAGCGGACAGGAGCGCGGCCATGCGTTCCAGCGCGGCGGGGACCAGGCGGTAGTAGACCCAGGTGCCGCGCCGCTCGCTGGTGATGATCCCGGCTTCGCGCAGCACTCTGAGGTGGTGGCTGATGGTGGGCTGGGTCAGGTCGAAGGCGGTGGTCAGGTCGCAGACACAGACCTCGCCGCCCTGGTGGGCCCCGATCAGCGACACAAGCCGCAGCCGGACCGGGTCGCCGAGGGCCTTGAACACCTGCGCCAGCCCGGCGGCCGCCGCCTCGCCCACCGGCTCGCGGACCAGCGGTATCGCGCACGCCTCGCCACCGGCCCGCGGCCCAGCCGCCGGGGTGAGCCCTAGCGTCCCGTGGCCTGGCTGCATTGACATGCTCCTATCTTGACGGGCATCTATGCAGACTGGCAAGCTGGGACCATCTGCATCGACATCTGTCAATGGAAGCCGTGATGGGAACCGGGACCCGGACACGTGGTGATCAGCAGCTGGGAGGGCCAGTGAACGGCATCGCGTTGTGGCGGCGGCTACTGGCCGAACTGCTGGGCAGCGCGTTCCTGACCGCGGTGGTGATCGGCTCGGGTATCGCCGCGCAGCGGCTGTCCCCGGACGCGACCGGGCTGGAGCTGCTGGAAAACGCCACGGCGACCGCGGCCGGGCTGTTCGCCATCATCTTGATGTTCGGCCCGGTGTCCGGCGGCCATTTCAACCCGGTGGTGTCGTTCGTGGACGCCGCCTTCGGCGGCCTGTCCTGGCGGGATGCCGCCGCCTACCTGCCGGTCCAGGTGGCCGGCTGCACCGGCGGCGCGGTGGTAGCGAACCTGATGTTCTCCGAACCGGCGGTCAGCATCTCGGCCAAGCACCGGGCATCGGGCGCGCATTTCCTGTCTGAAATCGTCGCGACCCTCGGCCTGATCCTGGTGATCTTCGCGCTGGCCCGGTCAGGACGCAGCCGGTCCGCCCCGGCGGCAGTGGGCGCCTACATCGGGGCGGCCTACTTCTTCACCTCCTCGGCCAGCTTCGCCAACCCGGCGATCGCGGTGGGCCGGATGTTTTCGGACACTTTCGCGGGCATCGCCCCCTCATCGGTGCCGCCCTTCATCGCCGCCGAGATCATCGGCGGCGCGCTGGCCATCATCGTGATCCGGGCGCTTTATCCGGGCGTCACGGCCGCCGACGCCGCGGAGGTCATCGTCCCCCACCACCAGGACCAAGACCGGCACACGGCGGCACGTGCCGCGGCCGACGGCGCATCACCACCGGCAGGCCGGCCGGCCAGCCGGCCACGCCCGCACTGACGGGCGGAACCCGAACGGGAGGACGGCATGCACCTGGTCATGATCGGCGGCAGCGACGCGGGGATCAGCGCCGCCCTGCGGGCCCGCGAGCTTGACCCCGGCGCCGAGGTGAGCGTGGTCGTCGCGGACGCCTTCCCGAACTTCTCCATCTGCGGCATCCCCTACTACCTGTCGGGGGAAGTGACGCACTGGCGCAACCTGGCCCACCGGACCACCGCCGACCTGCAAGCCACCGGGATGAGCCTGCGGCTGGACACCACCGCCCGCCGGATCGACGCCGCAGGCCGCAAGCTGCTGGTGACCTCCCCCGGCGGCGCGGAGGAACTGATCGGCTACGACCAGCTGATCATCGGCACCGGCGCCGTGCCGGTGCGCCCGCCGGTCGGCGGCCTGGCCGGCCCGGACGCCCTGGGCGCCGGCGATGGCGTGCACCTGCTGCACTCGATGGGCGACACGTTCGCCGTCATGCGCACCCTGGAACAGCGGCAGCCCGCCACCGCGGTGATCATCGGCGCCGGGTACATCGGCCTGGAGATGGCCGACGCGCTGACCACCCGCGGCCTGTCGGTCATCCAGATGGAACAGCTGCCCGAGGTGCTGCCCACCGTCGACCCGGCACTCGGCCAGCTCGCCCGCGGCCAGCTCACCGGCCACGGCGTGGAGGTGCTGACCGGTACCACCGCCCGGCAGATCACCCGCGCCCCCGCCGGGCAGCCGGGACGGCTCCGGGTCGAGGCCACCACAGCCGACGGCAGGCCGGTGAACCGCGCGGCGGACATGGTCCTGGTCGTCGTCGGCGTCCGGCCCGACACCAGCCTCGCCGCAGAGGCCGGGGCGACGCTGGCCGCCCGCGGCACGATCGCGGTGGACCGGGGCATGCGGACCAGCCTGCCCGGCGTGTACGCGGCCGGGGACTGCGTGATCACCCACCACCGGCTGCTCGGCGAGACCTACCTGCCGCTGGGCACCACCGCACACAAACAGGGCCGGGTCGCCGGGGAGAACGCCCTCGGCGGGCACCGGGAGTTCGCCGGCAGCCTCGGCACCCAGGTCGTCAAGATCTTCGACCAGGCCGCCGCCCGGACCGGGCTGCGCGACCACGAAGCCACCGCCGCCGGGTTCGACCCGGTGACCGTGGCGTCTGAGGCCGATGACCACAAGGCCTACTACCCCGGCAGCCACCGCATCAGCATGCGGGTCACCGGTGACCGCGGCACCGGCCGTCTGCTGGGCGTGCAGCTGTTCGGCCACCGGCACGCCGAGATCGCCAAGCGCGCCGACATCGCCGCCACCGCAATCTTCCACGGCATGACCGTGGACGCGGTCAGCGACCTGGACCTGTCCTACACCCCGCCGCTGGGCAGCCCCTGGGAAGCGGTCCAGATGGGCGCCCAGGCCTGGACCCGGGCCGTCCCGCCGCCCTGAGCCCGCTCCGGGCCGCAGCAGAGGAGCACACAATGACAGGCCACCATCGGTCCCGCGGCACCCCGCACCACCACCCAGCCACCGCGGCCGCGGCCGCGGTGATCACCCTCTTCGCGGTCGGCGCCTGCAGCAGCGCGGCCAGCACAGGCACCCTAGCGTCGCCGGTGGCCGTGGCCAGCACCGGCCCCGGCGGCCATCCCCCCACCCTCACCGGGTCCGGCTCGACGTTCGACGCGCCGTTCTTCGCCGTGGCCTTCGCCCGGTACCAGCAGCAGCATCCCGGCGTGAGCATCGGCTATTCCGCCGTGGGCAGCAGCGCAGGCATCGCCGCGTTCAGCGCCGGGCAGGTCAGCTTCGGCGCCTCCGACGTGCCGATGACCGCCACCGAGCAGGCTGCCGCCAAAGGCCCCATCACCCAACTCCCCGTCGACCTGGGCGGCGAAGGCGTCGTCTACAACCTGTCCCTCCCGGCCGGAGCCCGGCTGCACCTGACCGGCCCGGTGCTCGCGGCCATCTACCTCGGGCAGATCACCCGCTGGAACGACCCGGCCCTCACCGCGCTCAACCCGCACCTGTCTCTCCCACCCGCGGCGATCAACGTCGTGCACCGCTCCGACGGCAGTGGCACCACCTACATCTTCAGCAGCTACCTGTCCGGCATCGATGCGGCCTGGGCGGCCAAGGTCGGCACCGGCAAGTCGCTCAGCTGGCCGGCCGGGGAAGGAGCCGAAGGCAACCCCGGGGTGGCCACCGCCGTGTATCGCACCCCGTTCTCCATCGGCTACGTCGAACAGGCCTACTCCAAGGGACTGCTGTTGCCGTTCGCCGCCATCCGCAACCAGGCCGGGAACTACGTCACCCCAACCACCCAGA
The DNA here is from genome assembly GCA_036501145.1 of Streptosporangiaceae bacterium. GTDB lineage: Bacteria > Actinomycetota > Actinomycetes > Streptosporangiales > Streptosporangiaceae > PALSA-505. Next base: position 3,973 of record DASYAV010000231.1, on the reverse strand, counting down.
CCGTCACGGCCGATGCCGCCCAGAAACCCGCCATCACCCCGGCCGACTTCTCCATCGTCAACCAGCCCGGCACCAGCAGCTACCCGATCAGCGGGTACAGCTGGGCGCTGGTCTACACCCATCAGCCCAGCCAGGCCCGCGGCCAGGCCCTGGTCGCCATGCTGGACTGGCTCACCCACCACGGCCAGGCCTACGCCGCCGCCAACGGCTACGTGCCCCTGCCATCCCAGGTCCAGCAGCTCGCCCACATCATGCTCCAGCACGTCACCGGGCCCACCGGAACACACCTCTTGAACTGACCAACCCGGCGATCCCGTCCCGCCCCCAGAGCTTCCTCATCCCGCCAGATAGCGCAGATAATCTGCCGCCAACTTTGCGATCAGAGTCACATCCTCGGTCTGCAGCTGTTCGGCCACAAGAACGCCGAGATCGCCAAGCGCGTCGACGTCCCAGGCCCGGCTCAGGGAAAGCCGCTAGCGACGGCGCCGCGGCGCGCCTCGCCGAGGTGGCCCGGCACGCTCTAGACTCCGCACTGACATGGCCGTGCAGATTTCTCCCAGCGTGCTGTCCGCCGACTTCGCCAGGCTGGCCGAGGAGGCGGAGGCGGTCGCAGGCGTGGCCGACTGGCTGCACGTGGACGTCATGGACAACCATTTCGTGCCCAACCTCACCCTCGGCCTGCCGGTGGTCGAGGCGCTGCTCAAGCACGCCAGCCTGCCGCTGGACTGCCACCTGATGATCGAGGACCCGGACCGCTGGGCGCCGCCGTTCGCCGAGGCCGGCGCGCGCAACGTGACCGTGCACGCGGAGGCGGCCCGCGCCCCGGTGCGGACGCTGCGGGCGATCAGGGCGGCCGGGGCCAGGGCCGGGCTGGCGGTCAACCCGGGCACCGCGATCGAGCCGTACGCCGGGCTGCTGCCCGAGGTGGACATGCTGCTGCTGATGACGGTCGAGCCGGGCTTCGGCGGCCAGCGGTTCCTGGACCTGGTGCTGCCCAAGCTGACCCGCGCCCGGGAGCTGATCACAAGGCACGGCGGCTCGGTCTGGCTCCAGGTGGACGGCGGCGTGGACGAGCAGACCATCGGCCGCTGCGCCGAGGCGGGCGCGGACGTGTTCGTGGCCGGCTCGGCCGTGTACAGCGCCGACGACCCGGCCGCGGCGGTCCGCCAGCTGCGCCGGCACGCCGAGCAGGCCACCGCGCACGCCGCCTGGACCGGCTGACCAACCGCGCGCGGCACCCGGGGCCACTGACCCACCCGGGCCGCCGGCCCCGGCAGGTCGGCATGCGCCGCCCTCGTGCCCCGGCCGGCTGCGCCGCTACCGGGGCACATCCGGGAATACCTCTCATGGCACACTGGTTAACTGAGTAACGCGTACTCCGGGGTCGGTGAAACTCCGAGCCGGCGGTGAAAGTCCGCGACCCGGCCGCAGCGTCCGTGGGGCAAGCCCGTGGCGGAGCGGTCGGCTGACCCGGTGAAATTCCGGGACCGACGGTTAAAGTCCGGATGGGAGGAGGCGCGCGGCCGTAACAGGCCGTGTTCGCGCGCATGCGCGCGAACCGCATGTTCCCCCGGAGCCGCGGCGGATGCCGGCCGGAGGAGGAACTGCGGATGTACACCGGAATCGTGGAAGAGCTCGGCGAGGTCGTCGGCGTCGAGCGGCTTGCGGACGCGGCACGGATCACCGTGCGCGGCCCGCTGGTCATCAGCGACGCGAGCCACGGCGACTCACTGAACATCAACGGCGTCTGCCTGACCGTCACCGGGACCCGGGACGGCACGTTCACCGCCGACGTCATGGCCGAAACCCTGAACCGGTCCTCGCTCGGCGACCTGCGGCCCGGCAGCCGGGTCAACCTGGAACGCCCGATGCGGCTGGACGGCAGGCTCGGCGGCCACATGGTCCAGGGACACGTGGACGGCACCGGCGCGATCATCTCCCGCAGCCCGGGGAGCAACTGGGACGTCGTGCGGGTCTCGCTGCCCGCCCCGCTGGCCAGGTACGTGGTCGAGAAGGGCTCGGTCAGCGTGGACGGGGTCAGCCTGACCGTCTCCGCGGCCGGCGAGGACCCTCCGTGGTTCGAGGTCAGCCTGATACCGGAGACGCTGCAGCGCACCACGCTCGGCCGCAAGCAGCCCGGCGACACGGTCAACCTCGAGGTGGACGTGATCGCCAAGTACGTCGAGAAGCTGCTCGCCGGGGGAGTCCAGCCAACCGAGAGCGCAAGGTCATGACCGAGACAGTGCAGCCCCAGCCAGTGCAGCCCCAGCCAGCGCAGCCCCAGGACATCCAGGACGGCGTCCCGCTGGACACCGTCGAGCGCGCGGTCGCCGACATCGCGGCCGGCCGCCCGGTCGTCGTGGTGGACGACGCGGACCGGGAGAACGAAGGCGACATCATCTTCGCCGCCACAAAGGCCACCCCCGAGCTGCTCGGCTTCATGATCCGCTACACCAGCGGGGTCATCTGCGTGCCGATGCCCGGCCGGGAGCTGGACCGGCTGCAGATTCCGCTGATGACCACCGAGAACAACGAGCGGATGCGGACCGCGTTCACGATCAGCGTGGACGCGCGGGACGGCGTCAGCACCGGGATATCGGCCGCCGACCGCGCCCGCACGGTCAAGGCCCTGGTGGATTCGGCCACCGAGCCCTACGAGCTGGTCCGCCCCGGTCACATCTTCCCGCTGCGCTACACCGAGGGAGGCGTGCTGCGCAGGCCCGGGCACACCGAGGCCGCGGTCGACCTGGCCCGGCTGGCCGGGCTGGAACCGGTCGGCGTGCTGTCCGAGGTGGTCAACGACGACGGCTCGATGGCCCGGCTGCCCGCGCTGCGCAAGTTCGCCGACGAGCACGGCCTGGCGCTGATCTCGATCTCCCAGCTCATCGAGTACCGGCGGCACACCGAGCAGATGGTCCGCCGGGCGGCGCAGACCAAGCTGCCCAACGCCTACGGCGAATGGCAGGCGTTCGGCTACCTGAACTCCGTCGATGGCACCGAGCACGTCGCCCTGGTCCTGGGCGAGCTCGGCGACGGCGAGCAGGTACTGACCCGGGTGCACTCCGAATGCCTGACCGGCGACGTGTTCGGCTCCCGGCGCTGCGACTGCGGCGCCCAGCTTGCCGCGGCGATGGCCGCGATCGCCAGTGAGGGCCGCGGCATCGGCCTGCTGAGCAAGCTGCAGGCCTACCACCTGCAGGACGCCGGGGCCGACACCGTGGACGCCAACCTCGAGCTGGGGCTGCCCGCTGACGCCCGGGAGTACTCCACCGGCGCGCAGATGCTCCTCGACCTGGGCATCCGCTCGATCCGGCTGCTGACCAACAACCCGGCGAAGGTCGACGGCCTGTCCGGATTCGGCATCGAGGTGGCCGGGCGCTCAGCACTGCCCGTCCTGGTCACCGAGGAGAACCTTCGCTATCTCACCGCCAAGCGGGATCGTCTCGGGCATCAGCTCGACAACCTGGCCCTCCCGAACGGCGCTGCTACGACCGCTCCGCAAGCGAAAGCGCGGTGAGCGGAGAGGGCCGCCCCGGCGCGACCACCGTCGACGCCGCGGGCCTGTCGCTGGCCATCGCGGCCACCCGCTGGCACGCGGAGATCACCGACGCGCTCACCGCGCGGGCGGTGGCCGCGGCCCGGGCCTGCGGCATCGAGCAGCCGCTGGTGGTCCGGGTGGCCGGCGCGGTGGAGCTGCCGGTGGTCGCGGCCGAGCTGGCCCGGCGGCACGATGCGGTGGTCTGCCTGGGCGCGGTGATCAGGGGTGGCACGCCGCACTTCGAGTACGTATGCGACGCGGTCACGGCCGGCCTCACCCGGGCGGCGCTGGACGCCGGTATCCCGGTCGGCAACGGCGTGCTCACCTGTGACAGCCTGGAGCAGGCCCGGGACCGCTGCGGTCTGCCGGACAGCCACGAGGACAAGGGATGGGAGGCCGCCGTGGCCGCGCTTGACACCGCGCTGCTGCTGCGGT
>DASYAV010000230.1:0-65311 GCA_036501145.1 Streptosporangiaceae bacterium | reverse complement strand
CCGGCTCGGCCTCAAGCTCACCACCCGGACCCAGTCCTCGGCCGGGTCCGGATCGGTGACCGACCCCCGGTTCGGCATGCAGGACCTGGTCAACTTCCGGTACGACCTGGCCGTCGGCGACCAGGAGCTCGATCCCGCCGAGCTGGAGGAGCTGGCCAGGCTCAAGGTCCCGCTGGTCCGGCTGCGCGGCCAGTGGGTGGAACTCGACGACAAGCACCTCAAGGCCGCGCTGAAGTTCCTGGAGCGCAGCCGGTCCGGCACCATGTCGGCCGCCGACGCGCTGATGGCCGGCCTGCACGGCCCCGGCCTCCCCGGCGAAGACAGCGACTCCGACGGTGACACCCTCCCGCTGGTCGGCGTGGACGCCGACGGCTGGCTCGGCGACCTGCTCTCCGGCCACGCCGACCGCCGCCTCGAACCCGTCGCCACCCCGGACGGCTTCCACGGCGAACTCCGCCCCTACCAGGAGCGCGGCGTCGCCTGGCTGTCCTTCCTCGGCCGCCTCGGCCTCGGCTCGGTTCTCGCGGATGATATGGGCCTGGGTAAGACCCCGTCCACTTTGTGCCTGCTTGTCCTGAATGGGCACCCGGACTCCGCGTCGGCGCCAGCAAGTCAGGAAGGACCCTCACTCGTTATTTGCCCGATGTCGGTGGTGGGGAACTGGGAGCGGGAGGCGGCGCGGTTCACTCCCGGGCTGCGGGTGCATGTGCATCACGGGGCGGGGCGGCTGTCCGGGGATGAGCTGGCCGGGGCGCTGGCCGGGGCGGACCTGGTGATCACCACGTACGGGGTCGCGACCCGGGACCGGGCGGCGCTGGCCAAGGTCAACTGGGCCCGGGTGGTTTGCGATGAGGCGCAGAACATCAAGAACCACGCGACCCGGCAGGCGCAGGCGGTGCGCAGCCTGCCCGCCGGGTCCAGGATCGCGCTCACCGGCACCCCGGTGGAGAACCGGCTGGCCGATCTGTGGTCGATCATGGAGTTCACCAACCCGGGGCTGCTGGGGCCGGCGGAGAAGTTCCGGAAGACGTTCGCCATCCCGATCGAGCGCAACGCCGACGACGAGGCGGCCGAGCGGCTGCGCCGGGCCACCGGGCCGTTCATTCTGCGCCGGCTGAAGACCGACAAGTCGATCATCTCTGACCTGCCGGACAAGCTGGAGATGAAGGTCTGGTGCAACCTGACCGCCGAGCAGGCCTCGCTGTACCAGGCCACGGTGACCGACATGATGGCCAGGATCGAGGCGGCCGAGGAGGGCATCGAGCGGCGCGGCCTGGTGCTGGCCACCATGGCCAAGCTCAAGCAGGTCTGCAACCACCCCGCGCACCTGCTCGGCGACGGCTCCCGGCTGCCCGGCCGGTCCGGGAAGCTGGCCAGGCTCGAGGAGATCTGCGACGAGGTCGTGGCCGAGGGCGACAAGGCGCTGGCCTTCACCCAGTACGCGGAGTTCGGCGCGATGCTGCAGCCGCACCTGGCCGCCCGGCTCGGCTGCCCGGTGCTCTACCTGCACGGCGGCACACCCAAAAAACGGCGCGACGCCATGGTGGCCGACTTCCAGCAGATGACCGAGCCCGCCGTGTTCCTGCTGTCGCTGAAGGCGGGCGGCACCGGGCTGAACCTCACCGCGGCCAGCCATGTCATCCACGTGGACCGGTGGTGGAACCCGGCCGTCGAGGACCAGGCCACCGACCGGGCGTTCCGCATCGGCCAGCGCAAGGACGTCCAGGTGCGCAAGTTCGTCTGCGTCGGCACGCTGGAGGAGCGAATCGACGCGATGATCGAGGAGAAGAAGGCGCTGGCCGAGCGGATCGTCGGCACCGGCGAGTCCTGGCTCACCGAACTGTCCGTCGCCGAACTGCGCAAGGTCATCGCCCTCTCCCCGGAGGCGGTATCGGAATGAGGGTGCCGGAATGAACGCGCGGCCAACCGGGAGGCCCTGGTCCGGGCCCTGGCCGGAGAAGTCCAGCCCGATCCGGGTCGAGGGCGGGGTGCAGGCGCGCAGCAGGCGTGGCGCGATCGGCGAGCAGTGGTGGTCGCGGCGGTTCATCGGCGTGCTGGAGTCGCTGGGCATGAGCGGCAGGCTGGCCCGCGGCCGCCACTACGCCCGCCGCGGTCAGGTGCTCGGCTTCGAGCTGAGCACCGGGTACGTCACCGCCGAGGTGCAGGGATCGCGGGTAAAGCCGTACCGGGTGCGAATCGCTGTGCTGCCGCTGACCGCGCGGCAGTGGGACCGGGTGGAGCAGGCGCTGGCCGCCCGCGCGCTGTTCCGGGCCAAGCTGCTGGCCGGTGAGATGCCACACGAGATCGAGGAGGTGTTCACCGCCTGCGGCACGCCGCTGTTCCCGCGTTCGGCCGGCGACGTCAGGTCCGCCGCGGACATGACGATGTCCTGCTCCTGCCCGGACTGGGAGGTGCCGTGCAAGCACCTGGCCGCGGTCTGTTACGTGCTGGCCGAGGCGTTCGACGACGACGCGTTCGGCATGCTCGCCTGGCGCGGCCGCAGCCGCGAGGACCTGCTCACCGCGCTGCGCCGGATCGCCGCCGTCCAGGCCGCTGAGGCCGCCAAGGCCGCCGGCCGGGGCACGGGGCCGGTCCAGCGGGGCAGGGACCAGGACGGTGAACAGGATCCACCCGGCCCGCTGGCCGGCCTGCCCGACACTCCGCTGGCCGGCACCGCCGACGCGTTCTGGTCGCCCGGCCTCAGCCCGGCCCGGCTGCGCGCGCTGCCCACGCTACGCGCGCTGCGCGCCACCCCGGTGTCCGCGCCCGACCTGCTGCTCCGCTCCTTCGAGCCGCCGGCCGTCGCGGTTCGCGGCCAGGATCTGGCCGCGCTGCTCACCCCCGCCTACCAGCGGCTGGCCGGTCAGCAGGACTGACGCCGCGGGCAGGCTCACGTTATTGTCCGGTACGTGACGCCGCCCGCAGCGTCACGCAGCAGCGTCACGTGACTGGGAGGTGCGCGCATGGCCGAAGCCGAGATCGCCCCACCACCGAACCCGGCCCAGGCGCAGCCTGGCACCGCGCCGCGCTACGGCGTCCGCTCGATGAGCGCGCCGCTGCGCCGGGTGCTGGTCCGCCGCCCCGCGGTCACCGGCGACTTCGCCGCCGCGGACTGGCGGCCGCCGGCCCCGCATCTGCTCACCCGCCAGCACGAGCAGTTCTGCGAGCTGCTGTCCGGCCTGGGCTGCGAGGTCGAGGTGGCCGGCCCGCTGCCCGGCCTGGTGGACAGCACCTACCTGCGCGATCCCGGGCTGATGGCAGGCACCGGCGCGGTGCTGTTCCAGATGGCCAAGCCGGTGCGCGCCGCCGAGCCCGGGCACCTCGGGGAGGCGCTGGCCGCGGCCGGCGTGCCGGTCATCGGCAGGCTCACCGGCACCGCCCGCACCGACGGCGGCGACTACATCTGGCTGGACGAGCAGACGCTGCTGGCCGGGCGCAGCTACCGCACCAACGCCGAGGCGCTCCGCCAGCTGGCCGGCCTGCTGGCCCCCGAAGGGATAACGGTGGAGTCGGTGGACGTGCCGCACGGCCGCGGCCCGGACCACGTGCTGCACCTGATGTCGTTCATCTCGCCGCTGGCCGGCGACCTGGCCCTGGTCTACCCGCCGCTGGCACCGGTGGCGCTGATGCAGACGCTGGCCGGCCGCGGCGTCACCGTCGTGGCCGTCCCAGCCGAGGAGTACGAGACGATGGCCTGCAACGTGCTCGCCGTGCGGCCCCGCCAGGTGGTCATGCTGGACGGCAACCCGCGGACCCGGGCCCTGCTCGAGGCGCACGGCTGCGAGGTGCACAGCTACCCGGGCTCGGAAATCTCGGTCAAGGGCGACGGCGGGCCCACCTGCCTGACCGCCCCGGTCTGGCGCAGCGCATGACCGCCAACGCCAAGGCGATCGCGCTGTGGAACGGCCCCGGTGGCGAGCGCCGCGCCAAGCAGCCACAGCTGATCGACGCTCAGGTCAGATTGCATAATGAACGGCTGCGCCTCGCTGCCGCCGTCACCCCCACCGACCAGGTCCTCGACGTCGGGTGCGGCACCGGCCAGACCACCCGGCAGGCCGCCCAGGCCGCCGCGCGGGGAAACGCGCTGGGCGTGGACCTGTCCGAAGCCATGCTGGCGGTGGCCCGCCGGCTCAGCGCCAGCGAAGGCCTGGGCAACGTCACCTTCGACCGGGCGGACGCGCAGGTGCACTGGTTCGAGCCGGGCCGGTTCGACGTCGCGATCAGCCGGTTCGGCGTGATGTTCTTCGACGACCTGGCGGCCGCGTTCGGCAACATCGCCCGGGCGCTGCGCCCGGGCGGCCGGCTGGCGCTGCTGACCTGGCAGGCCCGGGAGGCGAACGAGTGGCCGCTGCTGTTCCGGCAGGCGCTGACCGGCCGCCCGGAGATGCCGGAACTGGCCGTCACCGGTCACCCGTTCACGCTGGCCGACCCGGCCACCGTCAAGGCAATTCTCGGCACGGCCGGGTTTACCGGCATCAGCCTGACCGGCGTGCATCAGCCGGTGTTCTACGGAGATGACGTGGACACCGCCTGCGGCCTGGCCACCAGCCTGCCGGCCAATGCCGAGATGCTGGCGGAGATGGACGAGGCCGCGGCGGCCCGCGCGGTGGACCGGCTGCGTGCGGCGCTGGCCGCGCACGTCACCAGCGAGGGCGTGGCGCTGGACGCCCGGACCTGGATCATCACCGCCCGGCGCGGCTGACCTGCCCGCGCCGGGCGGCGATGAGCATTACTGGGTGGCGAAGCCCTGGCTGTCTGCGCTGGTGATCTGGTTGAAGATCTTCGAGTAGGCGTAGCCGAGGTGCTTGTCGTACTGGTCGACTTCCCAGAAGGCGAGCTCACCGGCACCGTTGGATGCGGCGAACGACTCGAGGGAGGTCGCGTCGGACTGGGTGAAGTTCTCGTTGTCGTCGTTCTTGCCGGCGATCGGGGTCAGCCCGAGCATGTTCCAGGCCTGCGCCGACGAGACGCCGAAGATGGACTCGAGCTGGGGCACGGACGCGTTGGCCGCGGACTTGGCGTCGGTCAGCGGATTCTGCCCGTTGCCGAAGTCCATGGTCATGATGTTGACGAGGCTGACGTTGACGCCCGCCTTCGCCGCGCCCTTGAGCATGCTAGTCGCGTTGGATTCCATACCGGTCGGGTCGACGGGGACGGTGAAGTCGATCTGCACCGACGGGTCGGCCGACTGGAGTTCGGCGAGCGCCCGGTCGCGGCGGTTGTTCGCCGAGGTGGCGTTGAGCACGCTGCCTTCGATGTCGAAGTCGAGGCGGGTGACGTGGTACGTGCTGACGACCTTGGCGTAGGCGGCCTCCAGGTTGGAGACCGAGGTGCAGGTCTGCGCGAGTTCGCCGCCGGATTCTCCGCCGAATGACGGGATCACGTTGCCGCCGGCCTGCTGGAGCGCGCTGACCTGGGAGGTGAAGGCGCCCAGGGAGTCGCCGTTGTCCTCCCACTCCGGCGTGCAGCCGGACTTGGGGGTGAGGAACGCGAGCGAGTAGAACTTGCCGCCGCTCGCGCTCATGTCGGCGGCCATGTCGCCCGCGTCCGAACTCTCGATCTGCAGGTACGGGGCGGAATAGTGGGCCGGGAAGGCGGCCGCGGCCGCGAAGGCCGGCGCCGCCGGGATCACGGCCGCCAGACCCGCGGCCGGGAACAGGATGGTTATTCCGGAAATCAGAACCTTTCGAACGCCGTGGGCCATGCGAAGCCTCCGGTTGAGGTCGGAGCGGATGGGCGTCGGGGGCTGGACGCGCCGGCCGGGGGCTGGGCGTCCCTCGGGGGCGGCGTCCCGGTTGCTGCTGGTTCCGGTCCGCGCCCGATGATTAAGGCAGGAAACTTTCCTAACTATTAGTACCAAGGCTGCGATGCGATGTCTACGCGCTTGCTGAGGTTGCCGCCGGCCCGGTGTCGGCCGGGCGCCGGTCCGGCGCCGGTCTGGCGTCAGCCTGGCGTGCCGCCGGGGTCTGGCGGCGGGTAGGTCAGGCCGAGCGGGGCGGCCATCTCGGCCAGCGTGTACTCGAACATCGGCGAGGCGTCGTCGAGTGCGAACCGCAGGTGGTCGAACGCCTCTAGCGTCACCGCCCCGTACAGCCGGGTCCAGCAGCGCAGGAACGCCAGCATCGCGCCGACCGGCAGCTCGGCCTCGGTCAGCCCGGCGCCGAGCCGGGCACGGTAGGTTTCCAGCTGCTCGCGCAGGCCGGGGTCGACCTCACCGGGGGCCGGAACCGGGAACGGGTTGCGCTGCCACAGCTCGAAGAACAGCGTGAAGAACGTCGCGCCGAACCTCCGCCCGCATTCGGCGATGATCTCGTCCCGCTCGTCCATCCCTGGCAGCGGTGTGCCGAATACCAGGCTGTACTCCGCCTTGTGGGTCAGCGCCCAGTGGCGGAACTCGCGGCACGCCGCCACCATCTTGGCGGTCAGCTCGGCCAGCTCCCCCTGTCCGGCGGTGCCGGCGGCCGCGGCGTGGATGGCCGTCTGCAGGCGGTCCGCCAGCTCGCCGAAGATGTCGGCGATGACGTGCTTGATGAGCTCTTCGTGGCTGCCGAAATACCGGTAGAGGCCGGGCGCGGTCATGCCCATCTCGCGGGCGATCGCCCGCAGCGTGGCCGCGTCCGGTCCCGCCTGGACCACCAGGCGGCGCGCGGTCTGCTTGATCTCCTGCACGGTCGCGGCGCGCACCCGGTCCCGGCGGCGCGGAGCCTGAACCACGGCGTGCCTCCTTACCGGTGGGCTCTCAGCATACTTTCAGCCGGGGGCTCGTACGCTAACGGACTTGACGTTAGTTAACGCCGTATACATAGTTATTACCGTTCACTCTATCCGGCGTTTCCGCTCGTCAGCCACATCGTGAGCACCTGCATACGGAGGCACCATGTTCGAGACTTGGGGGCGTGCGGTCTACCGGCGGCGGCTCGTCGCGCTGCTGATCGCGCTGGCCGCGGTGGCCGGCGCCGCCGCCTGGGGGACCGGCGTGTTCGGCGCGCTGCAGTCCTCCGGCGGCTTCACCCCGCCCAGCAGCCAGAGCCAGCACGAGGCCAACGCCGCGGCGGCCGCGTTCGGCCGCAATGCCGCCGACGTCGTGGTGCTGTACCGCAGCGGCACGCTGACCGTGACCGACCCGGCCTACCGGGACGCGGTGACCCGGAGCCTGGCCGCGCTGCCGCACAGCCGGGTCACGTCCACGCAGACCTACTGGTCCACCGGCTCACCCGCGTTCGCCGGCGCCGGCCGGCACGAGAGCTATGCCGTGCTGCAACTGGCCGGGGGTAGCGATCAGGCCAGGACCAGCAGCTACGACGCGATCAAGGCCGATCTCGGCGTGCCGGGGCTGCGCACCGTGGTGGGCGGCACCATCCCCACCGAGGAATCGATCAACAACCAGGTCAAGGCCGGCATCGGGCGGGCCGAGGGGTTCTCCATGCCGGTGCTGCTCGTCCTGCTGCTGCTGATCTTCGGCAGCCTGACCGCGGCCGTCCTGCCGCTGGCCATCGGGGGCGTCGCGATCCTCGGCTCGTTCGCCGTGCTGCGGCTGATCGCGCTGGCCACCTCAGTGTCCACCTACTCGCTGAACATCACCACGATCCTCGGCGTCGGCCTGGCCATCGACTACGGCCTGTTCATGGTGGGCCGGTTCCGCGAGGAGCTGCACCGGCAGCCGACGGTCGAGCGGGCGGTGGCCCGGACGGTGGCCACCGCCGGGCGGACGGTCGCGGTCTCCGGCATCACCGTCGCGGTGGCGCTGTCCAGCCTGATGCTGTTCCCCGAGGTGTTCCTGCGGTCGATGGGGTTCGGCGGGGTGGCCACGGTCGCCGTCGACATGGTCGCCGCGCTGACCATCCTGCCCGCGTTGCTGGCGCTGCTCGGACGCCGGGTGAACTCGCTGCGGGTGCGCCGTGGGACAGGCACGGCGCGGGCTAAGGGGCATGAGCACGGCGGGGTGTGGCGCCGCCTGGCGGGCAGCGTGATGCGCAGGCCGGTGCTGTACGCCGTGGTCATTGTGGCCGCGCTGCTGGCGCTCGGCACGCCGTTCCTGTCCGTCGCCTGGGGCGGCACCGACGCCCGGGTGCTGCCGGTCAGCTCGCAGCCGTACCAGGTCACCGAGGCGCTGAACCGCGGCTTCCCGGCCAACGCGACCACCCCCATCGAAGCCACGGTCACCCTGCCGGGCCCGGTCTCCGCCCCGGCCCAGCGGGCCGCGCTGCACGGCTACATGAACCGGCTCGACCGGGTGCCCGGGGTCACCTCCGCACAGTTCACCGGGGCCAGGGGCGACGTGGCCCGGGTGGACCTGCGGTTCGCTCCTGAGGCCTACTCGCCGCAGGCGCGGGCGATCGTGCAGCGGGTCCGCGCGGTCACCGGGCCGCCCGGCGGCACGGTGCTGGTCGGCGGGACCACCGCCGGGCTGGTCGACGAGCTGTCCAGCCTGGGCGGCACCCTGCCCTGGATGGCGCTGGTGGTGGGCCTGGCCACGTTCGTCCTGCTGTTCCTGGCCTTCGGCTCGGTGGTGCTGCCGGTCAAGGCGATCGTGATGAACGTGCTGTCGCTGTCGGCGGCGTTCGGCGCCATCGTGTGGATCTTCCAGGACGGCCACCTGTCCGGCCTGCTGAACTTCACGGCGACCGGCACCATCGACCCGAGCATGCCGATCCTGATGCTCGCCATCATCTTCGGCCTGTCCATGGACTACGAGGTGTTCCTGCTGTCCCGGATCCGGGAGCGCTACGACCTCACCGGGGACAACACCGCCGCCGTGGCGGACGGCCTGCAGCGCACCGGGGGGATCATCACCTCGGCCGCGCTGCTGCTGATCATCGTGGTGGCGGCGTTCTCCGCGTCCGGCATCATCTTCATCAAGCTGCTCGGGGTCGGCATGGTGATCGCCCTCGTCGTGGACGCGTCCGTGGTCCGGGTGCTGCTCGTCCCGGCCACCATGCGGCTGCTCGGCCGGGCGAACTGGTGGGCGCCGCGGCCGCTGCGCCGGCTGTACGCGCGGTACGGCATCGGCGAGAGCGAGGAGAGCGCGGAGCAGCCGGTGACGACGCCCGCCTGACCTGGCCCGGGTGCGGCCCGGTCGGCTACAGCACGATGTTCACCAGCCGGCCGGGCACCACGACCACCCGGGACGGGGTGCGCCCGGCCAGCTGGTCCCGGACATATCCGGCAGCCAGCGCGGCCCGTTCCATCTCGGCCGCGCTGGCGCCGGCCGGGACGGTCAGCCGGCCGTGCAGCCTGCCGTTGACCTGGCAGGCGATCTCTACGGTGCCGGCCGCCAGCAGGCTCTCGTCGGCGGCCGGCCAGGGCACCGTCCACACCCGCTCGCCGGTGATCTGGTAGTAGACCTCGCTGGCCAGGTGCGGCGCGAACGGCTGCAGCAGCGAGGCCAGGGTGGCCAGTGCCTGTGCGGCCACCGCGGCGCTGACGCCGTCCCGGATCGCCCGGCCGCAGTCGCTGGCCAGCTTCATCAGCGCGGCGATGGCGGTGTTGAACCCGAACCCGCCGTCGATGTCGGCGGTGACCTGGGGGACCGCCCGGGCGCAGGCGCGCCGCAGCGCGCGGTCCTGGCCCTTGTCTTGGCTCTGGCCCTTGTCTTGGGCCTCGTCCTTGGCCTGGCCCTGGTCCTGGCCCGGCCGTGCCCCCGGCGTCCCGCCGTCGCCGTCACCGCGCGCGGCCAGCACCTCGGCGGTCAGCCGCCACACCCGGCCCAGGAACCGGTACACTCCCTCGATGCCCTGGTCGGACCACTCGGCGGACTGCACCGGCGGGCCGGCGAACAGCACGTAACACCGGGCGGTGTCCGCGCCGTACCGGTCGATCATGTCCCGGGGGGAGACCGAGTTGCCCCGGGACTTGGACATCTTCGCGCCGTCCCGGGTGATCATCCCCTGGGCGAAGAACCGGCGGAACGGCTCCTGCACCGGCAGGTGCCCCAGGTCGGCCAGCGCCTTGACCAGGAAACGCGAGTACAGCAGGTGCAGCACGGCGTGCTCCACGCCGCCGACGTAGCAGTCCGCCGGCATCCAGGCCGCGACCGCGTCCGCGCTCCACGGCGCGGTGGTGTTGCCCGGGTCGCAGTAGCGCAGGAAGTACCAGGACGAGTCGACGAACGTGTCCATGGTGTCGCTCTCCCGGCGGCCCGGGCCGCCGCACCGCGGGCAGGCCGCGGTCATCCAGTCTCCGGCGGCGGCCAGCGGTGAGCGCCCGCGCGGCTGGTAGTCGTCCAGGTCGGGCAGCAGCACCGGCAGCTGGTCCTCGGGCACCGGCACCGGGCCGCAGCCGTCGCAGTAGATGACCGGGATCGGGCAGCCCCAGTACCGCTGCCGGGACAGCAGCCAGTCCCGCAGCCGGTAGCTGGCCCCGTCTTCGGACCGGCCGATCCAGTTCCGCTGCATGGTCTTCACGTGCTCGGGCCAGTCCAGCTGGTCCAGGCCGGCCAGTAGCCGGTCGGCGTAGGCGGTGATGCGGAAGAACCACTGTTTCATCTGCCGGGTCCGCACCGGGGTGTCGCACCGCTCGCAGCACCCGTCGATCACCTGCTCGTTGGCCAGTACGGTCTCGTCCCGCGGACACCAGTTGACCGCCGCCTCCTTGCGGTAGGCCAGTCCGGCCGCGTGCAGTTGGCCGAAGATCCACTGCGTCCAGCGGTAGTAGGCCGGGTCGTGCGAGCTGACTTCCCGGCTCCAGTCGACCGACAGGCCCCACCGGCGGAACTGCTCGCGGAACGCCGCGATCGACTTGTCCGTGCTGACCCGGGGATGCTCGCCGACCCGGATCGCGTGGTTCTCGCCGGGCAGCCCGAAGGCGTCGAAGCCCATCGGGTGCAGCACATAACGGCCCCGGCGCCGCCAGTAGTGCGCCACCACATCGCCGACGGTGTAGTTCTTCAGGTGCCCGACGTGCGGCTCGCCGCTGCTGTAGGGCAGTTGCTCCAGCACGTAGGCGCGGTCATCGCCGCCGCCGGTGTTGCTGACCTGCCAGGTCCGTTCGGCCTGCCACACGCCCTGCCACCGGGCCTCGATCAGGCCCGGGTCGTACTCGGTGAACATGGGGAATCCGGCATCCCCGGGTGCTGCCTGGCTCATCGTCCTCACCCTGCCCGTCTACGGCCGCAGATACGGGAAAACCCCTCGCCAGAGGGGTGGCCGCGCTGCGCCGTCACCGGCGTGCAGCGCGGCTAGGTAAGGACGATCCAGCACCCGATCATGGCCCCAGCGTAACCGGGCCGGGTCAGCCAGTCACCGGGTTTTCCGGCCGGGCCGGTGCGCCGGTGGGAGAATGGCCCCGAGGGAGGCGGTATGAATACAGCAGGCGGGCCGCGTGCGGTGCCGGCGGCCGAGGTGCCCGCGCAGGCCTATCTTCTTGACGTCAGGGAAGACGACGAGTGGACCGCGGGCCACGCGCCGGACGCCCAGCACATCCCGCTCGGCGCGCTCCGCGAGCAGGCCGGCCAGGTGCCGCGCGACCGCGACGTGTACGTGATCTGCCGGGCCGGCAGCCGGTCCGCCCGTGCCGCCCAGGCGCTGAACTCGGCAGGCTGGCAGGCGATCAACGTGGCCGACGGCATGCAGGGCTGGGAGTCCGCCGGGCTCCCCATGACCAGCGAGTCAGGTGCTGAGCCGTTCGTGGCTTAGTGCGCGGGCTTCTCCACCTGGTCCCTGACCTTGAGCATGAGCTTGCCCGCCGCGGCGGCTGACTCCGTGTTGGCCGAACCGGTCGGGATGATGACCACGATGCCGACCGTGCTGCCGGTCGCCCACTGGCAGAGCGTCTCGGTGCTGGCCACGCCGCATTCGGCCGTGCCGCCGTGCGGCCCGGGGCTCACGCTGGTCACCTTCAGCCCATTCGCCGACTTCAGCACGACCTGCACCTTGAACGTCCCGTTGAATCCGACGAAGCCGACGGCCTGGCCGGAGCTGAGCGAGTAGACCGCGCTGACCGTCGAGGACAGATGCCCGTAGCCGGGCAGGCTGGTCACGTCGGACCGGAACTTCGAGACGGCGCCGGTGAACCCCTGCTGGTCCAGCGAGCTGGTGTCGCGGTGCATGCCCGCCACCGTCTGCGGGGCGGACAGCGACCACTTCTTCGGCTTCTGCAGCAGGTAGGCGCTCACTCCCGCGATGATCAGCGCCAGTACCACGACCCCGCCGATGAATCCGAACCACATCCGGGCGCGGCCGCGCGGCGGCGGTGGCGGGTAGCTGCCATCCGGTCCCGGCTGCGCGTACCCGGGGGTGCCGTACGGCGGCGGCGCGGCCGGGTACCCGGGCTGGGTGGCGTACCCCGGCTGGGTGGCGTGGCCGGGCTGGGTGGCGTGGCCGGGCTGGGTGCCGTAACCGCTCTCCGGGCCGAAGCCGGGCTGCGTGCCCACCGGGGACGCCGCGGTTTCACTCCCGCCCGGCTGGGCGCCCACGGGGTCTGCCGCGGCCTCACCCCCCGGCAGATCGCTGCTCCGGGCCTCGCCCGGCGTGCCCCCAGGATCCTCCGGAGAAGGAGTCTGTTCGCTCATCGTTATCCCTGCTCCATCCGAGAGCTTGGCGTGGGCGTCCCCGGGCCCGTCTTGATCTTCTGTTACCCAGCAGCTTGCTACGGAATCCTGAGCGGCAACCGTGTGTCTCCTGAGCGTGAACCGTGTGTCTATGCTCGGTCCGGTGCGAGTGACTTCACTGGGCTACCGGACCGACCTGATGATGCGCGGGCTCGAGGGCAGCACGATCTCCGATAACGGCGATTACCTGATCGTGTCCAGCCCGGCCAACCCGGACTTCTGGTGGGGGAACTTCCTGCTGATGCCGGAGTCCTCGCTGCGCGACGACGCGGACAAGTGGATTTCCCGGTTCCGTGCGTCGTTCCCCGGCGCGGTGCACGTCGCTTTCGGCGTGGACGGCACCAAGGGCTACACCGGCCAGCCCGCCGGCTACGCCGGCGCGGGCCTGAGCCTCGAGCGCAGCACCGTGCTCACCGCCAGCTCGCTGACCGAGCCGCCGCACCCCAACCGGGCCGCCCGGTACCGGCCGCTGGACGGGGACGCGGACTGGCGGCAGTCGGCCGAGCTGCGGCTGGCCTCCAGCGGGGCCGGCGAGGCGGCCGGCGGCGAGGCGTTCGACCGGCGCCGGGTGCAGGAGGCCCGCCGGATCGCCGAGGCGGGGCACGGCGCGACGTTCGGCGCGTTCACCGGCGGGCGCCTGGTCTCCCAGCTCGGCCTGTACTCCGACGGGTCGGGCACCGCCCGCTACCAGAACGTGGAGACACATCCGGACGCCCGCCGCCAGGGCCTGGCCGGCAGCCTGGTCTACCACGCCGGGCAGTACGGGCTCACCACACTCGGCGCCAGAGTCCTCGTCATCGTGGCCGACCCCGGTTATTCGGCCATCCGGATCTACCGCGCCGTCGGCTTCGCCGACCTGGAAACCCAGCTCGCACTGCAGCGCGGCCCGGGCTGACCACTCCCGCGCCGCAGACCGGCATGTGTCGTTTTTACGGCAATGGCCAGGTTAGGGCAGATTTACCCGTGGACTGCCCGGCGTCACGCGCCTAATGTCAGTCACCGTGAGCCGAACTCGCATGCGCAGCGTTGTCACCGCGGTAGCCGCCCTGCTGGCCCTGTGGCCGGCGGGCAGCGCACTCGCCGCCCAGCAGCCCACGGCCGCGGGCCAGGCACAGCCCGCGCTGGGCACGGGCGTGGTCAAGATCCCGGCGGATACCTCTAACGAGGGCTCGTTCGGCATCGCGGTCGACGTGACCGCCAACGGTTCGACCGCGATCGTCGGGGCGCAGCAGCACAACTTCGACCGCGGCGGGGCCTATGTCTTCCAGCGGGCCAGCGGGTCCTGGCAGGAGACGGCCGACCTGACCCTGCCCGGCCTGGGCTACCAGGCGTCCTACGGGAACGCCGTTGCGATCAGCGCCGACGGCTCGCTCGCCATGGTGTCCGAGGTCGGCTGGCAGCAGCTGACCGGCATGGTGTTCATCTTCGCCAAGACCGCCACCGGCTGGAAGCCGGTCGGCCAGCTGGTGGCGCCCGACCGGGCGAGCTACACCCACTTCGGGGACTCCATCTCGCTGGACGCGGCCGGTAACCGGGTGGTGATCGGCGCCCTGGGCGCCGGTGGCTTCTCCGGCCGCGCGTACGTGTTCAGCCGGGGCAGCAGTGCCGGGCAGTGGTCGCTGACCGCCGAGCTGGCGCCCCCGGCGTCGCAGGGCCAGACCGACTTCGGCACCTCGGTCAGCATGGACGCCGACGGGTCGGTCGTGCTGATCGGCGGCAACGTCTACGGGAACGGCACCGGCGCCGCCTACGTGTTCGGCGACACCGGCGGCGGCTGGCAGCAGCAGGCGATGCTGATGGCCAGCAACCCGCAGGCCGGCGCGGACTTCGGCACCTCGGTGGCCATCGACGGGGCGGGCACCACCGCGGTCGTGGGCGCGGTGTACGAGGACGACGACGCCGGCGCCGCCTACGTCTACCAGGCCGGCGGCAGCGGATGGGCGCAGACCGCCCGGCTGACCCAGCAGGACAGCGGCCAGTTCGGCAACGCCGTCGCGATCAACAAGGCCGGCAGCACCGCCGTGGTGGGCGCCGAGGCGACCCAGACCCCCGGGCGTGCCTACGTCTACAGCAACGGCACGGCGGGCTGGGGAACGACGATGACGCTTGCGCCGAACGTGACCAGCCAGGCCCTGTTCGGGGTGGCCGTCGCCATGGACCGCAGCGGCGGCGAGGCGGTGGTCGGCGCGGCCTGGGACAACAACAACAACCCGTCGGCCAGCGGGTTCGGCGCGGTCTACATCGAGCCGGTGCAGCCCAACCCGCCCTGCGGCTCCCAGGCCTGTTAAGGGTACTCAGTAAGCCTTACAGGGGTTGAAAGGCTCGGGTCTGGAGCTGTCCTGATCATGGACGCGCGCGCGGCGTGATCCCGGCTGGGAAATGATCTATGCCGGGATGTATGAGATATCCCGGTAGTGGTGACTTGTCCGCTGTGGAACGAGCCCGGCGTGAGATGGTGCGGCTGCAGGCCGCCGCGATCGTCAAGAACCGGCTCAAGCGCATCCAGTACCGGCCCGCCCTCATCGACGGGTTCCGCGCCCAAACCGGGCTTACCCTCGAACCCGAACCTCCATAGACCCCCGGAAGGGCGCGTTGCATGAGTGAGGACGCACCGGAGCTGACCGCGGAGCTAGTGGTGGACGGGGCCGTGCCGTCGCAGCCGGTGATCTCGCCAGATGGGTGCTGGGTTGCCTACGTCGTCGCTGCGGTGGGCCGGCGGGCAGAGCGTCGTCTTTGCGCACTCTGGCTGGCCGCTGCTGATGGCAGCTCACCGCCGGGGAAGCTGACCGCGGGTATGACGGCAGATTTTGCTCCGCGCTGGGCGCCGGATTCGGCGTCGGTGTTTTTCTTGTCCGATCGCACCGGATCCCCTCAGCTGCACCGGATATGGCTCGGTGGCGGGGAAGCCGAGGTCCTGACGGACTGGCACGGCGAAATCTTTGATGCCCGGCCGCTCGCGGACGGCCGGCTGGTCGCCGTGGCGGCCACCGACGAGCCGACCGAGGAAGACAAGCGCCGGCGCACCGAGCGCGACGACGCGATCGTGTGGGGGCAGCAGCTGCGGCCCGGCGGGCTGCGGGTGCTTGATCTGGCCACTGGCGAGCTTCGCACGGTGGAGGGCCTGGGCAGGCGTCACGTCGTGGAGCTGGCGCCACGGCCGGAGGGGGGCGCGCTGGCGGTCATCAGCTGGGCGAGTCCGGAGAAGGATCCGGGCGCTTTGACCAACGAGCTGTATGTGGTCGATCCGGAGACAGAGACGGTCCATGATCTCGGCCGGATGGGCGCGCGGGGGCGGTCGCCGGTGTGGTGGCAGGCCGACGGCGGCTGGCACCTGGCGTATCTGGCACGGCCCGGGCCGTTCGGCGGCTACGGCGGCGACGCGGTCTACGACGTCGCTGTCAGCGCGGCTGCCGCAGTGCATCGCGACCTGACCGAGGGCATGGCCGTCAGCCCGACCTGCTTGGTGCAGGTCGCGGACGGCCCGCCGCTGGCCCTGTTCGCGGACGGGCTCGATACCGCGATCTACCGGCTCGACCCCGGCCCGCGACGGTTCCGGTCCCTGTCCGCCCGGGACGGCTTGGTCGACTCGCTTAGCGCGAGCCGCTCCGGCGAGGTGGTCGCAGCGCTCGCGACCAGCTCCGGCGAGCCGGCGAACGTCGATGCCGGGCCGCCCGGCGGGCCGCTCATCCGTCTCAGCGACACCCAGCCTGTGCTGCGCGCGATCACATGGGGCACTCAGCAACGCCTCTTCTACCAGGCATCGGACGGCCTCGACCTCGACGGCCTGCTCATCTTGCCGCCCGGCCGAAGCCGTGCGGACGGCCCGTTCCCGCTCATCACATGGGTGCATGGCGGCCCGCTTGCCCGGTACGCCGATCAGTTCCTGCTCGGCCCGCGTTCTCCGGGACAGTGGCTCGCGACCGCGGGATACGCCGTGTTCTTGCCCAATCCGCGGGGCGGGGTGGGCCATGGCCCTGATTTCGCGGCGGCGGTTGTGCGCTCGGCTGGCGGCGTCGTTGGCGGCGCCGACTGGGGCGACATCGTCAGCGGGATCGACCTGCTGATCGCCGAGGGGGTCGCAGACCCCGATCGGCTTGGCATCGGCGGGCAAAGCTATGGCGGGTTCATGGCCGCCTGGGCGATCGGGCAGACCGACCGGTTCAAGGCCGCGATAATGGACGCCGGGATCAGCGACTGGGGCACGCTCCTCGCGACCAGCGAATTCGGAACCATAGATGCCGCGCTCGGCGGCAGCTGCGGCTGGGAGGGCACCGGCCCGCATCCTCACGATCAGGTCAGCCCGATCTCGTTTGCGTCAAAGGTCCGCACCCCGGTGCTCATCGTGCACGGCGAGGACGACACCAACGTGCCGGTCAGCCAGGCGATCTACTTCCACCGCGCGCTCAGCTGGTTCGGGGTCGAGCACGAGCTCGTCATCTACCCGCGCGAGGGACACCGGTTCGTGGAGCGAAATCACCAGCTCGATCTGCTCTGGCGGACGCGCGCATGGTTCGACCGGTGGCTTCGTAACGGAGCATCCGATGGCCGAGGATTAACGGCCTGACCAAGCAGGCGCCTGCCCTCGTCATCCAGAACTCACGGCCTCGATCCTGCCCCGTCGGCCGTGCGCAGAACAGCTACGCGCCAGCCAGCTGGCCGCGACCGCTAAGAACCCTCAAGTGACCGTCTCAAGTGATCCCAGAACCCGCCCGAACTCATCGCCGCGTTCCTCGGCCAGACCATGCTCCCACTCGAACCGGAACCCATGGACACCAGACCCTGGGCTTTCAACCTCTGTAGCTGGTGATTCCGGTATCCCACTGCGTCAACACCGATGAGCGCCAAGGCTCTCTGGCTATTCCTGGCGATCGAGCACCACTCCAGCACGGGCTGGTTGTCCTGATATTGCCTCGTGAGGTGCGCTTCCCGCAGTTGGGTCATTTGTCGTAGTCGTTCAGCCGCTCTGCTTCAGATCGGGAGCGGTGAGCTTCGGGTAAACCACGGTCATCTCCGGCCAGGCTTATTCGGAGCACTCCGGTCCGGCGGGCGACGGACCTCGGCTTGGTTCACCGGGTCGCGGGCCTCCTTGCCAGCCTCTTCGAGTTCGTCCTTCAGTTCGAGGGCATCCTTTAGTGCCTCCTCGAGCTCGTGGAGCTTATCCAGGAATTCTTTAGCTTCCTTTACCCTTGCTGCCTCAGCATCCTTTTCTCTTGCTGCCTCGGGATCCGCCGGTTTGACGACGACCTGAGGTCGATCGAGGTTCTGCACCCGCTGGACGGGGGGTTCGAGAGGTTGCTGCCCGGTGATCATCCCGTCGTCGTAAGACTGCAATGCTCCGAGCGCCACAATCATCCCGACCTTAAGCACCTCTCCGGCCTTATCGAGCACATTCTGTAGGAACTCGTCGATCTTCTTGACGAGCTCACCAAGAGTGTCGTCGTCGTTCTCGGGGTCCTCGTCGTCGGGGTCGCCGTCGTCGTCGTTCTCGGGGTCCTCGTCGTCGGGGTCCTCGTCGTCGGGGTCCTCGTCGTCGGGGTCGTCGGGGTCGCCGTCGTCGGTGTCGTTGTCGGGGTCGGTGTCGTTGTCGGGGTCGGTGTCGTTGTTGTCGTTGTTGTCGGGGGGCTCGTTGTTGTCGTTGTTGTCGTTGTCGGGGTCCTCGCCGTCGGTGTCGTCGTCGTTCTCGGTGTCGTGGCCGTCGTCGGTGTCGTGGCCGTCGTCGGTGTCGTCGTCGTTCTCGGTGTCGTCGTTCTCGGTGTCGTCGTCGGGGTCCTCGTCGTCTTCGGGGTCCTCGTCGTCTTCGAGGTCCTCATCGTCGGGTGGCTCGCCGTCGTCGTCCTCTAGGTCGCCCTCGCTCGTGCCTGCCGACTTGCCCTCGTCGCCTTGGCGCGGTTGGTTGTCGTTGGCGGCCTGCGGCTGGTTATCGTTGGCAGCGCCGTTGCTGTCGTCGCCCGCAGAGGAGTCGTCACCTTCGCTGTCGGCCTGGTCGGGCTCGCCTTCGTCAGCCTCCGCGTCCGGTTGGTTGTCGTTGGCGGCCTGCGGCTGGTTATCGTTGGCGGCTTCGCCGGAACCGTCACCCGTCTCGTTAGCCATCGCTGCGATCCACCGGGATGCCGAGCCGCTTGGCCACTGCGATGGGCCACTTGGCAGAGGCCTGCATGTTCCGTATTGCCTGGGAGTGCACGAACAGACAGAGGGCGGCGTCGGTGACGTCCGGCTCCTCCGAGGGAAGGGCCGGATACCGCGTCACTTCATCGCGCAGCATCGTTGTGAGGTTCTGCCACCTTGTCCGCACCTCGGGCGGTGGCAGCCCGGAAGCCCGGAGCGCGGTGGTGGCACCCCGCAGCTTGGTCAGAACCTTCACGTCCCGCACCATGGCGAGTGCGGCCCCTCGGTACCTGCACTTGCTCCGGCACGGCATGCATGCCTGGAAGGGAGGTGCGCTGACCGGGTCGGGCGCGGCGAGTTCGGTTGAGGTAATGGTCCGCGGGACCAGGACATGCGCCGCCTCGGCGTACTCGTCGCTGTAGATGAGGGCCTCACCCGTTTGGATCCGTGTCGTGAACTGCAGCTGGGCGTCGTCCATGCCCATCGACCGGCCCAGATACTCGCGGTCCTCCTCGGCGGTGAGGCGGTGCATCACCTTCAGGTTCGTGTTCTTCACCGCGTCCTCCACCAGCTTCGTGGGGATCTGCTCGGCGATGACGATGCCCTCGCCGTACTTCCGGTTCTCGGCGAGGGTTTGCGCAAACGCTTCTGCTGCCTTCTCCTTGGCCTGGGCTTGGTCCGCTGCCCTCGCGCCCTGCGGCCGGGCGAGCAGCCGGTGCGCTTCCTCTATGACGGTGACGTGCACCAGGGTCGGCGATGCCCCCCGCACACTTTGGTAGTGCTCGGTCATGGCGTTGAGCAGCAGTGCGATCATGAGCGACTGCTCGTCGCCGCTGCCCAGGGACTTCAGTTCGATGACCACCGGGTGGTCGAGAAGCGTCCCCACATTCAGGGACTGGTCGGTCAGGAACGAGGAGGCCGCCGGCCCGGAAACGAGCTGTTGCGCACGCCGGATGGAGGCAGCTTCGATATTAGACTTCACCTCGCCGGCGTATCCGAGGTCCTGGGTGACCTCCTTCATCGCCTTCATGAACTCCACCACGGTTGGCCACTGGCGTTCGACGCCGCCCGCCTTCTCGGAGGTGAGGATCCCCGCCCTGCTGTAGGTGAGGTTCAGGGCATCCTGGTAGATGCCCGGCAACGGCTCCCACAGGCCGAAGGCGGCCTTGAAGCAGGCGAGCAGGTTGGCGAGGTGTTCCCCGACGAGCACCTTCTCGGGCACCTCGAAGGGGTTGAATCGCAGGGGGGTCGTATCCTCGTCGCCCACGGTGACGATCTCGAGCCGCTCGAAACCCTTGATTCCCTTCAGCTTCCGGTAGTCGTCCGCATCAGAGTTCACCGGCTCGATCACGAGGAACGGGACCTGGTGGTCGATCCAGAGCTGGCGCAGCAGCTCCATTACCGAGGTCGTCTTCCCCGAGCCGGTGCTGCCCGCGAACAGCGCGTGCTTGGACAGTGAGTCAAGGGGCAGCGCCAGCGTATGCCCCGTGGTGCTCAGCCCTCCGAGGCTGACGGTCGCTCCCTGCACCTGGTAGGCCTCGGAATGCCCGAGCTGGCCTTTGCGCACCCGGAACCCCGGAACCATCCCGTCGACGGCGGCGGGCAGGCGAAACGCCGAGCTCGCGTCCTTGGCGTCGGCCAGTACGCAGAGCGCCCGGAGGTGCGCCGGCGGGGGGTCTGGCCGCGACCAGATCTCGGCCTTGCCTGGCAACCCGATGAAGTCGAGGGCTTCGAGGTTCCAGCGGGCAAGCAGCTCTTCGTCCGCCGTGCTCGGCACGCGGATCTCATATGCCGACGTCACCCTCTCGCGCGCGAGATGGCTTCCCCCGCCGGCGTCGCTTGGTGAAACCAGAGAACCGAGCATCTCGACCAGACCACGCGGGGCCGCCCTCCCTGAGGACGACACCTGGATGCGGAACGCGAACGCGTTCCCCACATAGCGTCGCGCATAGTCGGAGAAGACTCGCTCGGCATCGACGGCGAACGCATCGGGCGGCAGGGTCTGCTGACCGAAGTACAGCCCTCCCTGCAAGGTGTCGGGACGTGCCAGCCGGCCGTAAAAGGTCGCCATTCGCTGCAGGTGGTCGGAGAACTGCGCCGGCAGCTGTGTCGGGATGAGCCCTACCGACACCACGACCCGCTCGCCGCTGGCGGCCAGCATCGAGTAGAGCTGTGCCCAGTCGTTCTCCGGCCAGTTGAGCGGCAGGACGCTGAAGTAGTAGCCGACCTTCGCGTCGGGCCTCTTGGGATCCCCCAGCACCTCGCGCTTCGTGATGACCGCCGACCTGACGGGTGTTCCGGCGCAAAAGGGCTGGAGAAAGGAGCGCAGCTCGGTCTCGTCATCGACCGGTGCTGCCGTGACGTGCCGCGGCAGGCTGGATCGCAGCTGGGAGACGACGTCGGTCAGCGATTCCCGCAGATTGCGGGTTCCGTCTTCCGCCGCTCTCTCTTCCCAGACCCGGGCGAGCACCGCAATCTCCAGGGGGATGGCGCGGCCGGGGTCAGCCACGATCCGGAGATCGAAGGCGATGGGGATCCCGACATCGCGCATCCCGCTGACGAAGGACTGTTCCTCGCGGAGGAGCGTCGACAGCCGTTCAGCCCGCTCCATCTGGCCGTACGAGCGGTCCTCCACCAGGTTGACGGCAGACGTGATCTTCAGCGCTGCGTACATGGTCCGGACGTCGCGGCGCTGTTCCTCCCAGAAGATGCGCGGCCGTGGCGCACGCGTCACGATGACCGCGGTCACCGTCGCCTCCCGACCCGCCGCGTGGCCGGTTACCGGCGCGGATCCGGCTGGGTGACCGGCATCAGGAGCCCCGAGTCCTCGGAATCCAGGCTGCCGTCCACGATCACCGGCACGAGGGATCCGACGGTTCCCTGGCCCTGCGGGGCCTGCTGTCCGGCCGCGACGTCCACACCCTCCCGCACCGCGCTGTGCAGCGCCTCGCGGAACGCCTTCGCCCGGTCGAACTGCAGGTTCACGTAAATCGCGTGACCACGGAAGCGCAGCTCCCACAGGAGGCGCCGGATGGCGGTCCAGAGGAAGCGCGCCGGTGACATGTAGATCCAGAACGTCCAGCCGATGTAGAGGTCACCCCCGTTGGCGAGGCAGGAGACCAGTCCGTAGAAGACCCCCTGGCGGATCTCCAGCTGATCGCGGGTCCCTTGACCCATCACCTTGAACCGGCGCAGCTGCACCGAATCCACCGGTGCCGCTCTGCGGTGCAGGGCCCAGGCGATGTGGTCGAAGACAATCGGCGCAGCCGCCCCCTTGTCGTCCACCGAGAACTTCCACTCCGACAGCTGCCCCGGCAGCTTGGCGAGCCAGAATGCGCAGCCCATAACGAACCACCAGGCAATGAAGAGCAGCCCTCCGACGACCGCTCCTAACGCGGGGCTGAGAGCGGAGAGGATCCCCCCGACGATGAAGATCGGGATGAAGCCGACGATCCAGATCAACCACGTCAGGAAGCCCTTCCGCAGCATGTCGAAGATGTACCGCGTGCTGCGAAGAGGATCGAATTCCTCGAGCTGCTGCTCCTTCTCGTACATCATCCGCTGGCCCAGGTACACCGTGTTCGGCGCCGCCTGTCCCAGCAACTCATCCGGGGCCAGCAGTTCATGGAGCCCAGCGGGCAGTGGCCGCGCGCCGGTGACCGGCGGTGCGTTCCCGTCACCCTCAAACCCTGAAGACTGGCTGGCCGGCGGCACCGGGGGGCCACCCATGACGTCGGCTGTGCTCGCCCGTCGAGGCGGCTCGAGCGGCTCGGTCAGTGTGCTGACAGCCATCCCGGCCGGCGCGGGCTGCCTTGCCCCGCACACGCCGCAGAACGAATCCTCGGGCACTATCTCATTCGCACAGCTCGTGCACGTAGCCATGACCATTCCCCTCGACAATCCAGCGGAAGATCCGCGATGCCTGCATCACAAGACCTGCGATGGTCTGGTCCTGATACGTCGCCAGGCTCGTGCCGCGTCCAGGAACGTTATTCGTGTAATTGATCTTTAGCGGCATCGCGGTCCCGCCCGTGCCTGCGGGTTAACCTGCAGACATCAGATCTGTGGGGACGGAGCCCCGTCAGGCCGTGGCCTGACGGACGACGGAGGCGGCAAGTGGCGGTCACCGACGAAGCCATCGAGAAGATCAAGTCGATGATCCTCTCGGGTGCGCTGCGCGCCGGGGACAAGCTGCCCAGGGAAGCCGACCTGGCCGCCGAGCTTGGCCTGTCCCGCAGTTCGCTGCGCGAGGCGGTGCGCGCGCTGTCACTGGTGAACATCCTGGACGTGCGGCAGGGCGACGGCACCTACGTGACCAGCCTGCAGGCCCCGCTGCTGCTCGAGGCGCTCAGCTTCATCGTGGATTTCCACCGCGACGCGACCGTGCTGGAGTTCCTCCGGGTGCGCCGCATCCTCGAGCCCGCGGCCACCGCCATGGCGGCCGAGCGGATCACCGCGGAGGAGAGCGCGGAGCTGCGCGCGCTGCTCGACCGGCTCGGGCCGCATCCCGGCGTCGAGGACCTGGTGGCCAACGACCTGGAGTTCCACCGCCGAATCGCGGCCTGCTCGGGCAACTCGGTGCTCTGCTCACTGCTGGAGACGCTGTCCGGGCCCACCACCCGGGCCCGGGTGTGGCGCGGCCTCACCCAGTCCGGCGCCACCGAGCGGACCCTGGCCGAGCACCGCGCGATCGTGGACGCGCTGGCCGCCGGTGACCCCGAGGTGGCCAGGTCCTGGGCGACCGTGCACATCGCCGCCGTGGAGGAGTGGCTGGCCTCGGTCCTGTTACCGGCGCCGCTGCGGCGGGCGCACCGGGCAGCCGGCGCGCCGGGTCAGGCCGCCGGAAACCGCGCGCGGCGAGTCAGGCCGCCGGGAGGTCCAGCCGGTAGACCGCCGCCGCGTTGCCGCCGAGCACAGCCGCCTGCTCGACCGGGCCCAGCCGGTCCAGCACCGACCTGGCCAGCTTCAGCACCTCGCCGTAGCTGGCCGCGGCCGTGCACACCGGCCAGTCGGAGCCGAAGATCAGCCGCTCCGGGCCGAAGCAGTCCAGCAGGTGGCCGGCGAACGGCGCGATCGCGGCCGCCGTCCACCCCGGCCCGGCCTCGGTGACCAGCCCGGACAGCTTGCAGCTGACGTTGGGCAGCCGGGCCAGTTCCCGCACCAGGCCGGCCCATGGCTGCAGGCGGCCCGCCGCGATGTCCGGCTTGCCGCCGTGATCGAGCACGAACCGCACCTCGGGTCGGCCGGCCGCGGTCCCGATCGCGGCGGCCAGCTGGCCCGGCCGCACCAGCAGGTCGTAGACCAGCCCCGCCCGCCCGGCCGCGGCCAGCCCGCGCAGCACGTCGGGCCGTTCCAGCCAGGCCGGGTCGGGCTCGGACTGCACCAGGTGGCGCAGGCCCACCAGCCGGTGCCCACCCGGCCGCCCCCGCAGCCGGTCTATCTCGTCGGCGGCCGCCGGGCTGGTCAGGTCCACCCAGCCGACCACGCCGGCCACCGGCCCGTCCGACGAATCCGCCAGCGCCAGGAAGTCCTCGGTTTCCGCGGTGCTGGCCAGCACCTGCACCAGCACGCTGGCGGTGACGCCGTGCGGCCCGCTGGCGGCCACGTAGTCGGCCACGCTGAACCGCCGCCGCAGCGACGGCAGCGCGGCCAGCCATTCGTGCTCCCGGGTGGCGGGGTCCCACACGTGGTGGTGCGCGTCCACGATCACGGCAGTGTCCCCTCCGGTGGTGTCCCGTCCGGCAGCAGGCTGGCCGCGGCCAGGTCGGAGAGCAGGCCGTCCGGCAGGCCTTCGGCCAGGTAGCTGGCGTCCTGGGTGATCTCCGCCGGGCTGCGCGCGCCTACCACGACGGCGGTCACCGCCGGATGCGCCAGCGAGAAACGCAGCGCGGCGGCGCCGAGCGGCAGCCCGTGCCGCGCGCAGATGGCCGCCATCTGCCGGGCGCGGGCCACGATCCGGTGGTCCGCCGCCGAGTAGTCATACGTGGCGTCCGGCCCCGGGCTGGCCAGCACGCCGCTGTTGAACACCCCAGCGGCGAGCACCGCCACCTCCCGCCGCTGGCACTCGGGGAACAGCGTCCGCGCCGCGCTGGTGTCGAGCAGCGTGTACCGGCCGGCCACCATGACACAGTCCAGGTCCGCGCGGCGGACGAACCACTCCAGCAGCCCGGCCTCGTTCATGCCCACGCCGACGGCGCGGATCACTCCGGCGGAGCGCAGGTCGGCCAGCGCCGGGTAGGCCTCGTCGAGCGCCTGCGCGGTGTGCTCGTCAGGATCGTGGATGAGCGCGATGTCGATCCGGTCCAGGCCGAGCCGGCCCAGGCTGTCCTCCAGCGAGGCCAGCACGCCGTCCCGGCTGAAGTCCTGCACCCGGCTCATCGCCGGGGTGCCGTAGAAGCCGTATGCGCCCTCGACGTCGCCGTCGGCCGGCACCAGCCGCCTGCCCACCTTGGTGCAGACGGTGAACTCCGGCCGCGGCAGCCCGTGCAGGAAGCCGCCGAGCCGCCGCTCGGACAGCCCGGCTCCGTAGTGCGGCGCGGTGTCGAAGGCGCGGACGCCCGCGGCCCACGCCGCCTCCAGCGTGGCCCGCGCGGCGGCCTCGGTCACCGGGGCGAACAGGCCGCCGATCGGGGCGGCGCCGAACACCAGGCGGGTCACCCGGGCCGCGCTGTGGCCGAGCGGCACCTGGCCGGGGCTCATCCTCCGGGCCCGCCGGCGTCCCGCCAGGCCGGCCCGTCGGGGTAGCTGAACTCGGCCAGCGACCCCGGCCGGATCTCGGTGGACGCGCCCGGCTTGTCCGGGGCGAGATACCGGCCGGCCGCCACCCGGGCGGGCGCGGTGAAGTGCTCGTGCAGGTGGTCTATCCACTCGATCATCCGGCCCTCCTGGCTGCCGGACAGCGCCACGTAGTCGAACATCGACAGGTGCTGGACGATCTCGCACAGCCCGACGCCGCCGGCGTGCGGGCACACCGGCACGCCGAACTTCGCGGCCAGCAGCAGGTTGGCCAGGTTCTCGTTCACCCCCGCGACCCGGCACGCGTCGATCTGCATGACGTCGATCGCCTCGGCCTGCAGCAGCTGCTTGAACATCACCCGGTTGGCCACGTGCTCACCGGTCGCCACCGGCACCGGCGCGACCCCGCGGCGGATGGCCGCGAAGCCAAGGATGTCGTCGGGGCTGGTCGGCTCCTCGATCCAGACCGGCTGCAGCGGCGCGAGCGCCCGGACCCAGCCGATCGCCGTGGGCACGTCCCAGACCTGGTTGGCGTCCACCGCGATGCCGACTCCCGGGCCGACCGCCGCGCGGGCCACGCCGAGCCGCCGCAGGTCGTCCTCGAGCTTGCCGCCCACCTTGAGCTTGACGAGGGGGAACCCCTCGTCCACCGCGGCGGCGCAGAGCGCGGCCAGCTGCTCGTCGGAGTAGCCGAGCCAGCCGGGGGAGGAGGTGTAGGCCGGGTACCCGGTGCGTTCCAGGTCGGCCGTCCGGTCCGCCCGGCCCGCAACGCCGCGCTCGAGCAGATCCAGCGCCTCGTCCCGGGTGAGCGCGTCCGCCAGGTAGCGGAAGTCGACCAGGTCCACCAGCTGCCGGGGAGTCAGCCCGGCCAGCAGCCGCCACAGCGGCTGGCCGGCCGCCCGCGCGGCCAGGTCCCAGCAGGCGTTCAGCACGGCGCCGATGGCCATGTGCATGACGCCGCACTCCGGGCCGAGCCAGCGCAGCGGGCTGTCCCCGGTCAGCGTCCGGTACAGGCCGCCCAGGTCGGCCAGCAGATCGTCCAGGTCACGGCCGGCCAGGAACGGCTCCAGCGCCCGGATGGCGGTCAGCAGCACCTCGTTGCCGCGGCCGATGGTGAACGCGAACCCGTGCCCGGCCAGCCCGCCGGGCGCGTCGGTCCGGATCACGACATAAGCGGCCGAGTAGTCCGGGCCGGGGTTCATCGCGTCCGACCCGGCCAGCGTGCGCGAGGTGGGGAACCGGATGTCGTGGGTGTCGAAGCCGAGCACGCGGCTCATTCGGCGCTCGCCTCCCCGCCGATGAACCGGGCCAGTATCAGCGCGAACAGAATGACACCGCCGTTGATCGCCTCGATCCAGTAGTTCGACACGTTGGCCAGGTCGAGGATGTTCTGCACCAGGCCGAGCAGGATCACCCCGGAGGCCGCACCGACCATGTTGCCGCGGCCACCCTGCAGGCTCACCCCGCCGATGACCGCCGCGGCGAACACCGAGAAGATGATGCCCTCACCGTAGCCCTGGGTGCCGGTCACCGCGGACACCCTGCCCGCCTCCATCAGCCCGCCGATGGCGGCCAGCATGCTGCCCGCCACGTACACCCCGATCCGGATCCGGTCCACCTTGATGCCGGCCGCCCGCGCCGCGTCCCGGTTGCCGCCGACCGCGTAGATCGCCCGGCCCGTCCTGTGGTAGCGCAGGAACAGCCCGACCAGCACGAAGATGGCCGCCGCGACGATGAGGGAGACCGGCAGCTTGCCGAGGTAGGCGGAGCCGAGGTAGCCGAACGCCGGCGGCAGGTTGAACAGCGACTGCGCCTTGACGATGCCGTTCTGCAGCCCGGCCAGCACGATCGTCATACCCAGCGTCACGATGAACCCGTTCAGCCGCCCCTTGACGATCAGCACCCCGTTCAGCAGCCCGACCGCGGCACCGACCGCGAGCAGGATGAGGATGCCGAGGTAGGGGCTGAGGTCGGTGCCAGCACCGAACGCGCTCACCGGCACGATCAGCCACGCCGCCACCATCGGTGCCAGCCCGTAGGTGCCTTCCAGGGAGAGGTCCATCCCGCCGATGAGCAGGATCAGGCTCTCCCCGGCCACGGTCACGCCGAGCGCGGAGATCTGCTGGCCGACCCCGGAGATGTTGGACACCGTGAGGAAGTTGCTGTTGACCAGCGCCCCCACCACGAGCAGCAGCACCAGCACCGGCAGCAGCGCCGCCTCGCGGACCATGGACACCGCGGCGGCGCTGCGGCTGCGCCGCTGCAGGATGGCCTCGACCGCGGCCCGGTCCGTCATGGCTGGCTCCTGTCCAGGCCTTCGGTCGCCGCGATCAGCGCCTCCCGGTCGAACGGGGGGCTGCCGAACTCGGTGAACACGGTGCCGCGGACCAGCACCACGACCCGGTCACAGATGACCAGGTCGTCCAGCTCGTCGGTGGCCAGCAGCAGCGCGGCCGCGTCCCGCCGCGCCGTCTCGGCCAGCTCGCTGAGCAGGAGCGATTTGGACGCCACGTCCACCCCGCGGGTCGGCGTGATCGCGACGATCAGCCGTGGCCCGCGGGCCAGCGCCCGGGCCGCCGTCACCTTCTGCTGGTTGCCGCCGGACAGCTCGCGTACCGGCTGGCCGGGCCGGGCGGCCACGATGGACAGCCGCCGGGTCAGCGGCGCTGCGGCCGCCTTGACGGTGTCCGGCCGGAGCAGGCCGAGTACTCGGGCCAGCCGGTCCATGATGGACATCGCCGAGTTCTCCGCCACGCCGAGATGCGCCACGAAGCCCTCCGCCTGCCGGTCCTCGGGGATGTAGCCGACGCCGCGGCGCAGCGCCAGGTCCCGCCGCCCGGGCAGCAGTGGCGCACCGTCCAGCACGATCCGCCCCGAACTGACCGGCTCGGCCCCGGCGACCGCCCGGGCCAGGGTCGCCACCCCCGCGCTGAGCAGGCCGGTGACGCCGACCCTTTCGCCGGGCCGGACGGTTAGCGACACCCCGCGCAGCGGCCCGCGGGCCGAGCCGGAGTGCACCTCCTCGACGGACAGCAACGGCGTGCCGGTCTGCGGCGTGCCCGTCTTCTGCGTGCCGGTCTGTGGCGTGCCGGTCTGCGGTGCGCCCGCCTCCGTGGGTGGGAGCCCGGCCGTGCCCGTCCCGGCGCCTGCCACCGTGCCGACCATGGCCGTCACCAGCTGGTCCCTGGACAGGCCGGCGCATGGCGCGGTGAGTACGAGCTCGCCGTCCCGCACCACGGCGACGTCCTGGCAGATGTCGAACACCTCCTCCAGGTGATGCGAGATGTACAGCACCGCGACCCCGCTGGCGGTCAGCTGCCTGACCCGCTCGAACAGCCGCCGGACGGCGCCGCGTTCCAGCGCGGCGGTCGGCTCGTCCAGCAGCAGGCACCGGGTGCCCGCGGCGAGCGCCCGGGCGATCTCCACGATCTGCCGCTGCTCCACGGTGAGCCGCCCGCACGGCGCGGACGCGTCCACCTGGTAACCCCACTCGGACATGATCGCCCGGGTGTCGGCGCGCATCCGTGCCCAGTCCACCAGGCCGCCCCGGCGCGGCTGGCGGCCCAGGAACACGTTCTCCGCCACGGTCAGCCCGGGCACCACCATGGAGTGCTGGAACACGGTGGCGATCCGGTCCCGCCAGGCGCCGACCGCGCCGAGCGGCGGAGCGGGCTGCCCGTCGAACCGGACCGTGCCCGCGTCGGCCGGGTAGATGCCGCTGAGGATCGACACCAGGGTGGACTTGCCGGCGCCGTTCCGGCCCACCAGGCCCAGGCAGCGGCCCGGCCGCAGGGTGATGTCCACACCGCGCAGCGCCTGCGTGCTGCCGAACTGCTTGTGGATGCCGACCGCCTCGACCGCGGCCGGGCCGGCCGCGGGCACCGTGCCGCCCGGGACCGTGCCGCCCGGGACCGCGCCGCCCGGGACCGCGCCGCTCATCCGGACGACGCCGAGGCGCTGCACACCCCGCCGTGCGCGGCACCGTACACGTTGCCCCACAGCTGCTTGTCGGTGACCGGCGTGCTCTGCACCGTGCCGGACAGGCCGTCCACCGGCTTCACGGTCAGGTTCTGCGCGGCTTTGGTCACGAACGGCGCCACGATCGGGTCGCCCAGGTTGCTGTCACCCTGGAAACTGAGCATCTGCAGCTTCGGCGCACCGCCACCCGGCTGGCCCGGGTGCAGCTTGACCCCGTTGGCCGCGTCCAGTGCGTACTTCAGCGCCCAGTAGGCGTACAGGTTGGCAGGCTGGGACTGGGATGCGTCGGTGGAGCCGCGGGTGATGTCGCACATCTCGAACGGCACACCGTCGTCGCTGACCACGATGACGTGGCTGGCCGAGCCGGCCAGGCCGTAGCCCTTGGACTTCAGCAACGGCACGATCGCGGTGTCCGGGCTGCTCCACTGCGAGTAGATCGCCTTCAGCTTGCTGCCGTAGGCGTTGACCGCGTTCTGTGCGTCGGTGACCGCGGTGGCGTCGGTCCACACGGTCGGATCTTTGAGGATCTTCACGCCCGGGTCGTTCGCCGCCATGCACGCGTTGAACGCGTTGGTCCGGTCGATGCCGTTGGACGAGGTCAGGTCGCCCTCCAGGTCCAGCACGTAACCGGACTTCACCTTCGAGCTGATGTAGGCGCAGGCGTCCAGCCCGTACATCACGTTGGACGCGCGGACCACCATGTAGACGTGGCCGACGCCGACGATGGTGTCCACCGAGATCAGCTGGACGTGGTGCGTGGTCGCGTAGGTGATCGCCGGGCCGAGGCTGGTGGCCGTCTCCGGGTTGACCACGATCGCTTTCGCGCCCTCGTTCACCAGCTCCTCGATCTGGCTGTTCTGCTCGCTGGCGTTGGCCGCGGCGAGCAGCGGGCCGAGGATCTTGATGTGCAGCTGCTTGGCGTACTGCGTCTCGTAGTTCTCATACGCCGCCCAGAACGCGGTGTTGTTGTAGGTCAGGTCGACCCCGATCGTGACCTGGGAGCTGTGCCCCGAGCCGGAGCCGGAGCCCGAGCCGGAGCCGCCGGAACTGCATCCGGCGGCCAGCGCGGCGGCCGCGAGCGCGGCCGTGGCGGACAGGGTGAAACGCGTGCGAAGTCCCATCGGACCCTCCTCCGGGCTGCGGCCGGGGCCGGTCGGTGGCCCGCCCGGCCGCGTCACGGCACAGCGGAGAGGTGCCGCGTGCGAGGAAAATAGATCCGATGTATTGCCACTGTCAACGTATTACTGACGTACAGTACGCATTGTAATTGAATCGCTACATATCCGCACGGCCGGCTGCGGAACCTCGCACAACCGCCAGCGCCGCCCCGGCTGCGGCCGGGCGGCCGCTCGCCCGGCGATGTCCCGTCCGCTTACCGCACACCCTGGCCCGGTGGCCGCAGCCGCAGCCCCGACATGCCGCCGTCCACCGCCAGCGCGGTGCCCGTGATGGCCCCCGCCGCCGGGCTGGCCAGATAGGCGATCGCCGCCGCCACCTCCTCGGGCGACACCATCCGGCCGATCGGCTGGCGGGCCTCCAGCGCGGCCCGCTCGGCCGCCGGATCCGGTGACTGGCCGAGCAGCCTGCCGATCCACGGGGTGTCAACCGTGCCCGGGGTCACGCAGTTCACCCGGATGTTCTCCCGGGCGTGGTCGGCGGCCATGGCCAGCGTCAGCGAGTACACCGCGCCCTTGCTGGCCGAGTACAGCACCCGCTGCGGCAGCCCCGCGGTGGCCGCGATCGAGCAGGTGCTGACGATGGCCGCCTGGCCGCGGGTGGCGGCGGACCGGCGCAGCCACGGCAGCGCCGCCCGGGTCATCCGGACCATGCCCAGCACGTTCACGTCGAGCACGTGCCGCCACTCGTCGTCGTCGTTGTCCGCCACGCTGCCGACCGCGCCGATGCCGGCGTTGTTCACCAGGATGTCGATGCCGCCGAGCGCGGCCACGGCGTCACCGGCCGCCCGCCGCACCGCGGCGTCGTCGGTCACATCGGCCACGAACCCAAGCAGTCCCGCCCCGGCCCCCGCCTGACCGGCCCCGGCCAGCTCACCCGTGCCGCCGGGTTCGCTGGCCGCCGCGACGCTGGCCAGGGCCCCGGCGTCCCGGTCCAGCACCGCCACCCGGGCGCCGCGCCCGGCCAGCAGCCGGGCGGTGGCCAGGCCGATGCCGGAGGCGCCGCCGGTGACCACGGCGGCCAGGCCGGCGAACTCACCGTGCGGGGCTGGTGCGGGAGTCGGCGGGGAAGGCGGTGGTGTCGTCATGCGGGGCTCCTGCCGTGCCGGGAATGGTGCGGAATCGATACTCAACTACGCTGGTGCCGTCCGGCAAGCCGAACCCGCCCAGAAGACATCCGACGTAAGGGGTCGCGCACCGCCTATGCGAATCGCCCTGTTCGTCACCTGCCTGACCGACACGCTGTTCCCCGAGGCGGGCAAGTCGGTGGTCAGCGTGCTCGGCAGGCTCGGCCATCAGGTCGACTTCCCGGCGGCGCAGACCTGCTGCGGGCAGATGCACTTCAACACCGGTTACCGGGCGGCCGCGCTGCCGCTGGTGCGCGGGTTCGTCAAGGCGTTCGCCGGCTACGACGCGATCGTCACCCCGTCGGCGTCCTGCGCCGCGATGGTGCACGAGTACCACGAGAAGATCGCCGAGGAGGCCGGCGACCCGGGCCTGGCCCGCGAGGTGGCCGCGCTGGTGCCCCGGGTGCACGAGCTGTCCATGCTGCTCACCGGGGAACTCGGGGTGACCGACGTGGGCGCCGCCTTCGCGCGCCGGGTGACCTACCACCCGAGCTGCCATTCGCTGCGCATGCTGGCCGTCGGCGACGCCCCGCTCCGGCTGCTGCGCGCGGTCCGCGGGCTCGACCTGGCCGAGCTGCCGGACGCCACGGTGTGCTGTGGATTCGGCGGCACGTTCAGCGTGAAGAACCCCGACGTGTCCGCGGCCATGTGCGCCGACAAGTGCGCGTCCGTGCTGATCACCGGCGCGGACGTGCTGTGCGCCGCGGACAGCTCCTGCCTGATGCACATCGGCGGCGCGCTGCGCCGCCGGCGGGCCCCGGT
The DNA here is from genome assembly GCA_036501145.1 of Streptosporangiaceae bacterium. GTDB lineage: Bacteria > Actinomycetota > Actinomycetes > Streptosporangiales > Streptosporangiaceae > PALSA-505. Next base: position 32,882 of record DASYAV010000230.1, on the reverse strand, counting down.
GACCACCATGCACCTGGCCGAGATCCTGGCCAGCAGTCCAGGAGGCAGCCGGTGAGTATGCCCACCTACCTGGGGATGCCGTCCTTCCCCGAGGCCGCGGCCGGCGCGGTCGGCAACGGCCAGCTGCGCCGCAATCTGACCCACGCCACCGGCACGATCCGGGTCAAGCGGGCGGGCGCGGTGGCCGAACTGGCGGACTGGGCCGAGCTGCGCGCCGCGGCCAAGGCGATCAAGGACCACACGCTGGCCAACCTGGACCACTACCTGACCCAGCTGGAGGAGCGGGTCACCGCGGCCGGCGGCCAGGTGCACTGGGCCGAGGGCGCGGACGACGCGAACGCCATCGTCGCGGCCATCACCCGCGCTGCGGGCGCCGACCGGGTGGTCAAGGTCAAGTCGATGGCCACCCAGGAGACCGGGCTGAACGAGGCGCTGGCCGCCGACGGCATCACCGCCACCGAGACCGACCTGGCCGAGCTCATCGTCCAGCTCGGCCACGACAAGCCCAGCCACATCCTGGTGCCGGCCATCCACCGCAACCGCGCCGAGATCCGCGACATCTTCCGCCGCGAGATGCCGGACGCGCCGCCCGGGCTGACCGACGACCCGCCCCGGCTCGCCGCGGCCGCCCGGGCTCACCTGCGCCGGGAATTCCTGTCCGCCACCGTCGGCGTGTCCGGGGCCAACTTCGCGATCGCCGAGACCGGGTCGCTGGTCGTGCTGGAGTCCGAGGGCAACGGCCGGATGTGCCTGACCCTGCCGCGCACGCTGATCTCCGTGGTCGGCATCGAGAAGCTGCTGCCGGCCTGGCGCGATCTGGAGGTGTTCCTCGCGCTGCTGCCCCGCTCGTCCACCGCCGAGCGGATGAACCCCTACACCTCCACCTGGACCGGGATCACCCCCGGCGACGGCCCGCAGGACTTCCACCTGGTGCTGCTGGACAACGGCCGCACCAGCGCGCTGGCCGACCAGGTGGGCCGCCAGGCGCTGCGCTGCATCCGCTGCTCGGCCTGCCTGAACGTGTGCCCGGTGTACGAGCGGGCCGGCGGGCACGCCTACGGCTCGCCCTATCCGGGCCCGATCGGCGCGATCCTCACCCCGCAGCTGCGCGGCATGGCCACCGCGGCCGACCGGGCGCTGCCGTACGCGTCCAGCCTGTGCGGCGCGTGCTACGAGGTCTGCCCGGTCGCCATCAACATCCCCGAGGCCCTGGTGCACCTGCGCGCCCAGGCGGTGCAGCGCAACGATCATATTGATACTGAACGGCTTGCGCTTGGCGTGGCGGGTTGGCTGCTGCGCCGCCCGGGCAGGCTGGCGGCCGCCCAGCGGGCCGCGTCGGCCAGCGGCAAGCTGCTCGGCGGGCGGTTCGGAGCGGCGGTCCTCGGCGCCACCGGCCCGGCCCGCTGGCTGCGCCGGCTCCCGCTGCTAGGTGCCTGGGCCCGCACCCGCGACCTCCCCGCCCCGCCCCCGGAATCCTTCCGCGCCTGGTGGTCCCGCACCCAGGCAGGCCAGCCCGCGATCAACAGGGAGGATCCCGGCCGCTCCCGTGACCGGGCAGATTGACCGTCCCCACTCCCACGGGCTGGCTGGTCTCCCTGGGCACGCCGGCGCGGCCCGAGTCCGAGCACAAGTTGTCAGGCGGTCTCGTCTTCTGCCAGGGGCGGGGCGATGATATCGATGGTCGGGAAGTAGGTCCGGTAACGGCGGACGTCGCGAGTCAGCAGCCGGTAGCCGCCGATGGCGGCATGGGCACCGATGTAGAAGTCCGGCATCGGCGACCGCTTCTCACCACCACCACGGCGGTACCGGACAAATGCCTTCCCGGCAGCGAAGCCCGCCAGGTAGGGCAGCGGCTCGCGTTCGTAATCCGCGGCTGGAAGCAGTTCCTCCAGTTCTTCGACGGTCTGGTAGCCGACCGAGATCTCGGCGTAGATGAGCGGATTGATCACCACCCGGCCGGCGTCCATGGCGACCGCGATCTCTCTTGCCGACCAGTCGGCCCATTGCTCGTCACCGGTGATCACGTCAAGGAGCACGCAGGAGTCGACCAGGGTGGTGGGCCGGGTCGCGGCGGGGTCACTCGCCACGCAGCAGCGCCATGATCTCGTCGGTGCTCATGCCCGCCACATCCTGACCGGTTGCCGTCTTACGCAGCCGCCGGACCAGCCGCTGCCCCCTGCTCTCGGCTCCCTCGGCGCGGACGATCTGAAGCGTGCCGCCGGCCTCGACGACCTCGACCTCATCCCCGGGATGCAGGCCGTACTTGGCCCGCAGATGTGCCGGGATGGTCAGCTGGCCTTTGCTGTTGAGTACCACGAGGGCTCCCGGTGAAAGTACCCTGTATTACAGATACTACGTAATAGTATCTGTGCACCTGGTGCCACGGCGCCACGGGGACGGTCGGCTGACCATCTGGTCACGGGATGCCGCGGTGGAAGCGCGCCTACTCCTGGGCCGAGCCCATCGCCGGATGCGGCCAGCCCGCCACTGCCGCCGCCATCCTGGCCCGTGTCCTGCGCACCACCAACGGTCAGTAGGCGGCCCACGATGGCCCAGATACCCCGTGACACTGATGCCATCCAGGCGTCGCGCGCCAGGAACACGCTCATCCGGACCGTCCGCGCCCTGCTCAAAGGCACTGGCCTGGACATCCGCGAACTCACCAACCACCTGGTGATTAGCCATCGCGGCCACCCTGACCACGGCCGCATCTACGTGCCCTATGCGAACGGGGACGGTTCGCTGCGCCGCTGCACCTGGGACTACCTCGGACACTTCGACGGCTATGTCAGCAGCGACCCCGAAGCCGAACCTCCGCTGACCGCAGAGAAGATCATCGCCACCCTCACCGGGCAGACGCACAGGCCATCATGATCCCGGACCGCCGCCCGGGGGTGTGGCCGTGACGCTCACCATGGTTCTGCGGCCGTCACCGTGCTGGTCCGTCCGGGCACCGGTGAAGCCGTGCGCAAGACAGCGGTCCGCGAACGCGGCGGCCTGCTCGGGGGTCCAGCCGTGACTGGCCAGGCCGGTAGCGCCGGGGTGGGTCAGCCGCTCAATCGCCACCAGCCGGCCACCGGGCTTCAGCACCCGCCGGGCTTCCCGCAGGCCCGCGTCCAGGTCGGCCCAGTGGTGCACGGAAGCGATGGACCAGGCGACCGACACCGACGAGTTGGGTAGCGGCAGGGCCTCCGCGGTTCCCTCGACGTAGCGCACCGGGTGCTTGGGGCGCCAGGTGAGGAGGCGGGCCAGCCGCAACATCATCGGTGCTGGATCGACTCCGATAACCGAAGTGGCGCGCCTGGCGGCATGCCGGGCGGCGCTACCTGGCCCACATCCGATGTCGGCCACGGTGTCGCCTGCCGCGAGTTCGCTGAGCTGCTCGGCCAGCAGGGGGCGGCCCCGGCCGCCCAGCACCATGCTGGCGGCGGCGAGAAGCCCGGCCGGCCCGGCGAAGCCCCGATGGTGGGCGTGGTGATTGGGCACGGAGGACTGCGTGGTCGTCATGGCCAGACCTTGACAGTTGAACCCGGCTTCAAGTCAAGTGGCTGGGTGTCCGAACTGATGACGATCGGCGAGGTGGCCCACCGGCCGGTATCGCCACCTCCACCATCCGCTACTACGAACGGCGCGGCCTGCTGGACGCCGATGCGCGGCAGTCGGGCCAGCGTCGGTACCGGCCAGGAACGCTCCGCCGCCTCGTCTTCATCGGCATGATGCAGGCCATCGGCCTGTCACTCGACGAGGTCCGCGGAATCCTGGATCGGCGGCCAAGCGGGAGCGCCAGGCCAAGCGGGAGCCCAAGGTGACCGGCGGGCCGGTGAGGAGGTGGCCGCTAAGTACGCGGCGCTCACGCAGCTTGCAGGTCGACAACCTCGACCTGGCCAGGGCGACCTGGAGTCGCCGGTCGGTACGGTGCCATGATGCCTGCTGAACGATTCTGCCTCGCGGCGGCTGTGTACGGCGTTCTGCGCGACGGCGACCGTGTGCTGCTGCTGCGCCGCGCCGGGTCGGGCTATCACGACGGAGAACTCAGTCTGCCGGCCGGCCATCTCGATGGTGGTGAGGACGCTGTCGACGGTCTGGTGCGCGAACTCCGCGAGGAACTGACCATCAGCGTCGACCGGGACGCGTGCCGGCTGGCCATGGTCATGCACCGGTCGCCGGAGACGCCCGGCGACCTCGAGTACCTTGACCTGTTTTTTGCCGTGAGCCATTGGGCCGGCGTGCCAGTGGTCGGTGAGCCGGACAAGTGCAGCGAGCTGGTCTGGGCGGACAGCGCCGCCGTGCCGGCCGACACCATCGGCTACGTCCGGGCTGCGCTGGATGCGGTTGCCGCCGGTACGCCGCCTCTGCTGGCGTACGGGTGGGATGTCTCGTAACCGCCCTAGAGAAGATCGTGGATCTGCTGGTGATGATGCGGGGCCGGGATACAGGAAGCTGGAGTGGGTCTGCCGGAGGAGCGAGACTGAAGATGGTGACGGGTCAAAGCAAGCGTGCCGGAACTTGTCGGCGACGGGAATCCTTCATCGGAAGCCAGGGACGGCGCGGATGAGTGAGCCGGGCGCGCGGCAGCGGGTGCTGGGCCGGGTGCGGGCCGCGATCGGCGGCCAAGCGGGAGCGTCAGGTCAAGCGGGAGCGTCAGGCGGGCAGCGCCCTGCGGCCGAGATCGCCGCAGAGTATGCGGCGCTGCCGCGCGGGTACCTACGCGCGCACCACGACCCGGCCGGGCATGACATCGTGGCGCTGTTCGCCGAGCGCGCCGCCGACTACCGCGCGGTGGTCGAGCAGGTCAGCGCGGCGGACCTGCCCGCGGTGATCGCCCGCGTCCTCACCGACCGGGCCGCCCAGGTCACCGCGGACAGCGGTGCCCCTGCGAGTGACTCCGGCCAGGCAGGCGCCGCCGCGAGTGGTACAGGCCAGGCGGGCGACGGCCGGCCTGGGTTTGCGGTGCCGGAGGGGCTGCCTGCGGAGTGGCTGGCCGAAGCCGGTGGCCTGCGGCTGGTGCCGGATGCGCCGCCGTTGCCGGTGGCCGACCTGGATGCGTGCGCCGGGGTGATCACGGGGTGCTCGGTGGCCGTCGCGGAGACCGGCACGATCGTGCTCGACCACGGGCCGGGGCAGGGCCGTCGGGCGCTCACCTTGGTGCCGGACTTCCACCTGGTGGTGGTTCGGCACGGCCAGATCGCGCCGGACCTGCCGGACGCGATCGCCCGGATGGACCCGGCCCGGCCGCAGACGCTGATCGCCGGCCCGTCCGCCACCAGCGACATCGAGCTGATCCGGGTGGAAGGCGTGCACGGCCCGCGGACCCTGCACATCCTCGTTACCCCCTAGACCAGCTCTTCTTCACCGTTCCGGCTCCAGGAACATCTCGACCACCGGGACCGCGACGTCGGGACACCGAACTGGCAGGGTGAGCGTGAGCACGTCTGGGCCGAGCCCACCCATGGTGGTGTTCTGCGCTTTCCGTGCGGGGTCGATGACCTGAGCGGGATCTCCGAGCCATCGTGCGGGAACTGTGCGAAGCGGACCTTCCCGGCCAGGCCAGGAAGGTGCACGTGCTGGAAGGGCCAGGCGAACAGGTGCAGGTACAGCCGGTCGCCGCGCCGGGTGTAGCGGGCATCCGGTGGCGGGACATAGGGAGCAGGCCCCGCTCCGTGCACTGACCGGGCGTGCCGGTCCATCCACCGGCCGATGGCCTCCAGCGTGTCCACTGCCCGCGGCTCGAACTCCCCGCGGCCGGTTGGGCCCACGTTGAGCAGCAGGTTACCGCCCTTGGACACCCCGTCGACCAGCATGCGGATCAGCTGGCCGGGCGTCTTCCAGTCCAGGTTGTCCCGGTCATATCCCCAGCTGCCGTTGAGAGTCTGGCAGGCCTCCCACAGGCGCCCGTCGGCGGTCAGCGAGTCAGCGGGCTGGTACTGCTCGGGCGTCACCACATCGCCCTCGAGGTCCAGACGGTCGTTGACCACCACATGAGGCTGCAAGGACCGGGCCATGGCCAGCAGTTCCTGCGAACGCCAGTCATCCCGGCCCTTGCCGCCCCAGGTCCGGCCGGGATAGGAGAAGTCAAAGAACAGGTAGTCCACCGGCCCGTAACCGGTGAGCAGCTCCCGCACCTGGCCATGCAGATAGTCCGCATAGCGGGCGACGTCACGGTCTTCGGCGGCCGCCTTGGCCGGCTCGTCGTCGCGCTGGGGGTGCAGGCCGTCGATCGGGAACTGCGGATGATGCCAGTCGAGCAGCGAGTGATAGAAACCCACCCGCAGCCCTTCGGCCCGGAACGCCTCTGCCCACGGCCTCACCAGATCCCGGCCGGCCGGCGTGCTGGTCGCCTTGTAGCCGGTGAGGGCCGAGTCCCACAGGCAGAAACCCTCGTGATGTTTGGTGGTCAGCACCGCGTATCGCATTCCCGCCCGCCTCGCCAGCGCCGCCCACCGGCTGGGGTCGTAACGGTCGGGATCGAAGTGCTCGAAGTAGCGCTGGTACGCGGCGTCGTCCAAGCGCTCGCGCTGTTTCACCCACTCGTGACGGGCCGCGACGGAATACAGCCCCCAGTGGACGAATAGGCCGAACCGGGCCTCGCGCATCCACTTCAGCCGATCCGCCCGGCCACCGTTGTCTCCCTGCTGGTGCGCCACGGCCCACTATCTTCCTACGCTCTGTGGGCTAACTGGCGGCAGGGCTACGGACTGACGGAGCAGTCCGGGCACAGGCCGAACAGTTCGACCGTGTGGTCGACCTCGGTGAAACCGGCCTCGGCGGCCACGTGCTCGGCCCAGCGTTCCATCGCCCGGCCCTCCACCTCGACGCTGCGGCCGCAGGACCGGCAGGTCAGGTGGTGGTGGTGCGCGCTGGTCCGGCAGCGGCGGTACAGCGTCTCGCCGCCGGCGTCGCGGATCGTGTCCACCTGGCCGTCCTCGCTGAGCACCTGCAGGTGGCGGTAGACCGTGGTGAGGCCTATCCGCTCGCCGTCACGGCGCAACTGGGCGTGGATCTCCTGGGCGCTGCAGAACCCGGACAGGTTGTCCAGCGCCGCCGACAGCGCTTCGGCCTGGCGGGTGCCGCGCATACGGGTGCCGCCCGGCAGGGGATTGGCGGGCACCGACGCGACCATAGACCGCAGATTAGCCGGCAACGGCGCTCACCTCGCCGTCTCGCCGCACGCCCCATCCGGCCGCGCGGGTCCGCCGCCAGGCCGCCCAGCCGCGGCCCGCCGCGTAGCAGAAGGCGCTGATCGCGCCGACGAAGAAGCCCACCGGCCAGTTCGTCGTGTACGAGGCGGCGATGGCGGCCCACACCGTGCCCAGCGCGATGATCACCGACAGCCCGATGGCCAGGTACGGGCTGTCGGTCACCGAGCGGGCCGCGGCGGGCGGGCCGATCATCAGGCTGAAGATCAGCAGCGCGCCGACGACCGGCAGCGCCGTGCTGGTGGCGAGCGCGATGACCAGCAGGAAGCAGATCTCGATCCGGTCGCTGCGCACGCCGCGCGCCTCGCCGAGTTCCGGCAGCACCGAGGAGAGCATCAGCGGGCGGAACAGCGCCAGCACGGCCACGATGCACACCGCGCCGAGCGCGGCCACCGGTGCCACCTCGTTGGCACTGATGCCCAGCACCTCGCCGAACAGCAGCGAGTAGATCTCCGGTGCGTACTCGGTGCTGAAGCTGAGGAACAGCGCGCCCAGCCCGAGCAGCATGACCAGGGTGAGCGCGGTGGCCACGTCGTGCCGGGCGCGGCGGCCGAGCAGGCCGATGCTGACCGCGCCGATGAGCGCGAACACGCTGAGCCCGAGCAGGGTGCTGACACCGATCAGGCTGGCGCCGGCCGCCCCGGTGAACGCGCCGGTGGGCAGCGCGTCGGCGACGAACGCGCTGCCGCGCAGCACCACGAAGAAGCCCACCACGCCGGCCACCACCGCCACGATGGTCGCCACCGTCCAGGTGTTCGCCATGAAGCTGGAGAACATGACCGTGCCGCCCTACCCCGCCGCGGCCGGGTGGACCGCGGCCTGGTGGCCGTGCCCGCGGCGGCCGCCGGCCAGCTGGGCGGCCAGGTAGCAACCGAAGATCAGGGTGACCACGAAGAAGCTCACCGGCCAGCCGCGGTGCGCCGTGCCCCAGTAGTAGCTGTCGTAGGCCAGCAGGATGCCGAGCCAGGTCGCGGCCAGGCCGATGGCGGCCGACCAGGCCACGGCCAGGCCAGGCTTGCTGGTCAGCCGCAGCGCGGTGGCGGCCGGGCCGACCAGCAGTGCGGTGCTGAGGATGGCGCCGATGGTCATCGCGGCCAGCGACACGGCCACCGCGACCGCGGCCAGGCACAGCACCCCGGCCAGCCGCACCGGGATGCCGCGCGCGAAGGCCAGGTCCGCGCTGACCGTACTCAGCAGCAGCGGCCGGTACAGCACCGCCACCACGGCCAGCGCCACCACGCTGAAACCTATGATCACCGGGATGATAGAGGTGGAGATGGTGAACATCGAGCCGAACAGCACGGTGATCGCCGCCCCGGTCGCGCTGGTGTGCGTGGTGTCCCAGTAGAGGAACAGCGCGGCCAGGCCGAGCCCGGCGCCGCGCACGATGCCGGTAGCCAGGTCCCGCCCGCGCGGCCGCCGGATGCCGATCATGTCCATGATGCCGGCCGCCAGCACGCTGGTGCCCGCGAACCCCCACAGCGGGCTGATCCCAATGAGGAACGACGCCGAGCCGCCGGTCACGCTGATGTCGGAGAACGCGTGCCCGGCGTAGGACTGGCCGCGCATCACCGTGAACACGCCGAGCACCGCCGAGACGATCGCGACCACTCCGCCAGCCGTCACCGCCACCTGCACCGGTGTGCTGGCGAAGAAACCGGGCTCGACGATCGCCCGCAGGATGCCGCCCATCGCCGTCACCAGACGCCGGCCGGCCGGGCCGGGTCGCCGGCCTCGTCCGCCGCCGGCGGGGTGTGCGGGGCGTCCCCCTCGCCCGCCACCACCAGCACCCGGCCATGCACGTGCAGCACGTCCACGTGGTGCCCGTACAGTTCGCTGAGCACCTCGGTGCGCACCACCTCGTCGGCGGTGCCGCTCGCCGCCCGGCCCGCCGCCAGGTAGACGACCCGGTCCATGACCGGGAGCAGCGGGTTCATCTCGTGCGCGGAGATCAGCACGGCGACGTGCTGCTCCCTGGCGATCCGGCTCAGCAGCCTGACGACCTCCTGCGCACTGGGGATATCCAGGTTGGCCAGCGGCTCGTCCAGCAGCAGCAGTCCCGGACCGCTGATCAGGGCGTGCGCGATCAGCACCCGCTGCTGCTCGCCGCCGGACAGGTTGCCCACCCGGGCGTCGGCGAACTTCTCCGCGCCGACCGCCCGCAGCATCTCCTCCACCTGCTGGCGGCGGGTCCGCGACGGCACCGGGATGCCGAGCCGGTGCCCGTCCAGGCCCAGCCCGACCAGATCCCGGGCGCGCAGCGGCATGTCCGCGTCCAGCAGGATCTTCTGTGGCACGTAGCCGACGGCGCCACCCTTCGCCCGGCCGCGCCGGGTGCGTGGCTTGCCGCCAACCAGCACCGTGCCGGCCGTGGGGGCGGTCAGGCCGAGGATGACCCGCAGCAGCGTGGTCTTGCCCGCACCGTTCGAGCCGATCAGCCCGGCGAACTCGCCGCGCCGCAGACTGAACCGCACGTCGTCCAGGATCTGGCGGCCGGACAGCCGGACGCTGACCCCGTCGACGGTGAGCACCACGTCGTTAGTGGGCACTGTGTTGGTGAGCACCGTGCTGGCCATCGTCACAGCTTCTCGGTCGAGGTTTTGCCGGCCAGCGCTTTGGTCAGCGCGTTGACCTCCGCGAGCATCCACGACTGGTAGCTGTAGCCGGGCGTGGGCATGGTCTCGTAGACGCCCACCACCGGGACGCCGTACTGGTGGGCCTGGGCCAGGAACGACTCGGTGAGCGAGTCGGTCACCTGCTGGTTGTACAGGAACACCTTGATCTTGTGCTCTTTGAACAGGTTGCTCTGCGCGGAGATGTCCTGCGGGGCCGGGTCGACGCCGTTCATCACGTCGGCCTGGAACCGGAACGGGGTGAGGATCCGGGCGCCCGCGGCCTGCAGCAGGTAGTCGCCGACCGGCTCGGTGACCGCGACCGGGGTGCCCGGGTAGGCGGCCTTGAACTTGGCCAGCGCCTCGGTCCAGGCGTTCAGCGAACGGTCGAAGGTGCGCAGGTTGGCCTGGAAGTAGGCGGCGTGCGAGGGTTGCAGCTTGCCCAGATCGGCGGCCACCGCCCTGGCCACGGCGGGCATCGTGGACGGGCTGTACCACAGGTGCGGGTTGGGGGTGCTGTCCGGCAGCCGCAGCAGCGACTGCACGTCGATCACCGTGCGCTTGCCGCTCGGCGCGGCCGCCTCGATCTTGTTCATGTACGAGTCGTAGCCGAGGCCGTTCTGCACGACCAGCTGGGCGGCGCTGACCTCCTGGGCGACGCTGGGGCTGGCCTCGAAGCTGTGCGGATCGGTGTTCGGGTTGCTCTCGATGGCGCTGACCTGGACGTACTTCCCGCCGATCTGCCCGATGACGTTGGCGTACTCGTTCTCCGCGCCCACCGCGGTGATCTTGCCGTTGGAACTGGCGGACGCCGAGGAGCACGCCGCGGCGAGCATCAGCACGGCGGCGCACAGCACCGCCGCTGGGACCTTCGGGCGGGCCGCCCGGGCCGTGGAGCGAAGCGACATGGAGTGACCTCTAGTCGGGGTTGCGCGCGTGTCATGCCGTCCGCGGGCCGGTGTGCTGGTGAAACGGCGGGCGGCGCGGGAAGGTGTCGTGCTTCTAGTTGAAAACGATAACCATTATGGCGAAGGTCGTCAAACCTGCCGCCTGATCGCGGCTGGTGCCTGAACGCTTCCCCAGGGCAACCTGTGAAGTCGCTCTGACCGGTGCCCGGACGGTGTATTTCCGGGCTGGTCTGGCTCTACGATGGGCTGCGGACGGCCACACGGTGGTCTGTCCGGCCGCCCCGCCCTGTCCGTCAGCCGTCTGCCGGGCCGCAGGGGTAAGGCGGCGCAGGTCAATCCCGAATCAGCGCAGAAAGCCGGGGCAGGCAGTCCATGGGTAAGGCGAGCAGGAACAAGAGAACGGGATCCGCCCGGGAGAGGATCGCGGCGCAGCGCGCGGCGGCCAGGCGGGCCGAGATCCGCCGCCGGGTGTTCCTGTCGTCGGCCGCCGTGGTCGTGGTGATCGCGATCGTGGTTGCGTTCGTGCTGGTCAAGCTCAACCAGAAGACCACGACGGACCACACGTCGGCGTCGGGCACGACCCTCGGCGCCAGCGTGGTGAGCGACTTCAGCACCGTCCCCGCGGCGACCCTCAACTCGGTGGGCGCCGGGACGTCGAACCCCAAGGCGATCATCCCGATCACCGGCGGAAGCCCGCTCACCAGCGGTGGCAAGCCCGAGGTGACCTACATCGGCGCCGAGTACTGCCCCTACTGCGCGACCGAGCGGTGGGCCATGGTGGTCGCGCTGAGCCGGTTCGGCACGTTCACCGGCCTGCACGGCATTCACTCGTCCACCAAGTCGGGTGAGCCGTACCCGGGCACCGCGACGCTGACCTTCTACAAGTCCACGTACACAAGCAAATACGTCACGTTCTCCCCGGCCGAGACGGAGACCGTGCAGGAGACCCCACTGCAGCAGCTCACGTCGGAGCAGAACGCGCTCATCAACAAGTACGACGCGCCGCCCTACGTCACCGAGCAGGAGAAGGGGTCGATCCCGTTCGTCGACTTCGGGAACAAGTACATGATCAGCGGGGCCAGCTATGACCCCGGGGTGCTGACCGGGAAGACCTGGTCTCAGGTGGCGGCCGCGCTGAAGGACCCGTCGAGCAAGATAGCCCAGGGAGCGGACGGCACCGCCAACAGGATCACCGCGGCGATCTGCAAGCTGACCAACAACCAGCCGGCCAGCGCGTGCATTCCCGCCGTCAAGGCGCTGGAGACGAAGCTCTGATGGCCAGTTCCAAGCCGCGCACCGCCACCCGGTCCGGTCCGCCCGCGCGGCCAGGCAGGAACCGCGGCGGCAGCGGCGCCAGCCCCGCACCCGCGGCCCGGGCCGGGGCGCAGAACCGGTCAGTCCCGCAGAACAAGAGGGCCAGGGACCGGGCCAAGGCACGGGAACTGGCCGAGCAGGCCACCGTCGCCGAGCCGGAGCGGATCGGCCCGCCGCTCTGGGTGCAGCTCACCTCGCTGGTGCTGGCCCTGCTCGGCCTGGGCGTATCGATCTACCTGACGATCGAGCACTTCACCGGCAACACCACGCTCGCTTGCTCGGACAAGGGCCTGGTCAATTGCGGTGCGGTGACGACGAGTGCGCAGTCCATGGTGTTCGGGGTGTTCCCGGTGGCCGTGCTGGGCCTGGCCTTCTTCGTCTTCATGGTGCCGGTGCTGACGCCGTGGGCCTGGCGGTCGCACCGCCGGGAGATCGCCCTGGCCCGGCTGGCCTCGACGGTGGTCGGCGTCGGCTTCATCCTGTACCTGATCTACGTGGAACTGCTGCAGGTCGACGCCATCTGCCTGTGGTGCACCAGCGTGCACATCATCACGTTCCTGCTGTTCGTGCTGGTCGCGATGTCCGCGGCCGTCTACGGCCTGCCCAAGCACTGGGGCGGCCTGCCCAAGCGGCCGGCCCGCACCGCGAGCTAGCTGTATCAGCGGCCCCGGTCCCGGGGCTCGGCCGCGTTGATCCGGGCCAGGTACTCGTTGTAGGCGGCGAGGTGCTCGTCGTCGTCGATCGTGCCGTCGTCCCGCCGTGCGGTCCCCGGTGCGGCCGTGGCGGTGTCCGTGACCGCCGGCCCGGGCTGGCCGCCCGCCCCGGTGAGGCCGGTGAAGCTGGCCCGCCTGGCCGCCTCCAGCCAGCCGCCGCCGCTGGCCGAAATCCGGCCGTCCCGGCTCCACACCAGGAAGACCAGCATCATGATCACGAACATGATGCCGTCGCCGCCGATCCACATCACCGCGCCGCCGGAGTGCAGGTCGCTGATCGGGTTGGGCGCCCAGGACGGTGCCGGCTGGCCGCTGTTCACCGGGGAGTTCGAGTAGCCGAGCACCAGGCCGGTGAAGGTGTCCACCGGCATGGTGAGGAACAGGATGAACAGCCGCGCCGGGTAGGAGATCCGCCAGCGGATCGGCTCGCCACCCAGCACCGGCAGGAAGAACAGGTAACCCACCACGACGTACAGCGCGTGCTCGGTGTCGTGCAGCGCCGGGTTCGACGTCATCAGGCTCAGCAGCCCGGTCAGGTGGGTGCCGACGATCGTCACGATGTACAGCCCCACCACGAACGGCGGCCAGGTCAGCCCGGTCAGCACCCGGGACCTGACCAGCCGCTTGGCCCAGGTGTGCAGCGGGTTGCGGCTGGCGTGCAGCAGCAAGGTCACCGGGCGGCCGACGACCAGCATCGCCGGGGCGATCATGATCAGCATCAGATGCTGGATCATGTGGTTCCAGAACAGCACGTCGTCGTAGGCGCCGATGCCGCTCTCGGTGGCCATCACGACCACGGCCAGCCCGCCCAGGAACATCCCGGTCCGCCACAGCGGCCACGGCCGGGCCGGATGCCGCCGGGCCACCCGCCAGGCGCCGTACAGGTACGCCGCGGCCAGCACCGCGGCCAAGGCCGTCACCACCGGGCTGAACTGCCACTGGGTGAATACCGCGTGCCAGCCGAACGGGGGCAGCGCCTGATCTCCCACGCCGCGAGAATATCTCCACGGTCAGCGGTCTGCTGCAGGCCCCCGGCGTAGCCTGGCCGCAGTGATCTCTGGCGCCGCGCGCCGCGGGCCGTCAGAATCTGATCGTGCCTATCCAGCCCGCCCGGGCCCTGCGTGAGAAGCCGCGATGAGTTATCTCCTCGGTCACTGGTCGTTCGACCCGTTCCTGATCGTGGCGTTGCTGCTCGCCGGGTGGCACGAGATTGGCCTGTACCGGCTGGCCCGCCGGTCCCGGCCGGAGCGGACCCGGCAGCGGCGGCTGCGCTCGATCTGGTTCTACGCGGGGCTGGCCGTGCTGCTCCTCGCGGTGGAGTCGCCGATCGACTACTGGTCCGACGACTACTTCTTCATGCACATGATCCAGCACCTGCTGCTCATGTTCGCCGCGCCGACGCTGGTCGTGGCGGGCGCGCCGTGGCAGCCGCTGCTGGACGCGCTGCCGGGACGGTTCGGCCGGGCCGCCACCGGGTCGGTGCTGCGGGGCGGCTGGTCCCGCCCGCTACGGGCCGCCGGGCGCGCCGTGCTCGCGCCGTGGACCGGCATCGTCGCGTTCAACGTGGTCATGATCGGCTGGCACATCCCGGCCCTGTTCGACCTGGCCGAAGACAACCAGGTGGTGCACATCTGGCTCATGCACGGCAGCTTCTTCCTGGCCGGGCTGCTGTTCTGGCTGCAGTTCATCCCGTCGCCGCCGCTGCGGCCGCGGCTGACCGCGGTCGCCCAGGCCGTGGCGCTGGTCGCGACCAACATGATCATGTGGGTGCTCGCGATGTCGATGAGCTTCTTCACCCAGACCCCGTGGTACCCGGTGTACAACCACATCCCGGGGGTCACCCTGCCGCCCATGGCCGACCAGCAGATCGGCGCCGCGATCCTGTGGATCTGCGGCGACTTCTGGGCCGTCCCCGCGCTGATCATGGTGGTGCGCCGTCATCTCGCCGCCGAAGGCGGGGTGAGCGCCGCGATCGACCGCATTCTCGTCCGCCCGCGCTCCCGGTTCACCTGGCCGACGCGAAGCTGATCAAAATCCGGTGAATTCCGCTGAAATGGTGTGAACCTATCGCAGTTACGGGGCGTCGTAACAGAAACGCGAGACTGCTTTACCGCGCCTGGGTGGGGGCGTGTCAATGCAACGACGGCACCTGTCCGGGGGGGCGGGGTGGGGGGAGCATGTCAGTGCTCATGCACGAGGGCCGCAAAGGCATGGCCAGGGATTTAGTCGCTGAGGCCCCAGCCACGCGCGCACCATGGACAGAAGACACCGCTCTGGATGTCGCCTCGGTGGTGCGGCACGCGGCCGACGGGGATCAGCGGGCCTGGGAGCGGCTGGTCGAGCTGTACGGCCGGCTGGTCTGGGCCATGACCCGGGAATTCAAGCTGAACGAAAGCGACGCGGCAGACGTGACCCAGACGACCTGGATGCGGCTGCTGGAGCACATCGACCGGCTGGACCATCCCGAGCGGGTCGGTTCCTGGCTGGCCGCTACCGCACGCAACGAGTGCCTGCGCAGCCTGGCGAGACGCAAGCGGATAGTCCT
This sequence comes from Streptosporangiaceae bacterium, assembly GCA_036501145.1. Taxonomy (GTDB): domain Bacteria; phylum Actinomycetota; class Actinomycetes; order Streptosporangiales; family Streptosporangiaceae; genus PALSA-505. The sequence continues at coordinate 17,594 of DASYAV010000230.1, read as the reverse complement.
GGTCCAGGACGACGTCACACTGATGACGGATGCGCCCAGCGGCCCGGAGGTCGACGAGCGGCTGCTGGCTGACGAGCGGGCCCAGGACGTCCACACGGCGCTGTCTCACCTGCCGGGCCGGTGGCAGCGGCTGCTGCAGCTGCTGATGTCCGATCCGCCGGTCTCCTACGCCGAGATCTCCGATCAGCTCGGCATCCCGATCGGCAGCATCGGGCCCACCCGCGGACGGTGCCTGGAGACGTTGCGCGGACTACTGCAAACATCCTGAGCGCCGCCCGGCCCTAGCGTGCCCGGCCGGCCTTGACCGTGCTCCGGTCAGCCGTTCCCACTCGGGCCGGTGCCGAGTGTGGTCACGTCGACCCACCGGCCGCCCGCGGCCTCGACCCCGGGGTAGGCGGCCCGCACCTCCGGCAGCAGGTCGGACAGCAGCAGCAGGACCGCGTCCGGGCGCCGCGCCGCCAGTTCGGCCGGCCGGACAACGGGGATGTCGGTGCCGGGAATCCTGCGGCCACGCTTGGCCGGGGAGGCGTCAGCCACAGCGGGCAGCAGCGAGCGGTCCACGCCGGCCCTGCGCAGCAGCGAAATCGCGCGTGAGGCCGCCCCGTACCCCACCACCGTACGCTCGGCCGACCGCTCGGCCACCAGCCAGTCGTGCAGGTGCTTGGCCTGGTCGAGCGCGCTGCGCTGCAGGCCGCCGAGCACCGCGGGATCCCGCACGCCGGCCCGTTCCTCACCGGCCAGCAGCGCCGCCACCGTGCCGGATGGATCCGCGTCAGCCGGGCCGCGCCCGCCCGGCCCGGTGGCCCGCCGGGCGGCCAGCAGCACCGTTCCCCCGTAGAGCGTGAAGTGCCAGGCGCGGCACAGGCGGAAGCCGTGCCGGCCCAGCATGGCGGCCAGTGCGGCGGCGGAGTAGTACGCGTAGTGCCCGTGCCGGAGCGCATTCCACTGCCCGAAGCCGATGATCGCCTGCAGCGCGTGGTACTGCAGCAGCAGCGTCCCGCCGTCCGCCACCCGGTCCACCCGCTCGGCGACGGCGGCCGCCTGGTCCGCCGCGTGCATCAGGCCGAAGCAGTCGAGGACCACATCGGCAACGCCGCCGCCCGGTACCGGCGTGAGCCCGCGGTCACTCAGCAGCCCGAGCCAGGAACCGCCGTGCGGGCTGCCGTACTCGGCCACTCGCGCCCCCGCGGGCAGCAGCCCGGCCGCCGCGGCCCGCCCGACCGCGTCGGCGGCCTGGCTGACCAGCGCGGCGGGCTCGATCCCCCTGGGTTCCCCGGGTACGGTCGCGTCCTCGGCCAGCTGGGCCAGGCCGCAGGACGCGCACAGCCACATCCGCAGCGGGTAGTGCGGGTCGCCGCCCGGATCGCCGGCCGGCGGGAAGTAGTCGCAGGCCGGCTGCTCACCGAGGTCGAGGACCAGCTGACCGTCCCGCGACCGGCAGGCCCGGCAGGCAACCTCGCTCATTCCCGCTCCCCGTCTCAGGTCCGGGGCCCGCCCGTCCACCAGGCTCCGGTCTTGTGGGCATAGGAACGCCGGGGCGGGGATCCTGATACCGGTTTCGTCCGTGTTCGTATCACGGCCGCCGCATCGCGGGTCTTGTGTTCGCGGTGGCCGGCAGGCAGGCCGCATCTCCCCGATCGGTGACATGCAGAGAGGCTGGCGATGGGTCTGCGTATGGCCGGTGATCGTGACGGGCGCCTGGGCCGCACGGCCGGCGACCCTGGGCAGACTGGTGCGCCATCCCCTCCGGCGTGCCACCTGTGTGCCGCCCCGCTCACCCGCACGTTCGTCGATCTGGGGATGTCCCCACTGTGTGAGAGCTACGTGCCGGCCGGGCGGCTGGACGCGGCCGAGACCTTCTACCCGCTGCACGTCCGGGTGTGCGACTCCTGCCTGCTCGTGCAGCTCCCCGCCTACGTGGCCGGCGAGGACATCTTCTCCGACTACGCCTACTTCTCGTCCTATTCCGACTCCTGGGTGACGCACGCCCGGCGGTACGCCGAGTCGATGAGCGGCCGGCTGGGCCTGGACTCCGGCAGCCTGGTCACCGAGGTGGCCAGCAACGACGGCTACCTGCTGCAGCATTTCCTGGCCCTCGGCATCCCGGTGCTCGGGGTCGAGCCGGCCGGGAACGTGGCCGAGGCCGCCCGGGCCAGGGGCATACCGACGGTGGTGGAGTTCCTCGGTGCGCAGACCGGCCGGGACATCGCGGCCACGCACGGGCGCGCCGACCTGGTCGCGGCCAACAACGTCTTCGCGCACGTGCCCGACATCCGTGGGTTCGCCGCCGGGCTGCGCGCCCTGGTCAAGGATTCCGGCCTGGTCACACTGGAGTTCCCGCACCTGCTGCGGCTGATCGAGCGGCGGCAGTACGACACGATCTACCACGAGCACTACTCCTACCTGTCGCTGCTGACCGCTTCCCGGGCCCTGGCGACCGCCGGGCTGCGGGTGACCGACGTGGAGGAACTCGGCACGCACGGCGGCTCGCTGCGGGTGCACGCCCGCCCGGAGGAGTCGGCAGGCGAGCCGGGCAACCGGGTCAAGGCGGTGCTGGCGGAGGAGGAGTCCGCCGGGCTGCACACGGTGGCCGGGCACCAGGGCTTCGCCGGTCAGGTGCTGAAGATCAAGAGCGACCTGCTCGGCTTCCTGCTCGACGCCGCGGGCCAGGGCCGGCCGGTGGCCGGATACGGCGCCCCCGGCAAGGGAAACACGCTGCTCAACCACTGCGGCATCCGGCCGGATCTGCTCTCCTACACCGTGGACAGGAGCCCGGTGAAGCAGGGCAAGTTTCTGCCCGGCACGCATATCCCTATTTATTCACCGAGACGGCTTGCGCAGACCCGGCCCGATTACGTGCTGGTGCTGCCGTGGAATTTGCGCGAGGAGATCTCCGCGCAGCTTGACTACGTGCGGTCGTGGGGCGGGCGGCTCGTCTTCCCGATTCCCGAGCTCGAGATTGTGTAAGTCCGGGGGATGCCCCGAGGGGGGTAAACGATGAAGGTTGTGTTGTTCTGTGGTGGCCTCGGGATGCGGATGCGTGACGGGGTCAACACCGGCCCCAAGCCGATGGCGATGGTCGGCGAGCGCCCGCTGCTGTGGCACGTCATGCGCTACTACGCGCATTTCGGCCATACCGATTTCGTGCTCTGCCTCGGTTACGGCGCCTCGTACGTCAAGGATTTCTTCCTCACCTACGACGAGACGAGGTCCAACGACTTCGTGCTGGAGAACGGCGCGCGGGACGTGAAGCTGCTGCGCACCGACATCTCCGACTGGCGGGTGACGTTCGTGGACACCGGCCTGCACTCGGCGATCGGCGAGCGGCTGCGCCGGGTCCGGCACTTCGTCGAGGACGAGCCGATGTTCCTGGCCAACTACGCGGATGTGCTGACCAACGCCCAGCTGCCGGACATGGTCGAGCGGTTCGCGGCCAGCGACGCCGTGGCCAGCCTGCTCGCGGTGCCGCCGCAGTCCTCGCACCACGTCGTGGAGGTCGGCGACGACGGGATCATCACCCAGGTCACGCCCATGCGGGACCTGCGGCAGTGGGAGAACGGCGGGTACTTCGTGCTCCGGCCGGAGATCTTCGACCACCTCAACGAGGGCGAGGACCTCGTCGAGGACGCGCTGCTGCGGCTGGTGCCCGAGGGGAAGGTGCTCGCCTACCCGTACAAGGGGTACTGGTCGCCCGCCGACACGGTGAAGGAACGGGCCCAGCTCGACGAGATGTACCAGCGGGGTCACTGCCCCTGGATGGTCTGGGACGCGGAACGGTCCGGCCAGGCGATGCCGGAGCTGGTGCCGGCCGCCGCGGGGACCTGATGCTGTCACTGCGCCTGGACGTCCCACCGGACCGGCCACTGTCGGTGCTCGCCATCGGCGGGCACCCCGACGACATCGAGATCGGGGCCGGCGGGACGCTGCTCGGCCTGGCCGGGGAGCACCGGGGGATGTGTGCCTACTACCTGGTGCTGACCGGAACGGCCGAGCGCCAGCTGGAGGCGCGGGCGGCCGCGGCCGAGTTCCTGCCCGGCGCGGATCTGACCGTCGACCTGTGCGACCTGCCGGAAGGCCGGCTGCCTGCGGCCTGGGAGCAGGTCAAGGACACCCTGGAGCGGGTGGCCCGGTCATGCCGGCCCGACCTCATCCTGGCGCCCTCGGCCGCGGACGCGCACCAGGACCACCGGGTGATCGGCGAGATAGTGCCCACCGTCTTCCGCGACCAGCTGTACCTGGCCTACGAGATACCCAAGTGGGATGGCGACCTGGGCCGCCCGTCGGTGTACGTGCCGCTGCCGCCCGGCCGGGCCGAGCGCAAGGCCGAACTGCTGCACAAGTGCTTCCCCTCGCAGCGCCGCCGGGACTGGTGGGACGACGAGGTCTTCCTCGGCCTGGCCCGGCTGCGGGGCATGGAATGCCGGTCCAGGTACGCCGAGGCGTTCAGCTGCGGCAAGTCCCTGGTTCTCACCTGAGCATGACGAAAGAGGATTCCCATGACGGTTTTCGTTGACCCGGAATTGCCGGCCGACGAGGTGCGGCAGGCGCTGTTCACCGGCCACCTGATCGTGCTGACGAAGCTGCGGGCGGTCAGCGACTTCGTCGAGTACACCCGCGAGCAGCTCACCGAGCTGTTCGCGCCGTATGACCCGGAGCACGCGCACGAGCACTTCGACAAGGCCGAGATGGCCCGGATCCTGGGTGGCTGGAAGCCCCGGTACATCCACTCCGGGGTCTCCCAGGCGCTGGTCTGCGAGATCATCAAGGCGGCGGGCTTCCCGGCCGAGCACACCCACTACGACCTGCCGAAGCCGCGCACCTCGTTCCCGGCCGGGCACCTCACCAGCGGCGTCGCCTTCGCCTTCCCCTGGCACCGGGACGCCTGGTACAGCTCGCCCGCCGCACAGGTCAACTGGTGGCTCCCGGTGTTCCCCGTCCGCGAGGACAACTCGATGAGCTTCGACCTGCAGCACTTCGACCGGCCGGTGCCGAACAGCTCGGGCTCGTTCGACTACTACCAGAACAACGTGGGCCGCCTGGCCACGACGCAACAGGTGTCGGGCGAGGTGCAGGCCCGGCCGGGCGCGATTGACCACGATCCGCTGCACGAGCTCGTGGTGCTGCCCTCTCCAGGGGCGGTGCTGCTGTTCTCCGGTGCGCAGCTGCACAAGTCGATCCCGAACACCTCCGGGCGGGCCAGGTACAGCGTCGACTTCCGCACGGTCGACGTCCGGGACGTGACCGCGGGCCGGGGCGCGCCGCTGGTGGACGTGCACTGCACGGGCACGTCGATACGGGACTTCCACAGCATCGCCGACGGGAGCACCCTCGACGAGCAGACCGTCGTGGACATCTTCGGCGCGCCGCCACCCGACGCGATGCTGGTGTTCGGCGCCGCCGACGCCGAGCGCTCGGCCACCTCGGCCTGAGCCGGGGACCGTGATGGACGGACTGGCGGCGGGACGATGAAGGCCGGGGACGGCATGCGGGTGGCGATCAACCTGCTGACCGAGCATCCGGACAAGCCGACGGGTGCGCATTTCTGCTGGACCCGGGTGATCCCCGAAATGGCCAAGCGGCTCGAATTCGGCGAGGAACTGCACCTGCTGGTCAGCCCGAGGTCGCGGCGCCTGCACGAGGGCTACGGGCCGAACGTGTTCCACATCACCTACCCGTGGTCGAACGAGCAGCGGATACTCCGCACGCTGTCCGAGCATCTCTACACGCCGGTACGTCTGCCGCTCAGCCGCATCGACGTCTTCGTCACGTTGTTCGCGCCGCTGCTGCCGATCCCACGGTCGCAGGTCATCCACATCAAGACCATGCACGCGTACACCACCCCCGGTTCGCTCAGCCCGCTGGCCCGGGCCTACCGGCGGATGAACTACCCCCGCTCCGCGCGCGCCGTGGATGCGGTCGTCGTCAACTCAAAGAGCGTGCGCTCTGAGGTCGAGCGTTACCTGCCCGTCGCCCCGGGCAAGCTCAAGCTGGTCTACGAGGCGGTGGACCACGACCTGTTCAAGCCGGGCGACCCCGCCGCCGCCCGTGCACACGTCGCGCGGTACGGCGTCACCAAGCCCTTCGTGCTGTTCGTGTCCTCGCTCTGGCAGTACAAGAACTGCGATGGGCTGCTGCGGGCCTGGGCCCTGGCCCGGGCCGAACTCGGGGACCGGCAGCTCGCCATAGTCGGGAACGGGCGGGACGAGGCTTACCTGGCCCGGCTGCACGCCCTGGCCCGCGAGCTCGGTATCGAACGGGACGTGGTGTTCACCGGCGGCGTGCCGCTCGAGGAGACCGTCCGCTTCTACCAGGCCGCCGACGTGCTGGTTTACCCCTCGTACAACGAGACCTTCGGGCTGCCCATTCTCGAGGCCATGGCGTGTGGCTGCCCGGTGGTCACATCGGACGTCAGCTCTATGCCGGAGATCGCGGGGGGCGCCGCGGTGCTGGCCAGCCCGAAGCACCCGCAGTCCATCTCCCAGGGCATTCTCGAGGCCGTGCGGCCCGGCCGGGACCTGCTGCGTGACAGGGGGCTTCGCCGGGCCAGCGAGTTCACCTGGGGGGCGACGGCCGCAGCCACGCTGGACGTGTACCGCGAGGTGGCCGAGCGCCGGCGGCGCCGGGAAGCCTGACGGCACCGCCGGCGGCGACGTCAGGCCTGGCCGCGCGGGGCCGGGGCCGCCCCGATCAGCGTGCGCGACAGCAGTGCGAACTGCTCATCGAGCCGGCGGGCCTTGCCGGCGCCGCGCTCCAGCATCGCCCGCCGCAACCCTGGCGCGGGATTCTGCAGCTCGGTGAACTGCTTGATCAGCAGTTCCACGTCCAGGGCCCGGGCGGACTGGCAGTACTCGCCCAGTCCCATGTCGGCCATCAGGGCGTCGTTCTTCGCGGCGTAGCCGACGGACACGGTGGGTTTGGCCAGCTTGAGCGCGCACAGCACGTTGTGGTACCGGGTGGCGACGATGGTTCCGCACAGCGCCATCTGCCGCATCAGCTCGGTGAGCGAGGTGACCGGTTCGGCCACCACCCAGCCCGGCCCGAGATCGGGCCGGTAGGCCCGCAGGTCGGTCACCATCTCCGCGACCGCGCTCTCATCGACGTCGTCCCCGGTGAACAGCCGGATCTTGTGGTCGTTGTCCAGCAGCCAGCGGGCGAAGCACTTCATCTGCTCCATGTAGGCGGCGTGGATCTGGCCGGCCCGCCGCCGGTCGTCGTTGCTGCCGTAGTAGGTCATCACGCCGATGCCCACGGTCTGCGGGTCCGCCGGGCCGCTGGGCGGCGCGGGGAGTCCGAACACCAGGTCGGGATAGACCGGGTCGGCGGAAGTGTCCAGGCCCTGCCGCCGCGCCGCGTCGCGTGACTGGGCGTCGCGGAACGAGCGGTAGCTGGCCAGCCTGGCCGCGGAGATGAACAGCCGCCGGGTGGCCCGCTGGTTGATCACGTTGCCGCCCACGCTGACCAGCGCCACCTTGGTGCCGAAGAGCCGCCCGGACGCGCAGGCCAGGAACAGCGCGTACGGCACCCCCCAGGGGCGCAGCGGGAGGGTCGTCTCCAGGATGCCTGCTCCCGGCACGATCACCGCGTCGTGGCGGCGGACCCAGGCGGCCGTCCGGAACACGTCGATACCCTTGCCCGCCACCTTGAGCGCGACGGCGGCGGGACCGGAGGTCTGGTTCGCGTACCGGGTGTACCACTGGAGCAGGCTGCCGTCGATGCCGTGCGCGGCCTTCACCCGCCGCGGGCCGGGGCACCGGGTGTCCAGGATGGCGCCGGGGTGCGCGGTCCTCAGGTACGCGAGCAGGGCCTCCAGCGAGCCGTCGTTGCCGATGTTGCCCCCGCCGAGCAGGCCGAACATGCCGATCCGGGGTGCGGCCACGGCTCGCGCTTCACGGCGGCGGGGGAACCGGGACATCATGCCGGGCTCCGGTCCCGGCCTGCCACGACCGACTCGACGGAGATGGCGTCCACCGCCAGGGGTTCCGGCTCCCGGGCCGGCCGGGCCGGGCCCAGGTGTGCGCGGCTGGCCACCCACTCCGCGAGGTGCCGGTAGCACTCCCGCCGGTCCTCGCTCGACAGCGGCGCGCGGCGGATCCCGGCCACGTACCCCCAGATGTACTCCGCGTACAGCCGGGCGACGGGGTGCCGCCGGCGGTCCGCTCGCCGCGGGTCCATGTTCGCGCACCGGCTGCGCACCGTGGGACAGGCCCGCTCGGCCCGTTCAGGATGATCACGCCGGAAGTACAGCCAGTCCGGAACCTGGGAGAACGGGCCGTGCAGCGCCAGCTCGGCGATGATGGTGCGGTCGGCGTGGTGGTAGCTCTCCTTCATCGCGGTGCGGCGCAGCACCGCGATCCGCATCACGCCGCCGTCGTCGTCGCCGCCGCTGTCGAACAGGAGGCTGCGGAACCGCTCGGGCGCATGTGGCGAGGCCGTGGTGAGCGCGTACTTGGCGGAATTGGTGACCCGGCCAGTGCCGTCGATCATCGCCGTCCAGGAGTGGGCCAGCACCACCCGGGGGTCTTCGTCGAGGACGGCCACGCATCGCTCCAGCAGGTCACGCGCGTACAGGTCGTCACCTGCCGCCCACTTGACCAGCTCGCCCCTGGCCCGGTCGACCACGAAGTTGTGGTTGGGGGCCAGCCCGACGTTGCGTGGCTGGCGGAAGTACCGGATCCGGGAGTCCTGCTTCTCGTAGCGACGGCAGATGCCGGCGGTGCCGTCGGTGGAGGCGTTGTCCGAAATCACCAGCTCGAAGTCCTCGTGGCTCTGGCCGAGCAGGGCCTCGATCGATTCGGCGACGTAGCTCTCGCCGTTGTAGACCGGGAGCCCGACAGTCAGGCGGGGCGCGGCGTTCATCTCCTCATCTCCTATCCGATCAAGATCGATTGGCTGGCCGTGTGGGGCGGGGCGGCGCGCTGGCCTTGCGATGCCGCCCACTGCCCTGGGCGGGGGCCGGCCGGCGCACGGCGGGGATCAGCGGGCGGGTGCCGGGAACCAGGCGCCGAGTGGCGGGGAGGTGGCCGGACTCACGCAGTCCCAGGTGCAGCTGCCACCACCACACCACCGCGCCAACCCAGGTGGCGACGGCGGCGCCGCGTACCACGCCCATGGATCCCCCGAGCACCGCCCCGAGCAGGCCGAAGCCCAGGTAGGCGAGCGACGCGAGCGCCATCGCGCGCAGGCTCCGCCGCGCCGCGCCCAGCGCGTGCAGGCCGGCGGTGGCGCCCGCGGAGAAGCAGGCGCCCATCACCGAGATCGTCAGCGGCAGCACCAGCGGGTAGGTCGGGCGCCATAGCGATCCCAGGACGAACTGACCGAGCCCTCGTGGCAAGGCCACCAGCAGCACTACTCCCCAGGCCAGCCCGGCCAGCGCCAGCCCGCACCCGACCAGCAGGCAGAACAGCCGCAGGTGCCGCGGCGCGCTGCGCAGGATGCGGGCGGCCTCCGGCACGGTTACCAGCGACATGCCCATGAAGATGACCAGGAACGGCCCCATCAGCGTGTTGGCGGCCTGGACGTAGCCGACCGCGGCCAGGCCCAGGATGAAGCCGATGCCGTAGGCACGCAGCTGGCCGGCGCCGCTGTTGGACGTGTTCTCTGCCAGGTAGCGGAAGGACAGGTCGCGGTGCTGCCGTACCCAGCTCCACGCGGCGGTCAGTTGCGGCACGACCCGGGCCTGCAGCGGTCCGGTCAGAGCGGCCACGGCGGCCGCCGCTCCCCACACGAAGATGAACCAGAACACGTTCGTGCGCCCGGTCACCCGGAGGAAGACCAGGCCTGGGACGAGACCCACGGTCCAGATGGTGTCGTTGAGGAACGCCTGGCCGCCCCGGCCGAGCGCGAAGAACGCGTACCGCCAGCTGTCCTGGAGTGTCAGGGCGGGCAGCGTTAATCCGAGCGCGACGAACCCAAGCCTGGCCGAGCCGCTGAGCGCGGCTGAAGCCGCCAGCACGCAGACGGCAGCGATCAGGCCCACCATGGTGGAGGTCCCCGTGCACCTGGTCACGGCGCGCCGCCAGGCGGCCTCGTCCGTGCCGCTGAAGCGGACCATCAGCGGGTCGGTGGCCAGACCGCGGGACGCGGTGATCACGAATGCGTAGGTCACGTAGGCCAGGCTGAACGCGCCGAACTGGGTGGCGCCCACCGCCCGGGCGACGTAGAGCGACATGGCGAAGTTGGACACGCTCGACATCGCCTGGTCGGCGACGCCCCAGGTCAGGCGCCGGAACGCGTGCCACGGCAGCCGACCGAGCGCAGTCGGCCGTGCCGTCCCCCTCGCGGCTGCCCCCCGCAGCCCGCCGGCCTCAGCGGCCATACGTACCGTGCCGGGCCCGGCCGGGCATCAGCGGGCTCCGTGTGCACTCTCGGCGGCCGGCACGCCAAGCTGCTCCCCGGCTGGGCGGCGCAGCATCTCGTCGATGTGGCCGGCGGACAGCAGTTCGCGGATGCGCCGCAGCCGTACGAAGCGGGACGACAGAAAGTCGTCGTAGGTCATGCCGGCGGCGGTATACGCGCCGGCCAGTTCGCCGATACCCTCGCGGGTGCTCCAGCGCAGCGCCAGCCCGGGGAAGGTGCTGGTCAGCTTGGCGAAATCGACGCGGTAGTTGCGCAGGTCAGGCCCGGCGCCGTCGGCGAAGGACAGCTTCGACCCGGGCACGGCCTCGCGGACCATCTCGGCGATGTCGCGGACCTGCACGTTGTCCACCGAGCGCCCGACGTTGAACGCCTCGTTGTGCACGAGGTCACGGGGTGCGCCGAGCATGGCCAGGAACGCGCGGCAGATGTCCTCGACGTGGACGAGCGGCCGCCACGGTGAACCGTCACTTTCCAGCCGGACCTCCCCGGTCGTCATCGCCACCGCGGTGAGGTTGTTGACCACGATGTCCAGGCGCAGCCGGGGTGAGGCGCCGTAGGCGGTGGCGTTGCGCAGGTAGGTCGGGCTGAACGTGTCGTCGGCCAGCAGCGCGAGTTCGCGTTCGGCCTGCACCTTGGTCTCGCCGTACGGGGTGACCGGGAACAGTTCCGCGTCCTCGGCCACTCCCTCGGAGCCGGCGGCGCCGTACAGGCTGCAGGACGACGCGAACAGGAAGCGCTCGATACCGGCCTGTTTGGCCGCCCGGGCCAGGGTCAGCGTGCCGTCGAGATTGACCGAATAGGTGGCGGCCGGGTTGAGATGGCCGAGCGGGTCGTTGGACAGCGCGGCGAGGCAGATGACCGCGTCGTAGCCGGCCAGCCCGGACGGCCTGATGTCCCTGATGTCGGCCAGTGGCCGGGCGCCGATGGCCTCCGGGCCGGGCCAGAGGTCGCATCCCTCGTACAGTCCGAGGTCGAGCCCGGTGACCTCGTGCCCGGCCGCCCGCAGGAACGGCACGAGAATGGTTCCGATGTAACCGCGGTCCCCCGCAACGAGCACCCTCATGGGCAGCCCCCAGTTCTCAGATGCGCCAGGCGGGAAGACGACTGCTGCTTCCCTTCATACGAGCCGCGACCGCCGGCCGGTGATACAACCCGCCGCCCGCCGTCACGGGAAGAAAATCATCAACGCGTCGGGCTTCACCGTAGGAGGTTGCGTCGCCGGGGTGACCTCCACGTCCACCCAGCGGTTCTCGCCGTCGTCTTTGGTGTCGAAGGTGTACGGGTACGCCCACAGCCCGTCCTGGTAGGTGGAGTTCCCGGTGACTGTGGTGCCGAGGCTGTTCGAAATGCAGGGGGCCGCGTTGGCCACGTTGGGCGAGCTCAGCGGCCCAGCCGTGATCCCGTTACCGCCGGGGCCCGAACTGAAGTAGTCCACGTTCTCCGTGTAGAACTCCTGGCCGCCCTCGGTGTAGACACTGGTCTTGTAGTCCCCGGCGGGCAGCACGACGCCGCTGTACGCGCACGACACCCAGCCCGACCCGGCCTCGCCCGACCAGCCGGGCGAAGTGCTGTCGGTGCCCGCGACGGTGGCCTGGGTGGTCACGTCCCAGATCGCGCACCGCGACGGCAGCACGGACACTCCGGGCGGGCTGTAGAACCAGATCCTGTTCAGCGTGCACGGCCCGGAGAGCAGGAACTCGGTCCCGGTGGTCTGCTCCCCGGTGTCGATGCTGACCTGGTTGGGCGGGGTCGGGTAGTTCGGCCACAGCCGGTACGAAGCCCCCGGCGGCGGGGTGGTGTCGACCTGGATGTCCATCCAGAAGTTGGCCGAGTCGTATCCGTAGGCTGGCATGGTGGCGGTCGGGTCGGAGCCGGCCGTGCTGAACGAGCCCTGGTCCACCGAGAACGGCGCTGGCCGCGAACCGCCCTGGTCGGAGTAGCCGGTCAGCGGGCCGTTGACTATCCCGGCGCCATAGGATTCGCCCGCGCCGAAGGAACCATCGGTGTCTGGGAAGCCGCCGGTGAATCCGGTGGCGGCGACGTAGGTGGCGCCGATGGACAGCGGCACCGGCGCCGGCAGCGGCACGTAGTTCCACTGCCCGGCGGTCAGCGTGCCGGACGTCACCGTGGCGCTGGGGATCAGGCTTCCTGTGGCGTTGGCGTAGACCTGCCACAGTGCGAACTGCTGCGGGTCCGTGGGCTGGCCCGAGCCGCACGCCCACCACCAGTAGCCGTCGAACCAGGTGCCGCCGGCGGTGAGGGTGAACACGACGCCCGGGATGAACGGCCCGCTGTAGGACGCCGCGGTGGATGGCCCGTCGGTGCCCGGGAACAGCCGGTAGCTGGTCATCAACTGAAGCCGTTGACGAACGCGGCGAGCAGCCAAGTGCCCTTGGCCGCGTTGTAGATGAAGCCGAGCAGGTCGGTCTGCCCCGCCGTGCTGCTGAGGGTTGGCTGCGGCAGGCTGCTGGAGAACTCGTAGCTGCTGTCCCAGGTGATGGTGAACGACCCGCCCGTGCCCTGGGTGACCTGGAAGACGATCTTCTGCCCGTCGCTGGGGTTGGTGGGCTTGGCCATGGCGCGGTTCCCGTGGATCGTCACCCGGAAGTCGTTGCCGAGGGCGGCGTTGACGGTGATCGTCGCGGCGTCGGTCAGCGCGATGACCTTGGGGGCCACGGCCGCGGTGAACTTCTTGACCGCGGCGGCCTTGACCGTGCCGGCCTGCGCCGGGGCGGCCACGGCGCCGATCAGCACCGATCCCCCCGCGGCGCCCGCCGCTACGCCGGCCGCGTTCTTGAAGATGTTCCGCCGGCTGAACGTCTTGCGCGGTCCGGCCGCCTCCGGGCTGTCCGAGAGTTGCTTGGTCACTGGTCTCCCGCCTTCTGTGTCTTGGTCAGGTCACCCGGCTGGTCAGGCCGGTGTGACTTCGATGTCCACCCAGTAGTTCTCGCCGCTGCCGTCCGCTGAGCAGGTCTGCGGGTAGCCCCAGGAACCCACGTTGCAGGTGCCTGGCCGGGGCCGGTAGCTGCTGACGTGCCGCTGAAGGTGAAGATGGCCTTCCGCCGGCTCACCGGCCACATCACGGCCTGCGAGGGGAGCAGATGGCGAGGTACTCCACCGCGAACCGGGTGCTGAGCAGGGGGATGTTGCGGTTCACGTGCATGTTGACGGCCTTGACCAGCTTCCGGGCCGGCTGGCCGCCGGACGGGTTGTGTGAGGCCGGGAAGAACCTGTCCACCCGGAAGTGGCGAGCCAGGCCCTGCCGGAATTCGCTGAGCGGCCGGACATTGCTGAACGCCTCGAACAGCTGCTTGCTGCGGTGACCGAAGTTGGTGTACGAGACGATGAATGTTCCGTCCTGGCTCAGCAGCCCCGCTATCTCGGCCAGCTTCTCGTCCTGGAACTCCCCGACGTATTCGAACACGCCCTGGGCCACGACGATGCCGAACCGCCTGCCGTCAAACCCGATGGGTGACTCGAGGAAGTCTGCTTCCCTGAGGTTCGGCGCCGGCTCGTGAATGGCCATGTCTATGCCGAAGTACCGCATGTCGCCGGTCAGCAGGCGCTGCAAGGTCGCCGGGCCGCAGCCGACGTCGAGCAGGTCGCATTCTCTTCCCCGGGCGATCCGGTTCGCGACCCGTGCCACTTTCTGCAGCCGGTAGTGCGGGACGGCATGCTTGAGGTTCTCCTGGATCCAGAAGTCCCTCTTGTAGCGCTCCGCGGTGCCCTGGTCGCCGCCCGGGGCGATCCCCCCGCCGACCGACCCGCTCGACATCATCCCCGCTGTCTCCCGCTCTCGCTGCTCCGGGGTGTGGACACGAGCCTGGCAGTCGCCGGGCGCCGGCCCGCATTACCAGACCCACATGCCTGCCCTCCTGATACGTGCGGCCGAGGCTTTCCGCTGCCTGCCGTATCAGGACCGGGGCCTAGTGCTCATATACACATCGGGTCCTGCCACGAGCCCACCCATGCAGCCGACCAGTCTGGGGATCACCGGCCGATGAGCTCGTCCACCATCGCAATCCGCCCCCGGCGGGGCGTACCGCCGGCCGGGTCCGCGGCAGCCCGCGACCGCTGGGTGCGGCGCAGGATCGGCATCGTCTGGGGCCTGCTGTTCCTCAATGTGCTGACCTTCGCCGGCGGCACGTGGAGCGGCCAGCCGCTCATCGTGCCGATCCCGACCGTGCTCGGCAAGATCGTGACCCAGGCGGCGCTGCCGGTCGCGATGCTGCTCGCGCTGAGTGTGAACCGGCGGGTGATCCTGCGCCCGAACGTGTTCCTGTCGGTGCTGACACTGCTGGTCATCGAGGCGCTCGTGTCGAGTGTCCACCCGGTCGGCCACCTGTCAGGCACGCTGTACCGAACCGCCCGGCTGGGTGGCTTCGTCGCCACGCTCTGGCTGCTGTCGCCCTGGTGGGGGCGCCGGGATCTGCTCCTGGTCAGGAGCCACGTGAAGGTGCTCACGGTGGTGATAATCTCGGTCATCCTCGGCTTCCTGGTGAGCCCGGGCCGGGCTCTGGCCGGCGGTAGGCTCTCCGGCGCTTTCTGGCCGACCCCGCCCACCCAGGTTGCGGACTTCGCGGCCGTGCTGATCGGCCTGATGGTGGTGCTGTGGTTGTGCGGCCTGGAACGCGGGCGGCGCACTCTGCTCGTCCTCGTGGTCGTGGGGGTCATGCTGGTGCTGACCCACTCCCGGACCGAACTGGTAGCCATGGTGGCGGGCATCCTGGTCGCCGGCCTGAGTATTTTTACGGCCAGGGCCCGGGTACGTCGGGTACTGGTGGCCTTTGGCGTCGTCACGTCGCTCGGCGTCACGGTGTTCTCGGGTGTGCTGACCGCCTGGCTGGACCGGGGCGAGAACGCCAAGGAACTGGCCAGCCTGACCGGGCGCACCTCGGTCTGGAACCTCGTGCTCAGTGCGCCGCGTGATCCCTTCCAGATCGTCTTCGGCTACGGGCTCTCGAACAAGTCGTTCAATGGGCTGCCTATCGACAGCAACTGGCTCGCCTCCTACTACGATCTGGGAGCGGCCGGAGTGGTGATCTGCGCAGCGCTGCTGCTGTGGGTGCTCGTAGCCGCCTACTTTCAGCTGGGCGGCGCACAGCGTGCCCTCGCCCTGTTCTTGGTCACCTACCTGGTGGTGACGTCGTTCACCGAGACCGGGTTTAGCGACGCCTCGGTGGCCCTGCTTGAGCTGGCTCTGGCGGCGTCGCTCCTCGTGGTGCCATACCACAGGGACAGGCCACCGCCATGATCACCTCGTCGGCGGTCTCCGGCCGGACGGAAGGGAGCGGCCGTCATCGTCTCTTCTTCTCCTAGTACCCGCGCGATCACTGGTGGTCCGGCGACGGCATCGGTGCCGCGTGGCTGGACCGCCCGGCGCGGAACGGCCAAGCCGGATAACAGAGCCCGCACCGCGCTCGGCCGGGTCGCGGCGGTGCCGCTGCTGGTCTGCGCGGTCCTGGCCGGCTGCACGGGCCACCCTCCGCCGGGCTCCAGCATCGGGCCCAGGCCACTGCCGGCCCGGATCTGCGGGCACGCCATCCTGCATTCCCCGTTCAGCTACGACAAGGCACCGGGCAGGTACCACAGTGGCGCTCCGGGCCTGCCGACCTACGGCACCCGCGGGACCGACTTCCCGCGGGCCAGCGCCGGAGTGGTGCTGCCCACCGGGAAACACAGCTATGCGGCCTATCAGCTCGAGCCGTACACGGTGTACTACCTGCTGCCGGGGGTGCACACCGGCGCCATCCAGGCGCGGCCCGGTGACGCCTTCGTCGGCGGGCGGCATGGCGGCACCGGCACCACCCTGTCCGGCGGCTATGGCGGCTACGCGGCGGCGATCGACTCCAACTTCTCCAGTGGGGACCAGCCCGGGGTGACCATCGAGTACCTCACGATCGAGAAGTTCCAGCCGCCCGGCAATGCCGCCGCCGTCAACCAGAGCTCCAACACCGGCTGGACCATCCGGTACAACACGATCACCCGCAACGCGCCCGGCGGCGGGGTGATCGCCGGGGCCGGCAACACGCTCACCGGCAACTGCCTGACCCTGAACGGCCAGTACGGGTTCCAGTCTGTGGCCACCGGGCCGTGGGGCCAGGACCCGCTCACCGGCGGCCCGTACGGCATCCTCGTCCAGAACAACGAGATCAGCTACAACGACACCTGCGACTTCGAGGGACTGCTGTCCAATCCGTCCATCGGCTGGGCGGGGCACGACCCGGTGCCGCTGCAATACCGCAACCCGCACTGCGGGATCGTGCAGCCGGACGGCGACCAGGGTGGGTTCAAGCTCTGGCGGACGAACGGTGTCACGATCAAGGAAAATTACGTCCACAACAACTGGGGCCCGGGCATGTGGGCGGACACCAACAACGCCAACACCACCTACACCGGCAACACGATCATGAACAACGACGGTGAGGCGATCATCGAGGAGATTTCCTACAACTTCTCGATCACCGGCAACTACATGTCCGGGAACGGCTGGGCCGCGGGGCTGTCCAACCCGCAATTCCCCACGCCGGCCATCTACATCAGCCAGAGCGGCAGCGACACCACCTTCGGCGGGGTGCCCGGCTGCCGGGAGGCAGCCTGCGACGGCCAGCGGGCCTACCCCCGGCAGTCGGTTATCAGCGGGAACACCCTGGTCAACAACGGCGGCAGCGTGCTGCTGTGGCAGGACTCCCGGCGATTCTGCTCGGCCGGGTACGACGGCGTGTGCACGCTGGCCGGCGGCGGGCCGCGGGGGCCGTTCACGTTGTCCGGTTGCCGGGCCAACCTCGCGTCCGCCGCGATCAACCTGGCCAGCTACCAGGGCAAGGTCACCGGCTCCCCGGCGGAGAACTGGTGGGACGGCTGCCTGTGGCGCACCGAGAACGTGCATGTCACCCACAACGTCATCGACTTCAGCCCGGCCCGCGTCACCGCCTGCAACCACACCGCCTGGCCGGCCTGTGGCGCCGGGGGAATCTTCAGCAACTACGGCCTTGCCCAGCCCTATGACGGACCGGGGAAGTGGGTCATCCCCGACCAGCTCACTTTCCACCAGCACAACGTGTGGTCGGCCAACACCTACCACGGCCCGTCCACGTTCTACGCCTGGGGCCAGGACAACGCGAGCAACCCGGTCAGCTGGCGCGCATGGACCGGCAGCCGGCCGGGCAACTGCGGTGACACCGGACAGTGTGCCGGCCCCTTCGGCCAGGACGTGGGAAGCACCTACCAGCACGCTC
>DASYAV010000229.1:0-51084 GCA_036501145.1 Streptosporangiaceae bacterium | reverse complement strand
TGGGCAGGCCTGCGAACCGCGAACCTCAACTGCTGCACCATCTGTGCAGTAGCTGGAATCCCCCGCCTTCGGGCGGGCGGAGGATGCCAATATCCAGCCCCGAGGTGGCAGGATGACCGGGTGGGCACGCTGATGCTGCTGGACACCGCGTCGCTGTACTACCGCGCCTTCTACGGGGTGCCGGACACGATCACCGCGCCGGACGGCACGCCGGTGAACGCGATCCGCGGTCTGCTCGACATGATGACCAGGCTGGTCCGGGGCCGTTCCCCGGGCAGGCTGATCGCCTGCTGGGACGCCGACTGGCGGCCGCCGTTCCGGGTCGCGGCCATCCCCTCCTACAAGGAGCACCGGGCCGAAGACGACGGTGTCACCGAGCGCACCCCGCCCGCGCTGGCCGCGCAGGTGCCGGTCATCGAGGAGGTGCTCACCGCGGCGGGAGTGCCCATCGCGGGGGCCGTGGGTTACGAGGCCGACGACGTGATCGGCACGCTGGCCGCCCGCGCCACCGGCCCGGTCGACGTGGTCACCGGCGACCGGGACCTGTTCCAGGTGGTGGACGACCAACGCCAGGTGCGGGTGATCTACACGGTGCGCGGGCTGGCCAAGTTCGACGTGGTGGACGAGGCGGCGATCACCGACCGGTACCAGATCCCGGGCCGCGCCTACGCGGACTTCGCCGTGCTGCGCGGCGACCCGAGCGACGGGCTGCCCGGGGTGCCCGGGGTCGGGGACAAGACGGCTGCGTCGCTTATCCGGTCGTTCGGGTCGGTGGAGGGGATCCTGCAGGCGCTGGACTCCTACGCGGCGTCCATCCCGGCAGGCCCACGGGCCAAGCTGGCCGTCTCCCGGGACTACCTGGGCGTCGCGACCGGAGTGGTCCGGGTGGCCACCGACATCCAGCTGCCACCGCTGGGCGGCGACCTGCCCGCCGGCCCGGCGGACGCCACGGCACTGGAGACGCTGGGGGAGCGGTGGGGGCTCGGCTCGTCCCTGCACCGGATGCGGGACGCGCTGGCCGGCGAGTGACCAGTCAGAGCACGCGCAGCGCCACCAGGCAGGTGTCGTCCTCCGGGTCGGTGGTGCCCAGCGCGCGCAGCGCCGCGCCGATGGCCTGCTCCGGGTCGCGGTGACCGCGCACCGCGGCGCGCAGCGTGGCCAGCCCGGCGTCCAGCGGCCGGTCCCTGCGCTCGATCAGGCCGTCGCTGTAGAGCAGCAGCAGGTCACCGGGCAGCAGGGCCATGCTGGCGGCGTGGTAGCTGTCCTTGGCCGCGCCGAGCATGATGCCGTGCGGCTGCGCCAGGGCGCGGGCGGAGTCCCCGCGGACCAGCACCGGGGGCGGGTGCCCGGCCTGCGCCCAGGTCAGTGTCCGGGTGGCCGGGTCGAAGTAGCCGGCCACCACGGAGGCGGTGTGCTCCGGCGCCACGTGGTGTACCAGGTCGTTCAGCCAGCCCAGCAGCTGCTGGGGCGGCGAGCCGGTGATGGCCAGCCCGGCCAGCGCGCCGCGCAGCCTGGCCATGCCGGCCGCGGCGGTGAGGCCGTGCCCGCCGACGTCGCCGATGGCGATGAGCACCTGCCCGGATGGCATCTCCGCGGTGATGTACCAGTCGCCGCCGACCCGGCTGTCCCGCGAGGCCGGCAGGTAGCGCATCGCGGCCCGCAGCCCCGGCAGGTCGAACGGCTTGTCGTGCAGTGGCAGGATCGCCCGCTGCAGCTCCAGGGTGACCAGCCGCTCCTGGGCGAGCTGCGCGGCCAGCCCGGCCTCCGCGGGACCCGTCCTGGCCCGCATGAGTGTGCTGCCCCGCGGCCGCGGAACGTGGCCGCCGGGCGCGGTCCTCGCCCGGGATGCGGAAAGGTCAGCAGTCATAGCAGCTCGCATAACGTGAACGTGCGTGCACCTAGCGTGAGGCATGTCGGGCGGGCTTGTCTAGATGCGGACAGACCCCATCTCCCTAAGATTTAAGCCTGGATAGTCATCCTTGCCGACCGGCATTTGCGTGGATAGTTCGCGTACCGGCATGGCATAACTGGAGAAACGCGGCTAACGGGACTGGAGCGATCACGTGGCAACTCATCCCAATGGGACGGAACTGTATCCCGCGGCACGGCTCGGCCAGGCCGCCGCCGCGGCCGGGCAGGCGGGCATCGGCGCGCTGCTGCTCACGCCGGGCCCGGATCTGCGGTACGTGGCCGGCTACGACGCGACGGCGCTCGAGCGGCTCACCTGCCTGGTGATCCCCGCGCCGGGCCGCGGGCTCGACCCGTTCCTGGTGGTGCCGCGGCTGGAGCTGCCCGCGGCCCAGGCGTCACCGGCCGGCCGGTTGGATCTCGAGCTGGTGCCGTGGGAGGAGACCGGGGATCCCTACCGACTCATCGCGGGCCGGCTGCGTGCGGCGGGTATCGCGGGCGCGGCCGGGGAGCCGGGCACGGTGGGCGTCAGCGACCGGATGCTGGCGCTGGCGCTGCTGCGGTTCCGCGGCGAGCTGGGTGACACCGGGATGGTGCTGGCCAGCACCGCGCTGCGTGGCATGCGCATGCGCAAGAGCGCCGCGGAGGTGACGGCGCTGCTTGACGCCGGCGCCGCCATCGACCGGGTGCACGCGCGGGTTCCCGGCTGGCTGCGCCCCGGCCGGACCGAAAGCGAGGTGGGTGCGGACATCGCCGAGGCCATCGTGGCCGAGGGGCACGCCAGGGCGGACTTCACCATCGTGGCCTCTGGGCCGAACGCGGCCAGCCCGCATCACGAGCTCTCCGGCCGGGTGCTGCGGGCCGGGGATGCCGTGGTGGTGGACATTGGCGGCACGATGCCCAGCGGGTACTGCTCGGACTGCACGCGCACCTACGCCATCGGCAGCGCGCCGGCCGGCTTCGCGGCCTACTACACGGTGCTGAAGGACGCGCAGGGGGCAGCGTGCGCCGCGGTGAAACCGGGCGTCGCGGCGGAGCAGATCGACGCGGCTGCCCGCGAGCCGATCAGTGCGGCCGGTTTCGGCGAATGGTTTTTCCACCGCACCGGGCACGGCATCGGCCTGGAAACACACGAGGATCCCTATATCGTGGCCGGCAACGCCGAGCCGCTGGCGCCCGGGATGGCGTTCTCGGTCGAGCCGGGAATCTATCCCGGCCCGCACGGCGCACGGATCGAGGACATCGTGGTGTGCACGGAAGCGGGTGCCCAGCTGGCCAACAACGCCAGCCGCGAGCTGATCGTCGTGGACGCGTGATGCCCCCCATCGCGGCGCTCGGCGAGGAGGCGAACGCGCTGCTCGACCTGACCAGGCAGATCGCCGACGCCGAACTGCGCCCCGCCGTGGACGCGGCGGAGAAATCCGGCACGTTCCCCCGGCAGGCGTTCCGCACGCTGGGCAAGGCCGGCCTGCTCAGCCTGCCCTACCCGGAGCGGTTCGGCGGCGGCGGGCAGACCTACGAGGTGTACCTGCGGGTGATCGAGGAACTCGCCAGCGCCTGGCTGACGGTGGGGCTCGGGGTGAGCGTGCACACCCTGGCCTGCTATCCGCTCGCCACCGTCGGCTCCCCGGAGCAGCAGGAACGCTGGCTGCCCGGCGCGCTCGGCGGCGACCTGCTCGGTGCCTACTGCCTGTCCGAGCCGCACTGCGGCTCGGACGCCGCGGCGCTGCGCACCCGGGCGGCGAAGGGAGAAGGGGAGGGCGGGGAGTATCTGATCGATGGGGTGAAGGCCTGGATTTCGCACGCCGGCCAGGCCGACTTCTACACGCTGTTCGCCCGCACGTCAGGCGACCCGGACGGCCCTGACCGCAGCCGCGGCATCAGCTGCTTCCATGTGCCGGCCGGCACCGGCGGCGTGTCGGCGGCCCCAGCCGAGCACAAGATGGGGATGCGGGCCTCCACCACCGCGCAGATGCTGTTCACCGGAGCCCGGCTCCCGCCCGGGCAGCTGGTTGGCGCCGAGGGACAGGGTTTCGGCGTGGCGCTGTCCGCGCTGGACTCCGGGCGGCTGGGCATCGCCGCCTGCGCGACCGGGCTGGCCCGCACGGCGCTGGAGACCGCGGTGGGCTACGCCACCGAACGCCGCCAGTTCGGCAAGCCGATCGCCGAATTCCAGGGCGTCTCCTTCATGCTCGCCGACATGGCCACCGCGGTGGAGGCCTCCCGCTCGCTCTACCTGGAGGCGGCCCGGCGCAAGGATGCGGGCCAGGAGTTCAGCGCCCAGGCGGCGATGGCCAAGCTGTTCGCCAGTGACACGGCCATGCGGGTGGCGACCGACGCGGTGCAGGTGCTCGGCGGCTACGGGTACGTGGAGGACTTCCCCGCCGAGCGGCTGATGCGGGAGGCAAAGGTACTGCAGATCGTCGAGGGCACGAACCAGATACAGCGGATGGTCATCGGCCGCTGGCTGTCCCGCGGCGGCGCCGGGTAGCAGCGGTGACCACGCTCGGTGCAGCGGCGGACGCCGGACAGCCGCCCGCGATCAGGCTGAAGCAGCCGGCCGGGCGCTGGGTGATCCTGGCCACCGTGCTCGGCTCCAGCATGGCCATGCTGGACGGGACCGTGGTGAACGTGGCGCTGCCGACCATCGGCAGGGACCTGCACACGTCGCTCAGCGGGCTGCAGTGGACGGTGAACGCCTACACGCTGACGCTGGCCGGGCTGATCCTGCTGGGCGGCTCACTCGGCGACCGGATGGGCCGCCGCCGGATCTTTCTCACCGGGGTGGTGTGGTTCGCGCTGGCCTCGGCCCTGTGCGGGGTGGCTCCCGACATCGGCGTGCTGATCGCCGCGCGGGCGCTGCAGGGGATCGGCGGGGCC
The DNA here is from genome assembly GCA_036501145.1 of Streptosporangiaceae bacterium. Classification (GTDB taxonomy): domain Bacteria; phylum Actinomycetota; class Actinomycetes; order Streptosporangiales; family Streptosporangiaceae; genus PALSA-505. The sequence continues at coordinate 46,296 of DASYAV010000229.1, read as the reverse complement.
CTGCTCACCCCGGGGTCGCTCGCGATCATCCAGGCGAGCTTCGACGCCGACGACCGGCCGCGGGCGGTCGGCGCCTGGTCGGGCCTGGGCGGGGTCGCCGGGGCGGCCGGCCCGCTGCTGGGCGGCTGGATCGTCTCGGGCGTGGGCTGGCGGTGGGTTTTCCTGCTTAACCTCCCGCTCGCCGCGGTGGTGATCGCGGTGGCGACCCGGCACGTGCCCGAAACCAGGGACCCGTCGGCGCACGGCCGGTTCGACATAGCGGGCGCGGTGCTGGCCGCGGCCGCGCTGGCCGGCATCAGCTACGCACTGATCGAGGCGCCAGGCCGCGGTGCCGGGCCCCAGGTGACGGTGGCCGCGGTGGCCGGTGTGGCCGCGTTCGCGGGGTTCCTGGCCGTGGAGCGGCATCGCGGCCGGTCCGAGCATGGCACCCCGCCCATGCTGCCGCTGGACGTGTTCACCTCCCGCCAGTTCACCGTGGTGAACATCGTGACGTTCGTGGTGTACGCCGCGTTCGGTGCGGTGTTCTTCCTTCTCGTCCTGCAGCTGCAGGTGGTGTCCGGGTTCTCGCCGCTGCAGGCCGGCACCGCCCTGCTGCCGTCAACCCTGCTGATGCTGGCGCTGTCGGCCCGGGCCGGGATGCTCGCGCAGCGGACCGGGCCGCGCTGGCTGATGGCCGGCGGCACGCTGATCAGCGCGGCCGGGCTGCTGCTGATGACGCGGATCGGGCCGCACGCCAGCTACGTGGCGGATGTGCTGCCCGCGGTGTGCGTCTTCGGGTTCGGCTTGTCGATGACCGTGGCCCCGCTGACCGCGACCGTGCTGGCCAGCGCGGACGCCAGGCACGCGGGGATGGCGAGCGGGGTGAACAACGCGGTGGCCAGGTCGGCCGGGCTGCTGGCCGTGGCCGGCCTGCCGGCGGCCGTCGGCCTGGCCATCGGCGGGCACTCCGCGCCCGCCTTTGCCTCCGGGTTCCGCACGGCCATGGTGATCTGCGCCTGCCTGCTCGTGGCCGGCTCGCTGCTGTCCGGCCTGTTCGTCGACAACGACGTGCTCAGGCCGGCCCAGGACGAGCCGGCCAGGCAGCCCGAGTGCCTGACCAACTGCCCGGTCGGCGCGCCGCCGCTGGAGACTCGCGGTGGCCGGGCCGCTGGCTGACCCGCTACCAGGCGATCTGCAGGTACTGGGGATTGCCGGGCAGGGCGGTAAACCTGCCTCCGCTCAGCACGCCGGCCACCTGCTGGCGCTTGTTCCCGCGCGGGTCGGTGACGATCACGGTGCTTCCCGAGGAGTTGCTCCACAGCACCTCCTGGTAGCCGCCCGCACCGGGGAACCGGAATCTGTCCATGGACCGCACGGGCTTCCCGCTGCGAGCCGAGAACTCGGTGATCTCCAGCTGCGTGGCGTAAGGCCGTTTCGCCGCTTCCTTCATCGTCGGGGCAACGATCGTGGTGCCATCCGGGGTGAGGAGCGTGTTCATGCCGCCGAGAGTCCACACGTCAGACTTGTTCGGGAACGTCGTGACAAGCTTCGCCGACGTCAGGCTGCGGCCTGGTTCCGTGATGTCGAGCACGCGCACGTGGGCGGTGCTGTCGGACTCGCCCCCCCACTGCTGGAAGGCGATCTCTTTTCCGTCCGCCGACCAGGACAGCACCTGGCCGTCCGGCTTGAAGTTGCCGACCCAGCCGCCACCGCCTGGCCACGTCCATGTGCTCTTCGCCCCCGTGGCCAGGCTGATCACCTGGATCGACCGGCGCATGTCCAGCGCGAGCCTGCCGCCGCCGGGGGACAGCGCGACCCCGGCCAGCTGGCTGGTGTCCACCTTGCCCGGGATGGCCAGCTTAGTCAGCCGCGCGGCGTGGGTGGCAGGCGCGAAGCTCAGCCTGAAAAACCAGGTTGGGGTGGTGTTGTCGCGCTCCTCGGCCTTCGCGCCACGGTTTCCCGGGGCGATCGGCCAGTACCGCTGCGCGGCAAGGATGAACGTGCGGTCGTCCGCGGCGGCGCCGACCCAGGTGAACAGGCCGAACGGCCGGGGCGGCCGGACCGTCGCGAGCACGGTTCCCGTCGCGGAGGCGCGGACCTCGGCGCGCTGGCCGCCCATGATGTCGCTCGGCCTGGCCAGGCCCACGTAGTAGGGCGGGACCGTGCGGAGCGCCGCCGGCCCGCCCGCGGGCGCGCCTTGGCGCGGCCTGGCCGTGGGACTCGTGGCCTGGAGCCGGCCGGCGAAGCTGCCGGAGATGGCCAGCGACCCGGCGACCGCTCCGGCCACGGCCGCGGCGGCCGCCAGTGGAGTCAGCCGGGTCAGCCAGCGGCGCCGGGGCCTGCCGCCGGTCATGCCCGGCCGGGAGCGGGCGGGCAGCAGGCACAGCGGGGGGACGCTTTCGCCGGCGACTTCCTCCCCGGTTTCCCGCAGGGCCGCCGTGAGCTTGCTTTCCAGCGTTTTCATGAGGACTCCTCAAGCATGCGGCCGAGGGAGGCGAGGCCCCGGGTGATCGCGGATCTGGCGCTGCTGGGGCTGATCCCCATGGTGGCGGCGGTTTCGGCGGCCGACAGATCGAGGTAGAACTTCAGCACGAGCGCCTCCCGCTGCCGTCGTGGGAGCCGCCGCAGCGCCCGCATGACCTCGCGGCGCTCCTCGCCTGTGAGCACCACGGACTCCGCGGAGAGCTCCGCCGGCTGGTGACCCGTCAGTGGCCGCGATGCGCGCGAGATGTTGCGGCGCAGCACCGACCGGCAGCCGTTGAGCACCGAAGACCGGACGTAACGCACCGCGCTGGCCTGGTTGGACAGCCGGGACCAGCGCCGGTACAGCCCGCAGAACGCTTCCTGGACGACATCCTCGGCGGCCGGCCGGTCGCCCAGCATGACGTAGGCCAGCCGGGTCAGTCCCAGGGCGTGCGCCTGGTAAAGCTCGGTCACGGCGCCCTCGGCGGACAGCTGGCCCTCGGCGGACAGCGGGACAGTGCTGCCGGGTCCAGGCTGCCCGGCCGCGCCCAGCGTCACCGCAAATCCTCGCGGGTCAGGTTTCATGTATCAGAGACGCGAGCCGCGTCTTTCCGCTGCTTCACCCGGCCATATTTGCAGCGTGGCGGTCGGGCCGGCCAGCCAGCCGCAGCTGACGGCCGGCGGCAGGCCCTGCGTCAGCTGCGCTGATGCACCCACCAGTCGCGGACGACGCGGTCGGTCTCCTCCGGGTCGGGCGGGTCGCCGGCCGCGTCGGCCTCGGTGACCAGGTCCCTGGCGGCGTCCAGGGTCGCCGTGATCTCCTCCGGGCCGGCCCCCTCCGGCAGCTCGACGATGACCCAGCCCCTGCTGGGGTGGCTTTCCGCCCAGGCCGCCACGCTGTGCTGGCGGGCCAGCGCCCGGTAGCGGCGGAACCACTGCGGGCCGGCCTGGCCGGCCAGCGGGATCCGCACCGTGGCCCGCTGCTGCTCCCAGACGATGTCGATTCCGGCGGCTGCATCGATCGTGACCATGCGCGGGCCCCTACCCGGCTACGGCTGTCTCATCCGCCTGGTCCGGGCTGGCCTGCGGGTGCCCGATGGACAGGCCGCTGACCGGGTCGAAGAAGTGCAGGTTCGAGGTGTCCACGGCCAGCTCGACCGGGCTGCCCGGGCGGGCCGAGCTGCGGGCGGCGACGCGTGCGGTCCACACCGACTTGCCGCCGGCCAGGGCCACGGCCGTCTCGTCCTCGCCCTCTTCACCCTGGGCCGCGTCGGTGATGCTGGCGTGCTCGACCGGCGGCGCGTCGATCGTGAAGATCACGTGGATCTCGCTGCCGAGTTCCTCGGTGACTCCGGCGCTGACCTGCAGCCGCGGCCAGCTCGACTCGGCCAGGGTCGCGTCCTCGAAGTCCGAGGGGCGCACCCCGAGGATGACCTCGCGGCCGAAGTAGCTGTCCAGGCCGGGCTTGGCCGACAGCACCGAGGAGGGCACGGACAGCTTGTAGCCGGCGAACGAGACCGCCGGGCCGCCGTCCTGGACCAGCTCCGCGGTGACGAAGTTCATCGCCGGCGAGCCGATGAAACCGGCCACGAACAGGTTCACCGGGGCGTCGAAGAGCGCCTGCGGGGTCTCCACCTGCTGCAGCCGGCCGTCCCGCAGCACGCACACCCGGTGCCCGAGCGTCATGGCTTCCACCTGGTCGTGGGTGACGTAGACGGTGGTCACGCCGAGCCTGTCGTGCAGCTGGTTCAGCGACGCCCGCATGGACACGCGCAGCTTGGCGTCGAGGTTGGACAGCGGCTCGTCCATCAGGAAGGCCTGCGGCTCGCGGACGATCGCCCGGCCCATGGCGACCCGCTGCCGCTGGCCGCCGGACAGCGCGGCGGGCTTGCGCTTGAGGTACTGCTCGAGGCCCAGCATCTTGGCGGCGTCGGTGACCCGGCGCCGGATCTCGTCCTTCGGCGTCTTGCGCAGCTGCAGGCCGAAGGCCAGGTTCTGCTCCACCGTCATGTGCGGGTAGAGGGCGTAGTTCTGGAACACCATGGCGATGTCGCGGTCCTTGGGCGGCAGGTCGTTCACCACCCGGTCGCCGATGACGATCGTGCCGTCGCTGATCTCCTCCAGGCCGGCGATGGACCGCAGGGCGGTGGACTTTCCGCAGCCTGATGGGCCGACGAGCACCATGAACTCGCCGTCCCTGATCTCCAGGGAAAGCCCGTCCACAGCCTTGACGCCGCCCGAGTAGATCTTGTCAACGTGATCGAGAACGATCTGCGCCATCGGTTCGCTCCAGTGGGGTCCGGTCCGGGGATCGGCTGACTTCCCGGTGGGCGCAGCGTAACCACGTGGCTCACGGCAGGTTAAGAGTGATCACTACTATGTTACGGGAGTGTAACGAGCGTTATCATTTCGTTATAATTGCGGCTGCACGGGCGTCGGCCATGCACCGCGCGCCCGCGGCGGCTACGGTGACGGCGTGGAAGAGATCGACCGCCTGATCGTCACGCTGCTGGCCCGCGACGGGCGGATGAGCTTCACCGAGCTGGCCAGGCAGGCCGGGCTGTCGGTGTCGGCGGCACACCAGCGGGTGCGCCGGCTGGAACGGCGCGGCGTCATCACCGGCTACGTCGCCACCGTCAACGCCGGCGACGTGGGCCTGCCGCTCACCGCGTTCGTCTCGATCAAGCCATTCGACCCAGCCGCGGCCGACGACGCGCCGCAGCGGCTGCAGCACCTGCCGGCCATTGAGGCCTGCCACAGCGTCGCGGGGGAGGAGAGCTACATCCTCAAGGTGCGGGTGGCCTCCCCGGTCGCGCTGGAAGACCTGCTGCAGGAGATCCGGGCCGCGGCCAGCGTCTCCACCCGCACCACGATCGTGCTCAGCACGCCGTACGAGAACCGCCCGCCGGTCATGTAGCGGGCTGGGGCTGCCCGGCCACGGCGGGCGCCCGCATGCCGTCGAGCATGAGCGAGAGCAGCCGGTCAGTCTCGCCCGGCGCCTGCTCGGTGGCCACCGCGACCCCGTGCACCAGCCGCATCACGTCCATCGAGGTGATGTCCGCGCGCACCACGCCAGCCTGCTGGGCCCGCTCCAGCAGCATGGCTGCGGTCTCCTTCATCACCCGGCTGCACGAGGACAGCAGCTCCGAATCCCGGCCAAGCTGCTCGATCAGCGCCCGGGACAGCCCGCGCTTGGTGGCCAGGTAGCCCGACAGCACCAGCAGCCAGGCCCGGAACGCGTCGCCGGGGGAGGGATCGCAGGCCAGTTCCCTGCCACGGTCGCAGACGGCGTCCACCTGTGTGCGGAAGACGCCCTCCTGCAGGGCCAGCCGGGTGGGGAAGTGCCGGTAGAGCGTGCCGATGCCCACCCCGGCGCGGCGGGCGATGTCCTCCAGTGGCGCGTCGGCCCCATGCTCGGAAAAGGCGGCGGTGGCGGCGGCGATCAGCCGCTCGCGGTTGCGCCGTGCGTCGGCCCGCTTCGGGGCGTGCGGTTCGGGGGAGCCGTTCATCTTCATCCCAGAAAGTATCAACTGACGTACCGGAGGTTGCCTCCATTATTCTGTTGCGTACCGGAGGTTGCCTCCGTATAGTAACCGGAGTACGCCTCCACTATAACCTCCAACCTGACATCCGGGGAGAATCCTTGCCTGGTCCCTCGACTCCCGTCTCGGCTCCGCCCGGCCGCCCGCGCCTGCTGGGCCGCCCTCACCCGCAACGCCCCGGCGTCGCCCTGATCATCGTGCTGGCCGCCCAGCTGATGGTGATCCTGGACATCACCGTGGTGAACATCGCTCTTCCCCGCATCGCCAGCGGGCTGCACTTCACGCCGACCAGCCTGTCCTGGGTGCTGAACGGCTACACGCTCGCGTTCGGTGGCCTGCTGCTGCTCGGCGGCCGGGCCGGCGACATACTCGGCAGGCGCCGGGTCTTCCTGGCCGGCATCGGCCTGTTCACCCTGGCTTCCCTGGCAGGCGGGCTGGCGCCGACATCCGGCCTGCTGCTCGCGGCGCGCGTGCTGCAGGGCGTGGGCGGCGCGCTCGCCTCGCCGGCCGTGCTCGCGCTCATCGTCTCGGCCTTCCCCGAGGGGCAGCCGCGGACTCGTGCCCTGGCCGTCTACACCGCGGTCGTCACCGGCGGCGGTTCGCTCGGGCTGGTGCTCGGCGGGGTGATCATCCAGTGGCTGGACTGGCGCTGGGTGCTGTTCGTCAACGTGCCGATCGGCGTGGCCGTGATCTTCCTCGCGCCGCTGTTCGTCGCCGAGACGCCGCGGCAGCCCGGGCATTTCGACCTGACCGGGGCGGTCACCTCGACGGCCGGCATGGCCGCGCTCGTCTACGCGTTCATCGAGGCGGTCTCCGACGGCTGGGACGGCGCCACGACCCTCGGGTCGCTGGCCGCGGCCGCCGTCCTGCTCGGCGCGTTCGTCTTCAACGAGATGCGGGCCCGCCAGCCCATCACCCCGCTGCGGCTGTTCGCCAGCATGAGCCGCTCCGGCTCGCTGCTGACCCGGCTGCTGCTGGTGGCCGGGATGTTCGGGATGTTCTTCTTCCTCACCCAGTTCGTGCAGGAGGTGCTCGGCTTCAGCCCACTGCGGGCGGCAGCCGCCTTCCTGCCGATGACCGTGGCGCTGTTCGGGGTGTCCCGGTTCGCTCCCCGGCTGGTGGCGCGGTTCCCTGGCAAGACGCTCATGGTGACCGGGATGCTGCCGGTCATCGCCGGCATGGCCTGGCTGTCCCAGGTGTCTCCGGCCACCAGCTACACCACCGGCCTGCTCGGCCCGATGCTGCTGATCGGCATCGGCATGGGGGTGGTCTTCGTGCCGCTGACCACCGCCTCGCTGGCCGGGGTGGCGCCCGCGGACTCGGGGGCGGCCGCCAGCCTGGTGAACGTGATGCAGCAGGTCGGCGGGTCGATCGGGCTGGCCGGCCTGGTCAGCGTGTTCGGTACCGTGACCAGCCACGCGCACCCCGCGGCGGGCCCGGCCGCGCTGGCCAGGCTGCACGCGCACGGCATGGCGGTCTCCTTCGGTGTCGCGGCCATCTTCGACGTGTGCGCACTGCTGGTGATCCTGCTGACCATCCGTACCCGGCCGGCCACCCCCGCCGAGGCGAAACAGGAGGCACCCAGGCTGATCCGGGTAGGGGAGGACGCGGCTGGCTGACCGGAGTTGACCCAGGCATGTACCCCCATATATAACCCCTAGATATAACCCCTAGGAACTGAGAGGGATACATGCCGAAGGTCAACGTGTACCTGCCCGACGATCTCGCCGCCGCTGTCCGTGCCGCCGGGGTGCCGGTCTCCCCGGTGTGCCAGCAGGCCCTGGCGCAGGCGGTCAGCTCGGTGAACACGGCCCGCCGGGCGATCGCGGCCATCCGCGACCCGCAGTTCAGCCCGGCCGCCCACGGGGCGATGAGCGAGCGGCTCCGCAGCCGGATGACACCCCGGCTGACGGAGGCGCTGCGTATCGCCAGGCAAGCGGCGCCGACTGAGGCCGACGGCCGCGTGGGCACCGCGGAGCTGCTGGTGGGCGTCATCGAGCAGGCCGACAACCTCGGCCTGCGGCTGATTCAGGCGCTGGACATTGAGCCCGGCGAGCTGGCCGACGCGCTGCGGCGGGCCGGCCCGGCGGAGCCGATGCCCGGCGCGGAGGCGGCCACCGGGGCCGGTCAGGCCGCACCCGCCGAACAGGCCGGCACAGCGCCCGCGGGTGACTCAGCGGACGGCGGGCTGCGGGAGGTCCTGACGCTGCCGGCCTGGCGGGCCCTGGCCGGGATGGTCGAGGCCGCGATCGACCTCGGGCACAACTACCTGGGCTGCGAGCACCTGGTCATCGGGGTGGCCGCGGAAACCGGCAGTGCGGCTGGGCTCGTGCTGGCCGGCCTCGGCGTCACCCCGGATGGCGCCCGCAAGACGCTGGCGTCGCTGGTCGCCGGCTACGCACAGGGCCGCCAGGCCACCCAGCAGGCGGGCGCGGAGGCGCTCGGCGAGGTGCTGCGCAGGCTCGACGCCCTGGAGGCCCGCGTCACCACACTCGGCGGCGCCGGGAACCAGCAGCAGTAACCGAACCCGGGCCGGCCCGCACCGCGCGGCGTGACCAGCAAATCTCCCGGTCCCCGGGCATGTGTACGCGACGCGCCGAATACGCCGGGTAATTGATCCTGTTGATCTTGTTACTTACCGTGAATCCGCTGATCATGACGCCGGGCTCTGGGGGTTAGCTGTGCGGCAGGTTGCAGGCGGGCTGCGGGTTCACCACATGCCGCGCAGACGTGGACGCCGGCCGTGGGCCATCGCCTGGCGGGGCCGCCAGGTGGTCCTGCTCGTGGCCGTGCTGCTGGTCACCGCACTGAGCGGCGGCATGTCAGACGCGCAGCCCACCGTCGCCACCAGCACCGCGTGCGGGCTGCACGAGCGCATAACCCAGCGGGCATCCGCGAAGATGTGGGTGATCAGCCGGCCTAACGCGTTCGACACGAGCGGCCAGCAGCTCTGCATCTCCGGGACCACCAGCCGCCCGGGATTCAGGATCACGACCAGCCTGCGCCACACCGGCGCCTGGCAGGCCTACCCGTTCACCGGTGCCGGCTGTGCCTACAGCCTCTGCTCTCCCTATACCGACCTGCCGAAACAGGTACGCGGGCTGCCGCCGTCGGCTAACACCAGCTTCGCCTGGCACGGGCCCGCACCGGGAAACTGGAACGCGTCCTTCGACGTCTGGTTCGACCGGCACGACCAGACCAGCACCCAGGACAACGGGGATGAGCTGATGGTCTGGCTGCGGCCCAATCCCGGTTACCGGGGTGGCAGGCTCGTGCACGTCGGGAGGCATTGGTACTGGTTCCTGCACTGGCGGGCCTGCAACCACGCCTACCGGATCTGCTGGAATTACACGCAGTTCCGGTTCCGCCACGTGGTGCACAGCGTATGGCGGCTGCGGCTGATGCCGTTCGTCCGGTTCCTGGAACGGCGGCACATGATGTCCCCGTCGTGGTGGCTGACATCGGTGCACGCCGGGTACGAACTGGTCAGCGGCGGCAAGGGACTGACCACCACCTGGTTCGGCGTGCACATGTGACCCCTGCGCCGCACAGCCGCCAGCCGGTGACCCTGGCCCCGGCGGTCATACTCTGGACCTATGCCAGGACGGGAGCGAGGTGGCCGGTACCATCACGGCGATCTGCGGGCGGCGCTGATCAGGGCCGCCATCGAGATCATCGGGGAACGGGGAGTCCGCGGCTTCACGCTGGCCGAGGCGAGCCGGCGCCTCGGCGTCTCCAGCAGCGCGCCGTACGCCCACTTCGCCGACCGCGACGAGTTCCTGGCCGCGGTCGCGGTGCACGGCTACGAGCTGTTCAACCAGCAGTTCCTGCCCCAGGTGAGTGCGCTTCCCGCACCTGCCGACCGGCTGGCGGCCGGGGCCCGGGCCTATGTCCGCTTCGCCGGCACCCACCGCCCGCTCTTCGAGGTGATCTTCGTGGCCGGGCTCGACCCGGCCCGCCACCCAGAGGTGAAGGCGGCCGAGAAGCCGTTCCACGACACCTACATGGGCAGCGTCCGTGCCCTGTGCGACGGCGACGAGTCCGCGGCCGAAGACCTTGCCGCGGCGGTCGAGGCCGTCGCGTACGGGCACGCAAGACTGCTGTTCGAGGGCGATTACGGCGACGGTGGCGAGGCCGTCCAGCTTGCCGCCGAGCGCGCCGCCCGGGCCACCAGCGCCCTGGTCGAGAGTCGGCACCTGCTGCGCCGGCCGGCTCCCTGACCGCCACCCGCAGCCGGCGCCCCCTTGACCGGCGCGCGCGGGCAGGTATCTTAGTGACTATCAGATTCTGAGTAGTATTCAGATTACCTGGAGGCGTCATGAGTGGGCAGCAGAGCGAGGGCCGGGTCTGGTTCATCACGGGGTGCAGTTCCGGGTTCGGCCGGGAACTCGGCCGTGCCGTGCTCGGCCAGGGGGACCGGCTGGTGGCCACGGCCCGGGACACGTCGGCGCTGGCCGGGCTGGCCGCCCTCGCGCCGGGGCGGCTGCGGTCAGTCCGGCTCGATGTGACCGACGCGGAGTCGATCCATGCCGCCGTTGCCGAGGCCGACAGCGCATTCGGCCGGATCGACGTGCTGGTGAACAACGCCGGCTACGGGCTGGCGGGCACTCTCGAAGAGCTGGCCGAGCAGGATCTCCGCCGCCAGTTCGAGACGAACCTGTTCGGCACGCTGGCGGTCACCCGTGCGGTCCTGCCGGTCCTGCGCCGCCAGCGGTCGGGCCACATCGTGCAGATGTCGTCGGTGAATGGGGTCAGCCCGGTACCGGGCGGCAGCGCCTACAGCGGGACCAAGTTCGCCCTGGACGGGATGTCCGAGGCCCTCGCGGCCGAGGTCGCCCACCTCGGCATCCGGGTGACGATCCTCGAACCGGGTGCCTTCCGGACCGACTTCAACGGCCGGTCGATCCGCTGGTCAGAGCCGATGCCGGAGTACGCCGAGTTCATGGAGCCGGAACTGAAGGAATTCGACGCCTTCCGCGGTAACGAACCGGGCGACCCGGCCCGGGCCGCGCAGGCCATCATCGCCGCCGTCGACATGGACGATCCTCCGCTCAGGCTCCCGCTCGGCCCAGACGCCATCGGCGAAATCCGCTCCTACCTCCAGGCCCGCCTCGGCCAGCTTGACGCGGTGGAGGCGATCGGGGCCGGCACCGACTTCCGCTGAACTTCCCAAATATCCTTGACGGCTGCGCCACCCTGGGCACCGCGCTGACGCTCACCCCGGCGCGGCCGGCGTCCAGACGTACGGAGTGGTCGTGGTGACCGCTCTGAAGCCGAGGCGGCGCAGGATCGGGGCGCTGTCGCTGGACGCATCCACCATGACGTAGCGCGTGCCACGCGCTGCCGCCCGCTGGGCGCGGACGGCGACGAGGGCGCGGTAGATACCTCGCCGGCGCCAGGGCGCCAGGGTGGAGCCGCCGGCCAGGTAGCCGAAGTCGGTGCCGGGATAGAAGATGGTCCAGGCCGCACTCACCACCTGGCCGGTCGCGTCGTCGGTGACGGCGAAGAACATGACGGCGCCGGGGTCGGTCACCCGGCGGGCGATCAGTTCCCTGCCCATCCAGCTCAGGTCCTCGCCCCAGACCGAGGTCTCCAGGCCCGCGATCGCGTGCAGGTCGGCATCGGTGGTCACCTCGCGCAGCGTCGTCCCGTCCGGGAGCACGGGGGACGAGGCCATGTCGGCGGCGACGCCGATGACCACGGTCTCCTGGTCCTCCGGCACGAATCCGGCCGTGCTCAGCCGGTGGGTGAGGTCGGCCGGCAGGTCATGGCCGCGGGTCTTCCACTCGACGGCCTCGTTGCGGGCGCGGAAGTACTCACGCTGCCGGGCGATAGCGCGTCGAGTTCCGGGCCGCTGACCCCGAGGTCGCGAGGCCCGGCTATCATGCCCCGGTGCTGCCCCGCCACCCGCACCACCGGGCCGTCACGCTCGATGATGAGGCCGGGCCGGCCCGGGTTGCCAATGCCACGCATCTGGTCGTCGTAGGCGCTCAGCAAGACCTCGTCGTCAACCACGGGAGCCGACTCTAGGGCCCTGGGATTCGGCGGCTCAACCGATTAACCCGGGCCTGCCGGAGAGTCCGGGCCAGGCCCTTCTGGACACAGCACTAGATGCGCGCCAGGCCGAGTTCCCAGGAACGGAGGACAGCCGCAGCCCGGTAACCGAGCATCTCGTTGATGGCGATCATGTGATCGTTCGCGCCAGCGTTGCCGGTGAAGATGCGCCGCACGGCTGGCTCCCGCTCGGCGAGCAGCTCGAGCATCGCGATCTTGACCAGCAGGCCCAGCCGGTGCCCCCGGTGCTCGCGCCGGACCGAGGTGAGCTGCTGGAAGCCCCAGCTGGGCGTCTGCGGGTCGGTGGCCATCTCGGTCAGCGCCGCGAGCCGTCCGCTCGCGACGTGGCGTGCCACGACCATGTAGTACCGCACGCCCCTGGCCAGAACCGCCTCTTCCGTCTGCCTGATCCGGTCGGTGTCCCAGGCCTGAGGCTCGATGCCCTGGTCCCTGGGCGCGTCCGCGATGATCTTCTGAAGTTCCGCGAGCTCGCCGAGGTGCTCGTCCGGCGTGGGAGCCTGCCAGGACAGCAATTCGTAACCGGCGGCGTGCTGCTCGGCGTCCACCCGGAGTGCGGACAGCCTGGCGGGCAGGCTCGCATCCACCTCCATGGTCCGCAGGACCTCGTCGATGCCGGCGCTGGACCCCTGAGCCCTGGCGAACCGTTCCCCCGCGGTGCCGTCCGGTGCGGAACCGGACAGCCGGGAACGGCCCGCCTGCCTCGCTCTCCCGGCACAGTGGGCCAGCAGCGCTGACCCCGCGCCGACCCGCCGTCGGTCAGGCATGATCATGAGGTCACAGAACGCCACCGTGGGATTGTCCTTCTGCGGCAGCCTGAGCACGCCGCAGCCGACGGGGTCGCCGGCATCGTCCCGCGCGACCCAGGCCTCACGTAGGTCATCGCTACCCCAGCCCTGCCAGTTGCCCTTGAACGCCGTGAACGACAGGGCGGGGAGCCACGGCGTGTCGCATGCCGAGCACGCGAGACTGATCTGATGGCAGGCCCGGAGGCTATCGGTGTCGGCCAGCAAGTCGAACTGCTCGATCCTCATGCGGGTAAGTAAACCGTCGTCGTTCCCGGTCGGCACATGAATCGAGATATTACTCGTGAGCCGAGTGGAGACTGGCTTGACCGCATGTGCACCCGCCGCCGCCTCCTTCGGCACCACCGCCCAGGCCGACTGCCTCAAGGCCCTCGAAAAGGCTGAGGCGATGCACACCCCAGCCGGGTGAACCAGGGTCAGGACCGGGTGGTCACGGTGTCCCGCCGCTGCGTCGCGGCAGGCACCGTCGCGGGCCGGCGCCGGGGGGCGGCGAGCCCGGCGATGGCGGCGGCCAGGGCGAGCCCGGCGCTCGCGGCCAGGGCGGGCCCGAACCCGCGTGTGAAGGCCGCGGCGGATGTGTAGCTTCCGGTGCCGGTGAACACCGTGACGAGCACCGCGACGCCGAACGCCCCGCCGAGCTGCCGCACCGTGCTGAAGGCGCCGGACCGCTTGCCGACGTCGTGCGGCGTGGCCGCCACGAGCACCGAGCTTTGCGCCGCGGGTATCGCCATGGCCAGGCCCGCCCCGGACATCACCAGCGGCGCGGCCATCTGCCAGTAGGGCAGCGCCGGTGCGGCGGCCAGCGCGATCCAGGCCATGCCCGCCGCCTGCAGCGACATGCCGGCCACGAGGAACACCCGCTCGCCCAGCCGCGGGATCCACGTCCCGACGAACCGCGGGATGACCATCACGACCGCTCCCCAGGGCATCAGCCGCAGCCCGGCGCCGAGCGGGTCGTAGCCGAGCCCGGTCTGCAGGAACTGCGCCATGAAGAACACGGCGCCGAGGGCCGACCCCCACAGGAAGAAGATCGCCGCCGTGCCGGCCGAGAATGACCGGTCCCGGAACAGCCGCATCGGCAGCATGGGTTCGCGGGCGTGGGTTTCCCGTACCACGAACGCCACGGTGAGCGCGCCGCCGAGGGCCAGGGTGAGCAGCACCTCGGCGCTGCCCCAGCCGGCCGTGTTCCCGCGGTCCAGCCCCCAGACCAGCCCGAACGCGGCGCCGGTGGCGAGTGCGAGGCCCGGCAGGTCCAGCCCGGCGGCCGCACCGGTGCTCTCCGCGATCCTGGCGCGCAGCAACGGGATCAGCACCAGGGCGGCCGGCAGGTTGAGCCAGAAGATCCAGCGCCAGTCGATGCCCTGCACGACGGCGCCACCGAGCAACGGCCCCACCGGCACCGAGGCGCCGATCACCGCGCTGTAGATGCCCAGCGCCCTGGGCCGCTGAGCCGCCGGGATGGCCGCGGTGAGCAGGGCCAGGGTCAGCGGCAGCACCGCGGCCGAGCCCGCGCCCTGCGCCGCGCGCGCGGCGATCAGCCAGCCGGCGCCGGGTGCCAGCGCGCACGCCGCCGACGCGGCGGCGAACAGGCCCATGCCGGTCAGGCACACGCGGCGCCGGCCGAGTCGGTCGCCGAGCGCGGCGGCGGGCATCATGAGCACCGCGAAGGTGAGGGTGTAGGCGCTGACCGTCCACTGCAGTTCCCCGATGGACGCGCCGATGTCCACCCGGATCGTGCTCAGGGCGGTCGCCACGACCAGCGCGTCCAGCCCCACCATGGCCGCGGCCGCCGCGGTCGCGATGACCACCCACCGCTGGGCGGTAGTCCAGCTCGTCACGTCTGCCTCCAGAGAGTGCGGTTACCGGTGCAGACACCGGCGCCGCCCCGGACGGACCGGTCCGTTTCCGGCGCCGCCGGTGTCAGCACGGGTAACAGGAGGACAGCGAATGCGAGGATCATGCCGTGACCGAAGACTTGCTCGTGCGTGCCCGGTCAGGCGACCAGGACGCGTTCGGGGAGCTCACCGAACCGCACCGGCGCGAACTGCACGTGCACTGCTATCGGATGGTCGGCTCCGTGCAGGACGCCGAGGACCTGGTCCAGGAGACTCTGTTGGCTGCCTGGCGCGGGCTTGACGGCTTCGCGGGGCGCTCGTCGGTGCGCTCCTGGCTGTACCGGATCGCGACCAACCGCTGCCTGAACGCGCTGCGCGACGCGTCCCGGCGGCCGCAGGCCCTGGCGGCCGCGGCGCTACCCGAGCCGACTAGGCACGCGGACCCGGTGTGGCTGCAGCCCTACCCGGACATGCTGCTGGACGACCTGCCCGAGCAGGCGCCGGGCCCAGAATCGCGGTACGAGGCCCGCGAGTCGATAGAGCTTGCGTTCATCACCGCGCTGCAGCAACTGCCGCCGAAGCAGCGCGCGGTGCTCGTGCTGCGCGATGTGCTCGGCTACCGCACGGCCGAGGCCGCGGCCATGCTCGGCAGCAGCGAGATATCGGTGAAGAGCACGCTGCAGCGCGCCCGCGCGGCGCTGCACGCGCATGTGCCCCCGGCGGGCCACGGCGGCGCTCCCGCGCCGTACTCGGCCCGGGAGCGTGACCTGGCCGGCCGGTTCGCCGACGCGATGGAACGCGGCGACACCCCGGCCATCGTCGGGCTGCTCACCGCCGACGCCTGGGTGACCATGCCGCCGGAGCCGCAGCAGTACCAGGGCCACGCCGCCATCGGCGCGTTCCTGGAGGACCGCGCGGTCAGCCGCGGCGCGCCGCTGCGGGTGGTGCCCACCCGCGCCAACGGGCAGCCCGCCTTCGGCTGCTACCTGCCGACGCCGCCGGCCGGTATCGCCCGCGCGCGCGGGCTGATGGTCCTCACCCTGGACGGCGACCGGGTCAGCGCCATCACCTGGTTCGCCGACACCAGCGTGTTCCCGTACTTCGGCCTGCCCCGGACGCTGCCCACCTGAACGCAGAAGTTCCCGGGCCACCGGCGGGGACACGGGTAGCTTGGCGTCATGACCGACACGACGTGGCTGGACGCCACCGCGCAGGCCGATCTTGTCCGGCGCGGCGAAGTGAGCGCCACAGAACTGGCCGAGGCCGCGATCGCCCGGATCGATGCGGTCAACCCCCGGCTCGATGCCGTCATCAGGACCCGGTTCGACGCCGCGCGGCAGGAAGCCGTGGGCGACCTGCCCGATGGCCCGTTCCGCGGCGTGCCGATCCTGTTCAAGGACCTGGGCTGCACGGTCGCCGGTGAGCCTGCGGCCTTCGGCGTGGGGCCGATGCGGGACCTGGCCTGGCCGGTGACGTCCTACCTCGCGGAGCAGTTCCAGGCGGCCGGCTTCGTCGCGCTCGGCCGCACCAACGTGCCGGAGCTCGGCACCACGGTGACGACCGAGCCGCGAAGCTTCCCGCCGGCCCGCAACCCGTGGGACACCGGCCACTCGACCGGGGGCTCGTCGGGCGGCTCGTCGGCCGCGGTGGCCGCCGGCCTGGTTCCGGTGGCGCACGCCAACGACGGCGGTGGCTCCATCCGCATCCCGGCCAGTGAGTGCGGGCTGGTGGGGCTCAAGCCGACCCGCGGGCGGGTGAGCCAGGGACCGCTGGTCGGCGAGGCGTGGGCCGGCGGTGTGGCCGACGGGGCGGTCACCAGGACCGTCCGGGACGCGGCCGGTGTGCTCGATGTGATCAGCGGGCGGATGCCGGGGGAGCCGTACTACGCGCCGCCGTTCCGGCGGCCGCTGGCGCAGGAGGTCGGCGCCGATCCGGGGCGGCTGCGGATCGGCGTGCTTGACCGGCCCGGCCTGGACGGGTACCTCGACGACCCGCAGTGCCGCGCCGCGGTGGCCAGCGCGGCGCGGCTGCTGGAGTCGCTCGGCCATCACGTGGCGGAGTCGGCTCCAACGGCCATGTTCGAGCAGGAGTTCGTCCACCACTTCACCACGCTCATCGCGGCCGACTCCGAAGCCACGTTCCAGGCCTTCGAGATGCTGCTGGGCCGGCCGATCGGCGAGGACGAGATCGAGCCGCGCAACGCCGCCTACCGGCAGGCCGGGCGGGCTCTGAGTGTGGTGGCCTACCTGCAGAGCAGGGCGTGGCTTTCCATGTGGGGGCGCCGGATGGCGGACTGGTGGGGCGGGCACGACCTGCTGCTGACGCCTACCCTCGGCGCCCGCCCGCCGGAACTCGGCTGGTTCACCGCGGCGGGGCCGGAACAGGAGGGGCCGCGGATCGTCAGCTTCATCCCCTACACCGCGCAGTTCAACATGACCGGCCAGCCGGCGATCACGCTGCCGCTGCACTGGACACCCGAGGGCCTGCCGGTCGGCGTGCAGCTGGCCGCGGCCTACGGCCGGGAGGACATCCTCGTCCGGATCGCCAGCCAGCTCGAGCAGGCCGCCCCCTGGAGCGGCCGGCACCCGCCCGTGCACGGTTAGCCAGCGGGTGCCAGGTCAGGCTGGGCTGGACACCGGAAGACTGACTTGCCTGGCGGCGGCGATCAGCCGCTGGTCGTAGGCGACGAAAGCGGCCAGCGCCCGGCCAAGGCTCAGCGCAGCCACTGTATGTACCGCGTCCAGCGACCTGAGCCGGGCGCGGGGAGCTAGCGTCCCAGCGCGATCGCACAGGTCACGGGTGAGCCGGATGAGCGCGCAGTCTGCGAGCCAGTCCTCCGCTTCACGCTGGGCGCCCGGGCCTGCCCCGGCAGCTTCCAGCGCGCGGCGAAGTTCACACCGGGTCAGGTCGGAGGTGAGTACGAGGGCAGAGCCGTGACTGGCCAGCCATTGATCCAGGGCAGCGGACTCCGGCTCTTGCTTGAAGAGTTTGACGGCCGCCGAGGTATCCAGGTACAGCGCCTCCATCAGCGTTCGTCGGCCCGGAGCTCGGCGAGGGCGTCGCTTGCGGGCCGGCTGCCGGGATCCGCGGTGGGCTCCGGCGTGATGCGGGCAACCTGGGCGGCAGCACGGGCATGGGCGAGATCCCCCGCGTCGAGGATCCCCTCCGCGATCGCCTGGTTGATCGCTTCATCGCCAGGTTCTGGCGGCAGCAACCGCCCTACCGTCCGGCCATGCCGGGTGATGACGTAGCTTGTGCCATGCTCAACCCGCGTCATCACGTCCGCTGCGTTCCGCTGCAGGTCACGGATGCTGATCGAGTCGTCAGACAACTTGTCCATCATGACGCACAGTCTATCAAAATGTCTGACAGTGACGAGGGCTCTGATGGCGGCCCGCTGACGACAAGTCGACAATGGCCGGGCCGGCCGGGGGGACGGGCCTGAGGTCCGGCCAGGCCCGCGTCTAGCCGGCCGGCGCCACGACATGCATAATTAGAACAGAGTTTCGCGCAGAGCCGGCAAAGGGGCTACTCTATAGGCATGGACACCGGGCAAGCGGTCGCGGTGCGCACCGTTCACCAGGCGCGGCCAGGGCGGCTGGCCATCGTGGCCGCCGATCTGGCGGACCTGCGTGGCCCTGCCCACGGCACGGTGACACTGCCGCTCCGGCTGTACTGGAGCGGCCCCAGCCCCGCGTTCGACCTTGACGACCCTGACCTGTGCCGCTGGCTGTATGAGATCGTCCTGCGGGAAGCGGCCCAGCCCGAGGAACTGACCGCCTTCCTCAACGGGGACGTGCTGGTGTCGGTCTGGCGGGATCTCTACCTGCCCGCGGGTGTCCGGCTCGCCTGGGAGGAGCATCACCCGGTGCTGCGCGCCGCGGCGGCACCAGCCGTGGCCTGATGGCGATCGACCGCCTCCACCGGCAGGTGGCCCGGATCGCGCTGCACGCGGCTGCTGAACATGGGTTCGCGCTGGCTGGTGGGAACGCTCTGCTGGCGCACGAGGTCGGCAACCGCCCCACCCAGGACGTGGACCTGTTCACGAACCGGGCTGACGGGGTGGACGCCGCCGCGGAAGGCGTCGAGGCCGCGCTGCGGTCCGCGGGTTTGCGCGCTGACCGGGTCGACAAGACGGCGGGGCTCACCGGCATCTTCGGCCCGGGAATGGGAACGGGCCTGGCCGAATGGATCATCGCCACACCCGAGGGCCGGCAGATGACCTTGCAGATGTCCTACTTCGACCGCGGCCGCGAGCCGGTCAGCATGGACGTCGGTCCCGTGCTCGACCTCGAGGACGTACTCGGCGGCAAGGTCAACGCGCTGGCGTCGCGGGTTGAACCGCGGGACTACGTGGACACCGCGAACGCCCTGGAGAGTTACCGACCGGCCCAGCTGATCGGCTTCGGGAAACGCATCGACCCGGGCTTGCGCGACGAGGACTACGCCGAGGCCGGCCGCCGCCTGGACAAGCTGAGCGACCGGCGGTTCCTCGCGTTCGGGCTCAGCGCCCGCGACATCGCCAGGCTGCGGGAGCGGTTCGCGGGCTGGCCGCACACGGCCGCGGAGGCGGCCCGGCAGCAGGCCGCGGAGCAGCGACGGCGGCGCGAGTAACCGCATCCGCCCGCGGGCCGGCGCCCGCCCGTCCTAGTCCCGGCCGTTCACCGGGAACCGGTACCGCAGCCGGTACTGGCCGGCGGGGATCACGATGTCGCAGACCTCGGCCGGCCGGCCGCCGGCCAGATGCGCCCGCTCGACGGCCAGCACCGGCGCGCCCAGCGGGATGGCCAGGGCGGCCGCCTCGGCGGCCAGCGACGGCCGGATGGCGATCTCCTCGGTGACCTGGTCCACCCGGACGCCGACGACGCTCATCCGGGCGATCACCCCGCGCCCGGCGTGCGCGCCCTGCTCGGGCAGCAGCACCGGCGTGCCCTCGGTCAGTGCCAGCGGCTCATAGCTGACCGCCAGCTGGACCGGGGCCGAGTCCGCGGTGAGCAGGTAGCTGGTCCGCATGATCCGGTCCTCGCCCGGTGGCAGCCGCAACCGCCGCGCCACCGGCGCCGGGGCCTGCACCCGCTCGGTGTGATGCTCCCAGGTGAGCCGGACCGCCTCCCCGTTGTGCTGGGCCCGGCCGCCGCCGTCCGGGCCGGCCGGCGGGCCGAAGCCGAACGGCGACCCGGGAAAGTGCAGCCGGTCGTGCTCCAGCAGCCGCCCGGCGGGAACTGGCCGCACGTAGGAGCCCGACCCCGGCCTGGGCTCGATCAGGCCCTCGGTGGCGAGCACCTGCAGGGCGTGCTTGGCCGCCGTCTCGCCCACCCCGTACCTGGCGATGATCGCGTTCCGGGAGGGCACCCGCGCACCCGGCGGGAGCGCGCCGTCGCGGATCTGGGCGCGCAGGTCGGCGAGCACCCGCAGGTACACCGGATCGGTTGGCGCTGCCATTCGCTCCCATCTCCCATCGCTGACCAGCCGGGAGTCATTCTGCCCCACAACCTGGGCAAACTGTGACCACAGCGCAATCTTGCCGGCACAAGTTTGCCCTTGGCCCGGCGTGCCTCTTCCCAAGCAGGCCCCGGGGCACGACAATTCCCCGTATCGCAGGCGATCATGGTGCGGACGTGAGGAGTGGCCCATGGGTGACGCGGCATCGGTCCCGTTCTCTGAGACCAAGGCGCCGGAGTCAGCGGAGCGGCTGAACCGGGGGGCGCTCGGCCTGGTGGACATCTCGGCCTCGACGATGGCGAACATCGGCCCGGCCTACAGCTTCTTCTTCAGCGCGATCCTGATCGTGACCACGGCCGGCATCGCCGCGCCGCTGACCGTGATCGCGGCGATCATAGCCATCGCGCTGCTGGGCAACACGCTGTCGCAGTTCTCTAAGGCCCAGCCGTCCACCGGCGGGTTCATCACGTTCGTGGGCAAGACGTTCGGCGGCACCAGCGCGGTGACCACCGCGCTGCTGGCGGGGGCCGGCTACATCATCGCGATCGCGTCGGTGCTGTGCATCTGCGGCGGGTTCCTGTCCATCATGCTGCACTACTACCTGAGCTGGAACGTGCCGTGGATCATCTTCTCGCTGCTGATGACGGCGGGTGCGGTCATGATGATGATCCGTGGCGTGGCCGTGTCGACCAAGCTCGCCGGGTTCTTCTTCGGCTTCGAACTGCTGGTGCTGCTCGTGCTGGCCATCGCCACGCTGATCAAGAACGGCGGCCACCTGTCCGGCGCCCCGTTCAACCCGCACAACTTCGTCGGCGGCTTCAGCGGCGCCGCGGCCGGCTTCCCGCTGGCGGTGTACCTGTTCATCGGCTGGGAGAACTCGGCCGCGCTGGCCGAGGAAACCGGCAACCCGCGGCGCAACGTGCCCCGCGCCGTGTACATGTCGATCGCCCTGATGGGTGTGCTGTACCTGCTGCTGACCTACACGACAGTGATCGGCTTCCACGACAACGCGAACGCCCTGGCCGGCGCGCCGTCCGGCATCCCGCTGCTCGACCTGGCACACGGCATCGCGCCGTGGCTGCTCGTCATCGGCTACCTGGCCGGGCTGACCTCGACCACCGGCGTGCTCATCTCGGCGGTCAACTCCCAGTGCCGGCTGATCTTCAACGCCGGCCGGGAGGGCCTGCTGCCGCGCTGGATCGGCCGCGTGCACCCGGTCCGCCGGACCCCGGTCAACGCCATCTTCACGTTCGTCGTCATCGGTTTCGCGATCATCGCGTTGTGGGCGCTCGGTCACCTGATCGGCGGCAACGGCGGGAGCATGGTCGCGCTGAACTTCTACGGCGAGTCGGCCACCATGGGCACGCTGCTGGTGCTGGTCGTGTACTTCCTGGCCAACCTGGCGCTGCCGTTCTATTACCGCAAGTTCCGGGCGGCCGAATTCAGCGTGATCAAGCACGGCGTGCTGCCGGTGCTGGGCCTGGTGGCGATCGCGGTGCCGATCTACTACCTGTGCAAGCCGCCGCAGCCGCAGCCCTACAACTGGTTCCCGTTCGCGGCGCTCGGCGTCATTCTGGTGTCGGTGCTCTACGCCGCGATCCTGGTGCGCCGCGACCCCGGCCTGGCCGACCGGGTTGGTTCGATCGTCGCGGATGAATAACCCCGGGCAGGCCTGGCTGGACGGCCTGCCGGCCGAACTCGCCCCGCAGCGGCGGGTGATGGCCGCGCTGCTGGACTTCTGTGCGGCCACCCCGCTGGTGACCTCGCTGGCGGTGGGCTGCTCGCTGGGCCGCGGGGCCGGCGACGCGCTGTCCGACATCGACGCCGGGCTGGGCGTGGCCGCCGAGCGTGGCGAGGCCGGCGCCGGGCGGGTGCTGCCGGTGGAGGCCGCGCTGGTGCAGGCACTGCCGGGCATGGCCCCGCTGGTGGACGTGCTGCGGCACCGGATCGGCGGGCCCGGCAGGCTGGCCTGCCGGGTGTTCGCCCAGTTCACCGACCGCACCCAGCTGGATCTCGCGATCATCGCCGAGGCGGAGGTGCGCCGCGGCGACGCGGCCCCGGACTTCGTGCCGCTGTACCGCGTTCCGGGGCCCGGCGGCGAGTATCCCGTCACCGGCGGCCAGACCGGGCCGCCCGGGGCCGGTGATCACCCCCCGGCCCACGTGGTCAGCGGCGGCCAGATCCGGGAGTGGGCCTTCCTCGGCTGGGTCGCGCTGATCGACGCGGACAAATACCTGCGCCGCGGCTCGGTCTGGGAGGCGCACAGCAGGCTGCACGAGGCGCGGGAGCACATCTGGGCGCTGTGGGCGGCGGTGGTCGGCGCGATCTACCCGTGGCACGGCCTGTCCCAGGTGCTCGACGAGGATCCGGGCAACCTGCCGCCGGGCATCGAGTCCACCGTCGCCGGGCTGGATCCGGCCGGCCTGCGCCGGGCCACCCGCGCCAGCGCCGCCGTGCTGGCGCAGGTCAGCGTCGCCGCCGCGGACCGCTGCCCGGCCGAGCTGCCGACCGCCATGGCCGACTACGTCACCGGCGTCCTGGCCGAGACGCCATGACCGGAACCTTCGCCACGGCCATAGCCGTGACGGGATTCATTCGTTCCTGGCGACCTCGGGCCCGGTGATGCGGGCCAGCAGCGGGAAGGTGGCCGCGATGATGGCCAGCGACAGCACGATCCCACCCGCGGTGAGCAGGTAGTACGCGGCGCCGGGCGCGACCATCGGATGCTGCTGCGCCTCGGCGGCGTACATCGCGGCGGCGCCGAAGCCGGTGCCGATGGCGACCGCGGCGACGGCGAGCAATGGGACCGCGCCTTCCAGCGCGACGACACTCCGCAGCGTGCCGAGCCGGGCACCGGTGAGCCGCAGCAGGCTGAACGGCCGCTTGCGGTCGGCGAGCCCGGCCGCGATGCCCGCGGCGAGCGTGCAGCCGGCGATCGGCAGACTGACCAGGATCACCACGTTCGCGAGCTGCTGGTAGGCGCTGCTGGCGGAGTTATCCTGCCTGTTCATGTCGCCAATGGTGGACGGCGGGCTGATCCCGGGGTACGCGTGTGCGTCCTCCAGCATCGTCCTGGCCCGCTCGACAGCTGCCGTGCTGCCGTCTGTCGCCACGTTGACGGCGTCCACGCCCAGCGCATGCAGCCGGGTGGCCGGGACGTTCGCGGCCGGCCAGGTGATCGCGGTGACGTCCGTGCCGGACAGCGGGCCGTCGAACCCGTCGGAAGGGAATGCGGCCACCGTAGCCCCGGCCGGGCAGCGGCCGAGGGCGGGAACGGACGCGAGCTGCGCGCAGGAGACCACGCCGGCCGGGACCGGCCCGCTGATGCCGAGATTGCTGCCAAGGTTGTGAAATGACTGGCGGATGGTCAGCCCCCGGTGTGCACGGACCACAAGCACGCCCTGGACGCCGGGAATCCTGCTCAGCTGTGCCGTCAGCTGCCCGGCGGGCGCGGCTGGCCCCGGGCCCGCCGTGCGCTCGCTCGCTCCGGGCCCCATGCTGCCCGCCACCCGGTTCGATGACGACACCTGGCTGGTCAGCACGTTCGCTTCCGCGGCGCTGCCCCACCGGTAGAGGTCCTTGGCGTTCTGGGTGGTGATCGCCACCACGGCCACGGTGGTGATGAACAGGGCGAGCACGAGGCCGCTGACGGCGCGGAAGGCGCCCCTGGGGTCGTCGGCGAGGCGGCGGGCGGCGATCAGCGTGCCGGGACGGCTGGTCCACCGGGCCATGCCCCTGGCCGCGGCCATGGTGAGCCACGGGCCGGCGATGAACAAGCCCACGATGATGATCGCGAAGCTGGACGCGAACGCCTGGACCTGCCCGGGGATGGAGGCCGGGTGGCCATGGATGGTCCAGAAGCCGAGCTCGGCCAGGCCGGCCAGCAGCGGCACCACCCGCCAGGCCCGTGGGGGCCTCGGTGTGGCCCGGCGGGTCACACCGAGCGGGGAGATGTGCACCCGTCGCAGTGCCAGCCTGGCCGCCAGCACAGCGGCCACAGGCACGCCGACCGCGACGGCGAGGATGTCCGGCAGGCTGAGCCTCAGCTCGCCGGGGAAGAACGGCTGGCCGATGAACGGGATTCCCGCGACCGGGGTGCGCAGGCCGAAGAAGATACCGAAGCCGGCGGCCATCCCGAGAGTCCCGGCCACGGTCGATTCGGTGGCGGCGAGCAGCGAGACCTGCTTGCGGGTCGCTCCGGCCAGGCGCATCGCGGCGAACCGTTCCTCCCGCCGGGCAGCGGACAGCCGGGTCGCGGTGGCGATGAAGATCAGCACCGGGGCCAGGATGGCCAGCGCGACGACGGACAGGATGAGGTCGGTGCCGCTCGCCGGGGCGGGCCCGCCGGCCGGCAGGTAGGTCACACCCTGCGGGCTGAGTTTCGTCCGGGGAAGGGGCCAGCTCACCACCGTCGTGGAGATCGACGTCACCTGCACGCTGTCCGGGATGTGCGCCAGCTGTCCCGGGGTGCGCCCGATGATGATGACCATCGAGTCCGGCGACGGCAGCGCGGCGTCGCCGATCGTGCCGGCCAGGCGGCCCGGGTAACGGCCGGCCAGCTGGTTCGCTGGGGTACTGCGCAGCAGCGCGGCGAGCGCTGGGGAGGCGTAGTACTGGCCCGGTGCCGGGTCCCGGGGGATGCCTGGCGGCACGGGTGACGATGCACCGGTAGCGGCCACATCGAAGCGGTTGATCTGCTGGCCGTCGAAGATGTCGCCGCCGGGATGCCACCATAGCGGCGCGGTGCCCGCAGCTGCCCGTCCGGGGGGGACCCACGCGCTGCCGGTATAGAACCAGGCATGACGGCTGCTCCAGGTGCTGACCGCGCTGGTCGCGGCCACGGCGGTCAGCAGCAGGCCGACCCCGAGCCCGACCCCGACAGCCAGGATGACCAGCCGGGTGATCGCCTCGCGGCCGCCGCTGACCACCAGCCGCAATCCGAGCCGGATCACGGCTGGGCACCGGTGAGCGTGCCGACCTTACCGTCCCTGACGACGACCTCGCGGTCGGCGTAGGCGGCGACCCGGGCGTCGTGGGTGACCAGGACGACGGTGGTGCCGTGCTCGCGGACCGCGGCGGTGAGCAGGTTCATCACCAGCTCCCCGGACATCGAGTCCAGCGACCCGGTCGGCTCGTCGGCGAACAGCACCTGGGGGCCGGCGACCAGGCCGCGGGCCAGCGCGACCCGCTGTGCCTGCCCGCCGGACAGCTCACCGGACCTGCGCTGCTCGAGCCCGTCCAGGCCGAGCAGGCCAAACCACGGCCTGGCCGCGGCCCGCGCCGGGCCGCGGCGGGTGCCGGACAGCAGCAGCGGCAGCGCGACGTTCTCTTCGGCGGTCAGCTCGGGCACCAGCTGACCGGACTGGAACACGAACCCGAACCGGTCCCGGCGCAGCGCGCTGCGCCGCTGGTCGCTCAGCGTGTCCAGCCGCTGCCCGCCGAACCGGACCTCGCCCTGCTCGGGGACCAGGATGCCGGCCAGGCAGTGCAGCAGTGTGGACTTGCCCGAGCCACTCGGCCCCATCACCGCGACGATCTCGCCGCGCCGGACAGCCAGTGAGGCGCCGCGCAGCGCCGGCGTCTCACCGAACGACTTCACCAGGTCGCGTGCCTCGATGATGTTCCCGGTCCGGGCGTCCGCGGCGGCGAGGTCCCCGGTCACTGCCGCACCGCCCGCGCGAGCATGTCCAGCCGGGCCGCGGTGTGGTCGATCCATCGCAGGTCAGCCTCCAGTCGGTAGATCGCATGGTCGGCGAGCAGCACGTCGAGGGTGCTGCCGTGGCGTTTGAGGTCGGTGAGCTCACGCATCCGTTGCAGGTGCGCCGCGCGCTGGACATCCAGGTAGCTGCCGGCTGCCCGGCCGAGCATCAGGGCCAGCACGACCTTGGCGAACAGCTCGCTCTGCAGGTCCG
Organism: Streptosporangiaceae bacterium; assembly: GCA_036501145.1. GTDB lineage: Bacteria > Actinomycetota > Actinomycetes > Streptosporangiales > Streptosporangiaceae > PALSA-505. The sequence goes on along the minus strand of DASYAV010000229.1, from coordinate 20,245 downwards.
GCTCCGGCGGGGCCGGCTCGGCCAGCCACTGCTCGACATCGGAGATCCCTGCCTCGGTGATGACGTACCGCCGGCGTTCCGGACCGGCCTCCTGCTCGACCGGGCCGGCGACCGCCTTCCCGTCCCTGGCCAGCCGGGACAGGGTCGCGTAGACCTGGCTGTAACGCAGTGGCTTGCCCCGGCCGAAGTAGGCGTCGTAGTCCCGCTTCAGGTCATACCCGTGGCTTGGCCCCCGCTCAAGCAAGCCAAGCAGCGTCAGTGGAACACTCATAACCACAAGAATACTCCACGAGTATTCCCTCAGTAAATAGATTCGCGGGCAGAGTCCAGGGCGGCGGGTGAGCGGGCGGTCCCTACGCCCGGCGCGCCAGGGTGAGGCGTCCTGGCCTGTCAGCACCCGGCCGCGTGCTCGGCGGTGACGTCGCGCAGCACCTGGCGGCAGCTGACCGCGGCCGCGCCGTCAGCGTCGCCGGCCCGCACCGCCCCGGCCAGCGTGGTCAGCGCCTTCCACACCGCCCAGCCGCGGCCCCTGGCCCAGGTGGCGGTGTCCACCGGCAGCCGGTCACGGAACGCCTGCCGGCCCGGGCCGGAGAAGAACGTCCAGGCGATCGTCACGTCGCAGGCCGGGTCGCCCACGCCCATGCAGCCGAAGTCGATGACCGCACTGAGCCGGCCCGCGCTTGCGAGCACGTTGCCGGAGCTGACGTCGCCGTGCACCCAGACCGGGCGGCCGTTCCGCGGTGCGGCCAGTGCCGCCTGCCACACCCCGGCCGCGCCGGCGATGTCCGGGCTGGGCGCCAGCGCCGCGATGGCGTCCTGGGTCTCGGCGTCGTAGACGGACACCGGGCCGCCGCGGAAGAAGTTGTGATCCCCGGGTGGCGGGCCGCCCGCGGGGTCGATCCGGTAGAGCCGGGCCAGGAAGCCGGCCAGGCCGGCGGCGAACCCGGGCAGGTCCGGGATGCTGGCCCGGCCGGCCGGCTCGCCCGGCTGCCACCGGTACACCGACCACGGCCACGGGTAGCCGCAGCCGGGGGCTCCCCGGGCCAGCGGTGCCGGGATGGGCAGCGGCAGCTGGCGGGCCAGCACCGGCAGCCAGCGGTGCTCCTTGTCCACCTGCTCGGCGTAGCGGGCGGCGCTGGGCAGCCGCACCGACATCTCCTCGCCCAGCCGGAAGGTGGTGTTGTCCCACCCGTCGGGCACCGGCCGCACCGGCAGCCCGGACCACCGCGGGAACTGGGCCGCGATCAGCCGCGACACCAGGGCCGGGGTGATCTCCGGGGTGCGCACCGCGGCCGCACCTTCTGCCCCGCCCGGCCGGCGGCGGCGCCGGCCACCCCGGCCGGGGCCGGGCGCCGCGCTCACAGCGGGTAGACGACGCCGGTGAGCCGTTCCGACTCCGCCCAGAGCCGCCGCGCGGCCGCGTGGTCGTGCGAGCGGCCGGACGAGCGCACCCGGGTGGCCGGGCCGGCGTTCTCCCCGAACCCGGCCGGCCCGTAGTACTCGCCGCCGTGCGCCCGCGGGTCGGTGGCGGCCCGCAGCATCGGCACCGCGCCCATCGGCGCGGGCTGCATCGGCATGAGCCGCGCCCCCAGCGACATCCAGGGCGGCAGGTTCCTGGTGAGCTCGGTGCGCGACGTGCCCGGGTGCGCGGCGAGCGACTGCGTGGCCGCGCCCGCCGCCTCCAGCCTGCGCTGCAGCTCGTAGGCGAACAGCAGATTGGCCAGCTTGGACCGGCCGTAGGCGGAGATCCGTTTGTAGCCGTGCTGCCACTGCAGGTTGCCGAAGTCCATCCGGCCGAGCCGGTGCCCGTTGCTGCTCACCGTGACCACCCGGGAGCCCGGCACGTCCCGCATCCGGTCCAGCAGCAGCCCGGTGAGCGCGAAGTGGCCGAGGTGGTTCGTGCCGAACTGCAGCTCGAACCCGTCCTCGGTGTGCTCGTGCGGGGTCATCATGACCCCCGCGTTGTTGACCAGGATGTCGACCCGTTGGTGCACCGCACGCAGTTCTTCGGCGGCCGCCCGCACCGATGCCAGCGACGCCAGATTCAGCTGAACGGTGGCCACCTCGGCCTTGGCGCCCAGCCTGACCCGGCGCACCGCGTCATCGGCTTTCGCCGGGTCGCGGCAGGCCAGCACGACAGCCGCACCCCGCCCGGCGAGGACCCGCGCGGCCTCGAAGCCGATCCCGGTGTTGGCCCCGGTGATGACCGCGGTGCGGCCGTCCTGCTCCGGCACGTCCGCTTCCCGCCACGGCCGGCCCGCCGGCGTACGGCCCGCATCAGCCATCAGGCGCGCCTCCCTGCCCGGGACACCCGGATGTGAGCGTGACTCTAACACCCGGCCCGGCGCCTGGGCGGGCCGGTTCAGCCGACGGCGGCCGGCACCGCCGCGGGCTGCGCGGCGTGGTCCCGCCACCAGTCCTGGCCGGCCGCGGGCAGCAGGTGGATCGGGTCGTAGTACTCGTACTCCCGGTCCAGCGCGGCGGGGTCGTCTGCCTCGACCGCGGTGCGGTAGTTCTTGGTCCAGTAGGAGATGCCCCGCTCGGTGTCGTACCGCGACACCTGGTGCACCCAGCGCTTGCCCACGTAGGGCACGTCGCAGACGATCCGCGGGGTGGCGAAGCCGGGCAGGTAGCCCATGATCTGGTGCTGCAGGGCCTGCGCCTCGGCCAGGCTGAGCCGCCAGTGCTCACTGCCCGGGATCATGTCGCACATGTAGAAGTAGTACGGCATGACCTTGGCCTCATCGAGCAGCGCGAAGGACAGGTCGAGCAGCGCCGCGGCGCTGTCGTTGACGCCGCGCAGCAGCACACCCTGGTTGCGCACGTCCCGGATGCCGGTGTCCAGCATGGCCCGCGCCGCCCTGGCGACCAGCGGAGTGACCGACTGGGCCGCGTTGACGTGGGTGTGGATGGCGATGCTCACCCCGCGCCCGGCGGCCTTGGCGGCCAGCCGTTCCATGCCGGCCCGGACGTCGTCGCCCAGCCAGTGCTGCGGCAGGCCCATCAGCGCCTTGCTGGCCAGCCGGATGTCGCGGATGTTGCCGATGTCCAGCAGCGCGCCGACGAACTCCTCCAGCCGCGGCCAGGGCATGTTGGCCACGTCCCCGCCGGACACCACCACGTCGCGCACCTGCGGGGTACGCCGCAGGTAGTCCAGCATGGCGCCGAGCCGGTCGGTGCGGGCCATCACGAACTTGTGCTTGTCGGTGGTGGTGGTCGGGTTGCCGACCAGGTCCATCCGGGTGCAGTGCCCGCAGTACTGCGGGCAGGTGGGCAGAATCTCGGCGAGCACCTTGGTCGGGTAGCGGTGGGTCAGCCCTTCGACCGCCCACATCTCCGACTCGTGCAGCGAGTCCCGGGTGGCGTAGGGGTGCGAGGGCCAGTCCGTGCGCCGGTCGCTGAACGCCGGGATCATGTAGCGGCGCACCGGGTCGGCGTAGAACGCCTCGGTGAAGCGGGGGTCGCCGGGCGCGGTAGCCGGTGCCATGGTGTTCAGCATCTGCGGCGTCACCAGCATCGACATGGTGGCGCGTTCCCGCTGGTCGCGGGCCACGTCGTCGATGAACGCCTCGCTCAGCCCGGTGCCGGTGACCCCGCTGAGCTGGCGCAGGTTCTTCACGCAGTGCACCCGCTGCCACTGCGCGGACTCCCAGTCGGCCGGAGTCACGTCCGCCCAGCCCGGGAACCGGCGCCAGTCGGGCTCGGTCAGTTCCCTGCGCTGGTACGGATATGGCTGGTCCACCACAGCACCCTCCTCGGCCCTCGATGCCCCATCAATAACGTGCCGTGGCTGAGCACCACGAAAGAAGAAGCTCCGGCCAGTATAGTGATGCACAGGAAATCTTGCAGTAATGGCCGCTGTGTCCCGGATATCCAACGGCGGACAGTAATGGGAAGGATGCGGTGTGTCCCAGACAGCCGAAGGCATGACCGCGCGGTCCGGTGCGGACGCGGGCCCGGGCCTGGCTCCGGGGTCGGAGCTGGGGCTGCACCGGGTGGCCGAGCCGGCGAAGGGTGCAGGCCAAGCGGGAGCGTCAGGCCAAGCGCGAGCGTCAGGCCAAGCGGGAGCGTCAGGCCAAGCGCGAGAGGCGGCCGGCGTGCTGCCGCAGGCGGCCTGGCGGCTGGATCCCCGGCCCGCCCTCTGGCCTGACGAGGTCCGGGTCCGCCTGGAGCGGCTGAACCTGGACGCGGCCTCTTACCGCCAGCTGCACGAGGCGCACGGCGGCGATCCGGACGCGATCCGCTCGGCGGTGCTCGGCATCGTGGCCGAGCGCGGGAAAATGCAGAACCCGGTGACCGGATCGGGCGGCATGCTCACCGGGGTGGTGGACGAGGTGGGCCCGGCCTCGCCGCTGGGACTGCGGCCGGGGGAGCGGATCGCCACCCTGGTGTCGCTGTCACTGACCCCGCTGGCCATCACCGACGGGCTGGCCCGCTGGGACGGGCGGTCTGAGCAGGTGCCGTGTGCGGGCCACGCGATCCTGTTCGGCCGGTCGATCGCGACCGTGCTGCCCGCGGACCTGCCAGGGCCGCTGGCCCTGGCGGTGATGGACGTGTGCGGCGCGCCGGCGCTGACCCACCGGGTGGCCAGCGCGCGGGTGGCGGCCGGCCGGCCGGTGTGCGTCGCGGTCATCGGCGCGGCCGGGAAGAGCGGGTCGCTGTCGGTGGCGGCGGCCGAGCATGCGGGCGCGGCCCGGGTGATCGGCGTGGTCCGGGACGGGCGGGAGGCGGCCGCGCTGCGCGGGGCGGGCCTGGCCAGTGCGGTGACGGTGGCCGACGCCCGCGACCCGGTCGGCCTGGCCACCGCGGTGGCCGAGGCCGGCGGGCCCGCCGACATCACCGTGGTCTGCGTAGACGTGCCCGGCTGCGAGGGCGGCGCGGTGCTGGCCACCGCGCAGGGCGGCACGGTGATCTTCTTCTCCATGGCGACCTCGTTCACCGCCGCCGCGCTCGGCGCGGAAGGCGTGGCCGCGGACGTGACGATGCTCATCGGCAACGGGTACGTTCCGGGACACGCCGAGTATGCGCTCGGCCTGATCCGGCAGAACCAGGGCGTCCGGTCGCTGTTCCAGAGCCGGATCGCAGGCGAGACGGAGGGCAGCTGATCATGACCGAGCGTCTTGGGCTCGACAGGGAGGTCGTGGCGGAGGCGCGGCGGCTGGCGGCCGAGGTGGGCCGGCCGATCGTCGACCTGGCCAGGACGCACACCACGGTCTCGGTGGAACGCGCGGTGCTGCGGCTGGCCGGGCTGGACGGTGCCGACGCCGAGGGCATGCCGTGGGTGAACCGGCTCACCGACGCGGTGCGCGGCAGCACCGGCCTGGAGCACGGCATCGCGCTGCCGGTCTGGCACGCGCTGGCCGACGGCGGGTACCCCGACCTGGTCACGCTGGCCCAGGCCGCGGCGGCCGGCCAGGTGACGTTCCGCATCCCCGACGGTGCGGCCGCCCGGGCGGCCGCGGCCGCCGCGGGCCGCGCGGCCGCCGCGGGCATCGCGGCGATCGACCGGCGCCGGGCCGAGCGGGACCGCCTGCTCCGCGACATCGGCGACCCGGCCAAGCCGTGGATCTACCTGATCGTGGCCACCGGCGACATCTACGAGGACATCCCGCAGGCGCAGGCGGCCGCCCGCGAGGGCGCCGACATCATCGCGGTGATCCGGTCCACCGGCCAGTCGCTGCTCGACTACGTGCCCGAGGGCGCGACCCGCGAGGGATATGCCGGCACCTATGCCACCAGGGAGAACTTCCGGCTGATGCGGGCGGCCCTGGACGATGTGTCCCGCGAGCTGGGCCGTTATGTCCGGCTCACCAACTACGCCTCGGGCCTGTGCATGCCGGAGATCGCCACGCTGGCCGGGCTGGAGCGGCTGGACATGATGCTGAACGACTGCATGTACGGCATCATCTTCCGCGACATCAACCCGGTCCGCACGTTCATCGACCAGCGGTTCTCCCGGCAGGTGCACGCCCGGGCCGGGATCGTCATCAACACCGGCGAGGACAACTACCTGACCACCGCGGACGCGGTGGACGCCGCGCACACGGTGGTGGTCAGCCAGCTGCTCAACGAGTACTTCGGCCGGGAGGCGGGGCTGTCCGACAGTCAGCTCGGCCTCGGCCACGCGTTCGAGATCAACCCCGAGGTGCCGGACTCGTTCCTGCTCGAGCTGGCGCACGCACAGCTGGTCCGCGAGCTGTTCCCGGACGCCCCGCTGAAGTACATGCCGCCGACCAAGCACATGACCGGCAACGTGTTCGCCGGCTACCTGCTGGACGCGTTCTTCAACCTGTGCGGCGTGCTGACCGACCAGTCGATCCTGCTCGTCGGCATGATGACCGAAGGCATCCACACCCCGTTCCTGTCCGACCGGGATCTCGCCCTGGAGAACGTCAGGTACGTGCGGAAGGCGGCGGGCCGGCTGGGGGAGAGCTTCCGCCCCGAGCCCGGCGGGTTCATCGAACGGCGCGCCACGGAGGTGCTGGGCGAGGCGGTCTCGCTGCTCGGCAAGGTCAACGTGGACGGCCTGCTGACCGCGATCGCCGACGGCACGTTCGGCATCACCAAGCGGCCGGCCGACGGCGGCCGCGGCCTGGACGGCGTCATCGAGCGGGCCGGCGGCTATCTCAATCCCGCGACCGAGATCCTGGAGGGCCAGCGATGACGGTGATCCGCCCGTACGGGGACACGACCGGCGACGGCCGGGTGCAGCTGTCGTTCACCCTGCCGGTCCCGTTCGGCGACGCGGCCGAGCGCGCCAGGGCCGAGGGCGCGGCGCTGCAGCTGGCCGGCAAGATGGGCCTGGACCCGGCGATGGTGGTGCACGCCAAGGCGATGGGCCCGGACTTCACCTACTTCATCGTCTACGGGCGGGCCAGCCACCTGGTCGACCTGTCCCAGGTCACGGTGGCCGAGCGGGAGTTCGACCTGCTGCCGGCGGCCGAGGTCAACCTGCGGATCCGCAGCGCGCTGGGCCGCAAGCTGGTGGTGCTGGGCGCGTGCATCGGCACCGACGCGCACACCGTCGGGATCGACGCCATCCTCAACGTCAAAGGGCACGCGGGGGAGAAGGGCCTGGAGTACTACCGGGAGATGCGGGTGGTCAACCTCGGCGCGCAGGTGCTGGTGCCCGACCTGGTCGCCCGGGCCCGGGCCGAGCATGCCGACGCCATCCTGGTCAGCCAGGTGGTGACACAGCGGGACGCACACCTGTCCAACGCCAGGGAGCTGTCGGCGGCGCTGCACGGCGCGTACGGGGACGAGCCCGGCAGGCCGGCCGGGGAGCGCCCGGTGCTGGTGGTCGGCGGCCCCCGGTTCGACCCGGGGATGGCCGCCGAACTGGGCGTGGACAAGGTGTTCGGCCGCGGCACCACGCCGGGCGAGGTGGCCAGCTACCTCGCGCACGTGCTCGCCCCCGCGGCGGACCCGGCCACGCCGGTCCCGGCGGCGGCCACGGCCGACGGCGGGGCGGCGTGAGCACGGCCGAGGCGGCCGGCCAGGCCGCGGACAAGCGGCTCGGGCTGACCGTCACGCACCGCCGCTACGTGCCCTACAGCCACGCCCACTACGGCGGCAGCCTGGTGGACGGCGCCTACGTGCTCGGCCTGTTCGGCGACGTCGCCACCGAGATGTGCATCCGCACCGACGGCGACGAAGGCCTGTTCGCCTCCTACTCCGACGTGCAGTTCCGCGCCCCGGCGCGGGCCGGCGACGTGCTCGAGGTGACCGCCACGGTGACCCGGGTCGGTCGGCGCAGCCGGGATCTGGCGTTCGAGGCCAGGGTGACCTGCCGGGCCGACCCCGGCCGTGGCCCGTCGGCCGCGGTGGTCCTCGCCGAGCCGGAGATCGCCGTCACCGCCGCCGGCACGGTCGTCGTGCGCTGAGTCGGCCCGGGTCCGCCCCTGGGCCGACTGGCCAGCGGCTTGTCCCGGGCCAGCCGGTGACGCGTACCCGACCGCCTGACGAATTGCCGCCAGGCGTCACGAACCCGTCACCGCACGCTCTTGCGCCAGCTAAGGCCGCCGGGCCACGATGCATGACCGGGAGCACGTTCGGTGACAGGAGGTCCCCGTGATCATCCGGAAACCCCGCTTGTCCTCACTTGTCCTGACCGCTACGACACCGCTCGCACTGGCCGCCCTGACCCTGGCGCCGGCCTGCGCCTCGGTGACCCGCCCGGCCGCGCCACCGCCGGGCACGGCCGCCACCACCGCGGGCCAGGTGCGGCCCGCCGCCGTGCCGCACTACGCGCACATCGTGATCGTGTTCGAGGAGAACCACTCCTACTCGCAGATCATCGGCAGCTCGTCGGCGCCGTACATCAACTCGCTCGCCCAGGCGAACGTGCTGTTCACCAACTCTCACGCGATCACGCACCCGAGCGAACCCAATTACATGGCCTTCACTTCGGGCTCGACCTACGGCCTGACCAGCGACGCCTGCCCGTTCAGCACCAGCCACGCCAATCTCGGCTCGGAGCTGATCGCCGCCGGGAAGAGCTACAGCGACTACTCCGAATCGATGCCCTCGCAGGGATACACGGGGTGCACGAGCGGCGAGTACGCGCGCAAGCACAACCCCGCCGCGAACTACACCGACCTGCCGGCCGCCTCGAACAAGACGTGGACCGCGTTCCCGTCCAGCACCAGCTACGGCAAGCTGCCCACGGTCTCGTTCGTCGACCCGAACCTGCTGGACGACATGCACGACGGCACCGTCGCCCAGGGCGACACCTGGCTGAAGACCAACATGAGCTCGTACGCCACCTGGGCGGCCAGCCACAACAGCCTGCTGATCGTCACCTGGGACGAGAACGACGGCAGCGCCGGCAACCAGATCGCCACGATCTTCGCCGGTGCGCACCTCAAGGCGGGCTCGTACAGCGAGAAGATCACCCACTACACCGTGCTGCGCACGATCGAGGCGGCCTATGGCCTGAAGGCGCTCGGCCAGAGCGCGAAGGCCAGCCCCATCAGCGACGTGTTCAGCTGAGCCGCCTCAGCCGGTAAGCCAGCATCCCGGCAAGCCGCGGGCCGCGGCGGGCAATCCCGCCGCGGCCCGCGCGCCGTGCTAGCTCTCCTGGCCGAACGACTTGATCTCGTGCTCTTCGGCCTCGCTGAGCTCGCGCGGCACCTCGCCGCGGGCCTGCTTGGCCGACTGCACGTGCTCCCGGATGCCGTCCACCACCTCTGGGTTGGCCAGCGTGGTGATGTCGCCGACGTCGGTGAAGTTGGACACCGAGGCGATGACCCGCCGCATGATCTTCCCGGACCGGGTCTTCGGCATGTCCGGGACGATCCAGATGTTCTTCGGCCTGGCGATCTTGCCGATGTCGGTTTCGATGGCCTTGGTCACCTTGGCCGAGATCTCGTCGCTGGCCTCGAAGCCGGGCTTGAGCGAGATGTACATCTCGACCATCCGGCCGCGCACCTCGTCCACCACCGGCACCGCCGCGGCCTCGGCCACCTCGTCCACGGTCAGCGACGAGGACTCCAGCTCCTTGGTGCCGAGCCGGTGGCCGGCCACGTTGATCACGTCGTCCACCCGGCCGAGGATGCGGAAGTAGCCGTCCGCGGCCTGCACCGCGCCGTCCCCGGCGAAGTAAGGCCAGTCGTGCCAGTCCTTGCTGTCCGGGTCCTTGTTGTACTTCCTGAAGTAGGTGTCCACGAACCGCTCGGGCTGGCCCCAGATCGTCTCGAACACACCGGGCCACGGCGCCCTGATGCAGATGTTCCCGGCCTTGCCGCTGCCCGCCGGGACCTCCTCGCCGTTCTCGTCGTAGATCACCGCGAAGATGCCCAGCGCCATCGGCCCGCAGCTGCCCGGCTTCATCGGGCCGAGGGCGGGCAGCGTGGTGCCGAGGAAGCCGCCGGTCTCGGTCTGCCACCAGGTGTCGACGATGACCGCCTCGCCCTTGCCGACGGCCTCGTGGTACCAGCGCCAGACCTCGGGCTCGATCGGCTCGCCGACCGTGGTCATGTGCTTGAACCGGTAGTTGTACTTGGCCGGCTCGTCCGGCCCCACCTTGCGGAGCTGGCGGATGGCGGTCGGGGAGGTGTGGAAGATGTTCACCCCGAGCCGCTCGGCGATCCGCCACGGCCGCCCCGGGTCGGGGTAGGTCGGCGTGCCTTCGTACAGCACGGTCGTGGTGCCCAGCGACAGCGGCCCGTAGACGATGTAGGAGTGGCCGGTGATCCAGCCGATGTCGGCCATGCACCAGTAGGTGTCGTCCGGGTGGATGTCCTGGTAGTACTTGCAGGTCCCGGCCACGTAAGACAGGTAGCCGCCGGTGCTGTGCTGGCAGCCCTTCGGCCGGCCGGTGGTGCCGGAGGTGTACATGAGGAACAGCGGCGCCTCGGCCGGCATGGACACCGGGTCCACCCGCTGGCCCCGGTAGCCGCCGATGATCTCGTCGACGAAGAAGTCCCGGCCCTGCGCCATCGGGGTCTGCGACGCGTACTGGCCGGGGTGCCGGCGGAACACCAGGACCTTGTCGACCTCGGCGCCCTCCTTGCGGGCCGCCTCCACCGCCTCGTCCGCCTTGACCTTGTGGTCGAGCAGGTCACCGCTGCGGTAGTAGCCGTCCATGGTGATCAGGATCTTGCTGCCGGAGTCGGCGATCCGGCCGCCGCAGGCCGCCCCGCTGAACCCGGCGAACACCTGGGAGTGGATGACGCCCAGCCGGGCGCAGGCCAGCATGACCACTGGCAGCTCGGGGACCATCGGCATGTGCAGGGTGACCCGGTCGCCGGCCTTGACGCCGCAGAAGTCGCGCAGCAGCGCGGCGAACTCGTTGACCTGGTTATACAGCTCGCGGTAGGTGATGACGACCGGCTCGGTGTCCTCCGGCTCGGCCACCCAGATCAGCGCGGCCTTATTGGCGTGCTCGGCCAGGTGCCGGTCAACACAGTTGTAGGAGGCGTTGAGCTTGCCGCCGACGAACCACTTCCAGAACGGGGCCTGGCTGGTGTCCAGCGTGGTGTGCCAGTACTGGTCCCAGCTGAGCAGGTCGGCATACTCCCGGAAGCACTCCGGATAACGGTCCTCGCTGAACCGCTCGAAGATATCCGGATCGGCCGCGTTCGCCTGCGCAATGAACCTTGCCGGGGGGAAGAAGTACTTCTCCTCGCGCCAGTGAACCGCAATCTGGGCCTCGGATATGTCGTTCACGTACTCTTCCTGGCCTTCTGTCATCGCCCGTCCTTCCGGGGAAAGATCAACACGGCGGGACAATCGTATCGCCAGGCGACTGACCGGGCCAGGCCACCGGATCAGTGCCCGGAACAGGTTGACATCGCGCCGATCGGCGGTAAGTTGCTGCGCAGTCCAGCACCGGGCTGACCGGCCGGAGTGATCGAGGGGACCGGCCCGGCTGCGTGCGGCGGGGGAATCGGCATAGCCCTGCCTGAGTGCCAGGCGCAGCAGAGGAGGCTGTCGATCTCCGACCCGGCTGGGCGGGGGGTTGGACCCAGGAAGGGCCCGGGCACCCAGTAGACAACGGAGGCCGAGCTCGTTGCCGGCGGGACGGACTCCGGTCCGAAGGGGGCCCGGGCCTTCTTCCTTTGGGCTGCGTCAAGCCCCCGGCATAGCGACGTCAAATGCGTGGGGCATCGGCTACCCTTGCCCATCGGCTTAAACGGCGTGTGATGACAGGGCAAGGAAGGAACCGTGACCGGGAGCTATCCTCCTATTCGCCGGGTGGCGGTCGTCGTCCCGACCTACAACGAGCGGCAGAACCTGGAGACCGTGGCCGGCCGCGTCCGGGACGCGGTTCCGGCGGCCGACCTGCTGATCGTGGACGACAACAGCCCGGACGGCACCGGTGAACTGGCCGACAAGCTGGCCTCGGCGGACCCGAACGTGCATGTCATGCACCGGCCCGGCAAGGCCGGGCTGGGCGCCGCCTACCTGGCGGGCTTCCGGTGGGCGCTGGACCGCGGCTACGAGGCCGTCATCGAGATGGACGCCGACGGCTCACACCAGCCCGAGGATCTGCCCCGGCTGATCGCCGCGCTGGACCGTGCCGACCTGGCCCTCGGCTCCCGCTGGGTACCCGGCGGGACGGTGCTGAACTGGCCGAAGAGCCGCCACCTCATCTCCCGCGGCGGGAACGTCTACGTCCGGCTGATGCTCGGCATCAGCGTCAAGGACGCCACCGGCGGCTTCCGGGCCTTCCGGGCCAGCACGCTGCGCGCCATCGCCCTGGACGAGGTGGTCTCGCAGGGCTACTGCTTCCAGATCGACCTGACCCTGCGTACGCTCGCCGCGGGCCTGACGGTGACCGAGATCCCGATCACGTTTGTGGAGCGGGAGCACGGCACCAGCAAGATGAGCAACGCCATCGTGCTGGAAGCGTTCTGGCGGGTCGCCCAGTGGGGCATCGCCGGCCTGCCAGCCCGGCTGCGCGGCCGCGCCGTCCGGCCCGGGCGCTGACCGCGCGTCAGCTGCCCCGAACACGCACAGCCGGCTCGTGGGGGTCCGGGGGCTCGGGCCCCCGACAAATACTGCGGACCACCGGGAAGCTGGCCGTAGGCCAGCGAACGGGGCTGCCCGTCCCGGCTGGGTCAGGCGCTCTTGCGCTGCACGGCCGGCCCGGCCTGGCTTCCGCCGCCGTCCGCGCCGCGCCGTTCCCTGATGAGGGCCAGCCGCTCGGCGAGCACCTCTTCCAGGTCAGCGATGGTCCGCCGCTCCATCAGCATGTCCCAGTGGCTGCGCGGCGCCTTGGTCTTCTTCTGCGCCGGCAGGTCCACGGCCGAGGTCAGCGCGGTCGCCCCGCACACCCGGCACTCCCAGACCGCGGGGATCTCCGCCTCGGCGGCGAACGGGACGCTGAAGTGATGGCCCTTCGGGCAGTCGAAAGCCACTTCCCGGCGGGGCGCCAAGTCGGTGTTGCGGTCGTTCTCGTAGCTCGTCGCTCCGAGCCGCGTGCCACGAAGTGCGCGTTCCGCCATAACCTACTGCCTCCCAGGCGCTGACCTTCATGTTTGTTAACGCTGAGTACCCGGACAAGATTCCCGCTCCGCCAGGTTCCCAATCGCATCCAGGCGAACCGGATCACGCCAGACCGGGCCTGGGTGCCGGATCCGGGCTAAATCATGTCCTAGGAGACACGACTCCCCGGGCGTCTCAGACGGTCGCGCCCTGGCGGCCGCTCGGCCGCCACTGACCCCGTTCGGCCAGCACGTCACGCAGCAGCACGGTGTCGTCGGTCATGATGCCGTCCGCGCCCAGGTCGAGCAGGCAGGTCATCTCGGTGCGGTCGTTGACCGTCCACACGTGCACCTGCAGGCCGAGCGCGTGCGCGCGGCGGACGAAGCTCCTGGTGGCCATCCAGGCCGGCACCTGGGCGCAGCGCAGGCCCGCGCCGGCCAGCCGGTGCAGCAGCACGCCGGTGCCCGGCCCGCGGATCAGCCGCACCGCCGCCAGCGCCGCGGGGGACAGCGACGTGCACACCGGCCGGCCCAGCGCCCGCCGGGTGGCGCGCAGCCGGGCGGTGGAGAACGAGCACACGCACACCCGGTCCCACGCGTGCACCCGGGCCACCGCCCGGGCCAGCGGGCCGATGGCCTGCTCTTCCTTCACGTCGATGTTGAACCTGGCCTCCGGCCAGGCGGCGAGCAACTCCTCCAGCAGCGGGATGGGCTCGCGGCCGGCGATCCGCGCCGCCGCGACCTCGCGGTGCGGCATCCGCGCGATCCGCCCGGTGCGGTCGGTGACCCGGTCCAGGGTGTTGTCGTGGAAAGCCACCAGGACACCGTCCTCGGTGGCGTGCACGTCGGTTTCCAGATACGTGTATCCGAGGCTCACCGCGTGCGCGAAGGCCGGCCAGGAGTTCTCAGGATGATGTGCCGGCCCACCCCGGTGGGCGAACGCGAGCGGGCCCTGATGATCAAGGAACGCCATACCTGTGAGTATGCCGTGTCTTTCCGACCGCCGCGCAAACTATGGCTAGCCGGGGAGCGACGAGCCGGTGCCGGGTTCGCCGGGACCGGGCCCGGCCGCGGGCCGTGACCTGGCCGCTGCGGGCCGTGGCCCGGCCCGCAGCACCCGGTAGCCCGACCGTGCGGCCACCCTGGTCACCGGCCAGCCCGCCTCCTCCAGCCAGCGGTGCAGCGAGTCGGCGCCCAGGTTCCGCGGCACGACTAGGTGGGCGCAGCCGTCCGGGGTGAGCCGGCCGAGCCAGGTCTCCAGCAGCGTGTGCAGCGCCTGCTTGCCGATCCGCAGCGGCGGATTCGACCAGATCGCCTCGACCGTGGCCGGCAGGGCGGGGTCGCCGGGCGCGGCGCACCGGACGTTGGCCAGCCCGGCCCGGGCCGCGTTGCCGGCGCACAGCCCGAGCGCCCGCTGATTGACGTCCACCGCCCACACCGTGGCCCGCGGTGAGCGGGCCGCCATCACCAGGGCCAGCGGGCCGTAGCCGGCGCCGAGATCGAGCAGGCTGCCGCGCGGCGGCGGCGGCGGCACGCGGTCCAGCAGCAGCCTGGTGCCGGGGTCGAGCCGGCCCGCGGAGAACACCCCGGCGTCGGTGTCCAGGTCCAAGTGCAGGTCGGGCAGCACGACGTGCACGGTCCCCGGCCGGTGCCCGGCGGCCGGCTGCTCGGTGTAGTAGTGCTGCCCGGCGGAGATGGCGGTGCCCCGGCGGTGGCGGTCAGCGGGCCCGGGCGGGCGGCCCGGCGGCGGTGGCCGCCTGCTGCTGCCGCCCCGGCACGATGTAGGACCGGTACACCCACCGCTCCACCACGAAGGTGAGCACCGGGATGGTCCCGGCCAGCAGCACCAGCAGGGTGCGTCCGATGGGCATCCGCAGCCGCCTGGTCAGCAGGTAGGCGACGATCAGGTAGATGATGTAGAGGATCCCGTGCACCGTGCCGACGTCATTGACGACGGCGTCGTTGTGCGCGGCCAGCTGCAGCGGTATCCCCACGAAACAGAGCACGATCAGCACCGCCCCGGTGATGTAGGCCATCACCCGGTAACGGAGCACGGCGGCATCCACCGGCACTACCTCCTGCTGTGTCCTTCTGTCACGGTCCCGGCCCGGGCCGGGTCACCTGAGCCCATGCCAGCGGCCGTGCCCCTTCACCTGCTCCTGCAGCTTGGCCAGGTAGGCGTTGTAGGCGGCCAGGTCGGGATCGTCTGGTTCCAGGACCATCAGCTCCTTGCCGCGTGCCGCGCCGACCGCGTGCTCGGGCCGGTCGGCCACTTCCTCGGTCTGCGGCGGGCGGAACTCGTCCCGGATGGTCTTGGCCCAGAACACCACGCCGAAGCCCGCGAACAGCGGCCACTCGAACGTGTAAGCCCAGCTGAGCGCGTTGCCCGCCATGGCCCGGCGGTACTGCCACCAGCCCAGGGCCAGCATGCCGCACACCAGCAGCAGGGCCAGCGCGTGCCAGCCCATCCAGCGTGGCGTGATGAGGAAGCGCCAGCGCGGCACGGCCCGCGGGGTGGCCGCCCCTGGGCTGGGCGGCCGCTCGGCCTCGGCGCTGGACATGCCTTCGAGCGTAGCGCCGCTGGCCCAGTGGGTGGCGCGCGGCCCGGCCGGACTCACCGCCGCCGCCCGGTTGCGAGCCGCGGCCGACCCTCGATACCATTTATCTATGGAGATAAATAAAGAGGTAAGTGGGGGAGCGGCGGACGGCACCGGCGGACCGTCGCCGATCCAGTTCCGGCTGGAGCCCGGCTCGGGCGTGCCCACCTACCTGCAGCTCGTCCAGCAGGTCGAGCAGGCGCTGCGGCTCGGCTACCTGGAGCCGGGGGACCAGCTGCCCCGGGTCAAGGACGTGGTGGGCTCGCTGGCCATCAACCCGAACACCGTGCTCAAGGCCTACCGCGAGCTGGAGCACAGGGGCCTCGCGGGCGGCCGGCCAGGGCAGGGCACGTTCGTGGAGGGCACGCTCGGCCGGGTCGGGCTGCCGGAGCAGGCCGAGCTGCACCGCGGCCTGACCGCCTGGATGCGCACCGCGGACGCGGCCGGCCTGGACGCCGACGGCATGGCCGCGCTGTTCACCGCGGCGCTGCACGATTTCACCGGCGAGGCGGAACCGGCCCGCCCTAGCCGGCGGCCCGGCCGGGCGGCCCGGCCGGGCCGCGGCGCCGAGGGCGAGGGCGTGGCGTGAACGCGGTCGAGACGGCCGGGCTGAGCAAGCGCTTCCGCGGCACCAGGCGCTCCCGCGTGGCGTGGGCGCTGCGTGACTGCACGCTGGCGGTCCCGGCGGGGCAGGTGGCCGCGCTGGTCGGCCCGAACGGCGCGGGCAAGACCACGCTGCTCAACCTGGCCGTCGGCCTGGCCCGGCCGACCGCCGGGCGGGTGACCGTGCTCGGCGGCAGCCCGGCGGGCTCGGCCGCCGCCCGGGGCGGCGTCGCGTTCGTCGCACAGGACGCGCCGCTGTACCGGAACCTGTCGGTGGCCGACACGCTGCGGCTGGCCCGCGACCTGAACGTGCGCTGGGACCAGCGGCGGGCCACCGGCCGGCTGGCCGAGCTCGGCATCCCGCCCGGGCGCACGGTGGGCGGCCTGTCCGGCGGCCAGCAGGCACAGCTGGCGCTCACCCTGGCGGTGGCCCGCCGCCCCGAGCTGATCATCCTGGACGAGCCGCTGGCCAGCCTGGACCCGCTGGCCCGGCACGACTTCATGGCCTCGCTGATGACCGCGGTGGCCGAGGACGGCCTGTCGGTGCTGTTCTCCTCGCACGTGGTCACCGAGCTGGAACGGGTCGCCGATTTCCTGGTGCTGCTGTCGGCCGGCCGGGTGCAGCTGGCCGGCCCAGTGGACGGCCTGCTCGCCGGGCATCGCATGCTGACCGGCCCCGCCGCCGAGGCCGATGTGCTGAATGAACGGCTCTGCGTGGTGCACGCGCGCAAGGCCGCCGCCCAGGCGCATCTGCTGGCCCGCACCGGCGGCGCGGACCCGGTCCCGCCCGGCTGGGCCGCCCAGCCGGTGACCCTGGAGGAACTCGTGCTCTGCTACCTGCGTGAACCGGGCGCCACCGCGCTGCCCGGTCCGGCCGCCGTGGGCACGGTGGCGTCATGACCGCGCTGACCGCCGCGAGGGGGCGGCACCCGGAGCGCACCCGGCCCGGCTGGGCTGGGATGATCTGGGTCGCCTGGCGCCAGCAGCGGGTGGCGCTGGCCTGCGCCGGGGGCCTGCTCGGTGCGCTCGCGCTGCTGCTGGGCGTCACGGGTCTGCGCATGCAGTCCGCGCACGGCCGCCTGGCGTCGCGGCACTGTGCGGCCGGCGCGCTGCTCACCAGCCGCTGCGGCCGGCTGCAGGACGCCTTCTACCACGCCGGGTACCCGCTGACCGGGAACGTCTCGCTGCTGGTGATCTGCCTGGCGGTGCTGCCCGGGCTGGTCGGCGTCTTCGCGGGCGCCCCGCTGATCGCCAGGGAGCTGGAGTCCGGCACGTACCGGTTCGCCTGGACCCAGGCGGCCAGCCGCACCCGCTGGATACTGGCCAAGCTCGCACTGCCCGGCGCGGCGCTGGCGGTGGCGGCCGCGCTGTTCGGCTCGCTGGCCAGCTGGTGGCTGCTGCTGGCCGACCAGCTGCCCGCGGTCGGCGGGAGCCGCTGGCAGTTCGGGCAGTTCGGGCAGACCGCGGTCACCTTCACCGGCTGGGTCCTGCTCGCCTTCGCGGCCGGGGTGTTCGCGGGCAGCGCGATCAGGCGCACCGTGCCCGCGATGGCCGTCACGGCGGCAGCCGTGGGCGCGCTCACCGGGGCCACCTACTGGAAGCTCAACGGCCTGCTCACCGGCCTGGCACCGGTGACCCAGCGCGGCCGGCTGGCCCCGTACACCAGCCAGTCCGGGCTGGCCAACTCCGTCCCGCTCACGCCGGGCGGCGGGCTGGTGGCTACGCCGCGCGGCAGCTGGCCGGTGAACGTGTGGCTGACCACCGCGCAGGGCCACCCGGTCAGCTTCTCCTCGCCCCGGCTGTACCCGCTGTGGATGCTCAAGGAGCCTGCCCAGCCCGGCTGGCTGGGCCGCCATCACCTGGCCCTGTGGGTTTCCTACGAGCCGGGCGGCCGGTTCTGGGCGTTCCAGGCGATCGAGGGCGGCGGCTGCCTGCTGCTCGCGCTGATCCTGGCCGCGGTCACGGTCTGGCTGGTGCGCCGCCGGGCCGCCTGACACCGCCCTGCGGTCGCCGGCCCTGGCCCGGGCATGCCATCGTGGCGGCATGCGCAAATACGTGATCATGGGCGTGCAGGGCAGCGGCAAGGGGACGCAGAGCAAAATGCTCGCCGGGGATCTCGACCTGGTGCACATCAGCGTGGGCGACATCTTCCGGTGGAACGTGCAGCAGCACACCAAGCTGGGCGCACAGGTGCGGCGCACCATGGCCGACGGCGAGCTGGTCGCCGACGACACCGTCGAGGACATCGTGAAGGCCCGGCTGGCCGAGCACGACTGGAACTACGGCTTCATCATCGACGGGTTCCCGCGCAACCGCCGGCAGGCCGAGTTCTTCCTGGAGAGCTACGACATCGACGGCGTCATCGAGCTCGACCTGCCCGACAGTGAGGTGCGCCGCCGGGTGCTGAACCGGCGGCTGTGCTCGGGCTGCGGGATGGACTACAACCTGCTGGAGGCCAGCCCGGCCACCCCCGGCAAATGCGACGTGTGCGGCGGTGAGCTGGTCACCAGGGAAGACGACACCGAGGAGGCGCTGGCCGTCCGGCTGCGCGACTACCACGAGAAGACCAACCCGGTGCTGGACGTGTTCCGGCGCAAGGAGTACGTGGTCTCGGTGGACGCGCGGCCGGAACCGGACATCGTCCAGCAGGCGATCCGCAACAGTCTGGCGCTGCCGCCCTATGAGCCCGCGAGCCGCAACGGCGGAACCGGCCGGAACGCAGCCGCCGGGCCCGGCTCCGGCAACGGGGGAGCCTAGCCGTGCGGGGCATCACCGTGTTCGGCGGCACCGCCCACCCGGCGCTGGCGGAGGAGATCTGCGCCCAGCTGCGCACCCCGCTGCAGCCGGTGCGGCTGCGCCGGTTCGCCAACGACTGCCTGGACGTGCAGTTGCAGGCCAACTGCCGGGAGCGGGACGTGTTCCTGATCCAGCCCCTGGTGCCGCCAGTGCAGGAGCACCTGGTCGAGCTACTGCTGATGACCGACGCCGCGCGCGGCGCGTCCGCGGGCCGGGTCACCGTGGTCATGCCGCACTACGCCTATGCCCGGTCGGACAAGAAGGACGAGCCGCGGATCTCGATCGGCGGCAGGCTGGTCGCGGACCTGCTGGTCGCGGCGGGTGCGGGCCGGGTGCTGACCATGACCCTGCACTCGCCGCAGGTGCACGGGTTCTTCTCCGTCCCGGTGGACCACCTGCACGCGCTGCGTGAGCTGGCCGGGCACTTCCGCGGCCGGGATCTGGCCGGCTCGGTGGTGGTGTCGCCGGACCTGGGGCACGCGCGCAGCGCGGCCGCGTTCGCCCGGATGCTCGGGCTGCCGGTGGCGGCCGGGGCCAAGGAACGGCACAGCGACACCAAGGTGACCATCACCTCGATCATCGGCGACGTGGACGGCCGCGACGTCATCGTGCTCGACGACGAGATCGCCCGCGGCACCACGATCGACGAACTGCTCGGCAAGCTGGCCGAGCGGCAGGTCCGCTCGGTGCGGATCGCCTGCACGCACGGGCTGTTCTGCCACGGCGCGCTGGACCGGCTGGCCGCCCGGCCCGAGGTCACCGAGATCGTCTGCACGAACACGGTTCCGATCCCCGCGGAGCGCCGGCCCGCGAAGCTGCGCGTGCTGTCGGTCGCCCCGGCGCTGGCCGAGGCGATCCGCCGCACCCACGACGGCGAGTCCGTCAGCGTGCTGTTCGAGTCCTGACCCGCCCGGATCCTCCCGAACGGGGCGGCTGACTCCGTGACCGCTGCCGCCGTTACCGCTGCGGCGGCTGACCGTCGGCGATCACCCGGTCGAGCCACTCACCCAGGACGTGCCGTTCGCCCGCGCTGAGCGCGGTCAGCCCGGTCAGCCCGGCCCGCAGCGCGTTCGCGGCCGGGACCGGGGTGGCGGCCGACTCGGGCTGCCCCGGGCCGGCCGGGGTGAGGATCTGCGCGGTGACCGCGTCGAACATCACGTCCGCCAGCGGTCCGGGGGCCTGCCCGGGCGGGTCCAGCAGCACCAGCAGCGTGCCCCGGCCCGCCGCCTGCAGCAGGTCGGCCGCGAGCGTCTCGCTGACCCGCAGGCGGCCGGCCGCGGCGATGGCCCGGATCCGGTCGCGCAGCAGGGCCGCCCCGGC
>DASYAV010000228.1:0-3476 GCA_036501145.1 Streptosporangiaceae bacterium | reverse complement strand
CCGGTGGTGTGCCCGTAGCCGTCGACGGTCAGCAGCCGGGCCCTGGCCAGGTCGCGGGACATGGCGACCGAGTCCTGGTAGGCGGTCCAGGGGTCGCCGGTGTTGCCGACCACCAGGATGGTGCTGGCGGTGGGCCGGTTCCAGGGGCCGGTGTAGCGGTCATGGGCCGCGGCGGCCGGCCAGTCCGCGCAGCCGAAGCTGTTCCACGCTGCGGTCGGCCCGAAGGTGCCCGCCGCTGCCGCGGCGGCGTAGGCGGTGAGGTCGCGCGGGTTCGGGCTGTCCGCGCACACGATGGCGAGCTGCTGCTCCTGGCCCGTGTAGTAGCCCGGACCCGGGGATGGTGCCGGGCTGGGCGTGGGTGACGGGGCCGCCGCCGCCTCCGGCGTGCCGCCGGTGGCGGCGGTCCACACCTGCTGCAGGAGGACGGCGTTCGACTGCCACTGGTCTACCCTGCCCAGGTTGCTGGCAGCAGTCACCACGTCCGCGTAGGTGTAGGTCCCCTGCGGGCCGGCCAGGTTGACCGGGTGCTTGCTGGCCAGGCGCAGCAGCGTGTGCCACTTAGCGGTGGTCGCCGCTGGCGTGCCGGCCGAGAACGCGCACGCGGCGGTAGCGGCCTTGCCGCACAGGTCGAGGAACGCGGCCATCACCGCCTCGGACGCCTGCGCAGCGCCCAGCCGTGAGTAGGCGGGCACCTGGCTGTTGCCGGTGCTCCAGGCGACAGGGTTGATGTTGCCGTCCAGCACCATGCGGCCGGTCATGGCCGGGAAAAGGTTAGCGTAGGTCGCGCCGAGCAGGGTGCCGTAGGACGGGCCGTAGTAGTTCAGCACGGGGTCGCCGACGGCCTCGCGCAGCAGGTTCATGTCCCTGACGATGTCCGCGGTGCTGTCGTGGTCAAGCAGCGGCCCCGCGTCACGCGCGCACCGGGTGTCCAGCTTCGCGAAGCCCCGGGCATAGGCGGCCTCCTGCGCAGCGCCCACCGGGAACGCGGGCAGGCCGCCGAGTGCCGACTGCTCTGCTGCCTCCGTCGGATAGCAGCGGACCTGGGTGCTATAGCCCATGCCGCGCGGGTCGAAGGTGATGATGTTGTACCGTTCCCGCCACGCCGCCGGGAGGGTCGGGTAGACGCTGGGCATGGTGCTGACGTCCGGTTCCGGGCCGCCGCCGTTGAAGAACAGCCAGCCGAGGCTGCGCCCGGGGCCGGTCGCCTTGTGGCTGATCACGGCGATGCTGATCTGCGTGCCGCGCGGGTCGCGGTAGTTCAGCGGGACCCGCGCGGTGGCGCACTGGAATCCGTCATCGCACGGCTTCCAGGCCAGCACCGGGACCGCCGGCCCGGCCGCCGAGACAGCCGATACAGCCGCCGCCGTTTCCGGCACCGGCGACGAGGCGGCACTGGACAGGACGCCGGTGGCCACGGCCACCCCTGCGATCCCGGCCAGCGCGGCCGCCCACGAGACTTTCCGTTTCATGAGGACGCTATCCTATCTTTTCCGTATTCAGGGCAGGCTGCCGCCAGCGCATGACGCCTGGATTTGGCGGCGGCCAGCAGGCCGCTGGCGCGGCCTGCTGGTCAGTCGTTTCGGGCGACTTCGGGCCCGGTGATGCGGCCCAGCAGCGGGAAGGTGGCCGCGATGATGACGAGGGAGACCACGATCCCGCCCGCGGTCAGCAGGTAGTACGCCGCGCCAGGGGGCACCATCGGGTGCTGCTGCGCCTCGGAGGCGAACATCGCGGCGCCGGCGAAGCCGGTGCCGATCGCGACGGCGGCGACGGAGAGCAGCGGCACGGCGCCCTCTAGCGCGAGGACGTGGCGCAGCGTGGCGAGCCGGGCGCCGGTGAGCCGCAGCAGGCTGAACGGCCGCTTGCGGTCGGCGAGCCCGCCCGCGATGCCCGCGGCGAGCGTGCAGCCGGCGATCGGCAGGCTGACCAGGATCACCACGTTCGCGAGCTGCTGGTAGTCGCTGTTGGTGGAGTTGTCCTGCGCGATGATGTCGCCGATGGTGGACGGCGTGCCGGCGCCGGGGTAGGCGCGCGCGTTCTCAAGTAGTGTCCTGGCCTGCTCGACCGCCGACGTGGTGCCGTCCGTCCCGACGTTGATGCCGTCAGCGCCGAGGGTGTCAAGCCGCGCGGCGGGGACGTTCGCGGCTGGCCAGGTGATCCCCGTGGTGTTCACGCCGAACAGGGGGCCGTCGATGCCGAACCCGCCTTCTGGGAACGCCGCCGCTGTCGCCCCGGCCGGGCAGCGGCCCAGGGCGGGAACGGCCGCGAGCTGCGCGCACGAGACCACGCCGGCCGGAACCGGGCTTTGCGGGGCGAGAGGGCCGGTGCCGAGCAGCGACCCCGGGACGGTCAGCCCCGGGTCCGCGCGGACCACGACCACCCCCTGAACGCCATGAATCCCCTGCAGGTGTGCCACGAGCGGCGCGATGGACGCAGCTCGTCCGGGGCTTGCCTGGGACGCGGAGCCAGGCTGCTGCTGGGCGGCCAGCTGGTCCGTCAGTACGTTCGCTTCTGCTGCGGTGCCCCACCGGGTGAGGTTCTTGGCGTCCTGCGTGGTGATGGCCACCACCGCCACGGTGGTGATGAACAGGGCGAGCACCAGGCCGCTGACGGCGCGGAAGGCGGCACTCGGGTTGTCGGCGAGGCGGCGGGCGGCGATCAGCGTGCCGGGGCGGCTGGTCCACCGGGCCATGGCCCGCGCTGCGGCCATGGTGATCCACGGGCCTGCGATGAACAGGCCGACGAGGATGAGCAGGAAGCTGGACGCGAACGCCTGGACCTGCCCGCCGGTGGAGGCCGGGTGGCCGCGGGCGGTCCAGAAGCCGAGCTCGGCCAGCCCGGCCAGCAGCGGCGCCGCCCGCCAGGCCCGCGGCGGCTTCGGTGTCGCCCGGCGGGCGACACCGAGCGGGGAGATCTGCACCCGGCGCAGCGCGAGCCGGGCCGCCATGGCGGCGAAGACGGGCACGCCGACCGCGACCGCGAGGATGTCCAGCAGGCTGAGCGACAGTTCGGCGGGGAAGAACGGCTGGCTGATCAGCGGGATGCCCGCGACCGGGATGCGCAGCAGGAAGAAGACCCCGAAGCCGACCGTGACCCCCAGGATCCCGGCCACGGTCGACTCGGTGGCGGCGATCAGGGAGACCTGCCTGCGGGTCGCGCCGGCCAGGCGCATCGCCGCGAACCGTTCCTCACGGCGGGCGGCCGACAGCCGCGTCGCGGTGGCGATGAAGATCAGCACTGGCGCCAAGATGGCCAGCGCCACAACCGACAAGATGAGGTCAATGGTGCTCGTCCCGCCCGGCGGGTTGGGCGGGGTGTAGTTCAGCCCCTTGGGGTTCAGCCGGTCGTGGCCCCCAGGGACCTTCGTGGGGATCGACGTCACCTGCACGCTGCTGGGCGTGCCTGCCAGCTGCGCCGGGGTGCGCCCGACGATGATGACCAGCGAGTCCGGCGAGGGCAGCGCGGCGTCGCCGATC
>DASYAV010000227.1:0-63345 GCA_036501145.1 Streptosporangiaceae bacterium | reverse complement strand
GGTGCCCGCGCCGCCGTAGCCGGTGTCGTCGAGGCACTTGCCGGAGCTGGGGTTGACCAGGGAGCCGTCGGATTGCGGGACCCAGGTTTGTGCGCCGGTGCCGTTGCAGGTGTAGAGGTCCACGGTGGTGCCGTTGGCGGTGCCGGCGGCGTCGACGTCGAGGCACTTGCCGAGCACCTGGAGGGTGTTGCCAGGCTGCACGGTCCACTGCTGGGCGTTGGTGCCGTTGCAGGTGTAGACCTGGACCGGGTTGAGGTTGGCGGTGCCGGCCGACCGGTCATCCAGGCACAGCCCCTGGTACCCGGTGACCTGCCCGGTGACACCGCCGCCACCGCCACCGCCGCCGGTTATCTGGTTGAAGATCGACGAGTACTGGTAGCCGGTCGGCTTGTCGTAGCCGTCGACCTCCCAGAAGGACAGTTCGCCGACACCGTTGGACGCGGCGAAGCTCTCCAGCGCCGAGGCATCAGAGGTGGAGAAAAACTCGTTGTCGTCGTTCTGCCCGGCAATCGGTGTCAGGCCCATCATCCCGTAGGCCGCCGACGTCGAGATCCCGTACAGGCCGGAGAGCTGCCCGGCGGCCCCCGCCGCGGCGGACTCCGCGTCGGCGAGCGGGTCCTGGCCGTTGCCGAAGTCCATCGTCATGAGGTTGACCGTGGAGACCTTCACCCCCTGGGCCTGGGCGTCCTGCAGTAGCGCGTACTCCGAGCCGGAGCCGGTTGGCAGCCCCTGCGGGGAGACGGCGAGGGTGAAGTCGATCTGCACCGATGGGTCCGCGGCCTGCAGCGCGGCGAGCGCCTGGTCGCGCCGGGACGTGGCGGCGGTGTCGGAGAGCACGCCGCCTTCGATGTCGAAATCCAGCCTGGTGACGCCGTAGGTGTTCACCACGTTCTGGTACGCGGCGGTCAGCTGCGAGACGTTCGTGCAGGTCTGTGCGAGTTCCCCGCCGGACGCTCCGCCGAAGGAGATGATCACGTTCCCGCCGGAGGACTGGATGGCGCTGATCTGCGAGGTGAACGCGCCGACCCCGGAGCCGTCGTCCTCCCACTCCGGCGTGCAGCCGGACTGCGGGGTGAGGAAGGCCAGCGTGTAGTACTTCAGGCCGGTCGCGGCCTCGTCGGCGGCCATGTCCCCGGCATCCGACGAGGCGATCTGCAGATACGGGGCGGCGAAGTGCGCCGGGAAGGCGGAGCCGGCCGCGGCGGCTGGCCCTGCGGTGGCGAGCGCGAGGCCGCCAGACGTGAGTGCGGTGGCGGCGGCCACGGCCAGCGCGGCCCACCGCGGATTCATGGGGTTCCTTGGTTTACGCATGCCGACGGGGATCCCTTCGGGGGCCCGGCGGGAGCGGGGCCCGCCGGGAGGGTCTGCTGTCCAAGTTGTTTCAGAAACAATTCGGAAACTTTCCTGTTTAAAGATTGGAGCAGCGTGTCCTGGGCAGGTCAAGATCCATATCTGATGTTGACGCTTTGTTAACCTGGGTCGGTGAACCGGCGGACGCGATGAAACAGGATGCTGTTTCAGCTCGTGTTACCGGGACCGGCCGAGTAACCGTGCGGGCCATCGCGGCGGAGACCGGGCTGTCCATTGCCACCGTGTCCCGGGTGCTGAACGGCGGCGGCAACGTCGCCCCGGACACCCGTGAGCGGGTGCGCCAGGTGGTCGACCGGCTTGGCGAGCGGGCGCCCGAGCCGCGCCGCCGCCCGCAGCCGCGGGCCACCCGCCCGCCCGTGCTCGTGCGCTGCCCGTACCTGCTGACCGACTACTTCGGGCTCATCGTCACGTCGATCGCCGAGACGCTCGCGCTGCACGGCCAGCGCATGCTGCTCGACGCGGGCGATGCCGTGGTCAGGTCCACCGTGGTGCGCGAGCTCCCGCGCCGCCGCGACGCGTACGGCGCGGTGCTGATCCTTCCGCCCGAGCCCAGCGCCGACCTGGAGGCGCTGGCCGCGCGCAGCTACCCGCTCGTGGTGGTCGACCCGCGTACCGCCGTGCCGCGCGGCATGGTGTCGGTCTCGGCCGCGCACTTCTCCGGGGCCCGGGCCGTCACCCGGCACCTGATCGAGCTCGGCCACCGCCGGATCGGGGTGATCACCGGCCCGCCGGACTGGCACACCCGCGATGACCGGGTCGGCGGCCACCTCGCCGCGCTGGCCGAAGCCGGGGTGCTGGGCGGCGCCGAGCTGATGCGGCACGGCGAGCCTGCGACCAAGACCGGGCTGTGGGCCGGCGGGGAACTGCTCGGCCTGCGGCCGCGGCCGAGCGCGGTGGTCTGTTTCAACGACAAGGTCGCGGTAGGCGTGCTGGCGGCGGCCGCGGCGCACGGGCTGCGGGTACCTGCGGACCTGTCGGTCACCGGTTTCGACGACATCGACGTCAGCCGGGCCACCACACCCCGCCTCACCACCGTCCGCCAGCCGCTGCAGGAGATGGGCCGCACCGCCGTCACGATGCTGATGCGCCAGCTCGACGGGCACGCCCACGAGGCGCTGAGCATGGAACTGCAAACACGCCTGGTAGTGCGGGAGAGCACCGGCCCGGCGTCCGGGGCACCGCCGCCCAGGGCACCGCCGTCCCGGATGCCATAGTTGGCCCGTGATCGCTCTGCTTTCCGCGCCCCGCAACTGGGTCTGCGTCCCCCGCAGCCGACCAGCGTCCCGGGCTGCGCCAAGGCACCCGAGGCACTGCGCGAGGCGGGCTTGTTCCACCGGTTCGCTCAGCATGGTGCCCTGGACGCCGACACCGTTCATGCCGGCTGCCGCGAATCCGATGAGCACCTGGCGGAGGTCCGCGGGCTCCTGGCCATGGTTGTCCCGGCACTGGCCATCATCGCCGGGCCGGCGAACACGGTCGCGTCCGGAATCCGCGACGCGCTCGGCCGGCCAGATCTGTCTGGCTACTGGCTGCACCTCGACGTGGACATCCTCGCCGGCGGACTCCGCCACCGCGGCACGGATATCAGGCACTAGCCGCGGCCAAATGCCCGCGGGCGGCCATCGGCGGCGGCCGCCCGCGCTGCCCGGCTATGTGATCCCGGCCCCATCGAGCCGGCGGTCAATCTCGGCGCCCATGATGGTGCAGTCGGTCGCCGGGTGGTCGAACCGGCAGAACAGCGCGGCGGCCAGCAGTGCGCGGACGTGCTGCAACTGGGCGATCTGCCCGTCGAGAGCGGCCAGGCGCTGGCCGGCGATCGACTTCCACTCGGCCACCGTGGCGGCGTTCAGGATGCCGCAGACCTCGTCGAGGGTCAGGCCCATGTCCTGCAGCATGCCGATGAAGACCAGGCGGCGGAGCGTTCCGGTCGTGTACCGGCGCTGCCCCGACTGCCGGGCATCGGGGGTCAGCAGTCCGCGCCGCTCGTAGTAGCGGATGGTGGAGGTGGCGACGTGAGCCCGGCGGGCCACCTCGCCGATCGTCATCAGTTCGGGCACGGGCCCACTTGACTTGAAGCCGGGTTCAACTGTCAAGGTCTGGGCATGACGACCGGACAGTCCTCCGTGCCGAATCACCACGCCGACCACCCGGGGTTCGCCGGCCCGGCCGGCCTGCTGGCCGCCGCCGGCATGGTGCGGCGCGGAAAGGCTGACGCCAGGCTGGCCGAGCGGCTCAGCGAACTCGCGGCGAACGACTCGGTGGCCGACATCGGCTGCGGGCCCGGCACTGCGGCCCGCCGCGCCGCCAGGCTGGGTGCTTCGGTCGTTGGGGTCGATCCCGCGCCGGTGATGCTGCGCCTCGCCCGCCTGCTCACCCGGCGCTCCGCACACCCGGTGCGCTACATCCAGGGCACCGCCGAGGCGTTGCCGCTGCCCGCCTCGTCGGTGTCGGTCGCCTGGTCCATCGCCGCCGTGCACCACTGGGCCGACCTGGACGCGGGCCTGCGGGAAGCCCGGCGGGTGCTGAAGCCCGGCGGCCGGCTGGTGGCCATCGAGCGGCTGACCCGCCCGGGCGCTACCGGCCTGGCCAGTCACGGCTGGACGCCCGGGCAAGCCAGCGCATTCGCCGACCGCTGCCGTGCGCACGGCTTCGCCGGCACCAGGACGGACCAGCACCGGGCCGGCCGCAGAACTACGGTGAGCGTCACGGTCACAGTCCCAGATAACTGAGAGACCGCGCGGCGTTCACCGGCTCTGGACGGTGCGCCGTGCGCTGGCATGCCGTCCCGTCAATAGGATCTGCGGGGAACCAGGTTCACACCGCTGAGGAGTTCGCCGCGCCGATGTGCGGCGGGCACGAGGGAGAAACCCGCAAGTGACGCAAGCCGATGTGCGGCCGCCGCAGGCCGACGACGCCGACGTGCTGGCCGAGGCGGCGCGCAGGCGCACGTTCGCCGTGATCAGCCATCCGGATGCGGGCAAGTCCACGCTGACCGAGGCTCTCGCGCTGCACGCCTCGGCGATCAGCCAGGCCGGAGCGGTGCACGGCAAGGCGGGCCGGCGGGGAGTGACCTCGGACTGGATGGCGCTGGAACGCGACAGGGGCATCTCGGTCACCTCGGCGGCGCTGCGGTTTTCCTACCGGGACGTGGTGCTGAACCTGCTGGACACGCCGGGGCACGCGGACTTCTCCGAGGACACCTACCGGGTCCTCGAGGCGGTGGACTGCGCGATCATGCTGCTGGACTCGGCCAAGGGCCTGGAGGCGCAGACGCTGAAGCTGTTCGACGTGTGCCGCGCCCGCCGCATCCCGGTGATCACGTTCGTCAACAAGTGGGACCGGCCGGGCCGTGAGCCGCTGGAACTGCTCGATGAGATCGAGCAGCGGATCAGGCTTCGGCCCACCCCGGTGAGCTGGCCGGTGGGCGTGGCGGGCGACTTCCGCGGGCTGATCGAGCGGAACACCGGCGAGTTCACCGCGTTCACCCGCACCCCGGGCGGCGCCGGGCGCGCGGCCGAGGAGCGGCTGACCGCCGCCCAGGCCGCCGACCGTGACGGGCAGGTTTACCAGACGGCCACCGAGGAACTCGCGCTGCTCGATGAGATCGGCGCCGCGGTGGACATGGACTCGTTCCTGGCGGGCGAATCCTCACCCGTGCTGTTCGGGGCCGCGCTGCCCAACTTCGGGGTGCGCCGCCTGCTGGAGTCGCTGCGCGAACTCGCGCCCGCCCCTGGCCCACGCGGCGACGCGGACGGGATGCCGCGCCAACTGCAGGCACCGTTCTCCGGCCTGGTCTTCAAGGTGCAGGCCAACATGAACACCTCCCACCGTGACCGGGTCGCGTTCGTGCGGGTGTGCTCGGGCCGGTTCGAGCGCGGCATGGTCCTCACCCACGCCGCCACCGGGCGTCCCTTCGCGACCAAATATGCGCAGGCCATGTTCGGCCAGGACCGGCAGACCCTGGACGTCGCCTACCCGGGAGACGTGGTCGGCCTGGTCAACGCCACCGCGCTGCGGCCGGGCGACACCCTCTATGAGCAGGAGCCGGTGGAATTCCCGCCGATCCCGAGCTTCGCGCCCGAGCATTTCGCGGTCGCCCGCTGCAAGGACCCCAGCAAGCACAAGCAGTTCCGCAAGGGGATCAGCCAGCTCGACACCGAGGGTGCCATCCAGGTCCTGTCCTCCGACCTGCGCGGTGACCAGGCACCGGTGCTGGCCGCGGTGGGCCCGCTGCAGTTCGACGTCACGGTGAACAGGCTGGAACACGAGTACGGCGTCCCCACCCGGCTGGAGCACCTCGGCTACCAGATCGTCCGGCGCACCGACCCCGACGGCGCGGACACGCTCGCCGGGCAGCGAGGCATCGAGGTACTGACCCGCCGCCTCGACGGCACGCTGCTCGCGCTGTTCACCGCACAGTGGCAGCTGAACACCATCCAGCGCGAGCATCCCGGCCTTCGCCTCGACACGCTGCTCGCCGACGCCGGGTAACGCCGGATCACCGATTACGGGTGATTCGCGGCCGACTCGGCCGTGGAATTGTGAATACCCAGATTATCCAATTCTGGGTGTGTATTGAAGCGCCTGGCATTTGACGAGTTCCTGAACCCTCCGACGTGTTTTCCTGCGCGCTTATCTGTCTGCCAAGTACGCTTCCGGCCGGGCATTTATTGAGGGAGTTTCCAATGCTGGCCATAGCTGGGTTGCGGCGCCTGCTGGTCCTCGGGCTCATCGCGGGTCTGACGGCGGGCATGTTGGCTGCTTTGGCGGCCGGCCCCGCCGCCGCCGCGGGGGCTGACCGCAGCACGTCCTGGACGGCAGGGTGCCACCACGAGCGCGGGCCGTTCCACATCCGCAAGTCGGTCGTCTACGGCTCCACCGGGCGGTACATCCCCTACGGGATCAACCTCACCGGGCTGGCTCACCCCGACTACGCCGCCCGCATGGCCCAGGACGAGGCGGGCATCGTGGCCGCCGCCGACCACTGGTGCGCCAACACCGTCCGGTTTCAGGTCCGGCAGGCGAACCTGGTCAGCGTCACCGGCCATGTGCACCGGGCATTCCTCGTGGCTGTTACCAAAGAGGTGCGTTTCGCCGAGGCGCGCCATCTCGTCGTGGTGCTGAATCTTCAGTGGCAGCTTGACCGTGCCGCCCTCACCGAGTCAATGCCGACGAAGCGCAGCAAGGCGTTCTGGGGCTCCCTCGCCTCGCATTTCGGGACGGATTCCGACGTGATCTTCGACATCTACAACGAGCCGACCCAGAAGGCACCGTGCGGCTGGCTGTTCTGGCACGACGGTGGCTCGTGCCTCGGCGCCAGGTATATCGGGATGCAGGCGCTGGCCGACTTCGTGCGCGCGCGGGCGCCGAACCTGTTCTGGGTCGAGGGCATCGGTGCCGGGAGCCTGCTGACGGACGCCTGGCGGTACCACATCACCGGCGACGGCCCCCTCGAATACAGCGAGCACCGGCCTCCCGGCCTGCACCAGTACCGGACGTGGGACCACGAGTTCGGGTACATCGCCAAGCGTGGGCGCGCCCCCGTCGTGGAGGGTGAGTGGGCCGACTACGCCCGCCCGGCCGCGCCCTGGGCGTGCTGGGACAACGCCCCGGTGTCGGCGCCGCGGTTCCTGCGTTACCTGCGCGCCCGCCGGTTCGGGCTCATCGTGACCCAACTGGTCAAGGACCAGCTCGTGCAGACCGAGAACCTCAACGACCCCACCCACTTCCGCGGCAACTGGTCGTGCACGAAAGGCCTCGATCAGGGTGTGGGGCACCAGGCGCAGCAGTGGTTCATCCGGCAGAACGCCTGAGCTGGCGGGTTGCGGCTATCCGTCGGCCCATGCCCTGAACAGGTATCTCTCGATCGAATCGACCCGGAACCGCCCGGCCTGCTGCCGCAGCTCCGCCTCGCCGAACCAGCGGGCTTCGATAATCTCCTCGTGGTCGACCTCGATGGCTTCGGTGGCCGCGCGCGCATGAAAGCCCACCATGAGGCCGGAGGGGAAGGGCCACGCCTGGGACGCCTGGTAGGTCACGCTGCCGACTTCGACACCGGTCTCCTCGCGCACCTCCCTGCGCACCGCCTCTTCAAGGCTCTCGCCGATCTCGACAAAGCCCGCGATCGCCGCGAAGCCGCCTTCCGCGGCGCCGGCGTGCCGTGCCAGCAGGCACCGCCGCGGCTCGCCGGGCGCCTCGACCAGCGCGATGACAGCCGGCTCGATGCGGGGGAATCACTGTTTCCCGCAGCCGCGGCACACCCGCATATGGCCGCCCTCGCGCTGCTCGGTGGCGCCGCCGCACGCACCGCAGTACCGCTGGTTGCGGTGCCAGTGGCAAAGGCCGCGGGCGTGCGCCAGCATCGCCGCGTCCTCCGGCGGCAGGGAACCGACCAGGCCACGCACGTCCTGGACGGCCGTGGCGCCGCCCAGTTCGCGTGCCTGCCGTTCCTCCATGTCTGACAGGTCCACGGCGAAATGGGCGACCTCGCCGTGGACTCCGAGGAAGATCGGCTCAGCCGCGGCGCTGAGCACGTCCGCGGCGCCGGGCCGTTCCAGCACCACGGGACGCCCGCCCGGGCCGACGAGGCACGAATCGCGCCACAGCGGGATAACGAGAGTGTCGAGCCGTTCGAGGTGCCCGGCCAGCCAGTCCTGGTCCGTGCGCTGGTAACTGGCACGGTTGAGGGGGTTTCCGGTGTATGCGAGTGGCTGCATGACCGACATTATCGGCGTGACCCCACCTGCGGTCCGGCTCTTTTACCCGGCAAAATCGGCGAGCGTACCCTTATCCGGGCAGATCTGGGATTACCGCGTTGGAGTAGTAGGGCTTCGTGAATGGGAAGGCCGTTTCGACCCAGTGCCGGAGCGCGGCGTACGCCTTCGGGTAGTAGCCGCGCTCGTACCCGTCAGGCGTGACCCACCAGCTCACGTCCACGTCATAGGTGACCGTTTCCTCGGTCAGCGGTGTGCGGCCTCCCATCGGGTACAGGTAGGCGCATCCGAGGTACTGGCCGCCGGAGCCGGACACGACGTAGGTGAACGAGCCACCGTCGCGGAACTCGCATTCGTGCCAGACCAGGTCGACGTAGTTGTAGTCCTCGGTGACCGGCCCGGTCGGCCAGCTGCCACCCCGTGTGCGCTGGATGATCTCAATGCTGGCGTTGATGCCCTGTGCGTCGTCATGGACATGGCTGCGGTTGATCGCGGTGGCGCGGATGTCGCCGTACGCCAGCTCCACGGGGGCCATCCACCCCGCGGGCAGGCTGAGGCGCTTGACCAGGCCCTGATAGTTCATGCGTTCCAACTCCTCGGCTTCCCTGAGCTGCCGGGCACTGCATCCCGGCCCCCGGACCGGCCGTCGGCTGGCCAGCGTAGTCAGCCTCCGGCCGCGTAGCATGATCCAATTGCCGGCCCGGAACCAGGTCCAATCACTGTTCCGCGCAGCTCACGGTGCCCCCCGGCGATGGCGGTTCCGGCAAATGTCGGGATGGTTACGAATTGACCACATCCGCATCCCCGGCGTGGGAGAGTGATTGCCTCTTCGTAAGTGATTGCCAAGTCCGCATGGAGGACTTATGCGTCATCCACGTCGCTGGCAGATCCCCGCTGGGATCGGCGTTCTCACCACCAGCCTGGCGCTCTGTGCGCCTGCGCTCGCCGCCCCCACGGTGGCCGCGAGCACCGGCGGGGCCGCCCTGTCAGCCAGCGTCACGACCGCCAGCCGCGGCCCGGTATCCACCAAGCCGGCCAGCGGGACCCCTCATCTCGCGATCACCAAGTCGCTGCAGGAGATCCGGCAGCTGGTGAAGTGCGGCCAGACGATGTACGCGGTGGGCCGCATCTGGGAGGTCTCCCAGAACGGCCACAGCTACAGCCGGAACAACGTGTTCAGCTTCAGCGCCACCGCGCCGTACCGGATGACCGGGTGGAACCCGGACGTGGATGGCGAGGTTGAGTCGATCACATTCACCAATGGCCAGGGTTGCGGGACCGCCTACCTGGGCGGGGACTTCGGCCACGTGAACGGCACGGCGGCGGCGCACATCGCCGCGGTCAGCACCAGCACCGGGGCGATCGTCCCCGGATTCGCGCACAATGCTAACGGCACGGTCAACACGCTGGTCAGCCACCATGGCCACGTGCTGGCCGGCGGGCTGTTCACCCAGATCAACGGCTCAGGCCGGGCCTACTTCGCGAGCCTGAGCCCGTCCACCGGCAAGGTCGATGGATTCGCGAACCTGAATATCAAGGGGAGCGTGACCGGCATGGCGGAGCAGGTCTACAAGCAGCAGCTCAGCCACAGCGGCAAGCTCGACCTGGTCGAGGGCAACTTCACCTCGGTGGCAGGCAAGGCCCGGCAGCAGATCCTCATGCTGAACCTGGCGGGCTCCACGGCGCGGCTCACCGCCTGGACCTCACCTGAATTCAGCAGCCACTGCATAGCCAGGGAAGCCCTCTACGTGCGCTCGGCGGCATGGTCGCGCGATGACTCGACCGTCTATGTCGCCGACACCGGCGACCATCCGCTGAACCGGGCGAGCGGAACCTTCCCGCTCTGGGGGCTGTGTGACGCCGTGGTGTCGTTCCCGGCCACGCAGAAGTCGGTGCACCACAACTGGATCGAGTACTCCGGCTGCGACTCCTACTTCAGCGTGGCCGCCGACGACGGGGCCGTCTACGCCGGCGGGCATCCACGCTGGGCGAACAACCCGTACGGCTGCAACGCCCGCGGGCGGAACGGGGTCGACGACCCCGGTATGCAGGGCCTGAACCCAGGCACCGGAGAGGTGCTGACCAACGCACAGGGCAAGGCGCGGTACCAGATGTCCCGGGCGAACGCGGACGACATGCTGTTCACCAGCGGCGGGCTGTGGGTCGCCAGTTCCAACCGCTTCGGCTCGCAGTGGTGCGACGGCGTCTCCGGGCACTCCGGAATCTGCTACCTGGGCTACTCCTGACAGCGCCGTGCCGCCCGTGCTGTGCCGCCCGTGCTGCGGCACAGCACGGGCGGCCTCGGCCAGCCGGAACGGGCAGCGTGACCGCCGGTGTTATCCCCAGGTCCATGCGCCACGATCCGGAGCGCCGTCGCCACCGGGGCTTACGCCACCGAACATGACCACGTTGCCGGTGCCCGCGTCGTAGGTCATCGCTGCTCCCCACCGGGTAGCCGGCCTGCTGGCCGGGTGCGGCCACCGTGCTCAGGACACGCCGTGGCGGCCAATTGTCGGCCGTTCGGCCGGGCCGATCACACTCGCCACGACCAAGCCGAGCAAGAGAAGAATGAAGAAGCTGCCGTAGTAGGTGGCGAAGAAGGCGACGCCCAGTCCGGGGGCGACGATGGTCGCGCCCACCGCCCAGGCGATCAGCTTCCGGTTCACCGCTCTGGCAGCATCGGGGCAACTGGGGGGCACGGGGGCCGGTGCCGGGGCGGGGCGGCCAGCCGGGATGCCCGCGGTGGCCCCGGCCAGGTCGGCGTAGGTCGTCGACTCGAGCGCCTGGCCGGCTCGCCTGGCCAGTTCGCTCCTGCTCAGCCGGCCCTGCACGAACGTGGCCTTCAGCTCATCGATCACCAGTTCACGGTCCGCGTCGGAGGCCCGCAGGTGGCCGCCGCGGGCAGCCCCTCCCGCGGGGGAATCGGACGGTTCCGTCGCCACGGGGTGCCTCCCGGTCGGCCTAGCTGACAAGGCCTGCCGGGCTGGCCGACGATCACGCCCGTCCCGGCCGGTCTTTTCATGGTAAACCTGGGCGATCCGGGCGCCAGGCGCCAGGCCGTGACTGTCCGTGACCTACTTACACTGAGTTGCGTGCCTGCCCGCGCGCTGTTTCATACCGCGCCGCGCTGTGTGGAGATCAGGGATCTGCCCACGCCGCGGCCTGCCGCCGGTGAGGTCATGGTCCGCGCCTTGTGCTCTGGTATCAGCGGTGGCACCGAGCGGCTGGTGTACCGCGGCGAGGTTCTTGCCGACATGGCACTGGACGACACGATCGACGCGCTTGGCGGCACCTTCTCCTATCCCTTCGCCTATGGGTATGCCTGCGTCGGCGAAGTAGTGGAGTCCGGGCGGGTGGTTTTCGCGTTTCATCCGCACCAGGACGTATTCGCGGCCCGGGACAGTGACCTGATCGCGCTGCCTGCTGTCGATCCCGCGTCCGCAACCTTGTTCCCGCTGGTCGAGGCGGCGTTGCAAGTGACGCTCGATGCCGGGACCGGATATCGCGACCGGGTCATCGTGCTCGGCGCCGGCGTGCTCGGGCTGCTGACCAGCCTGCTGCTGCAGCGCGCCGGGTGGCGGCCGCTGCTCGCCGAGCCGCAGGCGTGGCGCCGCGCCATGGCGAGCAGTCTCGGCGCCACCACCGCAGCACCGGAGGAACTGGTGAAAGAGCAGGTTCCGCTGGTCATTGACGCCAGCGGCAACCCGGATGCGCCAGCGGTGGCACTGACCATGCTGGCCCACGAGGGAACCCTGCTGATCGCGTCGTGGTTTGGCACCAAACCGGTGGCGCTGCCGCTCGGCGGCGTCTTCCACCGGCGGCGTCTGGTCATCCGCAGCAGTCAGGTTTCCACGGTGCCGGCCCGGCTGTCCGGAACCTGGTCGCTGTCCCGGCGGCGCCGGGAGAGTCTTGAGCTGATGGCCGAACTGCCGTTGGCGCAGCTGTGCACTCACGTCTTCGCCTTCGGCCACGCAGCGGAGGCATTCCGGGCCGTGGACCAGGGGATACCTGGGTTGATGCATGCCGTTCTGGATTACAACAGGAGTGCTGCCGGTGACGTGTGAGGTCGGGTTGAGCCGAAGTGTCCGTGCTTTCCACGTCATGCCGGGACTGCCCGGGCCAGAGGGGCAACTGCATGATCATGACTACCGGATAGAGATCGTGGTGGATCGTGAGCGGCTCGATGACCGCGGCATGGTCTGTGATCTGGATGTGCTGGAAGCGGCACTGACCGAGCTGACCAGCCGGGTCGAGGGCCGCAACCTGGAGGAGATACGCCCGGCCGCGGCCGAGGCGGTCACTGTCGAGGTGTTCGCCCGCTGGGTGCATGACAGCCTCTCGCCTGCCGTCGCCGCCGCGGGAGGCGAGGCACTGGCCGTGCGGGTGTGGGAGACTCCCACCGCGTTTGGCGGATACCACGCGCCATGCTGACCTCTGTCTGGTTACCCCGGACGGCCTGGGCATCTGAACCGTTGCGCCGGCATGCTCGTCTTGCTGTCATGGGAACAGTCGACACAACATTCTCGTCATTCTCGCGGGGACGGCCATATGGCACTGGGCTGGGATAATCCCACGACGGATCCCACCACCACCGTCCTGCTGCGGCACGGCGATACCCGACTGTCACCCGAACACCGCTTCAGCGGGCTGGGCGACCTCCCGCTCAGCGCCACCGGAACCCGGCAAGCCCAGGCCGCCGCCTGCCGCCTGGCCGCTGGTGCCCCGATCGATGCCGTGATCAGCTCGCCATTGCGGCGTGCCGCCGCCACCGCCGCCATCGCGGCGGGCGAACTGGGCCTGACCGCGGTCACCGACGACGATCTACGGGAAACCGACTTCGGCGACTGGGACGGCTTTACGCTGGCGGAAATCCAGCAGCGGTGGCCGGCAGCCGCGGCGGCCTGGCGACGCGACCCCGAACAGGCACCCCCGGGCGGGGAGAGCTTCGCCGAGACCGCTCACCGGGTCAACCGGGCGTGTGACCGGCTGCTGCGGGAGCACGGCGGCCGGACCGTCCTGTTGGTGAGTCACATCACCCCGATAAAGATCCTGCTGTGCCGGGCCCTCGGTGCCCCGCTGGGCAGCCTTTACCGGCTGTATCTCGGCTCCGCCTGCATCAACGAGATCCAGTGGCATGGCCACGGATTTGCCGCCGTCCATCGCGTCAACGACACCAGCCACCTTCCCTGACTCACGGCGGCGGCCCGGGCGTTGCGGACCGGCGGGCCGACGCCGCCTGGGACGAGGCCGTGCTGGACGAGGCCGTGCTGAACGCGTTGAGGAACTGGTTGCGGAAGGCGTCCATCGGCTCGAGCGGAGCAGACTCATTGGGCAGCAGTCCGTCCTGCCAGCGCCATGCGGATATCTGCCGGAACACCGAAGGGTCGTGGGCGATGATCGAGATTGGCACCTCGTGATTGGCGTCGTCGCCGCTGACGGTGGTGTGTGGCTGGTGGTCACCGAGCATGACGAGCACCAGGTTCGGGTCGTGGAGCTGGGTTACCCATGAGGTGAGGGCGTGCAGCGAGTACTGGATCGACATGCCGTAGAACTTGCGCACGGTGTTGGTGCTGCGCCAGACCGTCGGCGCGGTTTCGCTTTCCGCCGGCTGCGGGTCGAACACCGAGCCGTTGCCGACCTTGTTCCAGGGCACCATTTTCGGCAGCGGTGCCCACGGTATATGCGAGGAGACCAGGTCGATCTCGGCCATCAGGGGCTTGTGCCCCGGGGCGAGCTCGTTCCGCTGGAACTCGGCCAGGGTGTACTGGTCGGGTATCGAGAGGAAGTTGAACGTCGGGCCCTGGTAGCCGACGTTGGAGTGGTTGTAGAGCTGGTCGTAGTGGTAGAAGTATCTGCCTGGCGGCCAGTTCGGGTGATCGGTGGGGTCGTCGGCGACGGTGTGCCAGCCGGCCTTGCCGAAGGCGTCGCTGAGTGTGAACCGCTTGCTTCCGAGGAGCTGTGAATACCGCTGCGTGCTGTCCACCCACAGCCCGGACTGCAGCGTGGAGTGGGCGAGCCAGCTGATCCCGCCGAAGGTCGGGGAGTTGAGCCAGGCGCTTTGCGCGGACCAGCCGGCCCGGGCCAGCGAGGCGGTGCTCTGCCGCAGGACGTTGTCGATGCCGGGCGAGTAGCTCGTACCACGGACGGCAACCTGCCCGTAGCTCTCGACGAAGACGATGATGACGTCCTTGCCGCGCAATCCGGTCAGCACGTCCGAAGCGGGGACGCTGGCTTCAGGATCGGAGCCGTGCAGGGACTGCTGGAAGCGACGTGCGTCGGTGAACGCCGCCTGGGTAGCGCGCACCTGCCCCACGGCCAGGCTCGCGGCGCTGGTCGAGGCGACCCGGAATCCGGGAGTGAGCTGCAGCGACAAGCCCGCGAACAGCCCCCAGGCCGCGGTCAGAGCGGCGAGCACACGAAGCGTGCCGCGGCGGTGCTGGGCCGCCACGGTGGTGATGTGAATCGTAGATGCCGTGATGGCGGCGATGAGCAGAACGAGACCGAGCCAGAAGGCGCCGAGCAGGATGTCGGTGAGCGTGTGGCCGATGGTGTCGCTTACCACCCCGACACCCGCCCCGATGCTGCCCCAGTCATACACCGGGTTGAACGCCCGGTCCACCGCCTCGTAGAACGCCATGTTGAGGATGTTGGCGAAGGTGAGCAGGCCGAAAAGGATACCGGCGATGGCGGCCACGATCCGCCGCGGCCGGGCCGGCAGCACCAGCGCGACACCGACCAGGACCAGCGCTTCCACCGGGATGCGGAGGAAAGCACCGGGGGTGAGCTGCCAGGCCTTGTCGGGCACGAGCAGGTCACCCCACACCAGGGCGGCGGCCAGCACGGTGATGACCACCCGCAGCGTCAGGCGGGTTCGCCGGCCGGCGCCCGTCCGGTACAGCCAGATGACGTCACGGCCGAACGACTCGGCCAGCAGCAGCAGCGCGACGGCGACCGCGATCATCCCGGCGACGCGATCGAGCAGTCCGGATACGGCGACGGTGAGCACGATGCCCTGCACCGCGGCCACGGTCTTGCGCCAGTACCGTGGTGGCAACGGCGCGGCCAGCCACGGGATCAGCCAGCCCGCGAGCAGCAGCGCGTAGCGGGCGGCGCCGATGACCAGCACCCAGCCGCCGTAGTCCTGGGACACGGCGATGCTGAGCAGCAGGATGAGGAACGCGTCGACCTCGCCGTCGATACGGGCGCCCAGCGCGGTGGCGGTGCCGGTCCGGCGCGCCACCTGCCCGTCCACCGCGTCGAGGACCAGCGCGACGGTGGCCAGCGTGACCAGCGCGGTGGCCGGCGCCGGCCGGGCGAACGAGTCGGCCACCAGGCCCGCGACCCCGGCGATCAGCAGCGCCCGGGTCAGGGTGACCCAGTCCGCCGGGAATATCGCTGGCTGGTCGCTGCGCTTGCGGGCGGTGACAAGCAGTGCGGCCGCCGCCGAACCGGTGGCCAGCCCGGTGACCCAGCCGGCCGCGCCGAGACCAGCCGTGCCGGACAGCACGCCGAGCAGGGCGGCAGTCGCGAGCCCCCCGAGCATCGTCGCGCGCCAGATCGCAGGCAGCGCGGCTTTGCCCGCGCGCCGGATCGCAGGCGTCGTGCCTTCGTCCACTGGTTGAGTCGTGCGCACCGTGCCTCCGTAGCTACCCGCTGCCACTCTTCATGGGGACAACGGGGTCGCGATCACGCTGGTTCACCGTGACCGGCCACCGGCGCCCGCTACGCTGCCCAGCCGGACGGTTGAACTATGTGCCCGGCCGGCCCGTGTAACCAGTGTGGCTGGCTTGCATTCAGTTCCGCGCGGGATCGGTCCGGCCGTGCGCAGTTCCGGCCCGTCGTTGCTGCGCCTGGCCGCCGGCGTCACCGTGCTGTGGTTTCTCGGGCGGCAGGTGGGCGCGGCGCCGTTCAGGGATGGGCTGCGCGCGGTCACCTGGCAGGCGGTCGTGGCCGCTGTCACCCTCACCGTCCTGACGACGGTGTGTTCGGCCTGGCGGTGGCGGGTCGTCGCCCGGGCGCTCGGCATCGGCATCGGCCTGCCGGGTGCGGTCGGTGCCTATTACCGTTCGCTGTTCCTCAACTCGGTGCTCGTCGGCGGGGTTCTCGGCGACGTGCACCGGGCGGTCACGCACGGCCGGCGCGCCGGAGACGTGGCGCGGGGGCTGCGCGCGGTGGCGTGGGAACGGCTGTCCGGCCAGGTCATCCAGGCCGTGGTGACGGCTGTCGTGCTGCTGGCCATCCCCTCACCGGTTCGGCCCGCGCTGCCGTATGTTCTGGCGGGTGCCGTGGGCATGGCCGGGTGTGCCGCGCTGGTCGTGCGTGGCGCTGCCCGCCGTGGCCGGTCGCGGCTGGCACGCGCCGCCCGGACCGTTTCCGCGGACCTGCGCCGTGGCCTGGCACCCGGCGTGTGGCCCCGGATCATGCTTTCCTCGGTGCTGGTCGTCGCCGGGCACACGGCCACGTTCGTCATCGCGGCCCGGGTCGCCGGCTGCACCGCCCCCCTGGGCGAACTGGTCGCGCTGCTGATGGTGGTCCAGGTTGCCATGGTGATCCCGCTGAGTATCGGCGGGTGGGGGCTGAGGGAAGGAACCGCCGCCTGGGCCTTCGCCGCGGCCGGGCTCGGCGCGGCCACCGGGGTCACGGTCGCCATTCTCTACGCGGTGCTCATGCTGGTCGCAGTGGCCCCGGGCGCGGGCCTGCTGCTGACGGACGCCGTTCGGCGCCGTCGTGGCCACGGACAGCCGGACGGGCCGGGACAGCCCGATCCGGCGCCGCGGGCGCTGGAGGCTGTTCGTGACTGACCGGCTCGCCCGGTGACCGGAGCTCTCCCGGCGGCGGCGATCCGCCGGCGTATCCGCATCCCGCTGCGTTTGGCTGACGGCTACTCAACCTCTGCCACGGCCGTCAGTTTCACCGGCCTGACCGATGCGCAGCAGCACGTGGCCCTCGAACTCGGCCGGCCTGCCGCGGCCGGCCTGCCGCTGGTTCGCCTGCACAGTGAATGCCTCACCGGCGACGTGTTCGGCAGCCAGCGATGCGACTGCGGGCCGCAACTGCGCGAAGCTGTCGAGCGGATCACCGGGCACGGCGGGTACCTGCTGTACCTGCGCCAGGAAGGGCGCGGCATCGGACTTTACGACAAACTCGACGCCTACGCGCTGCAAGATGGTGGCCTGGATACCTACGACGCGAATCTCGCGCTCGGTCACCAGGCCGACGAGCGCGACTACACCAGCGCGGCGCAGATGCTGCACGCGCTCGGCGCCAACCGCATCCTGCTGCTGAGCAACAACCCGGACAAGGGTGCTCAGCTGGCCCGCCTGGGCATCACGATCGCCCGGCAAATCCCCACCGCCCTGCACGTTACCGGGACGAACGCCGCCTACCTGGCCACCAAGGCCGGCCGTGGAGGACATGACCTGCTGTCGCGGAGTCTTGAACGCCACCGGGCGGAGCGCTAGCCGGGCCAGCGGCCCGCGAAATCAAGCTGGTGGGCGATGTAGATCAGCTCACCCGCGGCCAGTTGCCGCCCGCGCTCGGCCAGCCAGTCGGCCAGGTCCGCCGGATCCACCCGGTCCGGGCGGCTGCGCAACGCGTTCTGGATCGTGTTGAGGATGCTGCGCAGGAAGTAGGCCTCGTCGCCCGGGTAGCTCCCATCCGGGCCCGGGCCCACGACCCAGTCCGACGCCCCAGCCGCCAGCGCGGGCGCCCCCGCGGTCCGCAGGTGGTGAAACAGGTGGCGGCCGGTTCGGCTGTCCCCGGCCGGCCGGCCATAGCGGAAGCGCTCATCCATGTCGCGGTGGTAGGCCCGCATGATCGGGTCGTCGTGGGGGTGGCCGGGCTCGAAGATGCTCTCGCCGTCGTAGTTGATCGTGAACCAGTAGACGCCGCCGGGGACCAGCAACCGCAACATTCCAGGCAGCACGGCCGGCACGTCCACCAGGTCCAGGACGGCGTTGGCGATCAGTATGTCGGCCGCCGCCGCGTGCCCGGCCGCCAGGTAGCTGCCGAGTTCGCTGTGCACCAGGCGCACCCGCAGATCACCCAGCCGCACCCCATCCGGCAGCAGGTCGCTGCGCAGGCCCCGCGCGTCAGCCCAGCCGCACAGCCACCGGCGGGAGCGATCCAGCAACTGTCGGTCCGCGTCAAGCAGGATGTACTCACCGCCGCCGACAGCGCCCCAGTCCATCAGGCGGGCCACCATCGTCCCCAGGCCGGCACCGACCTCCAGCACCCGCGGCGCACCCGATGGCATCAGGCGGCACAACTCGGCCAGCACCACCCGGTTGAGCGCCCTGTCATCCACGGCCGTCTTAGCGGCCAGGTAGCGGGCGTAGTCGAGGGGCATGGGGGCGTCACCGAAGCAGCTCATTGCTTCTCGGCCACCATCGCGAACTTGCGCACCCGCCCGCTGCCGAGCCAGTCACTCCACAGCCGGTGGGCAGTGACCAGACCGGCGGTGGCCCGCGTCCCGATCTGGCCGGCGATCTGGTGTGAACCGGCTCGGTAACCGCGAAACAGCGCCGCGGCTATCGCGCGATGGGATGAGCTGCACTCCTGCTGCCAC
This sequence comes from Streptosporangiaceae bacterium, assembly GCA_036501145.1. Taxonomy (GTDB): domain Bacteria; phylum Actinomycetota; class Actinomycetes; order Streptosporangiales; family Streptosporangiaceae; genus PALSA-505. The sequence continues at coordinate 44,694 of DASYAV010000227.1, read as the reverse complement.
AGCACGGTCAGTCCCGCCTGGCGCAGCACACCCGTCAGTTCCGCCAGCCCGATCAGCCAGACCGTGTCGGCGCCCGGCATCCGTACCCGCTCCTGCTGAGTGAGTGGCCTGCCTTCCTCCACCGTGAAAGCGAAACGCCCGCCCGGCTCGAGAGCGCGCGCCACCTCACCCACCAGCGCCTCCTTGTCAGGAAACGCCAGCATCGTCTCCAGCAGGAGCACCACCTCGAAGCGGCCCCCGGGCAGCGGCGGAAGGTGAGCTTGCTCGAAGCGGCAGGGGAGATTCCAGGACAGATCCCGGGCGGTGGCCAGCGCGCTGGCGGAGTGATCGACGCCCAGGTAGTCGCAGCCCGACTCCGCCGTTATCAGCCTGCCGGGGCCGGCCACCCCGCAGCACAGGTCGAGCACGGATACGCCGGGGCCGACTGCGGCCCGGCGGGCGAGCGTCCGGACCTCGCCCGCCCGCATGAAGCTCTCCTGGCCCGCATACTCGCCCGGGGGGAAGGCGCTCGCCCGGCCCCGCTCCAGCGCCGTCAGGAGTGGTGCTCGCCGGTCCTGTCTCACATCACATCCCGCACGCTGTCGAACCGTATCCGCCGCTTCTCCGTACCACGTTGTGTCAGGTATGACGGATTGGCGGCAGGTCTGGTTCGGCTCGTCCGCAGGATGGAGGCTGGTTCTGTGCGGCAGGCGCTCTGGAAACCCGGGACATCGTGCGGGTCCACGTAGTAGTCCCCGAGGGGTTCGACGATCCCAGCCGGCCGACCGGCGGCAACATCTACGACCGGCGGGTCTGCGCCGGACTGGCCGGCGCCGGATGGGATGTGCGGGTCACGACGGTCGCCGCGGCATGGCCGCTACCCGACCCGGGCGGCCGCGCCGCCCTGGCCCGCATCGTTGCCGCCATCCCCGGCGGTGAGACCGTCCTGATCGACGGGCTCATCGCCTCGCCGAGCGCCGCGCAGCTGCTGCCCCACACCGGCCGGATACGGACAACCGTGCTGTTGCACATGCCACTGGCCACCGCCCCCGGGACACGTCATGCCGCCAGCGCGCACCGCTCCGAACGGGCCATGCTCCGCGCGGCCGCCGGCGTGGTCGTCACCAGCGAATGGACCCGCCAGCAGGTACTGACCCGGTACGCGCTCCCGGCCCACCGGGTGTACGTCGCCCCGCCTGGCGCCGACCGGGTCACCGCCCCGCCCCGGCCCCGCCGCGGCCACCTGATCTGCGTAGGGGTCCTCGGCCGCCACAAGGGGCAAGACCTCCTCGTCGAGGCACTCGCCAGCCTCGCCGGCCAGGACTGGCATTGCGTGCTGGCCGGATCCCCCGGCCGCGACCCGGATTTCGCCGAGCAACTGCGGACCCGTATCACCGGCCTCGGCTACGGCCACCGCATCCGGCTCAGCGGCGTGCTGACCGGCGCAGCGCTCAGCCACGCGTACACCACCGCCGACCTGCTCGTCGCGCCGTCCCGCTCGGAGACCTACGGCATGGCCGTCACCGAAGCGCTGGCTCACGGCGTGCCGGTGATAGCCGCCGCCGTCGGCGGGCTGCCCGAAGCGCTCGGCTGCACCGCCGGTGGAACCCGCCCCGGCCAGTTGGTGCCTCCGGGCGATCCGGCCGCGCTAGCCGCCGCGCTCAGCCGCTGGCTGGGTGACGGGCGCCACCGGGACCGGCTACGGGCCGCCGCGCGGCAGCGCCGGTCGACCCTGCGCGGCTGGGAACAGACCACACACGAGATAGCGAACGCGCTGACCGCCCCCGGGCGCAGCGAGCCTGTGCCGCACGAAGTCAACGACCACTCTGGAAAGGCCGCCCGATGACGATCAGAACCGAGAGCCGGATAACAATCGCCAGCAGCGAGCGTGCGGTCTGGGCGTATGTCTGTGACGTCGGCCGCTGGCCGGAGTGGGCGCCGACGGTTCTCGAATGCTGGATCCGCGGAGGAGATCCGGTCCAGCCCGGCTCGCGGGTGGAGCAGCGGGCGAAAGGGATCCTCGGGCTGACTCGCGGCCGGAGCCAGCAGGTGACCGCCGTCGAGGCACCCCGCTCCGTGGCGTTCGCCGGGCCGATGGGTACTTCCGCGGCGCGCTGGGGCATGGAACTCGAGCCGCTGGATGATTTCCAGACCGACGCCACGATGTGGATCGAGGTGGACCTCGCGGGCGTCATGCGCGCGATCCCCGGCCACCTTCTCCAGGGCAGGATTCAGCGGGTAAGCGACATCGAGATGGTGGCGATCAAGGCTGCTGTCGAGTCCGCTGCCCGGGCGGCCGCGGAGTCCGCACCGTGAGCCAGGTCGCCAGTACACACGAGCACCTGATCGAGACGTACCGCAAGAAGGCGAAGCACTACGACGTCACCTCCCGGCTCTACCCCGTGCCCGGCTACCCCCAGCGGACGCAACGCCTCCGGGCGGTGCAAGCGCTCGGTCTGCGCGCGGGTGACAGCGTGATCGACATCGCCTGCGGCACGGGCCTGAATTTCTCGCTGCTCGAGCAGGTGATCGGTCCTGGAGGCCGGATCGTCGGCGTCGATCTGACCGACGCGATGCTCTCCCGTGCCCGGGATCGGATAGCGGCGAACGGCTGGAGCAACATCAGCCTCGTGCAAGCCGACGCGGCCGGCTTCGGCTTCCCGGCCGGGGTCGACGCGATCCTGTCCACGTACGCCCTGTCGCAGGTGCCCGAGTGCGCAGAGGTGATCGCCCACGGCGCCCAGGCCCTCTGCGCAGGCGGCCGCTGGGCCGTGCTGGATCTCAAGGTTCCCGGCAGCACGCCTGGCTGGCTGGCGCAGCTCGGCAGCGCGACCGTGCGGCCCTTCGCCGCCATAGACGAGTGGATGATGCGCCGTCCGTGGGAGGCGATTCGCGCGGCCATGCAGGAAGAACTGGCCGATCTCTGCTGGACCGAGTTGTTCTTCGGAACCGCGTTTCTCGCGGCCGGCTCCCGCTGAGGCTGGCCGGCTGCCGGGGCGGTGTCCGCTCAGCCCCGCGGAGGCTGCGCGGGACCGTTTACGCCGGCGGGTGCCAGCCGGTCCTGGAACGACGCGCCACCGTCAGTCAGGTCGGTCGGCGCGGCCTGCTCGTCGATCAGCGATCCGGTGATCGACGACATGAAGATCTTGTGATGCACGAACCACGAGGACAGCGTCGAGGTCTTGCCGTTGTAGGTCTGCACCCCCACGCGGCTGTAGGCGGCGATCTTGGTCCATTGCGCCGGATGGGTGTACGACGACGGGGCGGTCCACGGATCGGGGCCGAACTCGGTGCCGATCCTGGCCTGGGTGAACGACTCGCCCGTACCGACCTGGTAAGACGCCGGCATGTACAGCTCGTCATCCAGGTCCGCCGCCCTGAAGTACACGAAGCCTCGCGTGGGGTCGTAAGAGACGTCCATGAGCAGGCCTTCACTCGCTGTGAAGCTGCCGATCTTCCTGACGCAGCCAAAGGTGTGGTCATCACACCACTTCGCGCCGGGATCTGAGGCCACCAGCTGGTGGGTGCTGGAGTCGAACACCTTCGCGTAGGGGGTGTAGCCCGACCTTGAGGTGCTGGCCGACACTCCGGCCACCACCACGTAGCCGGATGACCAGAGCTGCACGCTGTGGCTGTACTGGCCGACCGCGCCGGCGTACTGCGCGGGATTGCGCAGGTAGACCACGCCAAGGACCTCCTTGAACTGCGCGCCGGTGGCCGCGTAGCCCACCTGCTCGGCGCTGGCGTACCGCGGGCCGGTGCTGGCGCCCGCCGCGCCCGGGCCGGCCAGCACGAGCGCCGCGACCGCGGTGGGCACGCTGGCAGCGGCGAGCAGCCGCCGGGGATTTCCTGACATCGAGACCTCCGGGTCCGCGGGGAGCCCGCGCCCCCCGCGTGACCGGTGGCCCCGCGTAACTGAAGCGCACACATTAGACGCCGGCCGGCCTCTGGCAGATGACACGCTCCCGCGTCACACCGCCCCGGTGCCGGTCAACGGCCGCGCGCTCCTTGACCGGCTGCCGCCGGGTCGCGCTCGCTATCCGGGGGTGTCCAGCGCGTCATGCGGGCGCCTGCCTTGAGAGCGGGACCGGCAGGGATGAGCCGGAGGAGGGTGTTGCGGGCCGACTGCCGCCAGCCGTCACCGAGCTCGAAGCCGAACCGGGCGAGCTGGCTGGCCTGGCGGGCGAGTTGCCGGCAGCGTGACCGGCGGGCCTGATCGAAGGCGGCCATGGCGGCAGCCAGGTCGCCGCCGGCCCTGGCCGGAGCGGCGATCATGCGGCCCACGCAGACGCCGTCTTCCAGGGCGGTGGCCGCTCCCTGGCCGATGGTCGGCAGCATGGCGTGCGCCGCGTCGCCGGCGAGGGCCACCCGCCCGTGCACGTAGCGGGGGCAGCCGCCCGGCAGGTGGTAGACGTCGTGGCGCATCAGCGTGCTGGCGGGGGTGGCGGCCACCATGGCCCGGATCCACGGCGCCCACCCGGCGAAGTGGGCGCGGGCCGCGGCGAGCTCGTCGGGGAAGGACGCCCCTTCGGGGTGCACGAACTCCCCGTACCAGTAGACCTCGCTGTCACTGACCCGCAGCGCGCCGAACTCGGTGCCCGGCCCCCACACCTCGACCAGTCGGCCCTCGAAGGCGGTGTCGCTGATGACCGCACGCCAGCTCGTGCTGCCCGCGTACTGCGGGCGGGCATCGGGGAACAGCTGGGCCCGGACCGCGCTGCGGACGCCGTCGGCGGCGAGCACCAGGTCAGCCTCGCAGGTGTGCTCGCCGGTGCTGGTCCGCCACGTGAGCGCTGCGGGCTCGCCGCCAGGGTCGCCGGGGCGGACGGCGGTGACCTCGGCGCCGGTGACCAGTTCGGCGCCCGCCGTCTCGGCCCTCTGCCGCAGCGTGGCGTGCAGCCGCTGGCGGTGAATGCCGCAGATCGTCGTGGCCGCCTGCGGATCGGACCGGGTCCCGGGGATCCGCAGCAGCCAGCGGCCACTGGGGTCCTGATAGCCGGCATGCGGGGCCAGGTGCCCGGCCGCGCGGATCTCCTCCGCCACCCCAAGGGCACCGAGGGCGGCCATCCCGTTGCTGGTAAAGCCCAGGCCGGCGCCCACTTCCCCGAAGGCCGGCGCCCGTTCCAGCACCGTGACCTGCCAGCCCGCCTGCGCCAGCGCGGCCGCCGCGGCGAGCCCTGCGATCCCGCCCCCGGCCACCAAAGCCTTCTGTCGGTCAGTCATCTGCCCACCTCTCACTTCCCGTTCAGCGGCTAGCGGCCGGGAAGGCCGCAGCCAGCGTGGCTCTGATACCACCACGCCGATAATACAACGCCAATAGTACTATTACTTCCATGATATCGTGCCGTATGGCCCCACCGCGGAACCAGCGCCGCCGGGAGGCCCTCGCGGACGCCGCAATAGCGATCCTCGGCACCTCCGGAATCCACGCCCTGAGCCACCGCGCCGTGGACGAGCGGGCCGGGCTGCCTGCCGGCACCGCTGCCAACTACTTCGCGACCAGGGAAGATCTGCTGACAGCAACCGCGCACCGGGCCTTCGGCCTGCACGTCGCCGCGATGGAAGCCGCCGACGGCGCGGTAGCCGGGCCCGTCGGCCCCGGCGGCCTGGCGGACCTGATCGGCGGCGCCCTGTACGACTGGGCGACCCGGCAGCGCACCCGCTACCTAGCCCTCTGCGAGCTGACCCTGGAGGCGACCCGTCGGCCCGCGCTCGCCCAGGCGCTGTCCGGGATGGCCGCCGCCACCCTGGACGTCACCATCGGCCAGCACCGCGCGCTCGGCCTGGCCACCTCCCCGGAACAGGTACAGATGCTGAGCACCCTGTTCGGCGGGGTGCTGCTGACGCTGGCCACCGGGCCGCCCGGGGCCATCACGCCGGACGCTACCCGTGCCCTGGCCCGCTGCCTGGTCGCGGGCGTGTTGACAACGGTGCCCGGGCTGGCCTGGAACGGCAGCTAGGCACCCTTGCTGTGCTGGGCTTCCTCAGCGCTGGGTCGTGATCCATGAGGCTCAGGCGTCGCGGAGGGCTTCGCGGAAGTCGTCGGCGGGGTGCTCCAGGGAGGTGAGCTCGGCGGTCTCGCGGCGGAAGAACAGGGCGAGCGCCCAGTCGGCGAGCACTCGTGCCTTGTTGCCGAGGGTCGGTACCCAGAACAGGTGGTAGGCGCGGTGCGTCAGCCAGCCGGCGAAGCCGGTGAGCCGGATCCGGTACACCTGCGCCACGCCCTGGTGGTGGCCGAGCCCGGCGACCGACCCGGCGTAGGCATGCCGGTAGGGCTTGAGCTGGCCGCCGCGCGCGAAGGCGGCGATGTTCCGGGCCAGCACCTTGGCCTGCCGGACCGCGTGCTGCGCGTTCGGCGCGCAGAACTGTCCGGCCCGGCTCAGGTCCGGCACCGCCGCGATGTCCCCGGCGGCGAACACGCCCGGCACCCCGGCCACGGCCAGGTCCGCGCCAACCCGGATCCGGCCGGACGTGTCGGCCGGCAGGCCGGCCGCCGCGCCCAGCGGGCTCGGCCGCACACCGGCCGCCCACACCAGGGTCCCCGCGGCCAGCTCGGTCCCGTCGTCCAGCAGGACCGTGCCGTGCGCGGCCGAGGCAAGCCGGCTGTGCAGCCGCACCTCGACGCCACGCCGCCGCAGCGCGCGCAGCGTCCACTCGCCGAGCCGCTCGTCCAGCTCGGGCAGGATCCGGCCGGTCGCCTCGACCAGCACCCAGCGCAGCTCGGTTGCCTCCACCGCCGGGCGGAACCGCACCGCCTCGTCGGCGAGCCCCTGCAGCTCGGCCAGCGCCTCGACCCCGGCGAACCCGCCGCCGACCACGACGAACGTGAGCGCGGCCGCACGGATGGCGGGATCGCCGGCCGACGCCGCCACGGCGAGCTGGCCGAGCACGTGGTTGCGCAGGTGCACCGCCTCGCTGACCGTCTTGAACCCGGCACCGTATTCGGCCAGCCCCTCGACCGGCGGCACCCGCGGCACCGACCCGGCCGCCATCACCAGCACGTCATAGCGCAGCACCCGCTCCGGGCCGCGCGACGGCGCGAAAGTCGCCTGATGGCTGCCCTGGTCAATGCTGGTGATCTTCCCGGTCAGCACCCGGGTGTGCCGCAGCACCCGCGGCAGCGGCGCGATCACGTGCCGCGGCTCGACCGAGCCGCCGGCCGCCTCGGCCAGGAACGGCTGGTAGGTCATGTACCCGCGCGGGTCCACCACCGTCACCGTGGCCTCGCCCCGCCGCAGCAGCTTCTCCAGCCGCCGCGCCGTGTACATCCCGATGTAACCGCCACCCGCGATCAAGATCTCCATGACGAGTTTCTTCCGTCCCGCTCACTTGCTATGACTCGTGCACGCCGCCGGACGTGACGCCACGTCATGTGACGTGCGGCACGCCGGGAGCCGGCCGGTTCAGCGCGGGGTGTTCGCCGCTGCGGCGGCGCGGGAAGGCGCGCTGGTACCTCAGGGCGGCCAGGCCGAACACCATGCCGCCGGCGACGAAGAGCACGTCGGTCGCCGCCTCGGCGAACGACTGCCAAGTCGACGGATGCGCGGTTTCCATCACCTCGGCGATCGTCATCCCGGTGAGCCCCCGGGAGAACCCGATCGCGCGGACCACGTCGTCGGCGATCCCCGAGATCCCGCGCGCGCCAAGCAGCGCGCACCCGATCCAGGCCGTCCACAGCAGCATCCACCGGGGGACCCGGCGCCCCCAGGGCCGCGCGAGCGCCACCGGCAGCACGATCCCGACGGCCCATATCACCCAGCCGACCGCATCGACCCCCCACATGAGAATCCGTGCGGAACCAGACCAGTGGTGATGCGGGAATGGGAGACCGGTGACGTACCAGACGCCGTGCCAGGCGATGAATATCAGCACCCAGCCGAACGCCACGTAGGCCGCCCGCCGGCTGACGCCGGCGTCGGTGCGGATCGTGCGGATGGGTGCGGGTGCGGTAATCATGTCCCCAGCGTGCGGCACCGCCCCGGTCGCACGCGTCGGAGCCCGGTCTCGCCGGCGTCCACCGACGGGATGACTCCTACCGGGGCCGGACGATACCGTGGTCGTACGCGAAGATCACCGCGTGCACCCGGTCCCGCAGGCCGAGCTTGGCCAGGATGCGCCCGACGTGCGTCTTCACCGTGGCCTCGGACAGGTAGAGACGCCGCGCGATCTCCGGATTGGCATGACCTTGCGCGATCTCCGCCAGCACCTCGCGCTCGCGCCCGGTGAGCACCGCGACGGCCCCGTCGTCGGTCGCGCGCGGTTCGGCAGCGGCCAGGTGATCCAGCATCCGCCGCGTCGTGGACGGCGCAATCACCGCGTCGCCGGAGTGCACCGCCCGGATCGCCGCGATCACGTCGGCCGCCGACGCGTCCTTCAGCAGGAACCCGCTCGCGCCGGCGCGCAACGCTGCGTACGCGTACTCGTCTAGGTCGAACGTCGTCAGCACAATCACCTTCGCCGCGCCGTGCTTCGCGGCGATCGCGGCCGTCGCGTCGACGCCGTTCACGCCCGGCATCTGGACGTCCATCAGCACCACGTCGACCGCGGTGCGGGTCAGCCGGCCGAGCGCCTCGGCACCGTCGCTGGCCTGGGCCACGACGGTCATGTCCTCGCACGCGTCGACCACCATGGCCAGCCCGGTGCGGACCAGCTCCTGGTCGTCGACCAGCGCCACCCGGATCGTCACCGGCGGGCCTCCGCCGCCAGCCGGGCGAAGCGGGCGCGGACCCGGAAGCCATGCTCGAGTTGGCCGGCGGTGAACGTCCCGCCCACGGCGCCGACCCGGTCGCGCAGGCCCTGCAGCCCGGCGCCGGCTCCCGGGACGGGTTCGGTGGCGCCGTGGCCGTCGTCGGTGACCTGGACGGTGAGCTCGGCCGGTTCCCACCGCAGCTCGACCGCGACCCGGGCCCGCGGTCCGGCGTACTTCACCGCGTTCGTCAGCCCCTCCTGAGCCAGGCGGCAGACGGCCAGTTCGGTCGCCGCGCTGAGCGGAAACGCCTGCCCCGTCTGGGTGAGCTCGGCGTCAAGGCCGGTGTCCCGCACGCCGGCGACCAGCCGTGGCAGGTCGGCCAGCGTCGGCTGCGGCGCGTCGGTGGCGCCGCTGGCCGGATCGCGCAGCACCCCGAGCAGGCCGCGCATGTCGGCCAGCGCGCCCCGCCCTGTGCCGGCGATCGTCCGCAGGGTCTGCCCGGCCCGGTCCGGATCCCGCTCGGCGACGAACGCGCCGCCCTCGGCCTGCCGCACAATGACCGCGAGCGAGTGAGCCACGATGTCGTGCATCTCCCGGGCGATCCGTGCGCGCTCCTCCAGGACAGCCAGCCGCGCCGACTCGGCCCGCTCGGTGAGCGCGTGCCGCCTGCGCAGCTGCGCGAGCCGGCCCAGGTTCCACGTCACGAGCACCGCCGTCGCCAGGCCGAGCCCGGCATAGAACCCGACCAGCCAGCCGTCGGCGGTGAACTGGCCGAGCGCACCGGTCGTCAAGGGGGTCGCGATGGCCACGCCAACGAGCGCGATCGCAAGAGCGACGCGGCTGCGCACGGCGGCCAGCCGCGACGCGGCGGAGTACAGGACGAGCAGGAACACCAGGCTCGACGGCAGGAGCAGCGCCGGCAGATGGGTGGGGCCGCCCGGCACGTGGTCGGTCACCCGGCCGGCCGGCGCGAACACGATCACGAGCATCGCCGCCGCGGCCACCAAGAACGCGGCCTCCGGCGCCCGGGAACGCACCGCGACCGTCAGGTGCAGCACCGCGAAGCAGGCGATGAGCGCAGCCACCCATCCGGCGGACCAGCGAATCCCCTGCGCCCCGCCGACCGACAGGCCGCCGAGTACCGCGAGCACAGCCAGCGTGGCCAGGGCATCGGCCGCCCGGCCGTGGGACCGGGCCCAGCGATCGACCCGGCCCAGCCAGTCCGGCTCCGGCCCGTGCGTCGTCACGCCTTGATCCTACGAGCCTGCCGTCGATACGGCTTTGACGGTGTTACTCAGTCGAGGTATTTTTTACTTATGCCAGTAAGTGAGGAGAGCGGGCATCGCTCGGTGACGGCGACCGCGCGTCGGGCGCAGATCATCGAAGCCACCATCGAGGTGCTCGCCGAGCTGGGCTACGCCCAGACGTCGTTCGCCCGGATCGCGGAGCGGGCCCGGCTGTCCAGCACCCGGCTGATCTCGTATCACTTCGCGGGCAAGGACGAGCTTCTCGAGCAGGTCGTGGTCGCGGTGACCGACGCCGCCGCCGGATACATGGGGCCACGCATCGAGTCGGCCGCGCCGGGGCGGGAACGGTTGCGCGCCTACATCGAGTCCAACCTGGAGTGGATGGCCGGAAGCCGCGCGCAGATCGTGGCGCTGCTGGCGATTTTCAACTCTGTGCCGTACTCGGCCGGGGGACAGCCAGCGGCCTACGCCAACCACTACCAGACCGTGACCACCAGGCTCGAGGACTATCTGCGCGAGGGCCAGCGCGCCGCGGAGCTGCGCGCGTTCCCGCCGCGGATGGCGGCCGTGACGATCCGGGCGGCGATCGATGCTGCCGGTTACCGTCTCGGTGGCGACCCGGACTTCGATGTCGCCGGCTACGGCCGCGAGCTGGCGGATTTCTTCGACCAGGCGGTGCGCGCGGCCACGCGCGCACCGGACGTTATGGAGAGAGCATGAGCAGCGCATTGGCTGCCCAGCGGGCCGAGGACCGAGGGGCCGGCATTCCCGCCGCGGCCCCCGAAGACGATGGGGCGTTGGTGATCCGGGAGCCCAGACCGAACACGTAGCCTTGGCCCGTGTATTGCCTGGTCAGTGTGGTGGAGGATGCGAGATTCGAACTCGCGAGGGCTTGCACCCGACACGCTTCGAGCCGACTGGAAGGTCACCCACGACGGGTGTGTAGCACTTGACCGTAAGTGTGGTCGACTGGACCCAGGCCACCGGCTGAGATCGGGTGCTAGCACATCACGGCTAATGCGGGAGCGTGACATGACGGGCAAGACCGCCTTTACCGCCGAGGAGTGGAAGATCGTGCTGGAAGGCCCGCCGACCGCGGGCATGATTGTGATCACCGCGGCACACGGGGGGATGTTCCGCGAGACGATCGCCATGTCGAAGGCCTACGCCGAAGCGCGCGCCCAGCACGGCGACAGCGAGCTGCTCGATGAGATCGTGGCGGCGAAACCCCACGTGGACCACACCAGATACCACTCCCCCGAAGAGCTCAGAGACCACGGACTCGGGCACCTGCGGGCCGCTGCGGCGCTGCTGGAGAGCAAGGTGACCCCCGAGGAACGCGACGACTACCGGCGCTTCGTTCTCACCCTCGCCGGCAAGGTCGCGGCCGCTCACCGAGAGGGAGGCCAGGAGGTGAGCCCCGGGGAGACAGCGGCGATCGCGGAGATCACCGAGGCACTCACCCCCTCCCTTTCCTGACCGGGCCGGGCACCTCCGCAGAGCGTTCCCAGAACGGCAGGCAGGTGGATGGTGGGGATGGGTCCGCGATGACCGGCAGGCCGGCCGGGATCGCCGGGTGGACGGCTGAGCATGTGCGGCACGCCGCCGGGATCGCCAAGCAGGGCCGCAATCCGGCCGCGCGGGTATATGAGAGCATCGGGCCGGATTTCTTCCTGGCGCTGGCGCCTGGCTGGCTGAACCTGGGGCTGTGGGACGGGCCCGGCGGCGAGGACGAGGCCGGGGATGCCTGCCGGCGGCTGGTGCGGACACTCGCATCGGCGCTGCCCGCAGGGGGTGTGATCGCCGACGTGGGGAACGGGCTGGGCACCCAGGATCCGCTGATCGCCGAGGTGGCCCGCCCGCGCCGGCTGGTCGCAGTGAATATCACGGCCGGGCAGCTGGTGGCCGGCCGGGACCGGCTGATGCAGGCCGCAGCCGCACCGGTGGCCGGTGACGCTGCCCAGTTGCCGGTCGCCGACCGAAGCCTGGACGGGATCATCAGCGTGGAGGCGGCCTTCCATTTCCGGTCACGGAAGGCGTTCTTTGACGAGTGCTACCGGGTGCTACGCCCGGGCGGCGTGCTGACCATTTCCGATATCTCGGTCCAGCGCTGGCCGGCCACGCCTGGGGAGCTGCTGGCCGCACTCACCCAGCTGCGGGTGTTCGGGCTGCGGCGAACCATGGCGATGACAGCCGGGCAAATCACCACCACCGCCCGGGCGGCCGGCCTTGTGCAGGTGCGGGCCAGCAGGTGCGGCGAGCGCGTGATAGCCCCCGCGCTCCAGCTCACCGCGGACCGGCTCGCACGCGCGCGGCCCGCGCCGCCGGGCCAGCACGCCGCGGCCCGCCTGCTGCTGTCGCAGGCAGACCTGCTCTGGCGCCGCCACATCATCGACTACCTGCTGCTCCGCGCGATCCGCCCGTAACAAGTCAAAGCCACAACGACGCAGGCGGCCTGGCTCACCCCTGGATGGGCCCGGGGTGCACCCGCATGGTGACCTCAGGGCACAGAAGCACCGCCGCGCTTGCAGACGCCGGCATCTGAGACAAATCTCGATGCCGAGACAGCTTTGGCGGTACCGACCCAGTTGATTCTTGCGGGTCAGCGTGGCGGAGGATGCGAGATTCGAACTCGCGAGGGCTTGCACCCAACACGCTTTCCAAGTCTGTGGGCGGGGGTTCGGGGTAGGTCAGCACTGTCCGTGACCTTGTCAGCATGGCCTAGTCCGGCACCCTGCGAGCGTGCCTGAACGCAGGCGAATGAGACTAGAACTGAGACTACAGGCAGGCGTGATCAAGCGCTCGGAGCCGATCTGACAGCTCCCAAACCGGACACGACGACTCGCGCCCCGCGCGGATGCCAGACGATCCCGCGTTCCTCCGCCACACTGGTCTTGTGACCCAGGAGACCGAACCGACAGACGCCGAGGGGGGCGCCGAAGACCGGTGGCTGGCCTGGGAACGCATTGTTAAGGAAAATGCGCAGCTGATAGCGCAGGTGCCCGACGCGCACCTGATCGGCGACGCGCGAGCCGCCTCCCGCGCGGGACAGCAGCGGTTTGAGTATGACCTAGAGATGCAGCGTAGGCTCAAGGTGGCCACCGAAAAGTTGACTGCCGAACTGGTCGTGTTTCGCGAGTCGGCGGAGATGGCGGCTGAGCGATCAGAGGCGGCGGCCCACAGATCCGAGGCATCGGCGGCCAATCTGGAGCGGCTGACCCAATGGCTGATCGGCTTCACCGTCGCACTGGTGGTGCTCACTGTGGCCGTACTTGCATTGACGGCTGTGCTTGCGGCCAAAGGTTAGCGCCCTTCCCAGTCCGGTACGGAACCGTAGGCAGTCCATTTTCAGGGGGCACATCTACCACGCTGTGACCTGGCAGGACGCCGCGTGGCCCGCCAATCTGGGCACGTATCGGGCATGATCAAGCGCTCAGGGCCAGTCTGACGACTTCTCGACACGACGTTGACCTGGTAAAACTTCGAGTGGAGCCACGGAGATTTGAACTCCTGACCTCCTGGAGGCAAACAAAGCACAGCCTGGCAAGCTAGGGGGAGCTCAGTTCTGGCTGGTCAGCGGCACACACTAACCAAGCATGACCCGGCCTTCAGCGGCCTTCGCCGAAGATCACCGCTCCCGCTCTGCACCCAGTCTCGGACATCTGCGCACCTGCTGTCTGGCCGTCGCACGATTACGATCCTTGGTATGACCGACCCCCGAGCTGCCCAGTCGATTCCCGCGCAGATGACTCTATGGCGGGTCTTTGGCCTTCTCGATAAGTTCGAGGATCAACCGAGACCTTACTGGTCAGCCAGTGCGGCCGGTCCTCAACCCAACTCAGACCGGTTCACGGTAATAATCGGCGAGGTGCCGGAAAAGCTGCTGACTTCACTCAAGCAATGGCGCGCTCAGACACGCAGCTTGCTGAATATGATGACGGGCCAGGCGATGAGCCCCGAAGAACTCCTTGCCTCATACAAGGTTGACCTGGAAATTGTCGATACCCCAGAATTTGATGAGCCATATGTAGCATGGCTGACACTACGGCTTGATCGCTCTACTCAAGTAATGCCAACTGGCGCTGCCGAGCTTGGCTGGTTCGCGGATAGCGAAAAGGTAATTAGTTCGATGGAATCCTTCGCCGTTGAAGGCGATAACTTCATGGGCTGCGCGCTTGCCCGGGTGATGGGCGCAGCCAAGGGACTCAGCGTACGCCGCCTAAGGTACGCTAGCCGATCGCCGTATCTCACAGCGGTAGGTAGAGCTGCCTTCACTATTCCCAGAACTGAGATGAAAATAAGGGACTCAGGGATAATCGTAGGCCGTAACGACGGATGGCGTAGTGCACCGAGTGAACAGATTAGAGCAGCGATTAATGCGATTCCTGCGACCAGGGTCGCATATAAGAGCATCGGACAGCCTACCTCGTGGCTGTGTTCAGCAATGGCCGAGACAGAAGATAATCTCCGCCGTTTCACATTCGCCTATGGAGGACTTGAACTTCTAGCGACCCGAACGGAGAAGGCAAGCCGTGAATCACTGATAGCCATCATAGAGAGGGCCGATAACAAGCTACCTGTTGTTGAGCTTTTGTGGCCAGGTGTTAATGAGAATTTCGCTCTGCGAAACACCGTTTTCCGGTTCGCAGCGCTGGCAGCCCTCTATTCCCCGGATACAGCCCTCGCTGATGTTCAAACGTTCAAGCAGATAGCTAAGGCTCGTAATGATTTCTATCACGGAACGGAGCAGACGGTCACCGTAACTCTAGCTAGGGACTGCGAAGAGCTACTACAAAAATATGTCGGACTGGTCGCGGCCGGGCCGCCGGGCTCTGGTGTGGCCACGTAATCCCACCTCATTGTCACGCGGCTAGTCATCCGCCCCAGAGCCCTAGCCAGCGACGACCTGGGCCAGCACTGCACTGCCTAGCGTAGAAGATCGGTCGTGTCGGTAGGGTCGCCTGACAGGCCACCGTGGGAGGCTGTACGCCTGATGAAAGTGAGCACGGCAGAGAGGTACGACGGGCCGACCGATGGCCGAAGTGTCTTGAATCTCGAGACGGATCTCGCATTTGTTGGCAACGCTGATCCCGGCGTTGATTGGCATTGCCACAACTGCCATAGACTCTTTGCCCGAGGAGCTTACCCTGGGCAATTTCTTAACGTATTGTTCAAATGTTATTCGTGTGGCCAGCTGAACGCTTCGCCTTCGCGCCAGCCTGGTCAACCATTGTGCAGACCAGCCGTCCTCCTCGCCCCGGGTCAGTTTCACATAAAGTCAGTTGTTGATCTGAGTAACCCGTTTCCTCTAGCAGATCATTCGGCCATGAATGGCTACCTCTATGAAACATCGGCTCAGCCGATCCCGTTCTCGGTAGCAGGCAACGGGCGGCTGAACCTGACAGCAGAATTTCTAAGGGAGTTGTCAACCCGAGCACAAAGACTGCTTGGCGAAAATTACGCTCATCTTCGAGCGTCTGATATCAGGGGGCAAACGTCCCGGACGCCTCCGGCATCGCGCCATCGGCTCACTGAGCTTATTTCCCATGCTGAAGAGACCGCTTCTGTCCTCGAAACGAGGCTGGCGGTCGCGGTTGGCCATCCTAGCCTCGATGACATCACAGAGTTGGTCGCCACCGTAGAGATGTTCGAGCGTTGGCGAAACCATCCAGCGTGGCCACAACTCGTGGCCGGTTTGGCGAGTGAAACGGAGGGGCCACATTCATTGATGCTACTGAGCGCCGCCAGCTACCTCAGCGATCAGGGTAACGGGGTTGGCATCGTACACGGCAAGGCGCACGGTCGAATACCTGACCTCTGGCTGGAGCCGAACCTAATTGAGCGTGTAGACCTTGAAGTAAAAACTCCCTTGGCTTTCCGAGGTTCTCGGACGCTGGATATCTCGGCAGAGAAGGCAGAAGAGGTAATCACAAAACAGGTTAACAAGGCGGCATCACAACGGCGAGGTCAACTACGTAGCAACCGAACAGGGCTGTTGGCTATCGGCGCCTTCCATCTGCCTCCCACCAAGCTAGAGATGCTCGCCACAGTTACCCGTCACGTACTGGAAGCCCAGACTCAGCGTAAACGTCATTTGGCTGGCGTCCTGTTGTGTGCATTCAGTTATTCGATAAGTAGGTCCAGCACTCCACCTTTTATCCAGCAGCTTAAGCCAGGTCTACAAAATCGATGGGTTTGGCATCCTGGATATCGCGGGAATCTTGCTGTCGGCGGCGAGATGCCTCCACGGAAAACCACTCTGCCTTAATGAGCATCCTGAAAATCGTGTTCCATGATGCGCTGACGATCTTTTCCAGCGAGAGGGCCCGGCAATGCGAATAACCAGTTCGGGGCCTAGTGAGAGATGTTTCGGTTGGTCAAAAGACTCAAAGTGGTTAAGCTGACTGCATCTGAGCGCACCTACCGGCGTCCGCTCACTCCCGTCTCGCTCCCAGAATCGACACGAGACGATTGCCCCTCGCCTGGGGCGGCACAGCCCAGTCTGGCGAAGACGCGCTAGTTTACTTCCGTAGCTCTTGGCTTTTCTTTCTTTTTCCTTTTCTTGCTCCAACGTAGTCCAGCAAGAAGCTGGGTGAAGAACCAACCCAATACCGCACCCAAAGACGCCGAGCCGATGCCAAGTTCGATTTGCGTAAAGAGCTGTCGGCCTCCAAGGCTATTTTCAATGGCGTCAGCTGTGGCGTCTTCGTTATTGGCTGATTTAAGACGTGAAGTAGCAGCCTTTAGAATCGGGAACAGGTCGCTTCGTTTCCACGAGGGGTTAGCGAATGTGACGAGGGCGTTTTGGAAAGCTATCACGCGCTCCGACTGCGCATCCTGATGGATAGACGTCACGGTGTAGTTAGCAGAAGACTCGTTTACAATTCCAATAGCCGAGTAAGTTACAAGTCCCGCCGAAAGAATCAGGAAGATGATCGCTTGAACCCAGGCAATAAGCGAGGGGCGAATATAATCGAGTTCATTATTGATCGCCTCAAGCACTTTCGTGTCAGCCTTCACAAGCTCAGCTACTAGCTCATTAATTGTCGTCTGACCTTTTTCTACGTTCTCCAGCCTATTAATAATCTCGCGCTTCTGATCCTTCTCTTTTTTGCGGCCTGAGAAGATCGCTTCAAACATCAATGGCTACCAAGCTTCCCGTTTCGATGAAAAGGGCGATCAGATGCGACGGCTCCTTTGCCCCGTCCCCTCGATAGGTGCCGAGGTCTTGCCTTAGAAGATCAGACCCGGGCCGCCGCGGCAACCTCCATCCATGCTTCTGCGCGGTCTACGGATACACCGATGTCCGCCGCTAGGTGCCTGACGGTAGCGACAGGCGGTGCAGATACCGATGCTTTAAGAGCAACCACAGCGACGTCGTATGCGATTTCTCCGTGTACCCCTCTAGGGTCGATCAGCCAGAGCCGTTCTTCGTGGTCCACGAGGAAGTTCCACGGTGATGCGTCGCCGTGACACAGGACAGAGGATGTGTCCCGTTCGAGGGACGAGAGAGTGGCTACCGCGGCGGCTCGTTGCTGTTCTGATGCCTGCTCTTCACCGGGTGCCATGTCACGGTTACCTCCGCCGACAAGGCGGGCGCGCAGCCAATCCACGAGCGACGGGGTCTCGGGCAGTTCGGGAGCGCCGTTGCGCAGCGTGGAGAGTGTCGCTCTCACGGCCGGGTATGCCGCATTGAAGTCAAGGTCTGCCAGTGGCTTGCCCGGCGATATTTGGTCCATGACAAGCCAGGTGCCGGTCGGGCTGGTCATGATCTCATGAACGCGTGGCGCAACGCCGATTTCGGCTAGTGACTGCGCGACCTTAGCCTGACTTGGACCGTCTGGATCAGGGCTGGCGCGCATGATCAGCGGCCCGTGCCTAGTGCTGGTGCTCACCACGAATGCGTACCGCGCAGGGATGACGGCTAGAGGAACAGCACCGTAGCGATGGCATAGGTGCCGAAGCTCTGAACCGATATCCAGGTGCCATTGTTCGGCGCGGTCGGGCCAGCGGTCGCTGACAGCACGGGCCACGTCCGGCGGGAGTGGAACGGCTAGGTGATCGGCCATACCGATTGCTCGGTTCTGCTGGCTGCATTCGTTATCGCGTCCGCCAAGACTGCCATGTCTTCGATGACCACCTCGGCGCCAGCGTTCTTCAGGACTGCCACACGATCCGGGGTCTTGGCGTAGCCGACGCTACCTGCTCGGGCGGACCCGGCCGCCTCCATATCGGTAGCCGAGTCTCCTACGAGTACACATCTGCCAGCCCGTACGCCAAGGAGTTGGCTAGCGCGGACTACGAGGTGCGGGTTTGGTTTCATCAGCTCGGGATGGCCCGGAACCCGGCCACAGACGGCCAACACGTAAGCAGAGAGTCCGTGCATGTCCAGGTACGTCCTGACGGCCGGAGCTGAGTTGTTGCTCACCACAGCGACGCCCAGCCCGGATTCCGACGCATTCTTCAGCACCCTGTCAGCGTGGACGGTTGGTGCGGCAGTCCTGGCGGCAGTGCGCTCGGCGGCGAGTAGGCGTTCCTCTACATCCGCGATCAGCCCTGGCTGATGGGTTCCTGTCCACTGGAGCAAGCGCAGCGGGTCCGAGGTGCCCACGGATTCTGTGGGCACCTCTATGCCGTGCGTGCTGAGGAAATCGCGCTCTACTTTGGCCGCGCGGGTGTTGGGGTATCCGGCGAAGAGCCGACATATGGGGCCGTCGAAGTCCAGGAGCAGCGCATCAGCCTGGCTGATCACATCTTCGAGGCGGGTCACTCCGAGACTCCCACCCGTCGGGCCACGCTTTTCCACACTGAGTCGAACCACTGCTGCGCCTCGCTCACCATCTGTGGGCCGTTGGAGGTGTCGGCATCGGATTTGGAGAAGTGGAACAGCGCCGCGTCCTTACCCATCAGGTCCCAGATGTCGGCCGATTCCGAGCCAAGGCTGATCGTGTGCTCTACGACCGGATAGAACCCCAAAAACGCCTCTTCGGCGTTGAGCAGGTAGAGCTTGAACCACGGCGTCATCGGGTAGACGCGGATGTCGGCGGTGGCCGACTTGACCAGCCCGAGGTCTGATAGCTCGGTCACGGAATCGATGATTCCGTCGATCGCGCGCTGGGCTATCCGCGCCGCTCGCTTCTGGATCGCGGGTTCCGCGGTACCGGTGTCCAATCGGCGCGGCAGGAACATCGGCGCGCTGGTGTCGGCGGTCATCATGCGGATGCTGACCGACTGCGGCGTCAGCCGCCCCGCCCGCACCTTGTCGAGAACCTCGGCAAGGGTGTTGTGCAGCGTCTCGCCTGAGAGGCCGGCGAAGTCGATCGAGACGTGGGGCCGGTCGAACGTCGCCTCGATGTGCGGGCGCAAGCCCACTGGGCGCTCGACTTGGGCGCGGACGTAGGCGCCACTCCCCTGCCGACTCACGATGAGCCGGTCCTGGTCGAGCAGCCGCAACGCCGCCTTGACAGTCTCTCGCGCGACACCGTACCGCTGCGCCAGCTCGCTCTGTGACGGGAGCTTGTCGCCGGGCTGGAGCTTGCGCGTCAGGATCGCGGCACGCAGTTTGTTCGCGATCTGCTGCGACGGGGGTCTCGGGTCGTCCTGGTCAAGTCCGCCCAGGTAGTCCGTAGTTTCACTCACTCGCCAAACCTACCTGCTGACTAGCCAAGCTAGCAAAGTTTTGCTGAAATCCTTGACATGGCTAGCCAAGCTGGCCAGGATGTCTCGTGCAAGCTACCTGGCTATCCAAGCCAGTCAGGTGACATCGCAGATGGAGGTTCCTTTGAGCGCCCAAGAGACGAACCCACCGGCCAGCAAGCTACCCATGCTCTCATTGCGAGGCCTGCGGGATGCGGTGCTGGCCGGTGACCCGAGCTGCCTGTGCGACCCGGAGCTGTTCACCGGGCCGGCCGATGTCGAGCCGGAGAATGAGCCACCGGAGGACCGGGCGGCGCGGGTGGCGGTGGCGCGGGAGGTGTGTGCGTCGTGCCCGGTGCGGCTGGCGTGCTTGGCCTACACGCTGCGGACCCGCCCGTCTGCCGGGGTGTGGGCCGGGTTCACCGCCGATGAGATCACCTCCTTGGTGGCGTCTGTGCACCGTCCGTCCCGGCCCCGGCGCCATACTGCGCTTCGCCCGGCCAGCGCCGAGCCGGTGGCGATGGGCGAGGTGGCGTGATGGGCACCGGCCGCACCTACACCCATCCAGACGTGTTCACGTCCGGTGTCGCCGACGGGTGGGCTGAGCCGGAGACCGACCCGGCGCGGATCGACTGGCCGGCCCGCCAGGCCGCCGCGGCGATCCCGTTCGAGGTTGTGGACGGGCGCCCGGTGAACCCGTGCGAGCGCACCAGCGTCCGGCATGGCCGCAACGAGATGGGTTTCTGGGGCGAGACGCTGATGGCGGACGCCCTGGTCACTGTGACCCTTCCACCGTTCGGTGTGCGGTATCTGCTGATGGTTGAGCGGGACGACGGCTACGGCTGGGCGGTGCCCGGTGGTCACGTCGAGCCGGGCGAGACCGGCCCGCACGCCGCGGTGCGTGAACTGGCTGAGGAAACCGGGCTCGACCTGTTCGGCGGCGAGCCGTTCCTGACACTGAGGGCATTCCTGGCGCTAGACCCGCGCTACGTGCCCGACCCACGCGCCAGCGACGAAGCGTGGGCCGTCACCATCCCAGTGCATATCGACCTCGGCAGCCGCGGCGCGCTGCCCGAGGTGACCGGCGGGGACGACGCCCGCCGCGCCGAGTGGGTGCCCGCCGACAGTTACGGCTATCTCGCCGATGGTCTCGAAGACCGCTACGGGGGCAGCGTCTTCGCCGCCCACGTGGACATGCTCCGGCAGTTCCTGCCCGCGGCACGCGCCACGGGCCAGGGCAGCGAGGACGCGACAGCGAAGCTGGATGCCGTCCGCGGCGTGCTCAGCGCGTTCAACTGGGAACACGACGACCACCAGTACGCCCTTGAGCAGATCGAGCGCCTCGTGACCAGCGGGGATGGTGCGTGATGGGCTGCAAGGGCCTGCACTGCGACGGCTGCAACCACCACGGCGCGAGGTTCGGTGCCGGGTTCGGCGCGCTGGTGCTCCTGGGGGCGGTGCTGGTGTACGTGGGGCACCGCCACGCGATCAACCACGCCGCCAGCGTCGCGGGTGACGTGATGCTGATCGTGCTGCTGGTGGCCGCCGCCGCCGCGGTGACCGCGGCCCTGGCCGTGACCGGGGTCCGGGTACACCGCGCGATCGCCCGCCGCCGCGAGCGGCAGATGCTCGCCGCGCCACGGGTTCGGGTCCTCCCCGCACACAAGACCAGCACTGCGGCACCCGCCCTTGCCCAGGGCCGGCAGCGGCCGACGTGGCCGCTGCCGGGCTGGACACCGGCCCGGCCGCAAATCGGCAGCCGCCGCGATGACCGCCACCAGTAACCCGGGCGCGCACAAGCCACCAAGCGATCCGCGCCCCGCTCCCCTCGAAATGGAGACCTCTGCCATGGCATCAGACAGCCAGTCCCGGACGGCAGCCACCGCGATGCTGCGGGCCGTCGCCGACCTCATCCAGACCCGGCCGGACATCCAACTGCCCGGCATCGACGTTGACTTTTACCTGCACGGGCCGGACGCGCCCGCCACCATAACCGCCATCGCGGGCGCGCTGCCCTGCGGCTGGCGGGCGGAGATCAGCCGCAGCGGCGGCTATGAGTGGCTGAACCTGGCCAACGACCCCCCGCCGGCTTCGGTCACCCGTGGCGCGGGGGTGCGGATCAGCGCACCTACAGCCGACACGTGCACCCCAGCCGGGGCCAAGACGGTCACCGTCTGGCGGCCCGCCGCCGCGCTGGCCGGCCTGATCGGCGACATGCCGGTTGGCGAGGTGACCCGATGACCAAGATGCACCTGGCCGCCGTGGGGCTGATCGTGCTGCTGCTGCACTGGCTGGCCGCCGCGCACGTACCCGTCGTACTGGCCGGCGGCGCCGTCGTCTCCGTGCCGCTGCTGGCCCTGGTGGCCGTGGCCGTGGTGGCGCTGGCCGGCGCGCTGGTGGCGGTAGCGGTGTACCGGACCCGGGCGGAGCGGGCGATGCTCGCCGCCTGGCGGGCACGGGCTACGGCGGTGGCGCGATGACCCGCCAGGACATGACCCCCGGCCAGCTCGCCGACCAGCTCACCGCAGGGCTGGATGGCCCGCATGCCGACGAGCACACCACAGCCGCGGCGGGGCTGGCCAGCGAGGCCATCCGGTTCCTGAACTACGCCACCGGCCCGCACAGCGACGCCGGGCTGACCCGACCGGCCACCGTCTACCGCGTCACCAGCAGCCTGGCGGAGGCCGCCGGACGGCTGCCCCAGATGTTCGCCCAGTTCACCGGCTGGCTGGATGCCGAGTGTGCGGCCGGGCGGCTCGGCGATGACCACGGCGGCCCGGTCACGGTGCTGACCGACCGTGCCCGCTGCCATCTGGACCAGGCCGCCCGGCACGCCGCCGCGCTCAGCGACGCCCTGGCCGCCGCGCAGTCGGCGCTGGCCACCGTGCACGGCACACCGGAAGGAGCGCGGTCGTGAACATCCGCATCACCGCGCTGCCCGCTGAGGCCACCGCCGCGGCCAAGGTGCTCGCCACCGTGCTGCCCGTGGTCGCGGTCCGCGGCCCCTACCCGTGCCACGGCGAAGACCAGCGGGTCCGCCTCTACCTGGAGGTTCAGCCATGACACCCGCACAGAACACCCGTATCTGGCGCAAGACACGCCGCCAAGCGTCGCGGGGCATCCCCACCGGCCGCCGGGCAGCCCATCACGCCCGCGCCGCCTACGGCCGGCACCAGCAGGACCAGCAGCCGGAGGGCGTCCAGGCGGCCAGGGAGCGCGCCCGTCTCGCCTGGCTGACCGCCCCCAAAGAGACCGAACTGGACCGGTGGAACGACCTGTATGACCTGGTAGTGCCCCGGCCCCGCCCCGCCGAGCGGAGCGCGGCATGAACGCCCCGGTGACGGCGGTAGGGGGCTGGCGTGAGGAGATGCGCCGGGACCGCCTGGCAGCGGCGCGGATCGACCGGGAACGCGAAGCCGCCCGCGCGCAGCTGCGGATCACCACCCGGCACGCCAGAGCCGCCGCCCGCCGCGAGGACGCGCAGGCCCGTGCCGCGGCCCGGCAGCAGGCCCGCAAGGCGCGGCTGGCGCGGCGGGCGGCCCGGCTGGGCTGGCTGCGGGCACACACGGTGGACCTGCTGTTCGTCCCGGTGATCGGGGTGCCGGCGGTGCTGGCGTGGACGGCGATGGCCGCATACGGCCAGTTGCTGTACGGCCCGGCCGGTCTGCTGCTGCCCGCGTTCAGCGAGGGCGCGATGTGGGCGTTCGCCGCCGCCACGACGCTGACCCGCCGCCTCTGGCCCGCCCGGCCGGTGTGGCACCTGCGGACGGGCACAGCGGTGTTCGCAGGGGTCGGGGCCGCGCTGAACTTCGCGCACGGCGTGACCGCCGCGGCCGGGCCACGTGGGCCGGTGCCCGGTGTGGTGTATGCGGTGGTGTCGGTGGCCGGGGTCAGCGTGCACCAGTTCGTCACCGCCGGGCCGCGCCGCTCCCGCGCCGAACGCGCCACCGCCCGGATCGCCCGCGCCGTAGCGCGGCGGGAGATGGCCGCACGCCGGGCCGCGCTGCGCGCCGCGGTCACCGCCATCGACGGGCACGGCAACGCCCGGCTGGCCTACCAGCCCGGCCCGGCCCACCTCGGCCGGCACCGCGGCCGGCTGCACCTGACCCCCGCGGACAGCGGCAGCCCGCCGCCCAGCTTGGCCCTGGCCGGGCCGGCCTGTCCCTGGCCCGGACCTGCCCCGGTACTGCCGGCCGCCGGACAGGCCCCGGACACCCCGCCGGACAGCGCGGCGGACACGGCCCGGCCACCCCGGCGGACACCGGCCCGGACATCCCGGCGGACAGCACGGCCGGACACCGCCGCCGCGGTGGCCAGGCTGCGCGGCCGGCACCCGGACATGTCCACCGCCGACATCGCGGCCCGGCTCGGCATCAGTGACCGCACCGTCCGCCGCCACCTCGCCCGGCCCGCGGACACACCCGCGGCACCGGCAGCGGCATGACCAGCACCAACCCACCCGGAGGGACAGTCACCATGTCAGCCACACCCGGCCACGGCGGCGCCGGCCCCGGCGCGGAAGTCGTGCCGTTCCCGGCCCGCCCACCTGCCAGCCCCAGCCAGGACACCCCGAGCACACCGGACACCCAGCCCGGCACCGGGCCGGACGACAGCCTGGTAACCACCGCGCCCGCCACCCCGCCAGCCCGCCGCCCGCCGCCTGGCGAGCGGGGCGAACTGCGCGACATCATCCCCACCCACCTGCGGACCTGGACCGGGGTGCGCAAAGCCCTCGACTGGCGCTACCAGCGCGCCCGCCATCACGCGCTGTATCACCTGGTCCGCCTGCCCAAACGGCTGGTCTTGACGCTGGTGTGGGCGGGGGTCGGGCTGGTCCGCCTCGCGCACACGCAAACGTCGTGGTGGTGGGTATCGGAGCAGGCCTACCTGCGGCATGAGGCGATCGCCGCCAATGACCCCCGCACCTGGTTCCAGCTGCACAAACACGTGCGCGAGGTGCGGCTGATCCGCGGCTGCGCGCTGGCACTAGAGGTAGCTGGCGCCGCGCTGGCCGCAGCCGTGCTCACCACCCGGATGCCCCTGGCCTGGCTGCCGGTGCTGGCCGCCGGCGTGCCGGTGCTGGCCTGGATCGGCCGCCCCGCCGACAAGCCCATCCTGGACTCCGCGGTCGTGCCGGTGGCGTATGAGCTGCTGTCCCGGGAGGTCATCGTCCGGGCGCTGGGCGCGCTGGGCATCGGCGAGATGAACAAGGCGCTGCGCGAGAACCCCGACACCGCCGTGCAGCTGGTGGACCCGATCACCCGCGACAACGGGGTGGGCTGGCTGGCCCGCCTGGACCTGCCGCACGGGGTCACCGCCGGGCAGGTCAGCGAGAAACGCGAACAGCTCGGCTCTGGCCTGCGCCGCCAGCTCGGCTGCGTCTGGCCCGAGACCGACCACAAGCGGCACCCCGGCGCACTCAACCTGTTCGTCGCCGACGAGGACATGACCACCGCCGAACAGCCTGCCTGGCCACTGGCCAAACGCGGCGCCGCGGACCTGTTCGCCCCCGTGGCGTTCGGCACCGACCCGCGCGGGCGGGTGGTCACCGTCACCCTGATGTTCGTCTCGATCATCATCGGGTCGATCCCGCGGATGGGCAAAACCTTCCTGCTGCGGCTGCTGCTGCTGATCTGCGCCCTGGACGTGCGCGCCGAACTGCACCCCTACGACCTCAAGGGCACCGGAGACCTGGCCCCGCTGCGGCCGGTCGCGCACCGCTACCGGGCCGGCGATGACCCCGAAGACATGGACTACCTGGTCGCCGACTTCCGCAAGCTGCGCACCGAGCTGCGGCGCCGCGCCAAGGTGATCCGCCAGCTCGCCGACGAACGCCCCGACCTGTGCCCGGAGAACAAGGTCACCCCGGCCCTGGCCAGCGACAAGCGGTACGGGCTGCACCCGATCGTGATCGCCGTCGATGAATGCCAGGTCATGTTCGAGCACCCCACCTATGGCGACGAACTGGAGACCATCGCCACCGACCTGACCAAACGCGGCCCCGCGCTGGGCATCCTGCTGATCCTGGCCACCCAGCGGCCCGACGCCAAGTCCATCCCCACCGGGATCAGCGCGAACGCGGTGCTGCGGATGTGCCTGAAGGTGATGGGCCAGGTCGAAAACGACATGGTGCTGGGCACCAGCCAGTACCGCAACGGCACCCGGGCGACCATGTTCGCCTTCGAGGACAAGGGCGTGTTCTACTTCGCCGGCGAAGGCCAGGCGCCCCGGATCATGCGCAGCCAGTACATCGACGGCCCCGGCGCCAAGGCCATCGCCGCCCGCGCCCGGGTCATGCGCGAGGCGGCCGGGCGGCTGACCGGCTATGCACTCGGCGAGGACAGCGATCAGGAAACCCGCTCGTTCGCCGCCGACGTGCTGATGGTCTTCGGCGACGACGACAAGCTGTGGTGCGAGACCATCGCCGGCCGGCTGCGCGGCTCGATCCCCGCCGCCTACGCCGACATCACCAAGGAAGCCGCCGCCTCCCAGCTGCGCAACCTCGGCATCGCCGTCAAGTCCGTCCGCGAGCCGGGCAAGCCGCCCCGATCAGGCTGCGAGCGGGCCGCCGTGGCCGCCGCCGTGGAGCCCACCCATGTGTAGCGCACCGGCCGGGATGTGTAGCGGCAGCACAACACGCGCTGACCAGCACCAGCGCCCCGGCGCCGCGACAGCCGATACACGGCGTACCCCGGCTGGCCTGCGGTGTTCCGCTGTAGCGGCCGGAGCGGGGGCGGCCCGCCGCGGCGGGGGGCATGGGGGTGAACGGACATGACGCGGCGCCCGCAACTCAACACCGTCTGCGGCCGGTGCGGCAAGCCCCGCGGCAACCCGCTCACCCACACCTGCCGCACCCGGTCGGACTTCAAGGCGCGGAAGGCCGCCTACGCCAAACAACAGCAGGCCGCCGCCCGGCAGGCCAAGCCCGCCCACGACTACCGGGCGTGCAGCGACACCAGCTGCCCCCGGCCGCTGTGCGTGGCCTTCAAGACCGGCTACCACACCGGAGACCACGACGGCCACGCCGACGGCTGGCAGCAGGGCTATGACCGCGGCCACGCCGACGGCATGCGGCAGGGCTACGACCAGGGCCACGCCGACGGCATCAACGACTGCCCCCGCCAGCACAAGTAAGGAGACCGCCGTGACCACCGTCCTCATCCTCGCCGCCGCCCTCACCGTTTACACGCTGTTCGTGCTGGCCAGCCCCGCTGCCTCTTGCCGGTCCTGCCACGGCTGGGGCACCGGCCGCAAACTGCGCCGCCGGACCACCTGCGCCCGCTGCGACGGCACCGGCTACCGGTTCCGGCCCGGCGCCGTGCTCATCCACCGCGCCACCGCCGTCTGGCAGCGCACCCGCTACCGCGGCGAGGAA
This sequence comes from Streptosporangiaceae bacterium, assembly GCA_036501145.1. GTDB lineage: Bacteria > Actinomycetota > Actinomycetes > Streptosporangiales > Streptosporangiaceae > PALSA-505. Next base: position 17,768 of record DASYAV010000227.1, on the reverse strand, counting down.
CCACCCATCCCGCCATGGCGGCCGCCGCGCAACACGCCACCACCGGGCCCCTGACCCAGCCATACGAAAACCCAGCCCAGACGGGGGACACAACCCCGCCACCACCGCGAAGGAGAACCAGACATGTGCAGAACCGGAGGCCGGGGCAGCCCCAGCTCCCGCACCGCAGCCCACGGCGGAACCCGCGGACGCTCAGCCGCAGGCCAGCCAGGGGACACCGCCCCACCCGGCGGCACCACCCCGCCGCCAGCCAGCAGCACACCGCCGCCCCGTCCATCAGGCATCAACTACCGCGGCCCCAACGCCACCGTCGGCGCCCAGTACGACCACGCCGTCATCGGCAGCATCACCATCGGGGACAGCGGCATCGTGATCGACGGGATCACCGGCACCCCGTCCGCGCCCCTCACCCCCGCGCAAACCACCGCCGCCCAGCACGCTGCAGACCACGCCACCCAGGCCGCCGACACCGCGGCGGGGGGCACATCCGCAGGCACCGCCCGCTCCGGCGACAGCACCGCCATCCAGGCCGGCCGCATTCACATCCGGAACATCCAGTTCGGACGCGGCCCCGGCCAGCCCTGACATCCCGGCACGCCTACCGGGGACACCGCCCCGGCCAGCCTCAGCGAAAGGACCCTCTCATGATCGCCCTGCTCATCATCGCCGCCGTGGTCTACCTGGCCTTCCACGCCGGGCACAGCCACGCCAACTACCGGCACGGACGCGCCCGCGGCCACCGCGGCCCCAACCTCTACTGGTCCTCAGCCCGCGGCCCCTACGTGACCATTCCCGGCCCGTTCGGCACCCGGATCGGCCACCGGCTCTAACCCAAGGAGGCACCCGTGAAAAAGGTCTTGACCTGGATCGCGATCGCCATCGGCGGCCTGTGGGTCATCCACAACCCCGCAGCCGCGGCCGGCCTGATCCACCAGGCCGCGCACGCCATCGCCGCCATCTCCAACAACCTCTGACACCCCGCACCCGCCCACCTCGAAGGGGGACACAAGCCACCATGACCCACCCACGCGCCACCGTCCTGGTTGAACGCCAGATGACCACACGCCCACCCGCGCAGTCGGCCGGCCCTGACGGCCCGGTCCCGTTCACCCTCACCCCGGCCGCACACGACGCCCTGGACTTCCCGCCGATCGTCTGCCTGTGCGGGTCCACCCGGTTCGTGGACGAGTTCAACCGCCAGCGGCGCGACCTGACCAGGGCCGGGCAGATCGTGCTGGCCATCGAGATCGTCACCACCCAGGCCGCGGCTGATGACCCGCAGCACGCCGACCCCGAACTCAAGACCCGGCTCGATGAACTGCACAAACGAAAGATCGACCTGGCCGACTACGTGCTGATCCTCAACGTCGGCGGCTACATCGGCGAGTCCACCCGCGCCGAGATCACCTACGCCCACCAGCACGGCAAGCCGGTCCGCTACCTGCACCCCCGCCTGGCACCTGCCGCCTGACCTGCCACCTGGCAACTACGTCAACTGGAAGGAATCACCTGTCATGGCCAACGAGCTGACCACCACCATCACCGGCAACCTGACCGCCGACCCCGAACTGCGCTACACGCAGACCGGCCGCCCGGTCGCGTCGTTCACCATCGCCAACACCCCGCGCTTCCCCGACCGCACCTCCGGAGAGTGGCAGGACGGCGAGACCTGGTTCGCCCGCTGCTCCGCGTGGGGGGACCTGGCGGAGAACATCGCCGCTTCCCTGTCCCGGGGGAACGCCGTGGTCGCGAGCGGGCGGCTGCGCTGCCGCACCTGGGAAGACAAGGACGGCGGCAAGCGGGCCGCTGTCGAGATGACCGTGGACGACCTCGGCCCCAGCCTGCGCCGCGCCACCACCAAGGTCACCAAGACCACCCGCGAGCACGCCGCCGCGGGCGGTGAGACCCGCCCGGCCGATGACCCGTGGGCCGCCCCCGCCAGCGAGCCGGTGACCGTCGGGGCCACCGCGGGACCGGCCGGTGACGACAAGCCGCCGTTCTGACCCGGACAGCAGTGCGGGGCCGGTGCACAAGCCACCAAGCAAATCCACCGGCCCCGCGATACCCCTCGAAGGAGGCACACTCATCATGACACCGGCCGTGGCCCCCGTCACCGCCGCCGACCCCGGCGGCCTGGGGCTGTTCTACCTGGGAGCCCATCAGCCGCACTGGCTGTGGCGCGCGGGGTTCCCGCTGTTCGTCTCCCACCGCCAGCTCGCCCGCCGTCCCCGCCGGCTGCGCCCGGCCACCTGCCGGTGGGCGCTGGACTCCGGCGGGTTCACCGAGCTGTCCCTGCACGGCCGGTGGGTCACCCCGCCCGCCGACTACGCCGCCGCGGTCACCCGCTACGCCAGCCAGATCGGCGGGCTGGACTTCGCCGCGCCGCAGGACTGGATGTGCGAGCCGTTCATGCTCGACCGCACCGGGCTATCGGTCGGCGAGCACGTGCACCGCACCGTGGCCAACTACCTGGCCTTGCGCCAGCTCGCGCCGGCCCTGCCGATCATCCCGGTGGTGCAGGGCTGGCGGCTGGGCGACTACCTGGCCTGCGTGGAGCTGTACGCCACGGCCGGGGTGGACCTGGCGGCACTGCCGCGGGTGGGGCTGGGGTCGGTGTGCCGGCGCCAGTCCACCACCGAGATCGCCCTGATCGTGACCGAACTGGCCCGCGCCGGGCTGCGGCTGCACGGGTTCGGCGTCAAGACCGAAGGACTGCGGCTGTACGGTCACCTGCTGGCTTCGGCCGACTCGATGGCCTGGAGTTACGCCGCCCGCCGCCGGCCCGCCCTGCCCGGCTGCACCGGCCACAAGAACTGTGCCAACTGCCTGGTCTACGCCACCCGGTGGCGGGCACGCGTGCTCAGCCGGCACGCGGCCCGCGGCTGCCAGGCCAGCCTGTTCGACACCCCGCCCGCCGCCCCGGCAGGCAGCGAGGCCGCGGCATGACCGTCTACCTGCTGCACTTCGAGCGGCCCTACCGGCACGCCCGCCACTACACCGGCTCCACCGCCAACCTGCCCGCCCGGCTGCGCCAGCACGAACGCGGCCACGGTGCCCGGCTGCTGGCCGTCATCGCGGCGGAGGGGATCGGCTGGACGCTGGCCCGCACCTGGCCCGGCGGCCGGGACCGCGAACGCCAGCTCAAACGCCAGGGCGGCGCCGCCCGGCACTGCCCGCTGTGCGGGGTCACCCCCCGCCAGACCTGGCTGCCCCGCAACCGCGACGGCTCCCTGTCCCGCTCGCTGACCCCCGACGTGGCCAAGGCCGCCGCCGGGGTGATGACCACCGCCGGGCAAACCGCGCACACCGCGCTGCGCCGCGGCCTGGTCACCGGCCGGGTACCCGGCGTGGCCCGGCTGGCCGCCGCCCCGGCCGATGACCCCTGGTACGCCCCAGCCCGCAACACGGAGGCAGCAGCATGACCTGGACCCTGATCGATTTCTTCTGCGGCGCGGGCGGCAGCAGCCAGGGCGGCGCCGCCGTGCCCGGCGTCACCGTCCGCCTGGCCGCCAACCACTGGGACACCGCGATCGCCTCGCACACGGTCAACTTCCCCGCCGCCGAGCACTTCCAGGGCGACCTGCACGATGCCGACCTGGACCGCTTCCCCGCCGCCGACCTGTTCTGGGCCAGCCCGGAGTGCCCCACCTGGAGCCAGGCCCGCGGCCGGCGCCGCGACTTCGACAAGCAGCCGGACCTGTTCGGCGAGACCCTGCCCGACGAGGCGACCGACCGGTCCCGGTCGCTGATGTGGGACGTGCCCCGCTACCTGGCCGCCATGGCACGGCGGGGCCGCCCGGTGCTGGCCGGTGTCGTGGAGAACGTCACCGACGTGCGCGCCTGGACCGCCTGGCACACCTGGGTCGGCTCGATCGCCAACCTGGGCTACCGGACGAAGCTGATCGCGCTCAACTCGATGCACGCCCGCCCCGCCACCACCCCCTACGCACCGCAAAGCCGGGACCGGCTGTACCTGGCCTACTGGCTCGCCTCGCTCGGCCGCGACCCGGACTGGGACCGGTGGCTGCGGCCCCAGGCGTGGTGCCCCGGCTGCGCCCAGCACGTGCGGGCGGTGCAGTGGTGGAAACGTCCCGGCAACGACATGGGCCGCTACCGGCAGCAATACCTCTACCGCTGCCCCCAGATAGCCTGCCGCGGGCAGGTCATCGAGCCCGGCGCGATGCCCGCCGCCGCCGCGATCGACTGGACCCTGCCGGGCACCCGGATCGGGGACCGCGCCACCCCGCTCAAGCCCAAGACCCTCGCCCGCATCGAGGCCGGGCTACGCCGCTACGCCCGCCCCCTCACCCAGACCGCCACGCCCACGCTGCCGCCGCCGCTGATGATCCCCGCCGGCGGCACCTGGCGGCAGGAGGCCACGCCGGTCACCGGCCCGATGGGCGCCCGCACCACCCGGGAAAACGACGGCCTGGCCACGCCGCCGTTCCTCACCGTGCACCGCGGCGGCCCCGGCGATGTGCGCACCGCCGCCGTCACCGGCGCGGCGCCGGCGGTGACCGCTAGCGGCAACCACCTCGGCGTGGCGGTGCCCCCGCTGCTGGTGCCGGTGGAAGGCCGCGACGGCAAGGAAGCCCTTCCCGCCGACGCCCCGGCCCGCACCCAGACGGCCCGCGCCGAAACCAGCCTCGCCGTGCCGCCGTTCCTGGCGGTGCTGCGCGGCAACTGCGACGCCACGGCCATCACCGCGCCGCTCGGCGCGGTCACCACGTCGGGGCTGAACCACGCGCTGATCTCACCCGCCGACGCGGCCATGGTCATGCGGAACAACACCCCACGCGGTGACCCGGGCCAGATGTGCACCCCCGCGCTGGAACCGCTGCGGGCGCTGACCGCGGCCGGGCACCAGTCCCTGCTGACCTGGGAACACCTGGCCCACCTGCTGATCCCCTACAACCGTACCGGGGTCGTGCGGGAGGCCGCCGAGCCGATCGGCTCGCTCACCACCCGGGACCGGTTCGCCCTGGCCAGCCCCGCCATCGACGTGGCCGACGTGCTGTTCCGGATGCTCGAACCGCACGAGATCAGCGCCGCGATGGCCTTCCAGCCCGGCTACACGGTGCTGGGCAGCAAACGAGAGAAGGTCCGCCAGCTCGGCAACGCCGTCACCCCGCCCGTCGCCGAAGTGCTGTTCAGCGCCCTGATCGAGGCTATCCAGCCCGGCACCCTCCCGGCGGCAGCATGACCAGCACCAGCCCGCCGGACCCGGCCACCGGGCCGCTGGCCGCCCGGGTGCTGGCCATCTTGCACCGCGACACCGCCCGCACCGATACCGACCTGGCCCGCATGCTCGCCGTCAGCGTGCCCGACCTGTCGGCCGTGATCGGCCGCCTGTACCGGCGCCGTCTCGTGGACCGGTGCGCGGGCTACCTCACCGCCAGCCCCGCCCTTGCCCGAAACAGCGGAACCTCCGGAACCTCCGGAACCTGCGCAGGTCAGCAGGCATCCACCGGGTTCCGGCCGACCCGTGAGGTTCCGGAACCCCCGGAACCTGCCCCACCGGAAGGCGCCACCATGACCACACCCGCCAGTCCCCACCCGCCCGGAAACGGCCTGCTCGAGTCCGCGCTGCGCTGCGCCGCGCGCGGCTGGCCGGTGTTCCCGCTGCGGCCAGGCAGCAAGCGGCCCGCGTTCCCCGACCACGACGCCGCGCACTGCACCGGCACCGACCCGCGCTGCCATGGCGGGCACACCGGCTGGGAGCAACGCGCCACCACTGACCCCGCCCGCATCACCCGCGCGTGGACGCACACCCGCTACAACATCGGCATCGCGACCGGCCCGGCCGGGCTGGTTGTGATCGACCTGGACACGCCCGAGCCCGGCGGGAAACCACCGCCGCAATGGGCACTGCCCGGCGTCCGGGACGGCTCCGACGTGTTGGCCGTGCTGGCTGAACGGCACTGCCACCGGCACGCCGGCCGGGACCTGTTCGACACGTTCATGGTGCGTACCGTCCGCGGCGGGCTGCACCTGTACTACACCCCGCAGCCCAGCCAGCCATCGCTGCGGAACACCTGCGGGACCTCCGCGCGCGGGCTCGGCTGGCTGATCGACACCCGCGCGCACGGCGGCTACGTAGTCGCGCCCGGCTCCCTCGCCCGCCTGCCCGACGGCGGCACCGGCCGCTATGAGGTGGTCCACGCCCGGGCCCCGGCCCGGCTGCCGGACTGGCTCGCCGCCCTGCTGACCACGCCCCCCGCAGCCGCCGCTACTGGGTGCCGTCCGGCAGGCCCTGGTCAGGTTCGTGACCTGGACACCTACACCACAACGGCACTCAGTGCGGAGTGCGAGCGGGTCCGCGGCGCCGTCGAAGGTGGCCGGAACCACGCGCTGAACAAGGCCGCCTTCCACCTCGGCCAGCTCATCGCCGCGGGAGTGCTGCCCGAGGACCTGGCCGCCGCCGAGCTGGCCGCAGCGGCCAGCGTGCATTACGGCGTCGGCGACCCGCCGTTCACCGAGGACTACGCCCGCAGCGTCATCGGCGCGGGCATCGCCGCGGGCAAGCGCAAGCCCCGCCCGCTAGCCACCGTGCGGGCCGCCGCGTGAGGCCCGCCAGCCGGGACGGCGCAGCCGCGCTGGACGAGGTGCGCGCGTTCGTCGGCCGGTTCTGTGCCCTGCCCACCGAGCACGCCTACACCGCCACCACACTGTGGGCCGCGCACGCCCACGTGCTAGACGTCTTCGACTCCACCCCCCGGCTGGCGTTCCTGTCACCCGAGCCCGGCTCGGGCAAAACCCGCGCCCTCGAAGTACTCACCCTGCTAGTCCCGTGGCCGATGCACGCGGTCAACGCCACCCCCGCCGCGCTGTTCCGCTCCGTCGCCGACGCCGAGTCACGCCGCACCATCCTGTTTGACGAGATCGACACCGTCTTCGGTCCCAAGGCCAAAGAACACGAAGAACTAAGAGGCTTGCTGAACGCCGGGCACCGCCGCTCCGGCGTCGCCTACCGGTGCGTGGGCCAGGGCACCAACCAAACCGTCGTGGAATTCCCGGCCTACGCCGCGGTCGCGCTCGCCGGGCTCGGCAAACTGCCCGACACCATCTTGACCCGCTCGGTCGTCATCCGGATGCGCCGCCGCGCCCCCGGCGAGCACGTCGAGCCCTACCGGGCACGCGTGCATGAACCCGAAGGCGAGAAACTGCGCGGCCTGCTCGCCGACTGGACCGCCACCGTCGCCGGCCAACTCACCGGTTACTGGCCCGACATGCCCCCCGGCGTCACCGACCGGCCCGCCGACGTGTGGGAACCCCTGCTCGCCATCGCCGACGCCGCCGGCGGCCACTGGCCAGCCCGCGCCCGCCAAGCCTGCACCTGGCTAGTCCGCGACAACGCCGACCGTGGCATCAGCCTCGGCATCCGCCTGCTCGCCGACCTGCACGACATCTTCCGCGGGCAACGGGCCATGACCACCGAAGACATCCTCACCCAACTGCACGCCCTCGACGCCGCCCCGTGGGCCGACCTCAAAGGACAGCCGCTCGACGCCCGCGGCCTGGCCCGCCTGCTCGACCCCTACGACATCACTCCCGCCAAGGTCAAAGTCAACGGACGCGCGCTCCAGGGCTACCGCGCCGAACACCTCGCCGACGCCTGGACCCGCTACCTGCCACCACCCGACCCCGCAGAAACGGAACCTGCGGAACCTGGAGAACCCCACCCGCCATGAGGTTCTCCAGGTTCCGCAGGTTCCGGAACCACGGGCAACCCGCCAGAACCCACTAGCGGCCCGCTGACCTGCGCAGGTTCCACGGGTTCCGGAGGTTCCGCACCTATAGCCCAAGGAAGCTAACCACCCTGACCCGGTGCGCAAGCCACCAAGCAATCCACCGGGGCCAACCTCGAAGGAGATATTCGAATGGCAGAGAGCCCGATTCCCGCCGTGCTCCTCACCGTTGAGGAAGCCGCCCGTCGCCTCAACATCGGCCGCACCACGATGTACGCCCTTGTTTCCGCTGGGGCCATCGAGTCTGTCACGATCGGCCGGCTTCGGCGCGTTCCATCCGAATGCCTAGACCATTTCGTGGCCGGACTCCGGTCGAGCAACCAACCCGAAACCGCCGCTGCGTAGGGGAGTGACCGCAATGGGACGTAACTCGAACGGCCGGTCAAGCATCTACGAGGGCAGCGACGGATGGTGGCATGGCCGCGTGACCGTCGGTATCAAGGACGATGGAAAACCTGACCGACGGCACGTGATGAGCAAGACCAAGGCTGAGATAACCGTCAAGGTGCGCAAGCTCGAAAAGCTGCGAGACGAAGGCCGCATGCCTAAGGCTGGCCAGCGGTGGAGAGTCACTGCATGGCTTACGTTCTGGTTGGAGAACATCGCACTTCCGCCGAACGTCTCCGAGAACACACATTCCGGCTACAGCGTGGATGTGCGTGTTCACCTCATCCCCGGAATCGGCGCACACTGGCTTGACCGGCTCGAACCCGAGCACGCGGAAAAGCTCTACGCAAAGATGCAGCGCAACGGGTCGTCGGCAGGAACCGCGCACCACGTCCACCGCACGATCCGCAACGCACTTAACGAAGCCGTGCGCCGCGGACATCTCGCACGGAACCCGGTGCTGCTAGCAAAGGCACCTAAGTTGACGGACGAGGAAACGGAGCCATACAGCATCGGGGAAGTGCAGCGCCTTCTCAAAGTTGTGGCAGAACGTCGCAACGGTGCTCGCTGGGTTGTGGCCCTGGCGCTCGGACTCCGGCAGGGTGAGGCGCTCGGACTCAAATGGGAATGCGTGGACCTCGATGGCGGGCTAATGCGAGTTCGCCGTAACCGGCTACGTCCCAAGTACGGGCACGGGTGCAGCGATACGTGCGGCCGGAAAGCCGGGTACTGTCCTGAGCGCAAGCAGACCCGGGCCGACACCGGCCCAACCAAATCGCGCGCCGGACGCCGCGTCATCGGGCTACCGGCCCCGGTAATCCTGCTGCTGCAAACCCACAAGGCAAAGCAGGAAACCGAGCGCGCAACCGCCCGCCAGCTCTGGCACGACGAAGGATGGGTATTCGCCAAGCCGGACGGTCGCCCGCTCAATCCGAACACCGACTACCACGAATGGAAAGCGCTGCTCAGCGAGGCCGGTGTACGTGAGGCCCGGCTGCACGACGCGCGGCACACCGCCGCCACCGTTCTAGCCATCCTCGCCGTGCCAACGCCTACAGCCATGGCCATCATGGGATGGTCAAGCGCGACCATGGCCACCAGATATCAGCACGTGCTTGACTCCATCCTCAAGGGCGTGGCCGGCCAGGTCGGGGGGCTGCTCTGGGACGACCCCGAGAGTGACCCGGCTGACGACGGAGAGGACGACGACGGGGCCGCCGGGGTGCCGGTTCCGGCATGACCCGGTGGACCAATTGAGACTAGACAGCAAAAGGGCCAGCCCGCGCAATGGGTTGGCCTTGCTGTTTATGCTGTCAGCCCGGAAGATGTTAGCCGCTGACCCTAGCAGTTCTATATGCCAAACCGTGGTTAGACAGAACCGTGATCCTCGCACCCCTAACATCCGATTCGCCTTTCTCGGATGCATTCTCAGGGTGATCTCTTCTGAACTGGAGAACTGCATAAACCCCACGCAGGATCTCCTCGGTCGAGAGCTCATTCGATACCACCAGCGGGCAGCCGTTTGTAACGTCGAGGCCCACTGTGCAACGCCCATGAACTGACTCTATAACGATGACCCCTTCTTCTTGGGTTGAGTTGCCACCATAGAGCATATGCCACAATTTCGTTGTAGAGATGGAATCTGGTTCATGTGGATTGTCGCCAGTAACACGGTTGCAGTCGGATGAGCATGCATCCAGCAAATCCGACTGAATGAATACGAGCACGGGGTGCAGGGCACCTTCCTGCCACGACCTCAACTGCTGCTCGTCGTCCGCGACGTCCTCTCCGTCGATTACGTAGCGCCACGGATTAAGTGACATCTCTATTCCGATGTCACTGGGCAAGAGCAGTAGGCAAGCGATTAGCATGCGACCAGCAGATGCGAGAACGCGTATCATGTCGAGTGGCCGCGGCAGGGGAGGGTCTAGCAGGCTTGGCAAACGAATCAGTGCTTTGATCAGCGCGTCTGGTGCATCTGCCGATTGTAGGAGCCGCCACCAATCTCTTTGGCGTGGAAATAGAATACCCTCCGCATAGAGAAACATGGCTATTGCGCCCGCCAGAAGTTTCGGCTCCTGCTCCATAAGCCAGTTTTGGCGTTCCCAGAAGAACTCAAGATCGAGCTGTGTTGGTTCTTCGCCCAGTTCCTCGAAGCGAGTCACTAGTAGGTTTAGACGTTCTTCGTCAGGTAGAGCGTTAGGAAGGACGCGAGCCATCACAGTCGGATATTTACGCACGAGGCGATCCAGATTATCCCGATCCCATAGCTTGACCAATGGCCGTGGGTGCGAGCGACTGTGTTCTGAGACCCAGTCCCGTGTTGGGTTGCTGAAGCGACTGTTGGTCGCGATGACCAGGATATCTACATCAGACCGACCGCTGGCGTCTAGGACTGCTTGTTGAACCGCGCCGCGTTCGACGGTGCCAGTTCGCCCTTTGGACTCGACCCACCATCTCTGTCGATCGAGTTCCCCATCGGGACTCGGTCGGTCGAAGATTGCCTCTAGATCACGGCCACCGTCTGTCGCTGTTACACCCGCAGCTGAGCCGGCGCGCCATGTAAGACCGCTCGCACCCATCGCGTCGAGGAGTCCATGCAGTAACTCTTCGAGCTGAAGCCCGGTGACACGGTTCCAGGGAACTTGCGTCGCTGTGGGGGCCGGTGCGCCTGCCGTGACTTGTCGCGGCGGGGGATGGTCGTCCGACATAGCGCTCCCAAGTGCCCGAACCTACCAGCGCGCCGCCTGGCCCCTCGGTGGCTTCACCTGGTCCCGAGGTACCGAATGAGACTAGGAATGAGACTGAAGGGTCACCCACAGCTCGGAAGCGCTACGAGTGATTCAACATCTCGCCTGGTCAGCGCGGCGGAGGATGCGAGATTCGAACTCGCGAGGGCTTGCACCCAACACGCTTTCCAAGCGTGCGCCCTAGGCCACTAGGCGAATCCTCCGCAGGCTAGCTTACCGGCCACCGGTCCGGGCACGCGCCAGGTCGGGAGATCGGGACCAGCCGCTCCGCGCTCCCGCTAAGCTGTCGAGAGACCCCCCGTACGGCGTTTATCCCGCCAACTCCCCCAGGGCCGGAAGGCAGCAAGGGTACGCGGGCTCTGACGGGTGTACGGGGGGTCCCTTCCGGCTCCGGTGAGGGATGGCATAGATGGCAGGCGACCCCACGGACACGGCGGCTCCGGGCGGGCCTGCCCGGCAGAGCCAGGGGAGCCTGGCGCTGTACCGCCGGTACCGTCCGGCCACGTTCGCTGAGGTCAAGGGCCAGGAGCAGGTCACCGAGCCGCTCATGCGGGCGCTGAAGGCCGGTCGGGTCAGCCACGCGTACCTGTTCAGCGGGCCGCGGGGGTGCGGCAAGACGACCAGCGCCCGCATCCTGGCCCGCTCGCTCAACTGCGCCGAGGGGCCGACGCCGGAGCCGTGCGGGGTGTGTGAGTCCTGCGTGGCGCTGGCCCCCAACGGGCCCGGCAGCATCGACGTGATCGAGATCGACGCGGCCTCGCACGGTGGCGTCGATGACGCCAGGGACCTGCGGGAACGCGCCTTCTACACGCCGGTGTCCGGCCGGTTCAAGGTGTACATCATCGACGAGGCGCACATGGTCACCCGGGAGGGCTTCAACGCCCTGCTGAAGCTCGTCGAGGAACCGCCGGCCCACCTGAAGTTCATCTTCGCCACGACCGAGCCGGACAAGGTCATCGCGACGATCAGGTCGCGCACCCACCACTATCCGTTTCGGCTGATGCCGCCCGCGGTGCTGCGCGACCTGCTCGGCGGCATCCTGGACGCCGAGGGCACCAGCTGGCAGCCCGAGGCGCTGCAGCTGGTCATCCGGGCGGGCGCCGGCTCGGCCCGCGACTCGCTGTCGATCCTGGACCAGCTGCTGGCCGGCGCGGACGAGGACGGGCTGAACTACGACAAGACCGCGTTCCTGCTCGGCTACACCGACGCCACCCTGCTGGATGAGGTCGTCGAGGCGTTCGCCGACGGCGACGGGGCGGCGGTGTTCCAGGCGGTGGACCGGGTGGTCGAGGCCGGCCTGGATCCGCGCCGGTTCGCCGCCGACATGCTGGACAGGTTCCGCGACCTGATCGTGCTCAACGCGGTGCCGGACGCGGACTCTACCGGCCTGATCGACGCGCCCGCCGACCGGCTGGAGCGGATGCGCGCGCAGGCCGCCCGGATGGGCCAGGCCGAGCTGACCCGGGCCGCCGAGGTGCTGAGCGAGGGCCTGATCCAGATGCGCGGGGCCACCGCGCCGCGGCTGCTGCTTGAGCTGATGTGCGCCCAGATGCTGCTGCCCGGGGCGAGCCGGGACCACACCGCGCTGCTGGCCAGGGTGGAACGGCTGGAGCGGGGCGCGGCAACGGCCGCCCCGCGGGCTGCCGTCTCAGCCGCCCAGGCCAGCCCGGCCCCGGCCACCCCGGCCCCGGCCCGCCAGAGCCCCGCGACCCCAGCCCCGGCCGGCCAGGGACGCGCTCCCGCCGCCCCGCCGCCCCCGTCCACGCCGCCAGCCCAGCCCGCCGGCCCGGGCGCCAGCACCCCAACTCCGGCCCGCCCCGCTTCGGCGGCCGCCCCGGAGTCACCCCCGGCCCGCAGGCAGCCGGCCTCGGCCGGCCCGGCGGCCGAGTCCGCGCCACCGCCCAGCCCGGCACCGTCCAGCCCCGCATCGTCCAGCTCCGCAGCGCCGGGCCCGGTGGCCGACGCCGGCGCCCTGCAGCGCGACTGGGAGAACGTGCTCGAGGCGGTGAAGCCGGTCCGCCGGGTCGCCTGGATGCTGCTCCGAAACGCGTCCGTGCACTCGCTCACCGACGGCGTCCTCACCCTGAGCTTCGCCCGCGAGGGCGACGTGAAGGGGTTCACCGGCAGCGGCTGCGACGCCGACCTGCAGCGCGTGCTGGCAGACTCCTTCGGCCTCAAGGTTCAAATCAAGGCGGTCACCGGCGCCAGCGCCCAAGGTGCCCCGGGCGGTGCCCAGGACTTTCCCTCATCCTTGACGGTTCCACCTCAGCCTCAGCCGCAATCGCCCGCGCCGGCGCAGGCCAGCGGACAGCCGCCCGAGACCCAGGCCGCCCCGGCCCCGCCGCCGCCCGCGCCGCCACCGCCGCCGGAGCCGGGCCCGGGGGTGGATGACGGCGACCCTTTTGACGTGACCGACCCGGACGCCTCGGCGGGCGACGACGTGCTCACCGGGATGGACCTGATCAGGCGGGAGCTCGGCGGCCAGGTCATCGACGAGATTGACAACGCCTGACGCGGGACGGACTCTCGTTGGCGCGGGAGCACCGAGAGGTGTCCACGTCTGCGGGCAAGCCGGTACACGCCCGTCGGCGTGGGGGCCGCACGGCCGGCCCTGGCCAGGCCGTAGGCTCTCTGATGACAGCTGACCCAGCTGGGCGGGAAGGCCGATCCCGCACCGGCTAGCTCGAGTTGGGGGCGACGTGGACCCAAGTGGCCAGATGGACATGCAGCAGCTGCTCGCTGCGGCCCAGCAGATGCAGGAGCAGCTGATGAACGCGCAAGCCGAGCTTGCCGAGACCGAGGTGCAGGGCAGCGCCGGCGGCGGGCTCGTCACCGCGAAGGTCAACGGGCAGGGCGAGCTCGTCGACCTGACGATCTCGCCGGACGCGGTCGACACTGCCGACGCCGCCGAGACCGCGCAGACCCTCGCCGACCTGGTGCTCGCCGCGGTGCGGGACGCCTACCGGGCCGCGGGCGACCTGCAGCAGCAGAAGATGGGGCCGCTGGCCGGCGGCATCGGCGGGCTTGGCGGGGCCATGGGCCTGCCGGGCGCGTGAGGCGGGAAGCCCGAGGCTGACGTGTACGAAGGGGTCGTCCAGGATCTGATCGACGAGCTCGGCCGCCTGCCCGGCGTGGGGCCGAAGGGGGCGCAGCGGATCGCCTTCCATCTGCTGGCCTCCGACGCCGACGACGTGCGGCGGCTGGCCGCCGCGCTGGTCGAGGTCACCGAGCGGGTGCGGTTCTGCCGCACCTGCGGCAACGTGGCCGAGGAAAACGAGTGCCGGATCTGCCGGGATCCGCGCCGCGAGGCGTCGGTCATCTGCGTGGTCGAGGAGCCCAAGGACGTCGCCGCGGTGGAGAAGATGCGCGAGTACCACGGCCGCTACCATGTGCTCGGCGGCGCTATCAGCCCCATCGAGGGCGTGGGTCCTGACGACTTGCGGATCAAGGAGCTGATGACGCGGCTGGCGGACGGGACGGTGACCGAGCTCATTCTGGCCACCGACCCCAACCTTGAGGGGGAGGCCACGGCGACCTACCTGGCCAGGCTGGTCAAGCCGATGGGGGTGCGGGTCACCAGGCCGGCCAGCGGCCTGCCAGTCGGCGGGGACCTGGAATACGCGGACGAGGTCACGCTGGGGCGTGCCTTTGAGGGACGGAGACTGCTGGATGTCTGACGCGGGGGGCGCGTCCGGCGCACCAAGTGACGGGTGGAGCCCGCTGGCCGACCGGATAGCCGGGAACGTCCAGGACTTCCTGGACGGGATCGACGCGCTGGCCCGGGGCGAGGGCGGCGAGGAGACCGTGCCGCTGCTGCTGCTCGAGGTGTCCCAGATACTGCTCGCGGGGGCGCAGCTGGGTGCGAGCAAGGACGTCATCCTGCCCGGTAACTGGGAACCTGCGGTGGGCGCCGACCCGGACCTGGACGAGCTGCGCAGCGGGCTCGCCCGCGGGCTGCGGCCGTGTGACGAGTACGCCGAGCTGTTCGACCCGTACGAGGACAACAAGGCGACGTCGTTCCGGCTTTCCGACGACGTGGCAGCGGTCGCCGCCGACCTGGTGCACGGGCTCAAGCACTACCAGGCAGGCCGCTCGCTCGAGGCCATCTGGTGGTGGCAGTACTCCTACTTCAACCACTGGGGGACGCACGGCGGGGCCGCGCTGCGGGCGCTGCACGCGGTCGTCGCGCACGCCCGGCTCGACGTCGCAGGTTAAGCTGGGGAGCCCACGGCAGGCCGATCTCAACCCGGCCGCCGGCCGGCCGTCAAGGGCCGGAAACTCTGCCCGGGCCCGCTGTCGTGCACTGGGTACACTCAAGCGTCCGCCGCACCTAGCCGACCCGAGGAGTGTTCGTCCCCGTGTCCTTCATCGTGCAGAAATACGGTGGATCCTCGGTCGCCGACGCCGACGGCATCAAGCGCGTCGCCCAGCGGATCGTGGCCACCAGGAAGGCCGGCCATTCGGTCGTCGTGGCCGTCTCGGCGATGGGTGACACCACCGACGAACTGATCGACCTGGCCAACCAGGTGAGCCCGCTGCCGCCAGGCCGTGAACTGGACATGCTGCTCACCGCCGGGGAGCGCATCTCGATGGCGCTGCTGGCCATGGCCATCGCCAACCTGGGCATGCAGGCGCGTTCGTTCACTGGCTCGCAGGCCGGTGTGATCACCACCGGGACGCACGGGAACGCCCGGATCATCGACATCACGCCGGGCCGGATCGCCAGCGCCCTGGAGGTGGGCGCGATCCCGATCGTGGCCGGCTTCCAGGGCGTCTCGCAGGACAGCAAGGACATCACCACGCTCGGCCGGGGTGGCACCGACACCACCGCGGTCGCGCTGGCCGCCGCGCTCGATGCCGACGTGTGCGAGATCTACACCGATGTGGACGGCGTCTTCACCGCCGATCCGCGGATCGTCCGCGGGGCCCGGCGTATCCCGCGGATCAGCTACGAGGAAATGCTGGAGATGGCCGCCTGCGGCGCCAAGGTACTGCACCTGCGGTGCGTGGAGTATGCCCGCCGGTACGCGATGCCGATCCACGTCCGGTCCTCGTTCAGCAACCGCGAGGGCACCTGGGTCGTCAGTAGAACTGCGGGGGAATCGGAGGGAGCCGAAGTGGAGCAGCCAATCATCTCCGGCGTGGCCCATGACCGGAGCGAGGCGAAGATCACCGTCGTCGGGGTGCCGGACAAGGTCGGTGAGGCGGCCCGGATCTTCCGCGCGATCGCCGACACCGACATCAACATCGACATGATCGTGCAGAACGTGTCGGCCGTCGCCACCGGCCGCACCGACATCTCGTTCACCCTGCCCGGCACCGACGGGCAGGCCGCGATGACCGCGCTGCACGACCTGCGGCCCGAGGTCGGCTTCGAGTCGCTGCTCTACGACGACAAGATCGGCAAGGTCTCGCTGATCGGTGCCGGGATGCGCTCCCACCCCGGGGTGAGCGCGACGTTCTTCGGCGCGCTGGCCGGCGCCGGCGTGAACATCGGGATGATCTCCACATCCGAGATCCGGATCTCGGTGGTGGTGGACGAGCAGGACGTGGACATGGCCGTGACCGCGGCGCACCGGGCTTTCGACCTGGACGCCGACGAGGTCGAGGCGGTCGTCTACGGCGGGAGCGGGCGGTGAGCGCCGGCCGCGAGGGCGGGCTCTCCCGGGAGGGCAGGCCGACGCTGGCCGTGGTCGGCGCGACCGGGGCCGTCGGCTCCGTGATGCTCGACCTGCTGTCCACCCGGACCGACATCTGGGGCGAGATCCGGCTGGTCGCCTCGGCCCGCTCGGCCGGCCGGCGGCTGCGGGTGCGCGGCGAGGAGGTCGAGGTCGTCGCGCTGGAGCCCAGCGTGTTCGACGGCGTCGACCTGGCCATGTTCGACGTGCCGGACGAGGTGTCCGCGCAGTGGGCCCCGGTCGCGGCCGAGCACGGCACCGTCGTGGTGGACAAGTCGGGCTGGTTCCGGATGGACCCCGAGGTGCCGCTGGTCGTGCCCGAGATCAACCCGGAGCAGGCCGCTAACCGGCCCAAGGGCATCATCGCCGTGCCGAACTGCACCACGCTGTCGATGATCGTGGCCATGGCCGCGCTGCACCGCACCTTCGGCCTGCGGGAGATGGTGGTCGCCACCTACCAGGCCGCCTCCGGGGCAGGCCAGGCCGGCATCGACACGCTGTACACCCAGCTGGACAAGGTCGCCGGGAACAGGACGCTCGGGCAGCGGGCCGGCGACGTCAGGTCGGCCGTGGGTGACCTCGGCCCGTTCCCCGCGCCGCTGGCGCTCAACGTCGTGCCCTGGGCCGGTTCGGTCAAGGACGACGGCTGGTCGTCGGAGGAGCTCAAGATCCGCAACGAGTCGCGCCGCATTCTCGGCCTGCCCGGTCTGCGCGTCTCCGCGACCTGCGCCAGGGTCCCGGTGCTGACCGGCCACTCGTCCGCGGTGCACGCCGTCTTCGACCGCGAGGTCAGCTGCGCGGAGGCGGCCCGGGTGCTCCGCGAGGAGCCGGGCGTGGTGCTCACCGACGACCCGCAGCGCGGCGAGTTCCCGACCCCGGCCGACGTGGTCGGCACCGACCCGACCTGGGTGGGCCGGCTGCGCCGCAGCCTGGACAACCCCAACGCGCTGGACCTGTTCATCTGCGGCGACAACCTGCGCAAGGGCGCCGCGCTCAACGCGGCCCAGCTAGCGGAGCTGATCGCGGCCGACTTCACCGGAGGCTGACCGGCTCCCACCACCCACGGCTGGCCGGCCGCGCGGGGGATTCGCGGCCGGCCAGCCTGCCGGTGGTTGGCTAGCGGGTTGTGCCTGGTGGTGGGTGGTGGTTAGCGGCTGGTGCCGCCGATGGCGGCGGGGCCTTTCCAGCCGGTGGTGGTGCCCCAG
>DASYAV010000226.1:0-14427 GCA_036501145.1 Streptosporangiaceae bacterium | reverse complement strand
TCCTTGTTGGCGGAGATCTTCGAGTTGACCACGAGGATGTAGGGGTCCTCCAGGACCGCCTCGAGCCGCTCGGGGTCGGTGACGAAGTACGGCGCGATGTAGCCCTTGTCGAAGCGCATGCCCTCGGTGAGCTCAAGCTCGAGGCCGAAGGTGTTGCTCTCCTCGACGGTGATGACGCCTTCCTTGCCAACCTTGTCCATCGCCTCGGCGATCATCTCGCCGATAGCGGGGTCGCCGGCCGAGATGGAGGCGGTCGAAGCGATCTGCTCCTTGGTCTCCACGTCCTTGGCCAGCTTGGACAGTTCCTCGCTCACCCGCTCGACGGCCGCCTCGATGCCCTTCTTCAGCGACATCGGGTTGGCGCCGGCGGCGACGTTGCGCAGGCCCTCGCGGACCAGCGCCTGGGCCAGCACGGTGGCCGTGGTGGTCCCGTCCCCGGCGACGTCGTCGGTCTTCTTGGCGACTTCCTTAACAAGCTCGGCGCCGATCTTCTCCCACGGGTCCTCGAGCTCGATCTCCTTGGCGATGGACACGCCATCGTTGGTGATCGTGGGTGCGCCCCACTTCTTCTCGAGCACCACATTGCGGCCCTTGGGGCCGAGGGTTACTTTCACGGCGTCGGCGAGCTGGTTCATGCCGCGCTCGAGGCCGCGCCTGGCGTCCTCGTCGAACGCGATCATCTTGCTTGCCATAGGCTCCAGTCCTCCGGAACTTTGTGGCTCAGTATGCGGATCGGGCCGACGCCCGCGACGGCCGGCCCCGCCCACAGCAGTCCCTTCCTGCCATGGGGAAAGACCTCATCGCCCCGATCCCGCCGTTGTCACTCTCGGGGTGAGAGTGCTAGTGCCAACGACTTGTTTAGCACTCTAAGGGGGAGAGTGCAAGCTGACGCCTGCTGCCCGCCGCCCAGCCAGGAACCCGGCACCGCGCCAGGCCAGAATCGGGCAGCGCAAAAAGCCGGGCCGGCAGGTGACTTCCCAACCCGGTCACGAAGAACGGCCCGGCTAAGTCAGCTGACTGAGCCGGGCCGTTCGAGGTTTCGCGTTTGCTCACAGAGTGCGGACCGCGTCCGCCTGCGGGCCCCGGTCGCTCTGCGTGATCTCGAACTCGACCCGCTGTCCCTCCTCAAGGCTGCGGTAGCCATCCGACTGGATGGCCGAGAAGTGGACGAAGACGTCCCTGCCACCGTCGACCGCGATGAAGCCGTAGCCCTTGTCCGCGTTGAACCACTTGACGGTGCCCTGTGCCATTCCCAACAACTCCCTACTTGCCCATACCTATCAGCCCCCGCCCATGCACTGCGGGGACCGGCGATCGCGGAGCGGGGAAGCAGACATACCGAACAGAGTGAGCAAGTCCACAGAGCCGACAGCGACCGGACACGACCTTACCTTGTGTAAACGGCCATCGGAACGGCTGGCGGGCGATCAGTGTGGTGATGCTTCTCTCGTGCCTGCACCGCCGCTCAGGCCACTCCAGCCGGCCCCGCTCCCACAGGTGACGGAGATCCAGAACGCGCAGCGACCCGGCCGGTACTCATCCGCCCGCCACCGCCGGGATCACCGACACGTGGGCGCCGGCCGGGACCGGGGTGTCCAGGCCGCCGGCGAACCGCACATCCTCGTCGCCGACGTAGACATTTACGAACCGGCGGATCTTGCCGGACTCGTCCAGGACCCCCCCCGGCGAGCCCCGGGTAGGCCGCGTCCAGGCCCGCGAGGACCTCGCGGAGCGTGCCCGGTTCCGCGGTCACCTCCGCGGCGCCGCCGGTGTAGCTGCGCAGGATGGTGGGCACCCGCACCGAGACGCTCATCCCAGCCCCGCCGCGGTGAAGGCGTCCAGGGTGGGCCGGATCGCGGCCGGGGCACGGGCGGAGTCCGGCACCGCGTTCAGCGTCTTCAGCCCGTCGCCGGAGTTGATGATGACGGTCTCCGCGTCGGGGTCGATCTGGCCGGCCGCCAGCAGCTTGCGCAGCACGCCGAGCACCACGCCGCCCGCGGTCTCGGCGAAGATGCCCTCGGTCGAGGCGAGCAGCCCGATGGCGTCCACCACCTCCTCGTCGCTGACGTCGGCGATCGCCCCGCCGGTCCGGCGCACCGCGTCCAGCACGTACGGCCCGTCGGCCGGGTCGCCGATGGCCAGCGACTTGGCGATGGTGTCCGGCCGGACCGGCCGGACCACGTCGTGCCCGGCCGCGAACGCGGCCGACACCGGGGAGCACCCGGTCGCCTGCGCGCCGAACACCCGCCAGCTGTCCGAGCCGACCAGGCCGAGCTCGGTGAGCTCACGGAACGACTTGTCGATCTTGGTGAGCTGGGCGCCGGACGCGATCGGCACGACGATCTGCCGCGGCAGCCGCCAGCCGAGCTGCTCGGCGATCTCGTAGCCGAGCGTCTTGGAGCCCTCGGCGTAGTAAGGCCGCACGTTGACGTTGACGAACGCCCAGTCCTCGTGCTCGCCAGCCAGTTCGGAGGCGAGCCGGTTCACGTCGTCGTAGGTGCCGTCCACGGTGACCAGCGTGCCGCCGTACACCGCGGTCATGACGATCTTCTGCGGTTCCAGGTTGGCGGGCACCAGCACCACTGACCGGATGCCCGCCCGGGCCGCGGCCGCGGCCACCGCGTTGGCCAGGTTCCCGGTGGACGGGCAGGCCAGCACCTTGAAGCCCATCTCGGTGGCGGCGGCCAGCGCGACCGCGACCACCCGGTCCTTGAAGGAGTGCGTGGGGTTGCCGCGCTCGTCCTTGACCCACAGCCGCCGCATGCCCAGCGCGGCGGCCAGGTTGTCGGCGCGCAGCAGCCTGGTCCAGCCCGGCTCGGTGCCGGGCGTGCTGGCGATGTCGGACGGCACCGGCAGCAGCGGGGCGTACCGCCACAGGCTGGGCGGCCCGGACTCGATGTCCGCGCGGGTCAGCGCCGGGAAGCCGTAGCTGACCTCGAGCGGGCCGAAACACTCGAGGCAGGCGTAGTGCGGGCCGAGTTCGACCTTGGCGCCGCACTCGCGGCAGGTCAGCCCGGTGGCGTTGCCGAACGGGGACCGTCTGGACCCGGCGCCGGTAGCTGCCGCGGTGCTGCTCGCGGCGGAGGGGGTGCTCACGTGACGAGGCCTCACTTCCTCATCTTTCCCAGCGGCCACCCTGACCGCGGGCCGGACTTGGCACCTGTCGCGGCGGCCTCGTCGCATCGGGAGAGCCCCGGCGTGAACGAGCATGCGCAACCGCGGTGGTTGCCGGGGCTTCGCAGGGCCGATCCCTCCACCCCTCTGGATGAGCAAATATTCGGTTGTGTGTATAAGACTAACCGATGCCGCAAAGCCGCCCGATAGCCTGGGCTGACGATGATTCAGCTGAACGGCTGCGCCGGGCCGGAGCGGATTCTGCTGGCCTCCAACCGCGGGCCGGTGTCCTTCACCCAGGAGCCCGACGGGACGTTGTCGGCCAGGCGTGGCGGCGGCGGGCTGGTGTCGGCCCTGTCGTCGGTGGCCGACGCCGGCCAGGCGGGCGACCTGCTCTGGGTGTGCGCCGCGCTCAGCGACGCCGACCGGTCCGCGGCGCGGAAGGCCCCGGACGGCCGGCTGGACACCGCCGGGCACGACACCCCGGCCCCTGTGCAGATGCTGGACATCCCGCCCACCGTCTTCGACCAGGCCTACAACGGGGTGGCCAACAGCCACCTGTGGTTCGTCAGCCACCTGCTCTACGACACCCCGAACGAGCCGCGGTTCGGCGCGGAGTTCGCGGCCGCCTGGGCCGCCTACCGGGAGTACAACGGCGCGTTCGCGACCGCGCTGGCCGAAAATGTGCCGGCCGGCCCGGCCGGCCGCGTGCGGGTGATGGTGCAGGACTACCACCTGGCCCTGGTCCCCGGCATGCTGGCCCGGCTGCGCCCGGGGGTGCCGGTCGCGCACTTCTCGCACACCCCGTGGGCCCCGCCGGACTACTTCCGCATCCTGCCCGCACCGGTCGGCCGCGAACTGCTGGAGGGGATGCTCGGCGCCGATCACGCCGGCTTTCTCGCCCAGCGCTGGGCCGACGCCTTCCTCGACTGCTGCGAGGTGGTGCTCGGCGCCGATGTGGACCGCGGCCGCCAGCAGGTCAGCTACCGCGGGCACGTCTGCCGGGTCGGCGTGCACGCACTCGGCGTGGACGCCGCCGACATGCGGCGGCGCGCGCACCAGCCGGACGTAGACAGGCACGTCGCGGCGCTGGCCCGGGTCACGCAGGGGCGGCAGCTCATCGTCCGGGTCGACAGGACAGAACTGTCCAAGAACATCGTCCGCGGCCTGGCCGCCTACCGGGAACTGCTGGCCACCCACCCCGAGCTGCACGGCCGGGTCACCCACCTGGCCTTCGCCTACCCGTCCCGCAGCGACCTGGCCGGGTACCGCGCCTACACCGACAGCGTGCAGCGGGCCGCCGCGCGGATCACCGCCGAGTTCGGCACGCCGGACTGGGCGCCGCTGATCCTCGAGGTGAAGGACGACTACGCCCGGTCGCTCGCCGCCTACCGGCTGGCCGACGTGCTCGTGGTCAACCCGACCAGGGACGGCATGAACCTGGTGGCCAAGGAGGGGCCGATCCTGTCGGACCGGGCCTGCGCGCTGGTGCTGTCGCAGGAGGCCGGCGCGGCCGCCGAACTCGGCGAGCACGCCCTGCTGGTCAACCCCTACGACGTCACCGCGACCGCGCAGGCCATGCATGCCGGGCTGACCATGCCGGCCGCGGAGCGGGATGCCCGCTGCGCGGCGCTGGCCCGGGCCGGCGCCGCGTGCCCGCCGGGCGCCTGGCTGGCCAGCCAGATCGCCGCGCTCGGCTGATCAGGTCCCGGCCTGGCCGGCCAGCCACTCCAGCCAGGCGACCACGCCGTCCGGGCCGTCCAGGACCAGGTCGGCCGCTTCGGCCAGTTCGGTGACCTCGGTGGAGCCGCTGCACACGGCGAGACCGGGGACACCGCTGCCGCGCAGTTCGCCGATCGCATCGAAGGCCGGCAGGTCGCCGAGGTCGTCACCGCAGAATGCGACGGCATGCGCCAGCCGTTCATTAAAAATCGCCGTCAGGGCGGCACCCTTGTCCATCCCGGCCGGCCGGAGCTCGATCACCATCCGGCCCGGCTGGGCGAGCAGCCCCTCTGCGGCGGCCAGTTCCTCCAGGGCCGGGCGGAGCAGGCGCAGCGCGCCCTCCGGGTCGCCGGTGCGGCGGGTGTGCACCGCGACGGCGTGCCCCTTGTCCTCGGTCCAGGTGCCCGGCGGCGCGCCCACCGCGGCGAGCGTGCCGGGCAGCCGGCCGCGGGCGGCCTCGACCCCTGGCGGGGTGGGCAGCGTGGCGACCTCGCCGCCGGACCAGCGCTCGAAGCCGTAGTGGCCGAACACCAGCAGCCCCGGCACGCTCGCCAGCCCGCCGTATTCCACCGCCTTGGCGGCCGGGCGGCCAGTGATGATCGCGAGCGTGCCCAGCCGCCCGGCCAGCGCGCGCAGCGCCGCGGCCGCGCCTGGGTGGGCGCGGGCGTCCCGCGGATCGGGCACGATCGGGGCCAGCGTGCCGTCGAAGTCCAGGCCGAGCAGGGCGTGCCCGGGATCGGCGAGCAGCGCGGCTAGCCCGGCCCGGCCCTGCGGGGTGCCTGGCCGGAGGGCCGGCGGGATGTCAGCTCGCATCGTGCTGGCCTGGGGAGCGGACGCTGCGCCGCTTGGCCCGCCGGGACCGGCGGGCGCGCAGCCGCTTGATCAGAACCGGGTCGAACGCGGCCGCCTCGGGCCGGTCGATCAGCTCGTTGAGCAGCTGGTAGTAGCGCGTCGCCGAGATGGCGAAGCTGTCCCGGATCTCGAGTTCCTTGACGCCCTCGCTGCGCCAGGTGCGCCGCTCGAAATCCAGGATGCGCAGGTCACGATCCTGCAGCGCCGCCATGCCACCTCCCGAGTGCTGGCCCTAGTCCACCACCGCGGCGCCGTGGCAGGCAATTCCGGCCAACGCGGCTTTCCGCCGTGGCGGTCTATGCGCGGAGGTGGGGTAGGACGTACGCTCACCCTTCGTGGCCACATTTGATTGCCTTACGTTCCTGACCGACTACGGCCTGGAAGACGGGTTCGTCGCGGCCTGCCACGGGGTGGCCAGCCGGATCGCGCCGGGGACGCGGGTCATCGACATCACCCACCTGGTGCCGCCCGGTGACGTGCGGCGCGGCGCGGCCGTGCTGGCCCAGACCATCCCGTATCTGCCGGCGGCGGTGCATGTCGCCGTGGTCGACCCGGGGGTCGGCACTGCGCGGCGGCCGGTCGCGATCAGCGCACCCGGCGGGGTGTTCATCGGGCCGGACAACGGGCTGCTGTCCTGGGCGGTGGACGCGGCCGGCGGGGCCACGCACGCCTACCAGCTCACCAACGGCGAACTGTGGCTGCACCCGGTCTCGGCCACCTTCCACGGCCGGGACATCTTCGCGCCGGTGGCCGCGCACGTGGCCATGGGCGCCGACGTGGCCTCGGTGGGCGACGAGATCGACGTGACCGACCTGGTGAGCCTGCCCGCGCCGACCAGCCGGGTGCACGACGGCGAGGCGGAGGGCGAGGTGATGTCGGTGGACCGGTTCGGCAACGTCCAGCTGTCCATCGCCGCCTCCGAGGCCGGCCGGATGGGTATCGGGCTCGGCTCGAGCATCGTGGTGCGCGCCGGGCGGCGCCAGCTCACCCTGCCCTACCTGGAGACGTTCGCCGCGGTGGCGCCGGGTGAACTGGTCGCCTACACCGACAGCGCGGGGCTGATCTCGCTGGCGGTCAACGCCGGGGATGCGGCGGAGCGGCTCGGGCTGCCGCCCGGCGCGCACGTGCGGCTCACCCTGACCCCGGCCGGGAAGTAGCGCCCGCGGGCCGGCCCCGGGGTCAGCGTGACCGGGGCCGGGTGCTGCCGTTGGCGGCCAGTTCCTCCTTGTGCGTGGAGGCGTAGACCGGCACGTACTCCTGGCCGGACAGGTTCGCGATGGTCTGCATCACCTGGTCGGTGACCGCGCGGCGGGCCTTGCCCACCGGGCCGTTCAGCACGTCGGAGCCGAAGGTGAGCGGCTTGCCAATGGTGATCTTGATCCGGGTCGGGTGCGGGACGATGTGCCCCGGCGGCAGCAGGTGGTCGGTGCCGTGCATGGCCACCGGGATGACCGGCAGGCCGGAGTTGACGGCCAGCCAGCCCACGCCGATCCGGCCCCGGTACAGCCGCCCGTCGGGCGACCTGGTGCCCTCCGGGTAGATGCCGAACAGCTGGCCGTCGCGGAGCAGCTGCAGCGCGGCCTGCAGCATGTCCTGGGCGGCCCGTGGCCCGGTCCGGTCCACCGAGAGCTGGTTGGTGGCGCGCAGGTAGGCGGCGGCCAGTCGGTCGATCGGCCGGGTCCCGGTGAAGTATTCGGACTTGGCCGCGAAGGTGACCGGCCGGTCCACCATCAGCGGCAGGTAGATCGAGTCCACGATGGACAGATGGTTGGAGGCGATGATGGCGCCGCCGCTGCCGGGGATGTGTTCCATGCCGGTCACCTGCGGCCGCGCGAACGCCTTGAGCAGCGGGCCGGCCACCACCCTCGAGACCCGGTACTGCACGCGTTCTCCCTCCGTCCTTCGCCTGGTCAGCCGCTGGCCGGCGTGGATGTCGCGGTCACCGTGCGGCCGCCGTGACTGCCGGGTGGGCGGTCGCCGGCGGCCGGCGGCACGCTGCACATGATGGCGATGGCCAGCGGCAGCACCAGCGGCAGCATCGACCCGGGCACCGCGACCCCGGAGTCCTCCGCGAACCATCCCAGCACAGCTATCACCCAGATCGCCGCCAGGGTGACACCGAGCAGCGGCACCGCCCGCCGGGCCTCGGTCAGCAGGCTGGCCCGGAACCAGTCCGGCCGCAGCAGCAGCACGCCGAAGACGGCGATGGCCAGCGGGATGATCAGGCTGTACGGCGTGCCGGTGAGCGAGCTCAGGTTGGTGCTGATCTTGCGCTGCAGCGTCCCGCCGCCGCCGCCGTGCAGCGCCTGCCCGGCGAAGGCGCCGACGTCGGAGTGGCCGGTCATCGGGACGAAGTAGTTGACCAGCGCGAACGCAGCGATCACCAGCACGCCGCTGACGGCCAGCACGACCGCCCGGCGCCAGGTGATGCGCATCCCGGCGACGACCAGGAGCAGCATCAGGAAACCCGGCACGGTGGCGATCGTGCCGCCGACCTTGGCGCCGAAGCCGGGCCAGCCGGAGGCCACGATCGCGAACAGCGCCACCGCCGCCACGGCCAGCACGGCCTGGGCGCGCGGGCTGAGCTTGCCCGTGCGGTCCCGGTCGCGCCGCAGCAGGACGGCGGCCAGGAACGCGGCCCCCAGGATGGCCGACGCGGCGTAGATGCCGACGGTGTTGTTGTCCTCGCCGTAGAACCGGCCGCCCCACAGCACGTTCAGCCCGAACGGGGTGCTCACCTCCAGCCGGGAGCCGGTCATCACGTCGATCGCGACCACGGCCACGGTGATCAGCCCGACCACCCCCGGCGGGCCGAGCGGGTGCCGCCGCCACGGGCCGGCCAGCGCGACGGCGGCGACCACGACCGCCCAGGCCGCGGCGAGCAGGTACAGCAGCACCGCGGGATGCGGCAGCGTCCACCACGGCACCAGGCTGGCCAGGAACGTTCCCACCGGGACCGAGCCGGTGAGCACGCCGGCGATCCGGGCGGCCCCGCGGCGGCGCTGCCGCCGCTGCTCCGGAGTGCCCCGCGGCAACAGCACGATGAGGCCGAACAGCACCGCCTCCCCCACCGCGAAGATGGCGAAGAACCAGCCGAACGTGGACCGGTACACCTGGGCCGCGGTGTCCTGGCCGATCAGGCCACGGACGGCCGCAGCCAGGCTGCCCCGGCCGCCGCGGGTCAGCGGCGAGCCGAGTGCGGCGGCCGGCACCGGCCGGTCGCGCCACCGCAGCACCGAGGCGGTGATGTCGGTGATCTGGGCCAGCCCGGGCTGCCGGGTGGAGGCGGTGTGCAGCAGGCCTCCGGTGTACCCCGGGCCGTGCACCACGACGGCCCGCAGGTGCGGGGTCAGGTCGTCGCCGGTCGCCGCGACGACCAGGACCGTGCCGGGCGGCAGTTGTGTGGCGATCCGCCCGATGGCGCTGTCGTCGGCCCGGGCCGCAGCCGTCCGCGCCGCCCCGGCCGGGGCGGGGAGCGCGCCGAGGTCGACGGCGGTCAGCGGGCAGCGGGCGAACGTGGCCGGGGTGGCGTCCGTGGCCGCCGGCAGGTAGCCGGGCACCTGGCCCTGCGGGCCGGCCAGCGCCAGCGCCGCTCCCGGGCCGATGGCCGTGGCGCACCGTCCTGGCCCGGCCGCCCTGGCCAGCAGCCCCCAGTCAGGGCCGTAGTTGAACCGCTGGTTGTAGCGGGTGAGCGACGGCATCGCCGAGATCCGCGCGGCGGTGGGCACCCCGGGGTGCTGCGTGCCGCCGGTGACCACCGCGGGCAGCGCCGCGCACTTTCCGCCCTGGCTGCGCGGTGCGCTGGCCCTGGTGCCGGAGTTCAGCGTCAGCCAGCCGTCTGCGGGGCAGGCCACCGAGTCGTTGGTGTGCACCACCAGGCTGCCGACCGAGCCGTCCTGGGCCAGCCGCCACAGCCGCGGGGTGGCCGACGCCGACACGTCGGTCCAGCGCAGCCCGCCGATCCCGACCAGCACGACGTGGCTGGCGGTCGTGGCCGGGGCCGTGCCGGTGGTGACGTCCGCGGTGGCCGCGGTGGTGGCGGCGTTCGCGGTGGCCGGGCCGGCCGTGGCCGCCAGCACGGCGGCGACGGCGGCGCCGAGCAGCACGGCCGGGACCCGCAACCTGTTCACCCGCATAACGGTATCCGGCGGTCGCCGTGGGTATTCCCGGTCAGCAGCAGCCAGTCGGCGGCCCGGCGGGCCCGGGAGCGGCCGGGCACCGGCGCGCCCTGGTCCCGCTGCGAGACCCGCAGCCACACCCACAGGCCCAGCGGGTAGATGTAGTAGCCGAACCGGGTGGACGGCGCCAGCGTGAACATCACGACCAGGCCGATGATCAGCCGCCAGGTGGCCGCGGCGATGGTCCGCGGCGGCCGGATGACCAGGGACAGCGCGACGGCCAGCCCACCCAGGGCAAGCAGCCCGGTGGCGATCAGGTGCCCGGTGTGCCCGGCGGAGGCAAGCAGGAAGCCGGGCAGCGGGCTGGTCGCGCCGGACTTGATGTGGGTCAGCCCGAGCGGGAACAGGATCGTGTTCTCGTTCAGCGAGGCGGCGGACACGGCGGCGACCGGCCCGATCAGCACCGCTGCCGTGGCCAGCGCGGCCGCCGCGAACTGGCCGGTGGCCCTTCGGCCGTCGCGGGCTGCGAGCAGCACGGCCACGATGACCAGGGCCGGCCACGCCGTCGCCTTCATCGCGGCCGCGATGCCGAGCACCAGCCCGGCCAGCACCGGGCTCGGCGCCCGGCCGGGGCGCGCCAGCAGGGCCAGCCCGAGGCACATCAGGGCCAGCACCGGCACGTCGTCGCCGCCGACGGCGAGCGGGAAGGCGACCACCGGCGTGGCGATCACCAGCGCGGTCCAGCGCCCCGCGCTCGGCGTCCTGGTGACCCGCAGCGCCAGCCAGAACACGACGGCGAACGCCGCGGTGAAGTAGAACCGGGGATCGGTGAGCAGATGATTGCCCCAGATGCCCCGGGCCGCGGCGAGCACGTGCATGGCCGGCAGGTAGGGGTCGAACCGGTCCGGGTCGTTCGTCGCGGCCAGCGTGGCCACGCTGCGGTACGGGGTGCCGTGGTGCAGGAGCCGCCAGGCCCCGAACGCGATCACGTTGACCTCACGCTCGGTCATGCCGTGCCCGGCCAGCCAGCCGAGCGGCGCCAGCAGGCCGCCGCACACGCTGATCAGCAGGGCGAGGTCGGTGCCGCGGCGCTTCCAGGCGACGGCGGCCAGCGCGGCCGCGGCGTAGCTGGGCGCGGCGATGACCGCCCACGGCCGCTGCACCACGCTGCTGGACAGCAGCGCGACCGCAGCCGCGTACAGGGCGAACGCCGCCAGCAGCGCGGCCAGCCAGCCGCGCACGGCCGCCGCCGGGGATCCCGGCTCGGGCTGGTGGCCGCTGCGGAGCGCATCATTTTGGGCCGACGTCACAGCGCGCACGGAACCTCCCTCGGCGCACGCCCAAGATACCGGCCAGACGCAGGGCAGACGGCCATTGCCCGGCCGCGGCTAGGGTTGGCCCGTGAGGGAGCGTGTCCTGTCCGGGGGCGGCGCCGCGCCCGGCCAGCCGCCAGGTGCGGGCGGCACAGACCCGGCCGAGCCGCCCGCGGTCACTTTCGCCGCCCGCATCCGCCGGCTGGCCGCCGGTAACGCCCGGTGGATCGGCCTGGCCGTCTGCGTGGTGCTGATCGCCGAGGCCGGTGTCGTGCTATGGTACGCGGCCACCCATCGCCAGGTGGACTTCTCCGTCTACCTGTGGGGCGGGCACGCCGTGGCGCAGGACTCACGGCTGTATCTCGTCGCGGCGCACGGTCACTGGTTCACCTACCCGCCGTTCGCCGCGGCGCCGTTCGCCGCCCTCACCGTGATCCCGTTCACCGCGGCCCAGGTGCTGTGGGCGCTGGCGTCGCTCATCGCGTTCGCCATCGCCTGCCACCTCGCGCTGCGGCTGGCCGGCACCCGCCCGTCCTGGACGGCTACCGCGGCCGTGGTGGCGGCCGGGCTGGCCCTCGAACCCGTCTACCACACGCTGTTCAACGGCCAGATCAACACGATCCTGCTGGCCTTCGTGCTGGCCGACGTGTGGCGGGTGGCCCAGGGCCGCCGCGCCGGGATCGGAATCGGGATCGCGGCCGCGATCAAGCTCACCCCTGGCATCTTCGTGCTGCTGTTCCTGCTGACCCGGCGGACCACGGCGGCGCTGACCGCGATGGCCGCGTTCGCCGTGTGCACGCTCGCCGGGTACCTGGTGGCGCCGGCCGGGTCGCGGCTGTACTGGACCCGGTTCTTCTACGACACCAAACGGGTGGACGCGCCCTACATCGGCAACCAGTCGCTGTACGGCACCGCCGTCCGGGTGCTCAGCGGGGAAAGCCACGCCGGCGGCTGGTTTCTGCTGCTGCCGCTGGCCGTGGCCGTCGTCGGGCTGGCCACGGCCACGGTGTTCGGCCGGCGCGGCGAGTGGCTGACCGCCGCCGCCGTCACCGGCGTGACCAGCCTGCTGATCTCACCGGTGTCCTGGACCCACCACTGGGTCTGGATCATGCCCGCGCTGATCATGCTGGCCCGTGGCGCACGCGGCGACCGCGTCGCCGCGGTCTGCGGCGGGCTGCTGTTCGCGGCGGCGCCGCTGTGGTGGACGCCGCATTCCCTGTCGCAGTACGACTACGGCTTCCACTGGCTGCTGACGCTCGTGGCCAACTGCTACGTGCTGGTGGGGATCGTCTTCCTCGCCGTCATGGCCTGGCGCGCCCGCACCGTGCTGGCCCGTGCGGCCGGGGCGCCGCGGCAGCGTGCCGGGCCAACGATCACGTGACGAGGTTCGCCGTGGCCTGGTGACCGCCGCGTGACCGCCGCGCGTTTGACGGGTCCCGGAGAGTTTCCCGCCACGCGCCGGCCAGCCGGGCGATCGCGTCGGTGAGTACCTCGGCGGGCTGTGCGTACGGGATGCGGAGGAACCGGTCGAGCCCGCCTTCGGGCGCGAACTCCGGCCCCGCGGCGAGCAGGACGCCACGATCCTTCGCCCGCGCGACCAGCGCGGAGGACAACGGCTCGGGCAGCCTGCACCACAGGCAGAGCCCGCCGGGTGGCCGGTTGACCGACCACTCCGGCAGATACGCGGCGAGGGCCTCGACGGCGGCGTCCCGTGACGCCCGCAGCCCGCGGAGCCGTTGTGCGAGCAACTGGCGGTCGGCGAGCAGCCGCGTGGCGACCAGCTGCTCGAGCACGGGCGAGCCCAGGTCCATGCTCAGCCGCGCCCGGACGATCTCGTTCATCAGCGGGGCCGGCACCCTCAGCCAGCCGACCCGCAGGCCACCCCACAGCGGTTTGCTCAGGCTGCCGACGGTCAGCGTGCCAGGGTGATACGCCGCGAACGGCGCCGGCATCGGCTCTCCGTCCAGGTTGAGCAGGACGAACGATTCATCGACGACCGGGGCGGCCGCTGAACGCCGCAGTGCGTCCGCGACCTGCCGGCGATCCTGGTCCGAACGCAGCGCCCCGGTCGGGTTGTGGAAGTCGGGGATCAGGTAGGCGATGGCGGGCCGCAACTGACGCAACGCCGCACTCACGCCGTCCGCCCAGGTGGCCCCGGCATCGACGCCGGACGTCCGCGCCCCGCTGCGGGCGAAGCCGGCGATCGCGTTCGGGTAGGTCGGGCTCTCCAGCAGGACCCGGGCTCCGGGCCGGACGAGCGCCCGTGCGCCGATGGCGACCGCCGCGAGCGCGCCCGGCGTGATGACGATCTGGTCCGCATCGGTGGGCAGGCCCCGGGCCGCGTACGACGACGCCACAGCCTCGCGCAGTTCCGGCAGGCCAGCCGGGTGGTAGCCGGCCCCGGCGAGATAGCCGGGCAGCTGCTCCACCGCCTGCTGGTACGCCGCCATGACGCCGGCGCCGGCGGCGGGTGCGGCCATCGTCAGGTCGATCTTTCCGTGCGGCCGGTCTCCGATGGGCAGCAGGTGGTCGCCCCGCCGGCCCCGCGCCTCAGGGAGCGCGGTGACCCAGCCTGAGCCCTGCCGCGACACCAGGAAGCCGTGATCGCGCAGCTCGGCGTAGGCACGGGTGACCGTCGTGCGGCTGACACCGAGCGCCGTCGTGAGCTGGCGCTCGCTCGGCAGCCGCACACCGTTCGGGATCCGGCCGTCCGTGATCACGACGCGCAGCGACTCGGCGAGGCCGCGGTACACAGGAGTCCGGTCGAAGCCGGTGACCAGGGCGGCGACCTGCCGGGGAGGGACGGTGCGCTGCATGGGAGCCAGTCTTCCCGAATTGGCCCTTTTGTAAAGTGCCAATTCTTGATGCACTGGCGCGGTGACATCCACTGGCCCGGTGACCGACTCCGACTCCGATCCGGGCTCCGACTCCGCCTCCGGTGCTCGCCGGACCCAGCAACCGCTCGGGCCGCTCGGCCAGTTGCGTGCCGGCCGGCTGGCGTGGCGGTTGCCCCAGCTCTACCTGGGTCTCGTCCTGTACGGCATCACCCTCGCCTGCCTGATCCGCGCCCATCTCGGCAACGCGCCCTGGGACGTCCTGCACCAGGGCGTCGCCGGTCACATCGGGGTCAGCATCGGCGCGGTCACGGTCGCGGTCGGCCTCGTGGTGCTGCTGGCCTGGGTGCCGCTGCGGGAGATGCCAGGACTCGGCACGGTCTCGAACGCGGTCGTTATCGGGCTGGCGGAGAACCTCGGGCTCGCGCTCCTGCACGAACCGTCCGCGCTGCCCGGGCGGATCGCGCTGATGGT
>DASYAV010000225.1:0-2222 GCA_036501145.1 Streptosporangiaceae bacterium | reverse complement strand
GACGACAAGGTCCTCTGCGTGCCCGCGGGCGACCCGCGCCAGGAGCACCTGCGCGACCTGCGTGACCTGCCCGAGTTCGACCGCAAGGAGATCGAGCACTTCTTCCTGATCTACAAGGAACTGGAGCCCGGCAAGAGCGTCGAGGGCGCGGGCTGGGCCGACCGCGCCGCCGCCGAGGCCGAGGTCGAAGCTTCCCGGCGCCGCCTGCGAGAGAACCAGGCGCATAGTTGACGCGTTAACGCGCGGCGGGAACGCGGCCAGGGTACCGGCACCGTGCCTGGTCAGGGCTCCGCACCAGCGGGGACGAGCGCGGGGTCGCGCTCGTCTCGGGGCCGGGGCGCCCTCGCGCCTGCGCTTGTCGCGCCGATGCCTGCGACGACAACGAAAAGGACGCCGGCGGCCGCCGCCGCGCCGGGGACCTGGCCGAGGACGAGCAGGCCGACCAGCACCGCGATGGCGGGTTCCAGGCTCATCAGGGTGCCGAAAGCGCTGGCGGTGAGCCTGCGCAGCGCCAGGAGTTCCAGGCTGAACGGCAGCACGGGATGCAGCGCGGCCAGCGCCAGCATGGCGACGAGCAGTGGCCAGGTCAAACCGCTCAGGCCGGACGAAAGGGCGGCGGGCAGCGCCACGAGGCCGGCCACCGGGATGGAGACGGCCAGGCCGCTGAGGCCGGTGACCCGGTCGCCGACGTGCTGGGTCAACAAGATGTAGATGGCCCAGCAGGCCGCGGCTCCCAGCGCGAAGCAAAGTCCGGCGGGGTCGATGCCGCCGTTCCATGGCCGGGTCAGCAGTACCACCCCGGCCGCGGCCAGGACCGCCCAGCGCCTGCGCCCGCCACCGGGCCCGAGGACCGACACCGTCAGCGGCCCGAGGAACTCAAGCGCGCTGGCGGTGCCAAGCGGGATGCGCGCGATCGCGAGCATGAACAGCATCATCAGGCCGGCGGTCACGACGCCAAGCGCCGTGCAGGCCACCAGGTCCCTGCCGGTGAAGTCGCGGGGGCGGGGCCGGACGAGGATCAGCAGCAGGACGCCGGCCAGGGCCAGCCGCAGTCCGGCGATGCCCAGCGGGCCGAGCTGATTCAGCAGGTGCGCCGACAGGGCCAGCCCGAGCTGGACACAGGACATCGAGCCCACTGCCATCACGGCTCCGCTCGCCGCGGCGCCACGCGGGCGGGACACAAGCGTCGGCAGGTTCACAGGCCCAGTACACCGCCTACCCGTTGTTCATGTCCACGTGCCAGAAGTGGACAGAATGTTCAGGAAAGGCGGACAATCAGCGCATGGAAACCCGGCGCCTGGAACTGCTGGCCGAGCTGTCCCGGCTTGGGTCCATGCACGCGGTCGCGGACGCGCTCGGTACCACTACCTCCACGGTGTCGCAGCAGATCGCCGCCCTCGCCCGCGAGGTGGGCACCCAGCTGACCGAGCCGGACGGCCGGCGGGTCCGGCTGACACCCGCGGGCCGCCTGCTGGCCGAGCACGCCGTGACCATCCTCGCCGAGGTCGAGGCGGCGCGCCGCGACCTGGCACCGGGCGGGGAGCTGGCCGGCACCCTGCGCGTCGCCGGGTTCACCACCGCGATCAGCCGCTACCTGCTGCCTGTCATCGCCGGCCTTGCCGCCAGCCACCCCAGGATCCACGTGCTGATCCGCGAGCACGAAACCGCCGAGGCCCTCCAGCTTCTCGCCGCCGACCAGGCCGACCTGGCGCTCATCTACGACTTCAACCTCGCTCCGGTCGCCATCGACCAGGCGATCACCCTGTCACCGCTGTGGACCGCCCCGTGGGGCCTGGCCGTGCCGGCCCGTGAGCCCGCCGGCGGCGGCGCGGCACCCGAGGTGTTCGCCCGCTTCCGCGCGCACGACTGGATCGGCAACTCCCGGAGCACCGCCGACGAGGACGTGATCCGCACCCTTGCCTCGCTGGCCGGGTTCACCCCGCGCATCACCCACCGGGCCGACAGCCTTGACCTGATCCAGGACATGATCACCGCGGGGCTCGGCATCGGGCTGCTGCCCCTCGGCCACCCGGGCCAGCCCGGTGTGCGGCTCCTGCCGCTCGCCGGCCCTGGCGTCGAACTGCGGGCGTACGCCGCCGCCCGCCGCGGCCGCCTGAGCTGGCCGCCGCTCGCGCTGGTGGTAAGCCTGGTCCGGCAGGCCAGCCGCCTGGCGACACGTGGCCTTGGGTATTCGCCACCTGTCGTTCGGGATGATGATTTTG
>DASYAV010000224.1:0-1530 GCA_036501145.1 Streptosporangiaceae bacterium | reverse complement strand
CATGAGTAGCCCTGTGTCAAGCCGCGTGTTGTTGGTCTTGGTTGAGCAGGGTCTGGAGTGCCCGGTGCCGGGTGGGATCGTAGGCGACGCCGTCTTGCCAGCAGTGCCAGATGACGAACAGCCAGGCGCGGGCGAGGATGCGGACGGCGTGGGGGTGGTCGTGGCCGCGGGCGCGGGCCCGGTTGTAGAGGCTGGCGGCCCAGGGGCTGGCGTGGCGGGAGTCGCCGGCGAAGTCGGTGACGGCGTCACGGAGCCGCTTGTCGCAGGCCCAGCGGAAGGCGACGGCGCGCATTTTGCCGGATTGCCGGGTGGAGGGCGCCACGCCGGCCAGGCAGGCGAGGGCTTCAGGGGTGGGGAAACGGGCGCGGCAGTCGCCGATCTCGGCGAGCAGCCGGGCGGCCCGGACGGTTCCGGAGCGGGGCAGCGAGGTGAAGATATGCGCGTCGGCGTGCAGGGCGAGCTGCTCGCCGATCTGCCCGGACAGGGCCTTGATCTGCTCGGCGAGGGTGGTCAGGACCGCCAGCAGCGCCGAGGTGATGTGTGCTTGCGCGGTGCCGTCGTCGCCGGCCGCGCCGCGGGGCGCGGCGGCCAGGCGGGCGTGCAGGACAGTTGGGCCGGTGCGGCCGCAGTAGCCGGCGGCGGCCAGCCATACGGTCAGGCGCTTCGGCGAGAGCCAGTCGGCGCGGTCCTGGGTGCCGAAGCGGGCCAGGAATCTCAGGCTGATCGGGGAGTCGATGTCGGCGAACAACCCGACCGCGCCGGGGAAGACGTTGCGCAGGTGAGCGCGCAGCTGGTTGGCGACGGCAACGCGATGCGCGACAAGGTCCCTGCGAGCCCGGCAGGTCCGGCGCAGGCTGACCGTAGCCGGGCTGTCCGGTGTCAGGGGCGCCAGCCGGGCCCGGTCGGTGCGCAGCGTGTCGGCCAGGACATAGGCGTCGAAGCGGTCATCTTTGTTCCCGGCCGACCCGTACCGGCCACGCAGGTTCTTGACCTGGTTCGGGCTGATCACCACCACCATGACTCCCGCGCCGAGCAGGGCGTCGACAACAGGCCCGTCGGGGCGCTCGATTGCGGCCTCCCGGATGCCGGCGCGGGCCAGCACGGCCAGCAGTTCGCGCAGCCCGGCGGCACTGTGCTCCACCGAGCACCGGGTGATCTCACGGCCCCGGGCATCCACTACCGACACCGCGTGATCATCACGCGCCCAGTCGATCCCGCACGTCACGCCGGTGGCCGGTTCCTCGGGCAGGGTAACTCTGGCAGACTTCAAGCCTGCCTCCTCGCTGCTAGACCCAGTGGGGAGGCACCCTCATGCAGTGCCGGGACGCGGCAGCCAGCTCGCTCACTGTTCGGCGCTCGATGGCGCTCAGCCCTGTCGGCGGTCGGCACGTCCCGGGTAACCGCTGGGTCCCGCAAAACTCATGCTGGACATCAACAGCGTCAAGCGAGCAGGGCGATAACCCAGCGGCACCACGGGTGCATCGATGATCCATCGAAGATCACCGACACAAGGATGGTGCACCAGTGAGC
>DASYAV010000223.1:0-55905 GCA_036501145.1 Streptosporangiaceae bacterium | reverse complement strand
AGAACCTCCCTACATGCGTGTTATGGCTGACTTGAGACGCCAGATACGCGAGGGGAAGCTATTGCCTGGTGAGCAGTTGCCGAGCCTTGACCGGCTGGCAGCGGAGCATGGCGTGTCCCGTGCGACCGTGCAGCGTGCCGTGCGGGAGCTGGTCGCTGAAGGGCTGCTAGAGACGCGTGCCCGGTGGGGAACGTTCGTAGCGCAGCCGCAGGCATGACGTAGCCCCGGCCATGTGGCCGGGGCTGTAGTCGTCTCTACGGGCGTTACAGGGCTGCGTAGATCAGTCTCGTGTAGAGCCAGAGGATTGCCGCGATGTAGAGGATCGCAGCGAGCAGCAGTACGGCGCGTGTGGGTGTCATGACAGTGTCCCCCAGGCCGTGACGGTCATGCCCGCAAAGGATGCCGTTGTCTCGACGCCTGCTAGGTTCTGGGTCGCAGTCCACTCAGTGACCGGCGCGCCGAGCATGTCAGCGAAGTTCTTGACGATCTCCAGGACGTATGCCCGCTCGTACCCTGCACCGATCTGGCCTTGGAGTGCGTCGCCGCGGACGCGCCACTCCACGTCTTCACCTACGCCTGCCATGCTGGCGAGGTTCTCCCCGGTGACGCGTGCCCACGTCTGCCGTGCCATCCTGATGGCTTCGGCCAGGTCGCTGGCCAGGTCGCTGGACTGCTTGTGGATCATGTCTGCCCCGATCATTCAAGATCGGTACCTACAGGGGATCAACAACCACAACGTGATCTCCGGCTACTTCGGCGTCGGCACCAGCAAGTCACCGAACAAGGGCTACCTGCTCGACCCGCCGTACGGCCAGGCCAACTACATGAACGAGAACTACCCTGGCTCCTTCCAGACCCAGGTCACCGGGCTGAACGGGAAGGGCGACACCAACGGCTTCTGGGTCAGCAAGGCCGGTGCCAACAAGGGCTTCGTGGAATGGAACGGCTCCTTCCAGACGCTCGATGACCCGAGCCTTCCGCACATGAAGGGCGCGGTCGACCAACTGCTCGGCGTCAACAACGCGGGCGTGGCCGTCGGGTTCTACGTCGACGCCAAGGGCAACTCCCACGCCTACGAGGTCAACCAGGCCACCCAGGTCTACACCCCGATCAAGGTGTCCGGCTCGGTGAGCACCGCAGCCACCGGCATCAACAACCTCGGCGACATCGTCGGGTTCGGCACCGACTCCAGTGGCAACACCTTCGGCTGGCTGCTGAAGAACGGCCACAAGTCCACCTACCAGTACCCCCACGGCAGCAACACCCAGCCGTTCGGTGTCAACAACCACGACGAGATCGTCGGCATCTACATGGACTCGGCCGGCGTGCAGCACGGCTTCACGCTGAAGGCCCCGCTTGGCCCCGTCTCGCACTGGCAGACCGTCGATGACCCCAATGGCGTCGGCGACACCTTCATCAACGGCCTCAACGACGCAGGCGACCTGGTCGGCTTCTACTGCCCCAGCGCCACCGTATGCAACGGCATGCTCGCCACCCCGTAACACCACCTCCCGCCAGCCGCCTGGCCCGGGCGCCACACGCGCCCGGGTCAGGCCGGGCGCTTGCCCGGCTCCGGAGGTTCCGCGGGCCCCGGCCGATCACGCCGCCCCGGCCGCACGGCCACAGTGCGGCGCCTGCCCGGCCCGGCCAGCGCCTCGGTCAGCTCACCCAGCGCGTCCAGCCGGTGCGCGCTGACCACCGCGTCGCAGAACGGCCAGGCCGCGGCCATTCCGCCGGCCAGCGGGCGGTACCCGGGCCGGTGCGCCCGCGGGTTCACCCAGACGATCCGGAACGCCACCCGCGCCAGCCGTTCCATCTCCCGCCGCAGCACCGCCGGATCGCCGGTGTCCCAGCCGTCGGAGACCATCACGACGACCGCCCCCCGGGCCGTCCCGCGCAGCCCGAACCGGTCGTTGAACTCCTTCAGCGAGGCGCCGATCCGGGTGCCGCCCAGCCAGTCCGGCGCCGCCTGCCCGGCCCGCCGCAGCGCCAGGTCCGGGCCTGGCTCGGCCAGCGCCCTGGTCAGCCGGGTCAGCCGGGTCGCGAAGCTGAACACCTCGGCCCGCGCCCCGCCCGCCGCGCAGTACAGCAGCTGCAGCATGGCCCGCGCGTAGGGCTCCATCGACCCGGAGATGTCACACAGCACCACCAGTTTCCGTGGCCGCTGAGTCCGCTCGGTTCTGATTATTCTGAACGGCTCCGCCCCGGACTGCCGCGCCCCCCGCAACGTCGCCCGCAAATCGGCGGACTTACCCCGCGCCCCCCGGCGCCGCCGCCGCGACCACCGCACCGGCACCGCCAGCGTCAGCCCCCGCATCACCCCGGCCAGCTCCAGCAACTCCTCCTCGCTGAGCTCCGCAAAATCCCTCCCCGCCAGCCGTTCCGCCGCACTGGCCGCCACCGGCACCGCAGCCCCGCCATCGTCCGCCTCCCCGTCCTCCGGCTCGCCTACCGTGCCATCCCCGGCCGCCTGCCACTCCTCCCGCGCCTGCGGCGCCGCGATCGCCGGACGCTCCCTGGCCGCCCGCACCACCCGCGCCAGCGTGTCACCCGCCCGCGCCCCCCACAGCGGCCCGGCGTCCGCCCGGTCCTGCCCGTCGGCGCCGTCGCCCCCGCCGTCGCCCAGCCGACCCGGCGCACAGCCGCCCTCCGCGCCAGCATCACCAAACGCAGCCGCAAACAACCCCCGTACCGTCCCGGCCTCCTCCCGCCCCGACGCGAGCGTCGCCAGCGCACAGTCCAGCAGCTCTCTCTGCGTCCGCGGCCGCGCGACAAGCACAGCACGTGCAAACCGTTCGCACCGCTCCGCCCCGACCGGCAACCCCGCGTCCCGCAGCGCCGCCCCGAACCCCGCGGCCACGCTCGCGATATCGCCAGTCATCCCGTATCGCCAGTCATCCCGTCATCCCGCGCCCGGTCAAGCGGCAGGAGCCCCGTCGGCCATCCGCCATTTGGGCAAAGCCAACCGGCGGAGGGGCGAACGGGGGACTCCGGCCACCACACCACCACGTCAGTGACCATCACCAACCACCCCCGCGAACCCAAACTCCCGAACAGCCTGCAAGTCTTCGGCGTACTTCAGGACCGCCCCGGCAGTCTGCTCGGCCGCCGCCTCATCCAGCTCGCTTACCCCGAGTATGCGAAGAGCGCTAGCCCAGCTGATCGCCTCCGCCACCCCCGGCGGCTTGGCCAGGTCCAGCCCACGCAGCCGCACCACCCCGCCAGCAACCTCTGCGGTCAGCGAGTCACCAGCCCCCGGCACCCGCCGCCGGATGATCTCCGCCACCCGCCCCGCATCCGGGTAGTCGATCCAGTGGTAGAGGCAGCGTCGTTTCAGCGCGTCGTGCAGATCCCGCGTGCGGTTGGACGTCAAAACCACGACAGGCGGATGTGCGGCCCGCCGGGTGCCGAGCTCCGGGATGGTCACCGCCGCCTCGGCCAGCAGCTCGAACAGGAAGGCCTCGAACTCGTCGTCGCCCCGGTCCACCTCGTCGATGAGCAGCACGGCGGGCCGCGGGCCGGGATGGTCGAGCGCGGTCAGCAGCGGCCGGGGTAGCAGGTACTCGGGGCTGAACAGGTCGGTCTCGCGCAGCGTCCCGCCGGAGGATTCGGCCAGCCGGATGGCCAGCAGCTGCCGCGGGTAGTTCCACTCGTAGAGCGCCTCGGCCGCGGTCAGGCCTTCGTAGCACTGCAGCCGGACCAGCGGCGTGTCCAGCGCGGTGGCCAGCGCCTTGGCCGCCTCGGTCTTACCCACGCCGGGCTCGCCCTCGAGCAGGATCGGCTGGCCCATCCGGGCGGCCAGGAACAGCGCGGTGCCCAGCGCGGAGTCGGCCAGGTATCCGGCGTCGTCCAGCGCCCGCAGCAGCGTGCCCACGTCCGGCAGCCGGGCGGCGATGTCGCCGGCCACAGGGTCGCCGGCCACAGGGTCGTCAGCCATCCGCCGCGCTCCCGCCTGGCGGGCTGCCGGGCGACGCACCGCCGTTCATATGAATGCCAGATCGGTCCGCAGCGGGCGGCCCTGGATGGCGCGCCACACCACGGCCGGGGTCAGCGGCATGTCGGCGTGCCGGACACCGAACGGCGCGAGCGCGTCCAGCACCGCGTTGACCACCGCGGCGGGCGAGCCGACGGTGGCGGACTCGCCGACGCCCTTGGCCCCGATCGGGTGGTGCGGCGAGGGGGTGACGGTCGCCCCCAGCTCCCAGGACGGGCACTCCATCGAGGTGGGCAGCAGGTAGTCCATGAACGAGCCGCCCAGGCAGTTGCCGTCGGGGTCGAACGAGATCACCTCCATCAGGGCCATGCCCAGGCCGTCGGCCAGGCCGCCGTGCACCTGGCCTTCCACGATCATCGGGTTGATCCGCACCCCGCAGTCGTCCACCGCGACGAACCGGCGCACGGTAACCTTGCCGGTCCCGGGGTCCACGTCCACCACGCAGATGTAGGCGCCGAACGGGTAGGTCAGGTTCGGCGGGTTGTACACGGTGGCCGCGTCCAGGTGCCCTTCGACGCCGTCCGGCAGCTCCAGGCCGGAATGCGCGGCCATCGCGATCTCGGCGATCGTCTTGCCCTGCCCGGGGTCGCCGCGCACCTGCCACCGGCCACCGGCCCACTCCAGGTCCGCGGGTGCCGCCTCGAGCATGGCCGCGGCCACGACCCTGGCCCGCTCCCGGACCCGCCGGGCCACCACCGCGGCGGCCGCCCCGGACACCGGTGTGGACCGGGAGCCGTAGGTGCCCAGGCCGAACGGCGTCCGGTCGGTGTCGCCGTGCACCACCTCCACGTCGTCCGGGGAGATGCCCAGCTCGTGCGCGACGATCTGGGCGAACGTGGTCTCGTGCCCCTGGCCCTGGGTCTGCACCGAGACGGCCAGCACCGCCTTGCCGGTGGGATGCACCCGCAGGTCGGCGCCGTCGGCCATGCCCAGCCCGAGGATGTCCATGTGCTTGCGCGGGCCCGCCCCGACCGCCTCGGTGAAGAAGCTGATCCCGATGCCCATCAGCGTGCCCGGTGTGCCCGCGGTCTTCCCGTCCCGTGCCGCGGCCGCGGCACGCTCCCGCTGCGCGGCCTGCTCCCGGCGCAGCTCGTCGTACCCGGCGATGTCCATCGCCAGCCGCAGCGCGCGCGGGTAGTCGCCGGAGTCGTACTCCCAGCCGGTCGCGGAGGTGTACGGGAACTGCGCCGGCTTGAGCAGGTTGCGCATCCGCAGCTCGGCCGGGTCCATGCCCAGCTCGCCGGCCAGCAGGTCCACCATCCGCTCGATCAGGTATACCGCCTCGGTGATCCGGAACGAGCACGAGTAGGCGACCCCGCCCGGCGCCTTGTTCGTATACACGCCGGTGACCTCGGCGTAGGCGGCCTTGATGTCGTAGGACCCGGTGAACACGCCGAAGAACCCGGCCGGGTACTTGGTCGGCTGCGCCGCCGCGTTGAACGCGCCGTGGTCGGCGAGCACCTTGACCCGCACACCGAGGATCCGGCCGTCGGCCGTGGCGGCGATCTCCCCGTGCATGTGGTAGTCGCGGGCGAACGAGGTGCTCATCAGGTTCTCCGAGCGGTCCTCCATCCACTTCACCGGCTGCCCGGTGAGGATCGACCCGACCACCGCGCAGATGTATCCGGGGTAGATGCCGACCTTGTTGCCGAAGCCGCCGCCCACGTCCGGCGAGATGACCCGGATCTTGTGCTCGGGAAGCCCAGTGACCAGTGCGTACATGGTCCGGTGGGCGTGCGGCGCCTGGCAGGTGGACCAGACCGTCAGCTTGCCGCTGACCCGGTCCATGTCCGCGACCGTGCCGCAGGTCTCCAGTGGCGCCGGGTGCACCCGCGGGTAGAGCATGTCCTGCGCGACGGTCACGTCCGCGGCGGCGAACACCGCGTCGGTGCCGGCCCGGTCCCCGGCCGACCAGTCGAAGACCCGGTTGCTGTCCTGCCCGGCCACGTCGTCGCGGACCACCGGGGCGCCGGTGTCCAGCGCGTGCCGCGCGTCCACCACCGGTGGCAGCGGCTCGTAGTCCACGCTGATCAGCTCGAGCGC
Organism: Streptosporangiaceae bacterium; assembly: GCA_036501145.1. Lineage (GTDB taxonomy): Bacteria > Actinomycetota > Actinomycetes > Streptosporangiales > Streptosporangiaceae > PALSA-505. The sequence goes on along the minus strand of DASYAV010000223.1, from coordinate 49,868 downwards.
GTCCCGCGCCGCGTACCGGTCCTCGGCCACCACGAAGGCGACCTCCTGGCCCTGGAACCGCACCTTGTCGGTGGCCAGCACCGCCTGCACGTCCTGCGACAGCGTGGGCATCCAGGCCAGCTTGCGCTCGGCCAGCGTCTGGCCGGTGATGACCGCCCTGACCTTCGGGTGCGCCTCGGCCGCGAGCGTGTCGATGGCGGTGATCCTGGCGTGCGCCAGCGGGCTGCGCAGCACCGCCCCGTGCAGCATGCCGGGCAGCTGGATGTCGTCGACGAAGGTGCCCCTGCCCCGGATGAACCGGGCATCCTCCTTGCGCCGCAGCGGCCCGTAGGCGCCGTCTGGGCTGGCCGGCGAGCTGGTCATCCGTCCACCTCCGGGTCGTGGCCCACCGGCTCGCCCGGCGGCCCGGCCTCGCCCGCCGGGCCGTCCGCGGCGCGTGCCGCGGCCTCGTGCTCGGCCGCCCAGCGGATGGACCGGACGATGTTCTCGTAGCCGGTGCAGCGGCAGATCTGCCCGGACAGCGCCTCCCGGATTTCCGCATCCGAGGGGTCGGGGTCGTGGTCGAGCAGCCACCGCCCGGTCATCATCATGGCGGGCGTGCAGAACCCGCACTGCAGCCCGTGGCACTCGGTGAAGCCGAGCTGCACCGGGTCGAGCTCACCGCCCTGCTCCAGGTCCTCGACCGTCCGCACCCGGTGGCCGCCGGCCATCGCGGTCAGCACCGTGCACGACTTCACCGGCGTCTCGTCCAGCCAGACCACGCAGGCGCCGCAGTTGGAGGTGTCACAGCCCCAGTGTGACCCGGTGAGCCCGAGATGGTCGCGCAGGAAGTGGATGAGCAGCAGCCTGGGCTCCACCTCGGCCGTGTGCTCGGTGCCGTTGACCGTGACCGTGACCTGCACGTCAGGCCTCCCGCCCGGCCCGCTCGGCAGCCCGCTCGGCAGCCCGCTCAGTGGCCCGCTCGGCGGCACAGTGCAGCGCCCGCGCGGTCAGCTCGGCGGCCAGGTGGCGCTTGTAGTCGGCGGGCCCACGCTGGTCGGACACCGGGTGGCAGTGCTCGGCGGCGATCTGCCCGGCCCGGGTGAAGCTGGCCCCGCCGACCGGGGCACCGCGCAGTGCCTCCTCGGCCTCCGCGGCGGAGAAGTGCTCGGCACCCACCGCGGCCAGCCCGATCCCGGCCTCGGTGATCACGTCGCCGTCCAGCCAGAGCGCGGCGCAGGCCGCGCCGACCGGCCAGTCGCCCGCCCGCCGGTGCACCTTGATGTAGGCGCTGCCCCCGCCGGGCCGGATCGGCACCCGGATCTCGGTGAGCAGCTCGTCCGGCGCCACCACGGTCTCGTAGGGGCCGAGGTGGAACTCCCGCGCCGGGACCGTCCGGGTGCCCTCCTGGCCGGTGATCACCATGGTGGCGCGCACCGCGGCGAACGCGGCGGACAGGTCCTCCGACGGGTCGGCCTGGCAGAGCGAGCCACCGATGGTGCCGCGATTGCGCACCACCGGGTCGGCGATGACCCGCTCCGCGTCGTGCAGGATGCGGAAGTGCTCGCCGGCCAGCTCAGAGCCGAGCAGCTCCGCGTGCCGGGTGAGCGCGCCGATGCGCAGCTCCCCGTCGGTGACGCGCAGGTAGCTGAGCTCGGTGAGGTCGTTGATGTCGATCAGCGTTTCCGGCTGGGCCAGCCTGAGCTTCATCATCGGGATCAGGCTATGGCCGCCGGCCAGCACCCGGGATTCCGGCCCGAACTTGGCCAGCAACGCGAGCGCGTGCGGCACGCTGGCCGCCCGCTCGTACTCGAAATGCGCCGGTACCTGCACCTGCCCACCACCTAACTCCGCCCTCCCATGATCACGCACCCGCCCACGCCCCACCACCGCGACCGCCCTGCCACGGCCACGCACCGCCCGCGCCCACCACCGCGACCGTCCTGCCCGCGCCGCGGGCTCCTGTTGGTGCCGTGGCGCTGAGAAATGACCGTGATCATGTGCGGCGCATGCCTGGATCCTGCTGCACAATTGTCGTTGCTATGACCCTCACCCAGCTGAACGTGTTCGTGCTCGTGGCACGGCTGGGCTCAGTGACGGCAGCCGCGAACGCACTGAGCGTGAGCGAGTCCGCCGTGTCCCAGGCGCTCACCGCGCTCCGTCAGCACCTCGGCGATCAGCTGGTCGTGCGCAGCGCGGGTGGCATGACGCTGACCCCCGGCGGCAGCCGGCTGCTGGCCACCGCCTCACAGATCGTGGCGCTCGGCGCGGAGGCGCAGGCCGCGGTGCGGGCCGCGCAGGGCGCCCCCGAGCAGTTGCGACTGGTCGCCACGTCCACCATCGCCGAGTTCGCGGTCAGCCCGGTGATCGAGGCGTTCACCCGCCGGTTCTCCGGCGCGGTGGAGGTTTCCTCCGGCGTGGCCAGGGACAGCGAGATGGCGGTGCTGGTCGCCAACCGGCTGGCCGACCTCGCGCTGGGCGCGCCGATCGGCCGGGAACGCCGTGACCAGCGGCTTGAGCTGATCTGCGAGCCGGTTTTCCGGTACAAGATGATCGTGGTGTCCAGTGCCCAGTCCCGGCCGCGCGGCGGGGTGGGCCAGTGGATGTGGCTGGTCGACCCGTCCGGCACGGATCCGGGCAGCGACAGCGGCACCCTGCTGCGCACGCTGCGCGTTCCGGAGAACCGGATCCGGGTGTTCCCGAACCAGACCGCGGCGTGGGCCGCCGCCGCCGACGGGGCGGGAGTCGCCCCGGCCGCCGCGCACCTGGTCAGTCACCAGCTGCGCCGCGGCGAACTGTCCGTGCTCGGCGTGCCGGGCACCCCGCTGGACGCCTGCTGGCACGTGACCACGCTGCAGCGCGACCGGCGCAGCGCCGTGGCTAGTTCGCTGCGTCACTTCCTCGGCACGCCCGAGGCGATGCATCTGATGCGCTCGCCGACCGAGGGCATGCCGCCGTCCCGGTTCCGCCCGCCGGTCTACGTCACGATCTGGAGTTAGCGGGCCGGGCTTACCCGTTGCCCGTGGGCGCAGGAAAGCAGCCGGACAGGTTCCGGCCGTGCTTGCCCGGGATAGGCGTGCTGGTTAGCGGGACTGGGGCAGCTTGACCGGTCTGCTCCTGCCGCCACGCGCGGACGGCGGCGGCACCATCGGCCCGATGTCGCCGTCCGGTGCCTCGTCCAGGTCCACCATCACCGGCGCGTGGTCGCTCGGCCCGGTGCCCTTGCGGGCCTGCCGGTCCACCCACGCCGCCCGTACCCGGCTGGCCACCGGCCCGGTGGCCAGCACCAGGTCGATCCGCATGCCGAGATCCTGGTGGAACATGCCGGCCCGGTAGTCCCAGTAGGTGAACACCCGCTCGTCCGGCCACCGGTCGCGCACCACGTCGTGCAGCCCCAGCGCCTGCAGTTCGGCCAGCGCCGCCCGCTCCGGCGGGGTGACATGGGTCTGCCCCACGTAGGCGGCCGGGTCGAAGACGTCGGCGTCGGTGGGCGCGATGTTCATGTCGCCGCAGATCACCGCGTCGGCCGGGCCCACCGCGGCCACGTCGCGCAGCGCGGCCAGCCAGGCCAGCTTGTACTTGTAGTGCTCGGAGTCCGGTGTCCGCCCGTTCGGCACGTAGACCGAGTGCACCCGGACGCCGCCGCAGCTGGCCGCGACCGCGCGGGCCTCCGGATGCGGGAACCCGGGCGCGCCGGCCAGCCCGGTCACCACGTCGTCCAGCCCCACCCGGGACAGGATCGCCACCCCGTTCCACTGCGGCTCACCGGCCACGGCGGCCTCGTACCCGCGGCCGGCCAGTTCGCCGCCGAGCAGCCCGGTGAATGCCTCGGTGGTGAGCTTCGTCTCCTGCAAGCACACCACGTCGGGCTGCCGCTGATCCAGCCACGGCAGCAGCCGCGGCACCCGCTGCTTCGCCGAGTTCACGTTCCATGTCGCAATACGCACCCGCCCACGGTAACCGTCACCGCCGGCATCCGGGTGCCACCGCCCGGCGGAAGCGGCGCCGACGCCATCGCCGCCCTCAGATGCCAGCAGGCCAGCCGGCCCGAAGACCGGATCTGCCGCGTACCGCCACCAGCCACCAGCCGCCTGAGCAGCCACCAGCCACCAGCCAGGTCCCGCTAAACGATCTTAGTCAGCCAGGATGCTGACACGCACCTCGCGGGAGCGGGCTGCGGGCAGGTCAGCTAATCAGCTCGCGCGCCACCCTTAGCGCAGCCTCGCGACGTTCGCTGAGCCGTCCCCCGACCTCGCGTCCGCGGGCATCGGCCATCACCACTACGGAGACTGCCAGGCGCGCACGCATCCGGCCCTCGACGGTGTCAGCGCCCGCAATTGCCCGGGTGAACTTCCGGAGTCGCTCGCGCAGAGCGCCCGCGCCCGCGATTCCGCGCAAGGCGCCCTCGTTTACCTGCGCGCAGACAAGGACCCTGCCGTGATCACCAGCGACCATGGACGCGAACCGCCCGATCGCCCAGATCCTGCTTTCCGTTGACCGCTGGCCGTCGGCCAGGGTGCGGAGAACAAGGTCCAGCTCCGGCAGCAACGCGCCGTAAGAGCTGGTCAGCAACGCTTCCTTGCTGCTGAAGTGATGCAGCACCGCAGCGCGCGTCATACCCAGGCGGTCGGCGATCTGGTTGAGGGTTGTCAGCTCGTAGCCCTGCTCGGTGAACAACTGGAGCGCCAGCGACCGGATGCGCTCCTTACTGCCGGTCCGCCGTCCATCCGTCTGCGAATCCACCGCGCCACCCACCAAACTCACTTACTGGTAAGTCAGCTATCGTAGCAACATGGCTTCTCCAGCAGAGCCCGGCGGCCTGGCCGGCAAGCGCGTACTGGTCACCGGCGGCAGCCGAGGCCTGGGCGAGGCGGCGGTCCGGCGCTTTGCGGCCGCTGGCGCCACGGTTGTCGCCGCATCCCGCAGCCGACCCGACGACCCATCGTTCCCGGCCGGCTTCGTCCCGGCGGACCTGTCCACCGCACAAGGAGCGCATGCCCTCTCTGAACAGGTCCTGCATCTTCTCGGCGGAATCGACATACTCATCGACAACGCCGGCGGCGGCACCCCGCCCGCCGACACCCTCCACCGCCCGGATGATGACTGGCACGCCGACATCGAGCTCAATCTCATGTCCGCGATCCGGCTGGACCGCCTGCTGGTCCCTGGCATGGTGGAGCGCGGTCATGGAGTGGTCGTGCACATATCGTCGATCGCCAGCCACCTCCCGCAGCCCGGCCAGGCTGCCTACGCAGCCGCGAAGGCAGCACTCAACTCCTACAGCCGGTCACTGGCCGCGGAGGTCGGACCGGCAGGGGTCCGGGTCCTGTGCGTACTTCCCGGCTTCATCGCGACGCCAGGAGCCGTCGCGCATCACCAGAAGATCGCCGATCATCGCGGCGTCACCCTTGAGGAAGCGCAGCGCGACCTGGCGGCCACGCTCAACGTGCCGATGGGCCGTCCGGGAAGCCCGCGAGATGCAGCCGAGCTGATCGCGTTCCTCGCCTCGGATCGTGCGGGCTGGCTGACCGGCGCACAATACCGAGTCGACGGCGGGATACTCGCCCAGGTCTGACAGGACCCGTCGCCCCAACAGGGACAGTGCTGATCCGCAGTCCCGGCCATGCGCTCAAGCAGCCCGGCATGCACCGGACCACCGCCGGCGCCATCACAACACCCCGCTGCCAGCACGCAACCAGACCCGAAGACCACCTCTGGCCTGCCCCGCCGTTCCGCCATCCCGGCCCGCCCGGTTAAGCTACGTTAGTGAATACTCATTTACTAACCCTGGAGGCCTGATGCCGGAGGACCGATCCGACCGCCCGCTGTCCGGGAAGGTGGCGCTGGTGGCCGGGGCCACCCGCGGCGCGGGCCGGGCCATCGCCACCGAACTGTCCCGGGCCGGCGCCTACGTGTATGCGACCGGGCGCAGCAGCCGGGTCGCCGGCCCTTCCGAGATCGGCCGCCCGGAGACCATCGAGGACACCGGCGACATGATGCACGCGGCCGGCGGCACCGGCCAGGCGCTGCGGGTGGACCACCTCGACCCCGGCCAGGTCGCCGGCCTCACCGACCGGGTCGGGCGCGAGCAGGGCCGGCTCGACATCCTGGTCAACGACATCTTCGGCGGCGACCGCTACATGCAATGGGACAAGAAGCTGTGGGAACACGACCTGGACGGCGGCTTGCGCATGCTCCGGATGGGCATCGACACCCACCTGATCACCTCGGCCAAGATGCTCCCGCTGATGCTGGCGGGCGGGCATGGGCTGGTCGTCGAGATGACCGACGGCACATCGGAGTACAACAAGAAGTTCCGTGAACGCGTCGGCTTCTACTATGACCTGGTCAAGGCGGCCGTCGAACGGATCACCATCGGCCTGACCGCCGAACTGGCCGGCACCGGGTGCACCGCGCTGGCGGTCACGCCCGGGTGGCTGCGCTCGGAGGGCATGCTCGAGGAGTTCGGGGTCACCGAGCAGAACTGGCGCGACGCGCTGCCGCGGGTGCCGCACTTCTGCATCTCCGAGTCGCCGAGCTACGTGGCCAGGGGGATCGCCGCGCTGGCCGCCGACGATGGCCTGGCCAGGTACGCAGGGAAGGTGCTGACCAGTTACGACCTAGCCAGCGCGTACGGCGTCACCGACACTGACGGCAGCCAGCCCAACTGCTGGCCGTACGTCGTCGAGGTCGAGGACGCGGACAAGCCCGCCGACGCCACCGGCTACCGCTGACCGCGGCCGGGGCCAGCGCCGGTCCCGGGCCCGCTCCATGCGGCCAGGATCGCGCCGATGTCTGCCTCCGCCCGCGCCACCAGCGAGCCGCTCGGCTGGACGCACCAGGTGAGCCGGATGCCCTCTCCGGCGGCGTGCAGGATCCGGGCCACCTGCTCGGCGGACCGGGCGCCGGGCAGCTCGCCGGCCGCGATCGCCGCCCAGGCCAGCTCGGTCAGCCGGTCCTCGACGATCTGCCAGCCGGCCGCCAGCAGCTCCTGCATGGCCGGGTCCTGCAGGTCGAGGGCGAGCGCGGCGAGCTGGTTGGCGGTCCGGCCCGGCGAGTCGAGGTCATCGAAGCCCCACAGCGCGGCGGCGCGCAGCCGCGCCAGCGGGGTGGCCTGCCCGGCGGCCGCGGCGTCCAGGCCCGACCCGATCGAGGCCACCCAGCGCCGGTTCAGCTCGAGGAAGAGCCGCTGTTTGGAGCCGAACCGCTTGATCAGCGTGGCCGCGGAGACACCGCCCCGCGCCGCCGCCCGCTCCAGCGTGAAGTCCGCCGGGCCCAGCTCGTACAGCACCTGCTGTGCGGCGGACAGCAGCTGCTCGTCGTCGGCTACCCGCGGTCGCGCCATGCCCGGAGTAAATCATGGTTCACTTACCGGGCAGAGCCCGCGGCCTGGCCGCGCCGCGCGCGTGATAGAGCCGCGCGCGTAGGCCTTGTGACAGGTCGAAGCTGCCGTCGCTCATCGCCGTGACCTCCAGGTATCGGGCATTCCACGCAGGCGGCGCAAAATTACTGCCCTTGACAGCCGCGCGCCACAGTGTTTCGTTATCAGTTGCGTTATGTGGGCAACTTTGTTGAATTTCGTGCTGACCTGTTCCCCCCATTGCTCGTAAAGAGGATAAAAAGGATGAAAGGTAGCGGAATGGCTGGCCGGCTCGCCGTGCCGGCCGTGCTGGTCACCGTCATCGGCCTGCCGGCGGCCTCTGCCGCCCAGGCCACCCAGGCCACAGCCGGGGCCGGCGCCGCACACGCCAGACCAGCCACCGCGGCCCGGGTCAGCGCGGCCACCACCGCGGGCCGCAGCGACCGCGCCCGGGCCACGGCGGCGGCCCGCCCGGCCGGCCACAAGGCGTCCGGCAGCGACGCCTCCTGCCCGCCGGCCAGCCCGGGTGCGGCCACTTCACCCACGGTCAGCGCGCCGACCCAGGTGCATGCCATCGGCGGCAGCCAGTCGGCCACCGTGGTGTGGTGCCCGCCGGCCAGCGGCGCGGGTTCGGTGGTCAAGTACACGATCACCAGTCCGGCTGGCCAGCAGGTCACCGCCAGGGTGCCCAACGACTGGGCGATCATCGACGGGCTCACCGACGGGACCAGCTATACCTTCACCGTCACCGCCGTCACCAAGAGCGGCGGCACCAGCCCGCCGGCCACCTCGAACAGCGTCACCCCGGCGCCCATCCCGGCACCGCACCACGTGCTCACCGGGAACCCGCGGACCGCCGGTTACGACGGGTACTCGATGAAGATCGGCGGCAAGCGGGTCTTCATCACCGCCGGCGAGTTCGACCCGTTCCGCACCCCGTCCCCCTCCCTGTGGCTGGATGACCTGCAGAAGATGAAGGCCGACGGCTACAACGCGGTGACCGTCTACTTCGACTGGGACTACACCTCACCCTCGCCCGGCGTGTACGACTTCACCGGCGTCCGGGACATGAACACGTTCCTCAACATGGCACAGCAGGCCGGCCTGTATGTGATCGCCAGGCCCGGGCCCTATATCAACGCGGAGACCGACGGCGGCGGCATCCCCGCCTGGCTGCTCACCGCGCCGAACGGTTTCCGCACCGCGGCCCAGCCCTACCTGTCCGCCGCGCTGCAGTGGTACAGCGAAATGGACGCGATCATCGCGCCGCACCAGATCAGCAGGGGCGGCGACGTGATCGCCTACCAGATCGAGAACGAGTACACGGGCTCCTCCAAGGCCGACGTCCAGTACATGGCCGATCTCGAGCACCAGGCCCGTGGCGACGGCATAGACGTGCCGTTCACCTTCAACCAGTGCTGCGGCTCGCTCACCTTCACCACCGGCAAGGCCAAGGTGAACATCAGCGGCACCGACAACTACCCACTCGGCTTCGACTGCGCCAACCCGGCCAGCTTCGGCCAGCCTTACGGCTACCCGAAGTACAAAGGCATGCCCATCTACCTGCCTGAATACCAGGGCGGCTCGTTCGACGGCTGGGGTGGCGCCGGGTACAGCAAGTGCTACCAGATGACCGGGCCCGACTTCGAAAATGTCTTCTACAAGAACAACATCGCGCAGGGCGCCACCATGCAGAGCAACTACATGGGCGTCGGCGGCACCAACTGGGGCTGGCTGCCCGACCCGGGCGTGTACACGTCCTATGACTACGGCGCTGCCATCAGGGAGACCGGCGAGATCGGCACCCCGGCCAACCCCAACAGCGTCGCCGGGTCCAAGTATGGCGAGAACAAGCTGATCAACGACTTCGAGACCACTGCGGCGCCGCTCACCCGCACCACACAGGCCGCCGCGCCTCCGGCCTCCAGCCCGGCGGTCACCACCATGCAGCGGGCCAACCCCGCCGACGGCACCCAGTTCGTCTACGTGCGCCAGGCCGACGCGACGTCCACCAAGACGGTACGCACCCATCTGGCCCTGAACACCGACGAGTCGGCCGGCTACAGCTACGACGACGCCTCGGCGGCGCTGCAGTACTCCGGCACCTGGACGCACGCGGGCCCAAGCTCGGGCTACACACAGGGCGACTACGACAGCACCGAGTCCTGGAGCACGCAGGCCGGCGACAGCGTGACGCTGCCGTTCACCGGGGCCGGCATCGAGTGGATCGGGCCGAAGAACACCAACGGCGGCATCGCCGACGTCTACATCGACGGCACGCTGGCCGGCCAGGTGGACACCTACGCGGCGGGCGGCAAGGCATTTCAGCAGGTGCTGTTCACCAAGACCGGGCTTTCGCCCGGCCAGCACACGCTGAAGATCGTCGTCACCGGCCAGCAGAACCCCGCGTCGTCATCAGACACCGTCGCGATCGACGCGATCAACATAATGAACGGTGCCCAGCAGGCGGGTTACTACCCGAAGGTTCCCCAGCAGCCCGGAACCGCGATCACCCTGCACGGGCGCGACTCGCGGCTGCTGGTCGCCAACGACAGCTTCGCCGGCCAGCACCTGGTCTACTCGACGTCGGAGCTGATGACCGACGCGAGCCTCGGGGACCGATCAGCAGCGCTCCTCTACGACCCGGCAGGGACGGACGGGGAAACGGTCCTCAGCTATGCCAGCCAGCCCACGGTGCGGGTGCTGTCCGGCGTGGTGCACAGCACCTGGGACGCCAGCCGCGGCACGCTCCGCCTGGACTACGTGCACCGCGGCCTGGCCGAGGCCGTGATATCCGGCGGCGGGCGACCACCGCTGCTGCTCCTGCTGGCCGACACCAACACCGCCGAGCAGTTCTGGCCGGAGCAGACGCCCGCGGGCCCGGTGCTGATCGAGGGCGGGTACCTGATGCGGACCGCCCGCACCCACGGGCCGGTGCTCGCGCTGACCGGCGACAGCTCCGCGTCCGGCCCGCTCGCCGTCTGGGCTCCGCCCGGCATCCACACGGTCACCTGGAACGGCCGGCTGGCCGCCGCGCGCCGTGGCAGCGACGGCGCGCTGCGCGGCAGTATCCCCGGGCCAAGGCAGGCCAGCCTCCCGGTGCTGTCCGGCTGGCGGTTCAGCTACGAGACCGCCGACGCGCAGCCCGGGTTCGACGACAGCTCGTGGACGCTGGCCGACCATCCGGCGACCACCCAGCGGGCAGGCTCCACCGCCCCCGTGCTGCAGGCCTCCGACTACGGCTACGACCACGGCTTCGTCTGGTACCGGGGACACTTCACCGGCACCGGCAGCGAGTCCGGCGTCACGCTCAAGGCCGACGGCATCGGCCCGACCGGGGCCTTCTCGGTCTGGCTGAACGGCGCTTTCCTCGGCTCGCACACCGCGGCCGGGCCCACCACGGCCACGTTCGGCTTCCCCGCGGGCGCGGTCAAGCCGGGCGCGGACAATGTCATCGCGGTCCTGGTCGAGAACACCGACCGCCCGGAGGGGCCGTCGGCCGAGCCGGTCGGCCTGCTCAGCGCCTCGCTGAAGGGCTCGCCCGCCGCCGTCACCTGGCGGATGATGGGCAACCAGGGCGGCACCACCCCGCAGGATCCGGTCCGCGGGCCGCTCAACCCAGCCGGCCTGTACGGCACCAATAACGGCTGGGACCTGACCGGTTACCCGGACTCTGACTGGCAGCCGGTGTCGTTGCCGGACAGCTGGGCCGCCCGTGGCGTGCCGCCCGGCATAGGCTGGTACCGGACCAGCTTCGGCCTGCACCTGCCCGCGCGCAGTTACCTGCCGGTCGCGGTGCAGATCGGCGGCCCTGGCCCGGGCGCGGGCACCGCCGACTACCGGGCGTTCATCTTCGTCAACGGCTGGTTCGTCGGCCGCTACGTGAACAACGTGGGCCCGCAGCACCAGTTCTACATCCCGGCCGGGATACTCAACGACCACGGGCCGAACACACTGGCGATCGCGGTCTGGGGGCTCGGCGAGACCGGCGCCGGGCTGGCCAAGGTCAGCCTGGTGGCGATGGGCGACCAGGCCGGGGGAGTGCCGGTGCGGCCGGTGCCCAGCCCTGGCTACTCGGCGGCCGTGTACGGCCCACCGACCCGGCCACAGCCCACGCTGGCCGCCACCCCATCCACCAGCCTGGCCGAGGGGAGGTTCAGCGTGAAGGCCACGCTGCGCAATCCGGCCCGGTCACCGCTGACCGGCGCGACGGCGTCGCTGCACGTCCCGGCCGGGTGGACGGTGTCACCGTCCGGGCCCCGGCCACTGGGCACCGTCCCGGCGGGATCCTCGGCGACCGCGACGTTCCGGGTGACACCGCCGTCCTCCGGCCTGTCGCCCGGCACGGTGAGCCTGCTGGCCGGCGCGTCCTTCACCACCAGATCCGGCGGCAGCCAGTCGCTGGCCAACGCGGCCGATGTCACCGTGCCCGCGCCCAGCCTGGCGTCGACGTACAACAACACCGGCGTCACCGACGACTCCGACCCCAACCCGTCCGCGCACTTCACCGGATTCGACGGCGAGGGCACCAGTTACTCCGCCCAGGGGCTGGCCGCCGCCGGGCTGGCCCCCGGCGCCTCGGTGAGCGCCGGCGGGCTCAGCTTCACCTGGCCCAGCCCAGCCCCGGCCAAGCCGGGCAACACGATGGCGGAGGGCCAGGCGATCACGATCTCCGGGTCGGGCTCCAGCCTCGGTTTCCTCGCCGCCGCCAACAACCAGACCGAGTCGGGCACCGGCACCATCTACTACACCGACGGCAGCCATGAGACGTTCACCCTGGACGTGGGCAACTTCTGGTGGCCGTCCGGCCAGGACGGCAACCCGGCCAACGTCCTGGTGGCCGCGGTCGACTACGCCAACTACCCGACCGGGTCGTCCGGACACGAGGTGTACGTGTTCGAGCAGTCGGTGCCGATCGCCCCGGCCAAGACGGTCGAGGCCGTCGTCCTGCCCAGTCTGGGCAGCGTGTCCGGCTACAACCCCGCGCTGCATATCTTCGCGATGGCCATCGGCTCCCCCGGCGGCGGGTGAGGCGGTAGTGCCGGGAGCAGACGGCTGAGGCGGTGGCGTCAGACACGGGTATGCCGAGGCGCGAAGACGCGCCAGGTTCAGCCCTTACACGAGATGCGGCCCACGCCCGCCTGCCGAGAGGGTTAGTCGGGTTCATGCCCTTCTGACCCCGTGCCGCCGCCCGCTCCCAGCGTGCAGTCGGCCGGGCCCAGCTCAGCGGCCTGGCCTCGCCGTGCGCGTGATAGACCAGCGGCATGGGAACCGTTGTTGCCGCCGCCGAGCGTCGGGTCGGCGCGCCCGCGGATGAGGTGTACCGGTACATCGCCGACCACCGCGAGCACCACCCGCACTTCCTGCCCCCGGCGTTCTCCGACTTCGAGGTGGTGGCCGGCGGTGTCGGGGCTGGCACCGAGACCAGTTTCAAGATCACTGCGGGCGGCCGCACGCGCCACTACCGGATGACGGTGGCCGAGCCCGAGCCGGGCCGGGTGATGACCGAAACCGACTCCGGATCGACCCTGGTCACAACCTGGACCGTCACCCCGCAAGGCGACGGCGCCTCGACCGTGCGGATCTCCACCAGCTGGCAGGGGGCCGGCGGCATCGGTGGCTTCTTCGAGCGCATCTTCGCCCCGCCCGCCGTACGCCGCCTCTACGCCGACGAACTGCAGCGGCTCGACGCCTACGCCCGTGAGCGCCGGTCTGGCTGACCACCCGGCTCCGCTCAGGCCTGCCCGCCGGACCGGCCCGCGGGGTTAGCCCGCCGGGGTCAGCGCGGCCGGTGCTGGGTGCCGCGGCCCGGCGTGATGAACAGCGCCGTGCCCGGCTCGTGCACGTTGACCGTGTGCCAGACGCCCCGCGGGTTGATCACCGCCCGGCCGGGTTCCATGTCGAGGTGCCGCTGCTCGCCATCGACCTCCTGGATCAGCTCGCTCCGGCCGGACAGCACCACGACGAGCTCGTCGCCCGCCGGGTGCCGTTCCCAGCTGTCCCAGGTGGTGTTCTGCGGCCCGATCATCGCGAGCCTGCCGTCGTCGCCGTCGGGCGCGTGGGATTCCTCGTAGCGGCGCAGGTAATCGGCGGTCCACTGGAAATCCGGCAGCATCTCGGCCCGGCCACCGAGCCCGAAATGCACGTAGACCTGGGACAGGTCGAAACTGCCCTCGCTCATCGCGTACCTCCGGTCATCGGAGTGCCGAGTGCGCAAGCCTCGCAAAACTTACTGCTCCTGACGGCCGCCCGCCACCCCGAACCGAAGGCTGGCGCATCGGTGATTGACACGCGCACGGTGAGGCGCGAGGATGCGCCAAAGTCCGGGATCTCAAACGAGATACGGTCCCAGCCCGCCTACCCGAGAGGCTTGTTCGGGTTCATGTCTTCTGACCCTGTGCGGCCGTCGGCTGCGCCTCGCTACCGGCCGCGCAGCTACGGGCGCACCGCCCGCCCCGCCGCCATCGCGATCGTGGTGCTGGCGGCATGCCTGCTCACCACCTCGGCGGCTCCCGCCCAGACCATCCGGCCGGCCGCCGGTGCCTCGCCGGCCCGCGCCGCCGCACCGGCCAGCACCGCGGCCGCGGCGGAGCCGCAGATCATCCCGGAACCGGTCAGCATGACCGCCGGGCGCGGCCGGTTCACGCTGACTCCGGCCAGCCAGATCGTCACCGGGCACGGATCCGCTGTCCGGGCCATCGGTGCCGACCTGGCCGGCTACCTGCGGCCAGCGACCGGGTACCGGCTGCCGGTGGTGACCGCCCCCCCACGGCCGGGCGACATCACGCTGGTGCTCGGCAGCAAGTCCGGCCTGCGCACCGACCCGCAGGGCGAGGCGTACAAAATCGCCGCCACCACCGGGTCCGTCCGGCTGGCCGCCGACACCACGCACGGGCTGTACGACGCGGTGCAGACGTTCCGCCAGATGCTGCCGCCCTGGATCAACAGCCCAGTGCGCCGTCCCGGCCCGTGGTCGGTGCCGGCCGTGTGGATCACCGACCATCCGCGCTACGGCTACCGTGGCCTGATGCTGGACATCGCCCGGCACTACGAGTCACCCTCTGCGGTCAAGCGGCTGATCAGCCAGGCCGCCGCCTACAAGATCGACGTCCTGCACCTGCACCTGGGCGACGACCAGGGCTTCCGCATAGTGGTCAACGGGTTCCCGCGGCTGGCCAGGGTCGGCGGACGCGGGTCGGTCGGCACCCACGGGCGGGTCAGGGACCCCGGCGGCCACTGGACGCAAGCGCAGTACCGGTCGGTGGTGGCGTACGCGGCCGCGCACTTCATCACGGTCGTGCCGGAGATCGACTCACCCGGCCACAGCAACGCGATCATCATGTCCGAGTACTACGACACCGCGAACCCGCGGCTGCACCACCCGCACAACATCAACTGCGGCGCGCACAACCCGCCGGTGTGGAACTACACCGAGGATGTCGGGTACAGCGCGCTGTGCCCGGGCAGCAAGAACACCTGGGCCATCATGGGCAGCATCGTCGGCCAGCTCAGCAAGCTGTCGCCCGGCCCGTACTACGACATCGGCGGCGACGAGGTGCCCAGCAGCCTGCTCAGCCAGGCGCGGTACGCCAGGTTCGTAAGCCACGAGGCACGCGTCGTGCGGGCCGACCACAAGACGCTCATGGGCTGGGCCGACATCGCCGGCCCCGGCACCCGGGTGCCCCGCGGGTCGGTCGCTGAGTACTGGGAACCGGCCAGCGGCTCCGCCAGCGGGACGGTCACCGCGCGCGAGGCCGTGAAAAAAGGCATGAAGATCATCATGGCGCCCGCCAACCACACATACCTGGACCAGAAGTACCTCGGCGGCTCACGCGGCGACGCACCTCCCGGGCTCGGCCAGACCTGGGCCTGCCCGGTCGGCTGCGACCTCAAGGCGGCCTACAACTGGAATCCCGGTTCGTTCGTCACCGGTGTTACCGACCGCAACGTCATCGGGGTCGAGGGCGCGGTGTGGACCGAGACCCTGGTCGATCTGTCCACGGTGGACTACATGGCCTTCCCCCGGCTGCTCGCCCTGGCCGAGGTGAGCTGGTCGCCCGCCGCACAGCGGGCCACCGGCAGCGCCGCCGACCGCAGCTTCCTGCGCCGGATAGCGCTGCAGGGCGGCAGGCTGATGGCCGCCGGGGTGAACTTCTACCCGTCCACTCAGGTGCGGTGGCGGGTGCAGGCCACCGGCTCCACCCTGACCGCCGGCGTACGCGGCCGGGTGAGCGGCACCGTGGCCACCATCGCGGCGCCAGGCATCCGCCGCGGCCGGATCAGGGCCACGGTCAGCTGGGGCGACGGGCACACCAGCCGGTCCGGCGTGACCGGCCGCGCGCCCACCGGCATCCGGCTGAACAGCCTGTACGCCGTGCACGGCGGGCACCGCTACGCCCACCCTGGCGTGTACCACGGGCACGTGACGATCCGGGCCCCGCACCGGTCGCCGGTCACCGTGCCGTTCACCGTCACCGCTCGGTAACCAGTCCGGCCGGCCCGGCAGCCGGCGGAAATAAGATACGTCCCCGGGACGGACGCTGAGATAATCCCGGCATGCCCGAGACAGACGTGCGGCCGCAGCATGCCGGCCAGACCCTGACCGAGCCCTGGCTGAGCTGGCAGCGGCAGCGCCACCCCGCGCAACTGCTGCACCTGGACACCGCCGCCGCTGGCCGGTACTCGTCCGCCACTCTGCGGGCCACCGCCGAGCATGCCGAACGGGAGGCCGCGCGGGGCGCCTACGTAGCTGAGGCCGAGGCCCAGCCGCTGCTTGAGGCCGGGCGGGCCGACCTGGCGCGGATGCTCGGCGTCCCGGCGGCCGGTGTCGCGTTCGTGGAGAGCGCCACGGCCGCGCTGGCGAAACTGCTCACCGCCTGGCCGCTGCGGCCCGGCGACCGGGTCGCGGTGCTGCCCAGCGAGTGGGGCCCCAACCTGGCCGCGTTCGGCCATGCCGGGCTGGAGCTGGTGCCGTTGCCCGCGCACCCCGACGGCGTCATCGACCTGGCCGCCGCCGAACCCCTGCTGGCCGACAGCCCGCCTGCCTTCGTGCACATCACGCAGGTGGCCTCGCACCGCTCGCTGGTGCAGCCGGTGGCCGAGATCGCGGCGGCGTGCCACACCCACCAGGTGCCGCTGTGGGTCGACGTGGCCCAGACACTCGGGCACACCGACACCGCGTGCGGCGCGGACGTGCAGTACGGGACCGGCCGGAAGTGGCTGACCGGCCCGCGCGGCGTCGGCATGCTCGCGGTGGCGGAGGAGCACTGGGACAGGCTGCGGCCGCGCACCTCCCCGATGGAACTGGCGGCCATGCCCGGCGCATCGCCTGTGCGGTACCTCGAGTCGCACGAAGCGCACGTGCCTGGCCGGGTCGGGCTGTGCGCCGCGCTGCAGGAGTACCTGGCGGCCGGTCCGGAGCGGGTATGGGCCCGGCTGGCCGAGGTCGGCTCGCTGACCCGCGAGGCGCTGCGCGACGTGCCCGGCTGGGCCGTGCTGGAACCGGCCGGCGCTCCGTCGGCGATCACCGCGCTGCGCGCCACCGCTGGCCAGGACGTCCGGGCCAGCCGCGGCTGGCTGCTCGCCGAGCACGGAATCGTCACCACCGCGGCGGGCGTCCAGCGGGCGCCGGGGGAGATGACCGGGCCGTTGCTGCGGGTCAGCCCGCACGTGGACTGCACCGCAGTCGACCTCGCCCGGCTGCGCGACGCGCTCGCCGCCGCCCCCACCGGCTGACCAGCCTCTCCGCCGCCGCTGGTCATCCTTGGGGGTGGGGTCGCTGAGGCTTGCACCTGACGTTCCGTGAGGTCTTAGCGTCTGACGTATGGACACAGAGCACGCCGGACCGGCCAGGCCTTCCTGGAAAGTCGGGGAACTGGCCAGGGTGACCGGGCTGACGGTGCGGGCCTTGCACTACTACGACGAGATCGGCCTGCTCACGCCGTCCCGGCGGACCCCCGCCGGGCATCGCAGCTATGACAGCGCGGACGTGGCCCGGCTCTACCGCATCAGCCTGCTTCGCCGTCTCGGCTTCCCGCTGGGGCAGATCGCCCCGGTCCTCGATGACCCGGCCTGGCAGCTCGGGCCGGCCGTAGACCGCCATCTGCGGCACACCCAGAACAAAGCGGTGATCGCCAGCCGGCTCTGCGTCCGGCTGTCGGCCATGGCCGCCGAACTCGCCCGGCAGGCACACCCGTCATCGGCGGACCTGTTCACGATCCTGGAGGACATGACCATGCTTGACGACAGCATCCGCAACACGATCAGCATCCTGGTCTACGAGGATCTCCCGGCCGCGCACGAGTACCTGGTCCGGGTGTACGGGCTCAGCCCGGGCCCGCTCACCCGCGATGACACCGGGCGCGTCATCCACGGCGAGGTCCAGGCGGGCGAGCACGTCATCTGGCTGCACCCCGCGGGCAGCGAATTCCGCTCCCCGCGCGCCCTGGGCGGCGTATCGGGGATGACCGTGGTGGCCGTGGACGACGCCGACGCGCATTACGCCCGCAGCGCCGGGGCCGGTGCGGAGATCATCGAGGAGCCGGTCGATCAGCCTTACGCGGTCCGTGAGTACGGAGCCCGGGACCTCGAGGGGCAGCTCTGGTTCTTTCATTCCCCGATCGGCTGACCGCGGACCTGCGGGCCGGCCATAGCTCTCCGCCCTCCGGCTTCCGTGTGGGCACGCCGCCCACCCACCTGGCGTGCCCTGGTGCGCAGTGGGTAAGGGCCTCACATGGCCGACCCGGATATGGCTGGCGCGGCATCCGGACCACGCGACCGGCCGCCGCCGACCGGAGGCCCCGCGGAAGCGGGTGTGACCGCCGGTGCGGCCGGCCTGCCCGAGCGCGCCGCCGTCCTGGCCAGCGACGTCAGCGAAGCGCGCTCGCCGCAGCAGCGGCGGCGGCTGCTCGCGTCGGCCACCGCGGCCACCCGGTCGGCCACCCGGTCTACTGTGGCAGCCACCCGGTCTACCGCGGCGGCCACCCGGATGGCCGCGCTGTCGGCGGCCCGGGCCACCGGCCGCGGGGTGCGCGCCACCCGCCGCGGAGGGCAGGCCACCGGCCGTGGCGTGCGTGCGGCCCGGCGCGGCGTGGGCGGTGGCACCGGCTGGCTGACCGCCCAGGTGATGGCCATGGCACCGCGGCTGCGGGTGCGGAACCAGGCCGCGCTGCACGCTCAGTTTCCCGGCCGGTCGCCCGATCAGATCGCCGACGCGCTGATCGACCGGGCGGCTCGGGCGTCCGCGGCGGTCGGCGGAGCCGTCGGGGCCTGGGCGGCGCTGCCGGTGCTGCCCGCCTTCCCGGCCGAGATAGCAACCGAGACGCTGGCCCTGGTCGGCATCGAGATCAAGCTGGTCGCCGAACTGCACGAGGCATACGGCAGGCCGGCCACCGGCAACGTGGTGGAGCGGATGACGGCCTACGTCGGCGCCTGGGCGAACAGGCGCGGGGTCGCGGTGGTGCCTGGCGGCCTCATCCTGGCCGCGGGGTCACCGCTGGCCCGGCGGCTGCGCTGGCGGCTCGCGGCCCGGGCGGGCCGGACCGCGTTCTCGCTGGCGCCCCTGCTGACCGGCGCCGCGGCCGGCGCCATGCTCAACCGGCGGGAGACCCGCAGGCTCGGCGCGGAAATCCAGGCCGACCTGCGCCGCCGGATACGTGGGGCTGGCCGGGGGGCGTCCCAGGCCTGGCCCGCAACGCCCGCCCAGCCGCCGTGGAATTAGGTCGTGTCCCGCAGGCCGGGGCCCGCGGGACGCTCGCTAGGTCGAGTAAACGATCTTGACGGTGGTCTTGGTCTTGCTGATGTTCTTGGCGGTGATCGTGCCGGTGGCTTTCGCGAAGGCACCTGTGCCGCCGGTCACCTTGCCCTTGTACGAGGTCCCCGTTGGTTTGCCGGTCAGCACGACGTAGATGAGCCCGCCCTTGGTGTCTACGGTGCCGTTGATCGTTGCCGAGGTAGCCGAAGTGGCGGAGAAGTAGAGCACGTCGAAGCCGATGAGCTTGCCTGTGCTGCTGACGTCGTTGTCGGACTGGCCCCCCGCGGTCTTGCCGAAGCCGATGCTCTTCTGCATGACCGAGGTGAACGCCAGGGTGTGCGTGGCGCTGGTCGCGCTGGCCGCGGCAGGCAGCAATAACGTCCCGGTGCCGATCGCGGCGGCCGCGCCGATCGCGGCGATGGTGGTACGGATCTTCATGGTGACCCCCCATGTTGTGTCACCCGCGCCCCGAACGCGGGCGATTTGTCCTATCTTGATGCTGTGTCGTCAGGGCGTCAACAGCCTGGCCAGGTAACGCAGGCCGCGCTGAGCCGCGGCTAGCCGGGCAGTGGGGTCATGAGGTTCTGGCCACAGCCGGCGAATCCCAGCGAGCTGGCGATGGCCAGCGATGGCGTGTTACTGGCCAGCGCGCGGTACCGGACGAGTCCGGCGGCGGGCAGCGCATCGGTGATCATACGGACGGCGATCCGCGTCGCCAGGCCCCGGCCGCGCGCGGCCGGATGCGTCAGCAGCCCGACGTCGGCCCGATGGCCACCGAACGGGGTCAGGTTGCCCGCGGCCGCGAGCCTGCCGTCCTGCTCGATCCCGTAGACAACCCCGTCCGGGCCGGTGAAGCCACTCTCGGCCCAGTCGGCGTCACCGCAGGCGGCGCGCAGCCCGGCCAGCAGCGGATCGGCCCGGTCCAGGCGGCGCCCGGCCGCCGGGACGACCGGCCTGAAGTGCACGGCATCGGTGAACCCGTGCCAGGACGGCCCGTGTACCTGCGGCTGGGTCACACCGGCCAGGCCGGCCAAGCTGGCGCAGGTGTGGGCGGTGAACAGCTCACCCGGTGCGGTCGCCGCCAGCACCGCTGCCGCGCGGCGGCGCAGCTGATCGGGGCAGTACACCAGGACGGCCGGGCCGATGCGGGCCAGGTAGACGGCCCGGAAGCCATCCAGCTGGGGGCCGCCGGGCACCAGGTGCGCCCCCGGCTCATCGAGCAGCCGCGGCTCGCAGCCGAGGCCCGCCGCCCAGGCCCGGGCCGCGGCCGTGCTCAGAGGCAGGCCGGCCACGGCGTCTCCTCAATGGCCGAGCTGGGCGGCCAGCCGGGCCGGCGCGATCGCCCGGTAGGCGTCCTGGCACAGCTCGCCGATCTCCGCCCAGTCCACCGCCCGGTCCAGCCGCACCCCGATCCACCCCCGGTGGCCGACGTAGGGCGGCCGGAAGAACCTGCCGGGCTCGGCGGCGGTGAGTTCCTGCTGGGCGCCCGCCGGGCCGGCGCACCACAGGTGCGGGAAGTGGTTGTCGTGGTGGCCGTCTGGCCACAGCGTGACGAACGCCTTCTTGTCCCGGACGAACCAGGTCGGCGCGCTGTGGCTGGGCCGCTCGGTCACCTCCGGCAGCGCCAGGCAGATCGCCCGCAGCTGCCCGGCCAGGTCGGCTGTCATGACCCAGTCCGGCGGCTAGCCGGTGACCTTGTCCAGCGCGGCGAGCAGCGCCTTCATCCACGGGCCGAGGTCGGCCGGGGTGCGGGCCGAGATGAGGTTGCCGTCCACCACGGTGGCCTCGTCCACCCAGTCTACGCCGGCGTTCTGCATGTCGTCGCGGATGGCGGCCACGCTGGTCGCCCGGCGGCCCTTGAGGATCTTCGCGGAGATCGGCACCCAGCCGGCGTGGCAGATGAACGCGATCGGCTTCCCGGCATCGTCGAACGACCGCACCAGGTCCAGCACCTCCGCCGAGCGGCGCAGCTTGTCCGGCGCGTAGCCGCCGGGGATGACCAGCGCGTCGAAGTCACCGGCGGCCACCCGGCCGACGGTGGTGTCCATGGTGACCGGGCCGTGGCCCTTCTTGCCGCGCACCGGCTGGCTGTCCAGGCCGGCCACGGTGACCGCGACGTCGTCCTCGCGCAGCCGGTACAGCGGGTACAGCAGCTCCATGTCCTCGAAGTCGTCCGCGGCGAGCAGCAGGACCTTCCGTTCCGCAAGTGGCATATAACGACCCTACGCCCCGCCCGCCGGGCCCAGCGGCCGCGGGAGAAGGCCGGCAGGCTAATGTCTGGGCTCATGCCCGACCCCGCGGACGCCTGGGTGGTGGCGGGGCCACCCGGATGCGGCAAGAGCACCGTGGCGGGCCTGCTGCTGCGGTCTTTGCGGCCGGTCCCGGCGCTGCTCGACAAGGACACCATGTACGGCCCGTTCGTGGCCGCCACTCTGCAGGCGGCGGGCCGCCCGCCGGGCGAGCGTGAGGGCCCGTGGTACGACGAGCACATCAAGGTGCACGAGTACGCGGGCATGACCGCCACCGCCCGCGAGATCCGCTCCTCCGGCTGCCCGGTGCTGCTGTCCGGCCCGTTCACCAGCCAGATCCACGACGCCGCCCGGTGGCGGGCCTGGGTGGCCGAGCTGGGCGGGCCCGCAGTGCTGCTGGTCTGGATCCGGGCCGACGAGGCCACCCTGCGGCACCGGCTGGCCGCACGCGGATCCGGCCGCGACACTGGCAAGCTGGCCAGCTTCGCGCGGTTCACCGCCAGCATGCGGCTCGGCCACGAACCACCCGTCCCGCACGTCACGATCGACAACCGGCTGACCGCGCCCGCCACGTTGCAGGCGCAGGTGGCCGCCCTGCTGGACGGCCCGCCCGGCCCGCGATGACCGGGTCACCTGTGACTTTGACCCCGGTAAGTGGTTCTGGCTCACATTTTGCTGCTGACCAGCGTCAATAACAATGAGTTTCCCGGCGCAGAAAGCGCGGCCCTTTAAAATTGATGCGGCGAGAACGACCTCGGGGCCCCAAGCGCTGGGTTCCGAATACTCAAAATGGATCTTCGGAAGTAAACTGGCGCGCACTCGGTTAAAAGGGTCACGCGGCTGTGCGGGCGGCGGGACCCGGGGTAGTCCCGCCGCCCTGAGTGAGGTTGGCAATGCTGGTGGAACTGGGCTTTTACTCCCCTAGAAACCTCCCTCCGGATGCAAGTACCTGCCTGATGCGTGACCTGTCTCGTGGAGATCTGTGGTCAGCGGGCCGCCTCCGCTGGCGGGGGTGAGCGCTGCCGCCGCAGGCCGCCGCCGGGGTGGCTGGAAACGGCCTGCGAGCGGCCCGGCCCCGCGGCCAGCCAGGTGGCTTCGGCTGGGCGAGGGGGCGGCAGCGGGGGGGTGCGCGGCGGCGCGGGCGGTGGCGGGCTGGGCGGCTGGTAGTTGGCCGCGATCAGGGCGTCGAATTCCTCGCGCAGCCACTGCTCGTCGGCGCAGATCAGCTCGGCGAACTGTGCGCCCGCCCGCCGGGTGCCAGCGTCCTGCATATCCGATCACTCCCCGGGAATCTGTGGTAGCCCCACCAGGGTCCTAACCGATACACTTTTTCTATACCCGCCACTGCACATATCTGTCAACCCCGCCACAAGGGCGGGGATCCGGGAAGGGGGCTGAGGGTGCCGGCCGAGCAGCTCGATGACCCGGATTACCCGGCCTACACCACTGGGCAGGCCGCCGAGGTGCTCGGCGTGCGGCAGGCGTTTCTGCGCGGCCTGGACGCCGCCGGGGCGGTGCGGCCGGGCCGGTCCGGCGGCGGGCACCGCCGCTACAGCCGCCGCCAGCTCGACCTGGCCGCCCGGATCCGGGTGCTGTTCGACCAGGGCCACAACCTGGCCGCCACGCTGCGCATCGTGGCCCTGGAAGACGAGCTGGCCGCCGCCCGCGAGCTGATCGGCAGGCTCCGCACACGCGGGCGCCCGGGCGGCCCCGGGCCGGACGGCCCTGGCACCGGGCCCGGGTGAGCGCTCCCGCGGCCCGGGGTCAGGCCTGGCCGGGGTGGGTGCGGGTGGTGTGCTGGCGCAGCCGGTCGACCTCGGCCTGCAGCCGGCGGGTTTCGGCCTGCAGTTCCAGCACCCGGCGGATCCCGGCGAGGTTGAGCCCGTCCCCAGTGAGTACGCAGATTTCCTGCAGCCGGGCGATGTCATGCGGACTGTAGCGGCGGGTGCCGCCGGCGGTGCGGGCCGGGTCTCGGCACCGCCGCCCGCCCGGCCGCGATGCCGATGGACGCCTACCGGCACGGCGACACCTTCTACGTCCACTTCGACCTGCCCGGCGCCCAGCCCGAGTCCATCGACCTGCAGGTCGAGCAGAACGTGCTCACCGTCCGCGCCGACCGCCAGCCGATCGCCCCCGACGGCGCGCAGATGATCGTCGCCGAACGGCCCGCAGGCACCTTCACCCGCCAGGTGTTCCTCGGCGAGACCCTGGACGCCGAGCACATCGACGCCAGGTACACCGCCGGGGTGCTCACCCTGGCCATCCCGGTGCACGAGGCTGCCAAGCCCCGCAGCATCCAGATCACCAGCTACGAGGACAGCAAGCAGGTCACCGCCGGCACCTGACCCCGGCCATACCTGCAGGTCCCGGGCAGGCCCCTGGGGGCCCCAGCTCCTGGCGGGCCTGCCCGGCCCGCGCCGCCACCAGGCCGCCCTGGGCAGGCCAGGCAGCTGCTCACTCGCGGCCTGCCCAGGGCCCGGGCCGCGGCGTGGCTGCCCGCATCAACGCCGGCATGGAGGTGACGGCGATGTCTGCACTGGCATCGGCCGGCCGCCCGGCGCGGCCGCTGCCCACCCGGGACGGCTGCCAGCCGCCCACCGCCATGGACCAGCCGCTGGCCATCCGGGCAGAACACCAGCGCGGGCACACCGTCGTCACGGTGGCCGGGAATATCGGCATCATCACCGCGCCGCAGCTGCGGGAGCAGTTGCACGCGCTGGCCGCCCGCGGCCGCCCGCTCGTGGTGGACCTGGACGCGGTCACCTTCCTCAGCGCGGCCGGGCTGAGGGTGCTGGCCACCGCGGCTACCCGGGCTGTCGCGCACGGCGGCCGGCTGCACGTGGCCTGCGGCCGCTACCAGATACGGCGGCTGTTCCTGCTCACCGGCCTGCACCACCAGATACCGCTCAGCCACACCGTGGCCGAAGCCCTCGCCGCGCTGCCGCCGGTCCCGGCCCCGCCGGGCGGAACGGCCGCCGGGTTGACCTGATGGAGGTGACATCCGATGACCGCATTCCCCCGCACCCGCACCGCCGCCCGGTATGCCCTGCGGCACACCAGCAGTGACCTGACCCGCGACCGGGCCGCCCGGCTGCTGAAGCAACTGGGCGCCCGAGAGGCCGCCCTGGCAGGCAACAGCCACCAGCCCGGCCTGACCACCAGGCTGCTGCGCAGCCTGGTGCTAGCCACCCGCGACCTGGCCGGCCCGGCCTGGCTCACCTCCAACGCCGACGACCCGGCCATCGACGCCTTCGTCGCCCTGCAGGCAACCCCCGCCCCGCCCGATGCCGGCGACCTTGACTGCATCCTGGCCGGCGTGCTGTGGGCCCGGTTCGCCCCTGCCGGGACCGCCCCAGCTCTGGGCGGCCAGCAGGACCCAGTGGCCAGCGGGCTTACCAGCACTGCGGTTCAGACGGGGAAGGAAGGTATGCGGTAAAGCATTTTCAAACGCCAGGCTCTGGTCACACTCGCACCCGGCGGCAGCGGTGACGGCCATAGGCGAATGCGGCCCAGGGGTCGGTAGTGGCGGTAAGTACCCCCATGTCAACCTGCGTGCTTGCTGGCCGCCAGCAGCAAGCACACCAGCGGATCACCTGGCTGCCCGGCGCCGCCGTGCTGCGGCGGCCCGGGCCGGGCGGGGCCACGGTCGCTGGCACGCTTCACTTCTCTAGGCAGAGTGGCCATCGGCGCTCCTTCGGGCGAGCCGGTAACCCGACGGCGCAAACGGGCTCAGTGGATGCAGTCGGCGGTCGTGGCCGGTTCTCAGCCTCCAAGCCGGGGCATGAGTGCACCAACTACCGCACGGCCGCGCTCCATGCTTCCGGCACGCCATACCAGGACCACACCGTAAACCGGCTGATCGCTGCATACTGATCAAGGGTCACCGGCGTCGCCACCGTCCCGCGATGACCGGCGTCACCACAGCCCCGGGATGAGCCGCTTGCGGTGCGCCGCGAAGTCCCGGTACTCGCGGCCGAGCGCCTCGGTGAGCTGCCGTTCCTCGGCCCGGATCCGCACCGCCAGCCCGATCGCGGTCAGCACCAGCGTGGCCAGCAGGCCGTACACGTCCCCGCAGCCCACCGCGAACCCGATGATGGCCAGGGAGATCCCGGTGTAGGACGGGTGCCGGACGAACCGGTACGGGCCCCTGGTCACCACGTGGTGACCAGGCTGAATCTCGATCTGGTACTGGAAGAAGCGGCCCAGCGAGCCGATGGCCCAGGCCCGGATGCCGGCGCCCGCCGCGATCAGCGCGATCCCGGCGACCACCGGCCACAGCCGGCCCCCTGGCCACAGCAGCCCGCCGCGCCGCCCGAGCACCTGGGACACGATGATCGAGCCGGCCAGTGCGCCGCCCACCACGACCACGCTCGGATCCTGCAGCGAGAGCAGGCTCCGGTGGCCGGCCCGCAGCCGCTGCACCATCCGCATCACGCCCTCGAACACCAGCCACGCCAGCGCCACCGCGTAGAACACGTGCTGGGCGGTGCCCGGAGTGAAGATCAGCGGTTTGGTCACCAGCCCAGTTCACCACCACCGGGCCCGGGCGTGCGTCAGTTCCGCGGCTGACTCCCCGCCGACTGAACCGGGCTGCTCGGCGTAGCCGACGGACCACTTGGCACCGGCGATGGGCTGCTTGGCACCGGCGATGGGCTGCTCGGCACCGGCGATGGGCTGCTCGGCACCGGCGAGGGGCTGCTCGGCGTAGGCGAGGGACTGCTTGGCACCGGCGACGGGCTGCTGGGCACCGGCGAAGGACTGCCCGGCGGGGGCGCCGGCAGCCGCCGCCGGTAGTAGCTGACGTCGACATTCCCCTTGATGCCCGGTACCCGGCCGCGGCTGGTGTACTGCCAGAAGGTCCAGTTCCGCCAGCCCGGCGGCATCGGGGGAGAGGCCGGCCCCCAGGCAGCGACCCACAACGGGTCCGCGCCGAACGCCCGGCTGTCCCCGGTGCAGGTACGCCACCAGTCCGCGGTGCTGTAGATGACCGGCCGGTGCCCGGTCAGCCGCCGCACCTCACCGGTGAACGCGGCGAGCCAGCCGACCATCCGGGTGGCGGTGAGCCCGTAGCACTCCCGGCCGTAGGGGTTGTACTCGATGTCCAGCGCGAGCGGCATCGTCCGCCCGCTGGCATGCCGCACGGCGTAGTCGGCCTGGCTGGTCCCGCTGCTCACGTTGGGCACGGCAAACGTGTAGCCGGTCGCGTAGAGCCCGGCCGCCTTGGCCTCGGCCAGGTCACTGGCGAAATAAGGGTTGGCGTAGTAGTTGCCCTCGGCCGCCTTGATGAACACGAACTTGTAACCGGCCCCGGCCACCCGGGCCCAGTCGATCCCGGCGCCGTGCGGGTGCTGGTAACTCGCCACGTCGATGCCCCGCGATCCCGCGCCCGGTGGCAGGCTGCCCGCCGGCCGCCGCGGGCCCCCCGACAGGGCGTGCGAGAGCTTCGGCGAGTGCGCGGCACCGACGTTGGACCGCCGGACGCCGTCCACCACCGGCGCGGGCTTCGCCGCGGCGGCCGCCTCCGCGCGGGCCCGCGTACGGCGGGGCGCGGCCGGCGGCGTGTACCTGGGCGTGGTCACGATGGGACGGAACAGGCCGTCCGGCACCGCCCGGCCGTCCCGCCCGGCGAGCACGGCCGCCCGCGCGTCCCCGCCGCCGGACGCCTGCACGAAAGCGAAGCCACCGCCCGCCGCGGCCAGCACCCCCGCTCCGGCGAGAAGGCTGATCAGGCGCCTGCGCGCGGCACTGCTCATCGCGGCTCCCTCGCGGCTCGGCGTAGCTGCGGAGGATAAACGCTAAGCGCCGGCACGCGGAAACGTAACCACTGCCAGGTGAATGTCGTTCTAACTCCGGCGCCGCCCATGGACCGCCCCGCCGGGCACCCGGATGACGCCGCCCGGGATTGATCGCCGTTGGCGGTACGTTGGGACAAGATAGAGGCAGCAGTTCAGAGCGAGAGGCGGATGTCGTGGCGGCGGACCGGGGAGATCTCTACCAGGTGGACTCGGCCGCCCCGCAGCGCGACGGCGCCACCATGCTCTGGTACTTCGAGGGCTTCATCGACGCGGGCGCGGCCGGCCGGCTGGTGACCGAGCACCTGCTGGAGAAGATGGACCACAAGGTGATCGCGAGCTTCGACGTGGACCGGCTCATCGACTACCGGTCCCGGCGCCCGGTGATGACCTTCACCCAGGACCACTGGGAGTCCTACGAGAAGCTGGAACTGGTCGTCCACGAGGTGACCGACGCGGCGGGCACCCCGTTCTACCTGCTGGTCGGTCCGGAGCCGGACCACGAGTGGGAGCTGTTCACCGAGGCGGTGGGCGAGATGTCGCAGCGGCTCGGCGTCGGCCTCGCGGTCGGCTTCCACGGCATCCCGCTGGGCGTGCCGCACACCAGGCCGCTCGGCGTGACCGCGCACGCCACCCGCACCGAGCTGGTCACCGGCGACCGCCCGCTGCCCAACCACCTCCAGGTGCCGGGCAGCGTCGCGGCGCTGCTGGAGCTCCGGTTCGGCGAGCAGGGCCGGGACGCCGCCGGGTTCGCCGTGCACGTCCCGCACTATCTCGCCCAGGCCGCCTACCCGGCCGGTGCGGTGCGGCTGCTCGAATCGGTCACCGGGCTGACCGGCCTGTCGGTGCCGGACGACGCGCTGCGCGAGTCGGCCCGGCGCACCGACGCCGAGATCAACCGGCAGGTCGAGGCGTCCACCGAGGTCACCGAGGTGGTGCAGGCGCTGGAGCAGCAGTATGACACGGCCGCCGCGCAGGCCAGCGCGGCCGACAGCCTGCTGGACGGCGACCCGGAGAACATGCCCACCGCCGAGGAGCTCGGTGAGCAGTTCGAGCGCTTCCTCGCCGAGCAGCAGGGCCCGGCCAACCCGCAGGATCTCTGACCGCCGCCGGCCACGCCCTGGCGACGCGTCGTGCGGACCATCACCCCGGACATGGTGCGGTGGATCGCCACCGGCGCCGGCATCCTGGGCACCGGCGGCGGCGGGAACCCCTACTACGGCCAGCTTCATCTGCTGCGCCTGCTGCGCGAGGGCGCGCAGGTGCAGATGGCCGACGCCGGCGAACTGCCCGATGACGCGCTGTGTGTCTGCGTCGGCGGCATGGGTGCGCCGACCATCGGCATCGAGAAGGTCCGCCGCGGCGACGAGCCGCTGGTGGCGCTGCGGGCCCTGGAGGCGCACACCGGCCAGCAGGCCGACTACCTGATCTCCGGGGAGATCGGCGGGTCGAACGGCCTGTGGCCGATGGTCATCGCCGCGCAGACCGGCCTGCCCGTCATCGACGGCGACGGGATGGGCCGCGCCTTCCCCGAGCTCCAGCAGAACACGTTCTCCATCTACGGGGTGCGCTGCACGCCCGCCGCGATCGCGGACGTCAAGCACAACGTCGCCCTGTTCGACAACCTCGCCGACACGGTGACGCTGGAACGTTACGCGCGGGCGGTGACGATCCAGATGGGCGGCAGCTCGGGTTACGCCTTCCCGCTGATGACCGGCAGGCAGGTGAAGGACGTCGCGGTCACCGGGACGGTCACGCTGAGCTGCCAGGTCGGCCGGGCGGTGGCCGAGGCCCGCCGCGGCCACACCGACCCCGTCGCGGCCATCCTGGCGCACACCGGCGGCGAGGTGCTGTTCCGCGGCAAGGTCACCGACGTCGACCGCCGGATGGTCGCGGGCTTCGCCCGGGGGCGGCTGAAGCTGGACACGCTCGACCCGGGCCTGGGCACCCGCTTGGAGATCGACCTGCAGAACGAATACCTGATCGCGCGCCGGGACGATGCGGTGGCCGCCGTGGTGCCCGACCTCATCTGCCTCGTCGATCTCGAGACCGGGCACCCGGTGACCACCGAGATCGTCCGGTACGGCCTGCGCGTCGCGGTGCTCCGGGTGCCCGCGCCGGAACTGCTGCGGACGCCAGAGGCGCTCCGCGTCGTCGGCCCGGCCGCCTTCGGCTACCCCGGCACCGAGTACACGCCGGGCGGCGGCAGCTACGGGGCCGGGCGGAGCACCCGGTGCGGATAGGGATCGACGTCGGCGGGACGAACACCGACGCCGTGCTGATGGACGGCACGGACGTGCTCGCCGAGGTGAAGACGTTGACCACGCCGGACGTGACGGGCGGCATCGTCGCGGCCCTGAGCGGGCTGGCGCGGGCCGGGGAGTTCGCCCCGGCGCGGATCGCGGCCGTCATGATCGGCACGACGCACTTCACCAATGCCCTCGTCGAGGCCAGGCGGCTCACGCCGACCGCGGCGCTGCGGCTCGCGCTGCCGGCCACCGAAGGGCTGCCGCCGATGGCCGACTGGCCGGACCGGCTGCGGCAGGCCATCGGCGGGCACGCCTACCTGTGCCACGGCGGGCACGAGTTCGACGGCCGCGAGATCTCCCCGCTGGACCCGGGCGAGATCCGCCGGGCGGCCGCCGACATGGCCGCCCACGGCGTCCGCTCGGTCGCCATCTCCTCGGTGTTTTCCCCGGTCAACGCCGAGTTCGAGCAGCGGGCCGCGGACATCGTCGGCTCGGTGCTGCCCGCCGCGCACGTCAGCCTGTCCCACGAGATCGGCCGGGTCGGGCTGCTCGAGCGGGAGAACGCCACGATCGTCAACGCCTGCCTGCGCGATCTCGCCGGGCAGATCGTGGACGCCTTCGGCTCGGCCCTGGCCACCGCCGGGATCACCGCGCCGCTCTACCTGTCGCAGAACGACGGCACGCTGATGGACGTCGGGCAGGCCCGCCGCTACCCGGTGGCGACGTTCGCCTCCGGCCCCACGAACTCGATGCGCGGGGCGGCGTTCCTGTCCGGCCTGGCCGACTGCGCGGTGCTGGACATCGGCGGCACCACCACCGACGTCGGCATCCTGTCCCACGGTTTCCCACGGGAGGCCGCCACCGAGGTCGACATCGGCGGCGTGCGGAGCAACTTCCGGATGCCCGATGTGCTGTCCGTCGGCATCGGCGGCGGCAGCCTGGTCCGGGCCGGCCCGGAGATCTCCGTGGGACCCGACAGCGTCGGCTACGAGCTGGCCAGCAAGGCTCTCGTCTTCGGCGGGGACACGCTGACCGCCACCGACCTCGCGGTGGCCGCCGGGCTGGCGGGCGTCGGGGACGCCCGGCTGGCCGGCCACCTGGACCCGCGGCTCGTCAGCGACGGCCTCGACGTGATCGCCGCCGCCGTGGCCGGGGTGGTGGACCGGATGCGCACCTCACCGGAGCCGCTGCCGGTCGTCGCGGTAGGCGGCGGCAGCATCCTGATCCCGGACAAGCTGCCGGGCTTCGGCGAGGTGAACCGCCCGGCGCACTACTCGGTGGCCAACGCCATCGGCGCCGCCATCGCGCAGGTCGGCGGCGAGGTCGACCGGATCTTCGCGCTCGGCGCCGCGGCCGGGGAAGCGGGCAGGGATCAGGTCCTGGCCGCGGCCAGGGACGAGGCCACCGGCAAGGCGGTCGCCGCGGGCGCCCGGGCCGGCAGCGTGCGGATCGTGGAGGTGGACGAGGTGCCGCTCGCCTACCTCCCCGGCAACGCGGTCCGGGTCCGGGTCAAGGCGGTCGGCGACCTGCAACTGCCGGCCGGTTAGCCGCGCAGCCGCCCGATCACCGGCCCGAACGTGGCCATGTACGGCTCGTGCACGGTGATGTAGGAGAAGCCGTACCGCTCCCGCCGCTCGGTCAGCTGCTCCGCGATCTCCTGCTCCGTGCCGATCAGCACGAACGGCGTCTCCAGCAGTTCGTCCACGGTCAGGTACGGCAGCCGCTCGGCCACCAGGTCCCGCGCCGCCGCGGCCCGGTCGCCGGTCACCACCACGACCTGGATCAGCGCGTGCATCTCGAGGTCGCCGGCCCGGTCGCCGGCCTCCCGGCGGACGAAGGCGACCCGGTCGTCGGCTTCCGCCGCGGTGGCGATCCGGAACGTGCCCGGCGGCTTGCCCGGCATCTGGAACACGCCACCCACGGCCACCGTGTCCGCCCGCCGCGCGGCCAGCCGCAGCATCCCGTCCCCGGTCCCGCCGAGAATCAGTGGCGGGCCGGTGCCGTTCAGCCCGCGCCGCTGCACCGGATCCAGCGGCGGCACCCCGTAGGCGTCCCGGTACGCCTGGTCCTGCGGGTACCCGGCAGAACCGAAGATCCGCTCCAGCTCGTCCAGCGCCGCCTCCAGCAGGCCGACCCGATCGCCCAGCGGCCGCCAGGGCAGGCCCGCCGCGTCGAACTCCCACTTCATGTGGCCGGCCCCCAGCCCCAGTTCCAGCCGCCCGCCGGTGAGCACGTCGGCCGTGGCCACCTCGCGGGCCAGCAGGTGCGGGTTCCAGAACCCGGCGTTGAGCACCAGCGTGCCGACCCGCAGCCGCCGGGTGGCCGCGGCCGCCGCCACCAGCGGCGTGAACGGCGCGGGCGAGCCCAGGTGATCGGCGCTGAACACGGTGTCGTAGCCGAACCGCTCGGCCTCCTGGCAGTACCCGGTGAAGCCGTCTGCCGAGCGGATCGCGAACACATTGCAGCTGAACCGGAAATCGCGCATGACCCCACGTTTTCAGCCCGCACCGCCGGCCGGCGGCACAATACGCTGGAGGCAGAGCGGCCACCCGGCCCGCGGCTCCGCCGAGGAGGGCACCACCACATGCTGTACGTGTTCGGCTTCGAGCGTTACGGAGTGGCCGTCAGCGACCTGTACTTCGTCAACCCGAACCCGGAGAAGGGCCAGGAGGGCCCCGAGCGGGGCGTCCGCCTGGAACTGCGGGTGCTCGGCCGCGAGAAACTGAAGGGCTCGGTCTACTCCGCGCAGCCCATCGGCGTGGACGAGCCGCTGTGGCGGGTGGACCTGCTGGAGGCGGCGGCCGGGCCGCCGGGCAGCTTCGACCGCACCCACCACCACCCGGGCTTCCGCGGCTGGGAGCCCGGCCGGCGGCACTTCGTCAGGGAGCTGTCCGCCGACCCGCTGGGCTGGCTGGCCGGGAACCTCGCCGACCTGCCGGGTGTGCTGGAGCGGGCCGGCGCCGCGCCGCACGAGGCGGACGCTGTCGATGCCGCCAGCCTGCGGGACAGCGTGCCCGAGATCATGGACGCGGTGCGCAGGACGCTGGAGAAGGTGCAGGCGGGGACGCTGGGTGTGCCGTCCAGCACCGACCCGGACAGCGTGCGGGTGGGCTGGCTATGACCGGGCCACCAGCCCAGCGGCCGCTGTCGGAGATCATGGACCCGGGCTGGGCGGAGGCGCTCGAGCCGGTGGCCGCCCGGATCCGCGCGATGGGCGACTTCCTGCGCGCCGAGATTGCCGCCGGCCGCCGCTACCTGCCCGCGGGGGAGAACGTGCTGCGCGCGTTCCGCCAGCCGTTCCGCGACGTGCGGGTGCTGATCGTCGGCCAGGACCCGTACCCCACCCCCGGCAATCCCGTCGGGCTGAGCTTCTCGGTCGCGCCCGAGGTCCGGCGGCTGCCGCCCAGCCTGCTCAACATCTTCCGCGAGTACGCCGAGGATCTGGGCTACCCGGCCCCGGCCAACGGCGACCTGACCCCGTGGACCGAGCGCGGCGTGCTGCTGCTCAACCGGGTGCTCACCGTGGCGCCCCGGCAGCCGGGCTCGCACCGCGGCAAGGGCTGGGAAGAGGTCACCGAGCAGGCCATCCGCGCGCTGGCGGCCCGCGGCACGCCGATGGTCGCGATCCTCTGGGGCCGCGACGCGCGCAACCTGGCCCCGCTGCTGGACGGCGTGCCGCTGGTCGAGTCCGCGCACCCGAGCCCGAACTCCGCCGACCGCGGCTTCTTCGGATCGCGCCCGTTCAGCCGGGCCAGCCGCCTGCTCGAGGAACAGGGCGGCGCCCCGGTCGACTGGAAGCTCCCATAGATAATTGACTGAACGGCTGACGCCTACGCCAGCGCACAACCCGGCCGGCGCCGGCGCGGCCTGGCCGGAGCTGACGCCAGGTTGCCGCCCGGCGGCCCGGTCAGCCGTGCCCGGCCGCCACCGCCGCGATCACCACGAGCGCGAACGTGCACACCGCCGCCGCGCCGTGCGCCAGCACCAGGTGCGGCGGGAACCGCGGTCCGTCCGCCGTCTCCTGCCGCGCGGTGCGCCGCCGGCTGAGCTCCCAGCCGAGCCCGGCCGCCACGGTGGCCACCACCACGCCGAACGCGATCCAGGCGAACAGCCGGTCGCCGGTCATCACGAAGAAGATCCAGAACGTCAGCCCGAGCAGCGCCAGCGCCGGGTGGGTGAACTCCAGCAGCGGTGAGCCGTCAGGCGGGGACACCGCGGGAGCCGGCCCGCTGCCCAGCACCTCCGCCAGCGCGTGCGTGCCCACCCGCGGTGCGGGATCGCCGGGCCCGTCCGGTGTGCTGTCCGCCGTGGCTGCCGAACCGCTCGCCGTGGCCGCGACCCCGGCCGCCGCCCGGTCCGCAGAACCTGCTGCTG
Source organism: Streptosporangiaceae bacterium (assembly GCA_036501145.1). Taxonomy (GTDB): domain Bacteria; phylum Actinomycetota; class Actinomycetes; order Streptosporangiales; family Streptosporangiaceae; genus PALSA-505. The sequence continues at coordinate 16,113 of DASYAV010000223.1, read as the reverse complement.
GCGCCGCCGCGGCCGCCCTGGCCCTGGCCGGCCCGGCCGCCCGTTGCGTGCCGATGCCGACGGCGAGCAGGTAGATCCCGATGCCCGCCGTGAGCGCCCAGATGACCATTCCCGCGATACCCACGCGCACCTTTCCTGCCGCCCGCGCTCTTCGGCTAGCGCCGCTGCAGCCGCACATCCAGGGAATCGCGGATGGCGTCGCCGATCAGGTTGAACGCCACCACCGTGATGATCAGGATGATCGCCGGCGGGTACACCAGCCACCAGTAGCCGTCGAAGAGGAAGCTCAGGCCATTGGTGAGCATACCGCCCCAGTCCACCGACGGCGGTGCCAGGCCGAGCCCGAGGAAGCTCAGCGCGGACAGGTACAGGATCGAGTCGGCGATGGTGAACGTGGCGTTGACGATGACCACGCCGACCGAGTTCGGGATCAGGTGGCGGGTCACGATCCGCCAGTTGCTGCCGCCCATCATCCGGACCGCCTGCACGTAGTCCCGGGTCCGCAGGGTCAGCACCTCGCCGCGGACCAGCCGGGCGACCTGCAGCCAGGACAGCGCGGTGATCAGCAGGATGATCACCCACAGGTTCGGGGTGAACATGTTCACCAGGATCAGCAGCAGCACCAGCGTGGGCAGCGCGAGGAACGTGTCCACCACCCGCATCATGACCGCGTCGGCGATGCCGCCGGCCAGCCCGGCCACCGCCCCGTACAGCGTGCCGACCACGCTGGTGGCGATGCTCACCGCGAAGCCGAGTTCCAGCGACGACTGGCCGGCGATCATCAGCCGGCCGAGCACGTCGAAGCCGTCGTTGTTGGTGCCCAGCGGGTACTTGCCGCTGGGCGGGTGGTTGGACAGGTTCAGGTTGACGGTGACCTGGTTGGTCCGGTAGATCAGCGGCCCGATGAAGCAGAACGCGGCGACCAGCACGACCAGCCCGACGCCGGTCAGCGCCAGCCGGTTCTCGGCGAACGTGGCCAGCATCAGCCGCCAGGAGCCGCGGGCCGCCGCCGCCTCGCCGCCCGCCGCGGCCCCGGCGGGCCGCTCCGGCTCGGGCAGCGCGAGCGTGCCCCGCCCCGCCTCACCCGCGGCCATAGCGCACCCGCGGGTCCAGGACGGCGTAGGCGACGTCGGCGAGCAGGCTGCCGATGACCGTGGCCACCCCGACGAACAGCGTCGAGCCGAGCAGGATCGGGAAGTCGTGGCTGGTCGCGGCCTGGTAGAAGAGCAGCCCCATGCCGGGGTAGTTGAACACGGTCTCCGCGATCACCGCGCCGCCGACGATCGCCGGGAACTGCAGGCCGATCAAGGTGACCACCGGCAGCACCGAGTTGCGCAGCACGTGCCGGAGCAGGATCAGCCGCCGCGGCAGGCCCTTGGCCTGCGCCACCCGGATGTAGTCCTGGGCCAGCACCTCGATGGCCGATGACCGCATGTACCGGCTGAAGCTGGCCACCGTGACCAGGGTCAGCGTGGCCACCGGCAGCACCAGCGCCCGCGGGTCGGCCAGGATCCCGGCCACCGACTGGGCCGACGGCGCGAACGGCGGCAGCACGTGCAACTGCACCGCGAACAGCGCGATGAGCAGCAGCGCCAGGAAGAAGTCCGGCATCGAGTAGAGCGTGAACGACACCCCGGTCAGCGTGAAGTCATCTACCTTGTTGCGCCGCACCGCCTGGTAGATCCCCATCGGGATGGCGATCAGCACGGCCAGCACGGTGGAGATCCCGAGCAGCACGAGATCGCGTGGCAGCCGCTGCTCGATCAGCGTGGTCACCGGCTGCTGCTGGGTGTACGAGATGCCCAGGTTGCCCTGGAACACCTGCCGCACGTAGGTGATGAACTGGTCCCACAGCGACTGGTTCAGCCCGTAGGCCCGGTTGAAGATGGCGATCCGCCCGGGTGTGGCCTTGGCGCCGAGCACGGCCCGGGCCGCGCTGCCCGGCTCCATGTGGATCATGATGAACGTCACGATCATGACGCCGATCACGACCGCGGCGGCCTGGCCGGTCCGGCGGACGAGGTATCCGGTCACGAGAACTGGCGAGGGCTAGGACTTGGTGAAATACCAGGCCTCCGGGTTGATCGACCCGGAGAACGGGTTCAGCGGCGCGAACCCGCCCAGGTTGCTCTTGTAGGCGTTGACGAACGACTGGTTCGGCAGGTACAGCCAGGGCAGCTGCTGGTTCGCGTAGTCCTCGTAGGCGAAGAACGCCTTCGCGCTGGAGCCGTACTCGGTGGCGCTGATCAGGCTGTTCATCTTCGGATCGGAGTAGCCGCCCTGGTTGTAGGGCGCGCCGGTCTCGAAGAACTGGTCACCCGCCGGGTACAGCCCCTGGTCGGGCTGGTATCCCTCGTCCACCAGCTGCCAGCTGCAGGTCGAGGCCGGGTGCGACTTGGCGTTGCAGGTGCCGACGTTGGCGGCCAGCGTGTTGAACGGCTCGGGCTTGAGGTTGATCTTGATGCCGCCCTGCTCCTCGGAGGACTGGATGGCCGCCTCCTGCTCGTCGAAGGTGGTCGACCCCGACGAGTACAGCAGGGTGAATTCGAGCTGCTCGCCCGAGGTGATCCCGGCGCCGCAGTCGGAGGGGCCGCTGCCCGCCGACTGGCAGGTGGAGATGCCGCCCGGCGTCACCTTCCAGCCGTGCGCCTTCAGCAGCGCGACGGCCTTGGCCGGCGAGTACGGGTAGGGCCCGCCCGCCTTCTCCTGCGGCGAGACCCACGGCCCGCCCGCCGCCAGCGGCACCGCGCCGTTGCCCGGGTCGGCGTCGCCGGCGTACACCTTCTTGGTGATCTGCGGCCGGTTGATCAGGTACTCCATGGCCTGGCGGACGTAGAGCTGGCGGATCAGCGGGGCGACGCCGGGGGCGTAGAAGTTCGGCAGGATGTAGGCCACGCCGGGAATGGACTGGGTGACGAACGAGTATCCCTGGGCCTTCAGCACGGCCTCCTGGGACAGGTCGTTCAGCGGAAGCTGCCCGATCGTTACACTGCCGGCCCGCAGCGCGTCGAGCTCGGCCGTGTCGGAGGTGAAGGGCACGTCGTTGATCCGGGACAGGTGCGGCTTGACCGGGCCGGAGTAGTGCTTGTTCGGCACGTAGTCCCAGTCGCCGTTGTTCTGGAAGTTGACCAGCGTCCACGGCCCGTCCACCACCTTCCACAGCGGGTTCGTGGTGAACGTGCTCGTCTGCCCGCCTTCCTTCTGCAGGAACTTCCACACCGCCTTGGCCCCGGACGGGGTCTGGTCGTCGTTGCCAACCTTCCCGGTCATCGAGGTCTTGTCCCAGGCGTGCTGGGGCAGTAGCGGGACGTAGCTGAGCACGTCCTCCTCGTAGAAGCTGGGGTTGTAGGAGTGCGTCAGGTTCAGCACCACGGTGTGCGCGTTGGGCGTCTTCACACTGGCCACGTCGGTGGGGAACAGGCCCGGCACGTACCAGATCCAGTCGTGGTCGGACGCCTTCAGCAGGTTATAGGTGAAGGTGAAGTCCCGGCTGGTGATCGGCGTGCCGTCCGACCACTTCCACGGCTTCAGCACGATCGTGTCGGTCTTGTCGCCGTTGCTCCATGTCATCGACGAGAACAGGCTCTCGTCCGGGTTCACGACCGACCGGGCGCCGTCGCCGGCGTAGACGAGCATCGGCCACATCGCGGTGACCAGGTTCTCGTTGTAGCCGTCGTTGTTGGTGGCCGGGGTCAGCGGGAAGATGAAGTTCGGCGTGGCACCCCAGGCCTCGCTGACCACGCCCCCGTGCTGGGCGGGCCCGCTGGGGGCCGGGCCGCTGCCCCCCGAGCCGCTTCCCCCGGAGCCGCCCCCGCTGCCCGAGCAGGCGGCGAGAACCACAGCCATGGTCAGCGGGGCGGCCATGATGGCCAGCCGGCGGGTGATGCGCATGCGTGCCTCGCCTTCGGAGCCGGCCAGCGGGCGGCCGGGTTTTGTCGACTAAATCTACCGATTTACTTATTTTAGATTGTTTCCGGATGAATTGGTCAAACCGTAACTCTGAGACGGTCTCCGCGCGTAGCTTATTCCGGCCGCCGGGATGCCGGCCCCGGTGGTGTGCCAGTGCGGCGGCACCCGGCTCGGTACGCTTGCCGCCTGTGAAGACACGATGACCTCCCCTGACGGCCGCGCCCAGCCCGCGGCCGGCTACCGGCAGCACCGGTTCCGGCCGCCACCAGGCGCAACCGAGCTGCTGCTGGTCAGGCACGGCGAGTCCGAGCCGGCCCAGATGGACGCCCCGTTCCCGCTGACCGACGGCCGGGCCGACCCCGCGCTGGCCCCCGAAGGCGCCGGGCAGGCCGAACTGGTGGCCCGCCGGCTGGCCGCGGGCCCGGCCATCGATGCGATCTACATCACGTCGCTGCGCCGCACCGCGCAGACCGCCGCGCCGCTGGCCAGGCTCACCGGCCTCACCCCGCGGGTCGAGCCGGCGCTGCGCGAGGTCGGCCTGGGCGACTGGGAGGGCGGCCTGTACCGCAAGATGGTCGCCGACGCGCACCCGGTGGCCGTGGCCATGCGCGCCGAGGAACGCTGGGACGTCATCCCCGGTGCCGAGCCGGCCGCCGAGTTCGCCGCCCGGGTCCGCGGCGCGGTCACCCGGCTGGCCGCCGCGCATCCCGGCCAGCGGCTGGCCGTGTTCACCCACGGCGGCGTCATCGGCCAGCTGCTGGCGCTGGCCAGCGGGTCGCGGCCGTTCGCGTTCATCGGCGCGGACAACGGCTCGCTGTCCCACCTGGTCGTGCACGGCGGCGAGTGGGTCGTCCGGGGGTTCAACGACATCGCTCACCTCGGCCCGTCCTGGTCCTGAGCGCGGGCAGGCGGTGTGCCGCCGTGGGCGGGCTGGTCAGAACTTCGGGACGGGGCCGACCGGGCCGGTCAGCGGGAGCACCGGCAGGCAGGGCACCCGCACCGGGTGCGCGGGGTCGAGCGCGTTCAGCACGTCGGCCAGCGCCACCGGGTCGTAGGAGATCTCCAGGTGGTCGGACTGGTCGGCCGCGCACTGGTTCTGCACGGTGATGTTCGTGACGTGCCGCCCGGTGAGGAAGGCCGAGGTGTAGGGGGTGACGACCTCGTCGTCCTTGGTCTCGATGACCGTGTAGCTGACCCCGGGCACGGTGTCGCCGCCGGCGTTGAGGTGGGCCAGGAAGTGCGAGCCCACCAGCTGCTGCGTGCATGCCACGCAGGCGATGTTCAGCACGCTCTGCAGCACACCGAGCAGGCCGAGCGTCTGGGCCAGCGTGCTGACGCCGTCGATGGTTGTGCCGTGGTTGGAGGGCGACAGGCCGACCAGGGTGTGCACCTTGGCCGCGCCGCCCAGGAAGTCGATGTAGTAACGCGGCATCATCCCGCCCTGGGAGTGCCCGACGATGTCCACCTTGCTGGCGTGGGTGGCCGCCAGCACCTGGTGGACGAACGCGGCCAGGTGGTGCGCTGAGGCCGCGATGGCGCCGGTGGCCTGCACCGGGTCGGCCGCGCTGGCCCCGCCGTAGTTGAAGGCGAACACGCAGTATCCGTGGTTGACCAGCAGCGGGGACGCGGCCTGCCAGTTGTCGTCCTGGTTCTCGAACGTGCCGTGCACCAGGATCACCGGGTACGGGTGCGCCGCCGGCGGCCGGCAGGAGAAGTCGTCCGCGCCCGGCGGGGGCGTGCCGGGGGCCAGCGCGGTGGCGGCGAACGCGGCGGCGAAGTCGTAGCCGACCGGCAGCGCCGCGGCCGGCGCGTGCGGCCCGCTGCCGGCCAGCGCCGGGCCGGCGGTGAGCAGGCAGCCGGCGACGAGCCCGAGGACGCCTGCCATCCGGACGGGGAGCGCACGTATCAGTGGCCGCATGACCGGCTCCTTTCCGCGTAATGGCATTAGACCACCGCGGTCCCGGGTTTCCCACGCGCGCCAGCCACGACTTATCGGTCGCGGCTTGTCACCTGATGACAGTGTGGCGGGATGATTGCATGACAAACTCACACCAAGTGGTAACGCCTGACCCGGGTTCCTGCGCTCCGGTGCTGAGCCCTCGGTGACCGGCGCCCGGGGCCGGAGCCCCGGGGTGGCGAGCCGAATTGAGTGAGCAGGTGCGAGAGCTGGCCAGGTCGTCCGGAGATGTGTGGCACGCGCTGCCCGCCGGGGTGGCGGCACTGCTGCGGCCGCAGCTCGACCAGGCCGTCGCGGAGATGATCGCCGCCATCCAGCTGGGCGTGCCGGAGTACGCCCGGCCGCTGGATGCCGCCTACACCAAGGCGGTCAGCCAGGCGGTGCGCCACTCGGTGGAGCAGTTCGTGGAGCGGGTGGCCAACCCGGAGGTGCCGATCGACGGCATCGTGGCCGAGTTCCGCGCGATCGGCGCGATCGAGGCCCAGGAGGGCCGCAGCCTGGAGCCGCTGCAGAACGCGCTGCGGCTCGGCGCCCGGGTGGCCTGGCGCTGGCTGTGCGAGGCGGCCGGCCAGCCCGGGCTGGACCTGCAGGTGCTGGGCCGGATCGGCGAGGCCATCTTCGTCTACCTGGACGAGCTGGCCGGTGCCTGCGCCACCGGGTACCAGGAGGCCACGGCCCAGGTCGCGGGGGAGCGGGAACGGCGGCGCCGGCGGCTGCTCGACCTGATCGTGGTGGACCCGCCGGCCTCCATGGAGGCCATCGCCGACATGGCCAAGGCGGCCGGCTGGGCGCTGCCGCAGCGGGTCGCGCTGGCCGTCTTCGACGAGCGGCCCGGGCTCGCGGTGGCGGTCGGCCGGGCGCTGCCGCCGGACGTGCTGGCCGACTGGACCAGGAGCGAGCCGTGCCTGCTGGTGCCCGACCCGGACGGGCCGGGCCGGGCCGCGCTGATCGATCACGCGCTGCGCGGCTGGTCGGCCGCGCTCGGCCCGGCCGTCCCGCTGCCGCGGGCCAGTGCCTCGCTGCGCTGGGCCCGTGAGGCGCTGGCGCTCGGGCTGCGCGGCGTGCTCGGCTTCTCCGGCGGGGTGATCCGCTGCGACGAGCACCTGTCCACGCTGCTGATCTTCTCCGACGAGGAGCTGGCCGGCGAGCTGTGCTCGGCCCGGCTGGCCCCGCTGGCCCGGCTGCGGCCGGCCCAGGCGGAGCGGCTCGCGCAGACCCTGCTGGCCTGGCTGCAGCACGGCGGCAACGCGCACGAGGTGGCGATGGTGATGCACGTGCACCCGCAGACCGTGCGGTACCGGCTGCGGCAGATCGACGAGCTGTTCGGCGGCGTGCTGCACGAGCCTGGCCGGCGGTTCGAGCTGGAGATCGCGCTGCGCGCCCGGCAGCTGTTCGGCCGCACCAGCCCGCCGCCGGCCTGAGCGGCCGCGCGGCCGCTAGCCCGGCAGCTTCCAGTCCTGCTCGCCCGACTGGTCGCACGCGTCGATCTGCACCTGGGCGCCCGCGGTGGACGTCGCGTCCAGGCACTTGCCCGACTCCGGGTTCACCAGGGCGCCGCCGGATTCGATCCGCCACTGCTGGGAGCCGGTGCTGTTGCACTTGTACAGGTCGACGCTGGTGCCGTCGCTGGTGCCGCTGTGGTACACGTCCAGGCAGGAGCCGAGGACCCGGATGGTCCCGTCGGGCTCGACCGTCCAGTAGTTCGCGCTGGCCGGGCCGCAGGTCCCGGTCACGATCGGGTTCAGGTTGCTGGTGCTGCCGTCCTTGTCCTGCAGGCACGGGCCGGACGGCGCGCCGCTGACGATGTGGCCCGCCCGCGACGGCGGCGCCGCGGGCAGCGTCCAGTCCTGGGCGCCGGTCTGGTTGCAGGTGTAGAGGTCCAGCTGGGTGCCGGCCGTGGTGGTGGAGTCCGGGTCGTCCAGGCACTTGCCCGACTCCGGGTTGACCAGGGCGCCGCCGGTCCCGGCCTGCCAGGTCTGCGCGCCGCTGCCGTTGCAGGTGTCCAGGTCGATCGGCGTCGTGTTGGTGGTGCCGCCGTTCTGCACGTCAAGGCACAGCCCGAGGGCGCTGACCGTCCCGTTGGTGCCGATCGTCCAGGACTGGGCGCCGGTGCCGTCGCAGCCATAGATCTGGACCGGGTTACCCGGGCTGGTGCTGCTCTGCCGGTCGTCCGCGCACAGTGACCTGGATACCCCGGACACGACCGGCCCGACCCGCGGCCGCGGCGGCATGACCGTGCCGCCACCGTAGGACGGCGGCGCCGCCGACGGCGAGGAGGCCCAGTCCGTGACGGGCGTGCTGCCCAGGGTGAAGGACAGCGTGCCGCCCGTGGTGATCGCCGCACTGGGCGCGTAGGCCTTGTCCCACGGAGCCCCGTTCCAGCTGGCCGCCCGGACGTAGGGAGCACCGTCAGCGGCCCCGTTGCCGTCGATGGTCAGCGTGCGGCCCGATGGCAGCGTGATCGCGGCCCGGGTGAACATCGGGGAGCCCAGGGCCAGGCCCGGAGTGCCCGGCGTCATCGGGTACATGCCGAGCGCCGACCAGACGAACCACGAGCTCATCTCGCCCAGGTCGTCGTTGCCGCCGCCGAGCCCGGACGGGCTGTCGGCCCACAGCTGGTCCTGGATTTCGCGGATGGTCTGCTGGGTGCGGTAGGGCTCGCCGAGGTAGTCGTACTCCCAGGGCAGTTCGATGCTGGGCTCGTTGCCCACGTTCGCGTAGCCGTTGCCGCCGGTGAAGCTGCGCAGCAGCGTTCCCAGGTAGGCGGCGGTCGCGGTGTCACCGCCCTTGGCGGCGGCGAGCCCGGCCACGTCGAACGGCACCATCCCGGTGTAGATCCAGGAATCGGCCTCGACGAAGCTGGTGCTGCTGGCCGGGTCGAAGTTGCTGGCCCAGGACGAATTGCTCTCGCGGCCCTGGTCCATGCCGGTGTTCGGGTTCAGCACGTTCCACCAGTCCTGCGCGCGGCTGGCGAAGGTCTGCTGCTCGCCGCGCTGGCCGAGCGCCCCGGCCAGCGCGGAGATGGCGAAGTCGGCGGTGTCGTACTCCAGCGTGGTGGATACCGGCCCGTAGAAGTTGCAGCAGCCGTATGTGCCGCCTACCGGCAGGAACCCGGGCTGGTCGAGGTAGTTCAGGCCGGGCCGGATGTTGTTGGCCTGCGTGGCCTCGGCCACCATGTCCGACAGCGCGGCCGGGGTGTCGAAGTTGCGCGCGCCGAACGCGTAGTAGTCGGCCAGCATCGAGTCCGCCGGGTCGCCGACCATGATGTAAGCCTCGCCGTTGTTCTCCATCCACTTGGGCAGCATCGTGCCCTGGGCGTAGTCGTCCACCATGGACTGGGCGGTGTCGCTGGCCACCCGCGGATCCAGCAGCGCCTCGAGCTGGGCCTGGGACCGGTAGACGTCCCAGCCCGAGTAGTTGGTGTAGAACGCCGAGTGCCCGGGGCCGACCGTGTGCACCTTCCCGTCCACGCCCAGGTACTGGCCGTTGGCGTCGCTGAACGTGCTGGGGAACAGCAGCGAGTGGTACAGCGCGGTGTAGAACTCGGCCTGCTGGTCTGGGCTGCCGCCGGTGACCGCGATCTTGCCGAGCAGGCGGTCCCAGGCGTTCTGGGTTGCCGACCTCGTGGCGCCGAAGTTCCAGCCCGGGTTCTCCGCGGCCACGTTCGCCCGCGCGTTGGCCTCCGACACGAACGACAGCCCGACCTTGGCCAGCAGCGTGCTGCTGCTGAACGTCAGGACCTCGCCCGCCGGGCCGCTGGTGGCCGCGGCCTGCCTGCGCTTACGGCGGGGCAGTGGCCCGTGGTAGACGGGATGATTCGGCGGCTCGGGCACGTTGCGCCGGACGGTGCGCGGCCCGGGGCCGGGCACCGCGCCACGGGTCAGGTCGCTCGCGCTCAGCGTCTGCGAGCCGGTGATGTCCTGGTTGAACCGCATGTCGAAGTAGACCGTGTAGGTGTTCGACGCGCCGCAGAAGTTCCCCGAGCTGACCGACCCGGCCACTTCGGTCTTGCTCACCACCTGGAAGCTGGTCGAGGTGACCGCCCGTTCGCTGCCGTCCAGCTTGAACAGCAGGTGGGCCGGTGACGAGGGGTAGCTGAACTCCGCCATCGCGGTCCTGGTGGTCGCGGTCAGTGCGGTGGTCACCCCATTGCCCAGGGTCATCTTGTAGTACCCGGCGCTCGCCGACTCGGTGGAGTGCGAGAACGTCTCGGTGGTGCCCAGGGTGGGGGTGCCGGTGGTCGGCAGGATCGGGATGTCGCCTTCGGAGGTGCAGCCCGGCCCGGACAGGTGGGTCAGGCTGAATCCCTGCACGCTCGAATCCCCGTAGTCGTAGCCGCCGCCGTCCGGGCGCGTAGGGGTCGTATCCGGGCTCCACTGCACCATCCCGAACGGCGCGTCCGCCCCGGGGAAGGTGTTGGCGTTGCCCTCGGTGCCGATGAACGGGTTCACCAGCGAGGCCGGGTCGCTGGCCTGCCCCGGCCTGGCCGTGGCGCCCGTGTTCATCGCTGTGCCCACGGTGGCCGCCTGCACCGGAACGGCCGCACCGGCCGGGAGCAGGGCGGCGCAGGTGAACAGCATCGCGGCGGCCGTCCCCGCGGCGAACCTGGTGGCGGGGGTCCGGCACGCACCGATGCTCCGTCGTGGCATCTAGTTACTTTTTCACACGTACCGCATCCGCAGGCTGATTTCCTCGCACCGGCCCTCGTCGCGCGTGTCGGCCGGTCACCCGGGTCAGCGGACGAGCTTGTCGAACAGGTGCTCCAGCTCGGCGGCGGGGTCGGCGGTCAGCCCGGAGTGCACCGGGCCTGGTTGCACGATCGTGCTGCGTGGTGCGGTCAGCCAGCGGAACCTGGCCCCCCGCGACTGCGCGGCGGGCGCCGCGGCCGCATCTCCGCTCCGGTCCCGGGCCGCCTGCGTGGCCAGCCCTGCCGCCCGGCATGCCTCCTCGATGACGGCCAGCCCTGCCGCCACCGCGTCCGGGTCGGCCGTGGGGTCGAGCGCCCGCAGCCGGCCGGTATCCAGGTGCACCCGGCAGTCCAGGTAGTGGTGGCGGTGGGAGTAGAGGATCACCCCGGCGTTGATCGACTCGCCCCGCTCCACCCGCGGCACCACCGTGATCACCGCGTACTCGAACGGCTCGGTGCTGATGGGACTCATCCGGCGATCACCTCCGGCACCTGCGGCGCCCGGTCCAGCAGCAGCGACACGTAGTCACCCGGCGCCCCGTCGCCGTACCACTCCGGCGGCACCAGGCCGGTGACCTCCTCCAGCAGATTCCGGCCGATCCGCGGCGCGAGTTCGGCGTGCGCGGCCGCGATGTCCGTCGCGGCCGGCCGCAGCACGTGATCAGCGGCATCGAAAGGCCTGGCCGGGTCCGCGGTGGGCCAGTTGTGCTGGAAGTAGAGGGCCGCCCCGTGGTCGATCAGCCAGATCTCGCCGTGCCAGACCAGCAGGTTGGGGTTGCGCCAGGTCCGGTCCACGTTCTGCACCAGGGCATCGAACCACAGCACCCGGCTGGCCAGGTCCGGATCCACCCGCCAGCCCCGCGGGTCGAACCCCACCGAGCCGGGCAGGAAGTCCACCGCCAGGTTCAGCCCGCTGCTCGCCCGCATCAGATCCTGGATCTCCGGATCGGGCTCGCTGGCCGGGATCCGCGGATCGAGATAGCCGAGCGCCAGTTCCGGGGTGCGCAGCCCGAGCCGCCGGGCCAGTTCGCCGCAGATGATCTCCGCGGCGAGCGCCTTCGTGCCCTGGCCGGCGCCGCGGAATTTCATCACGTAGGTGCCCAGGTCGTCGGCCTCGACGATGGCCGGCAGCGAGCCGCCCTCGCGCAGCGGCATCGCGTACCGAGTCACGGTGACATGTTCCAGCACGCCGACACGCTACCGGGGCCTGGCCGGGGTGTGCGCCGGGCCGGCCGGGTGGCTCGCCCGCCAGGTGCGAACCGTTCATTCTGGGTGGGTACGGTGTCGCTGGTCGTGGAGGTGGCGCTGATGGTGCTGTGCGCCGGCATGCTGCTGGCGCACCGGCGGGCGGGCCGGGCCTGACCCGCCGCGGTCAGCCCGGGCCAGCGGGGATCGGCGGCGCCCAGCGCGGCCTGCGAATCAGGCAGAACGGGTGGCCCGCCGGGTCGGCGTAGACATCGCCGCCGAGGCTGGTCGCGCCCAGCGCCAGCACGCGCGGCCCGGCTGACGGCACGTCCTCCACCATCACGTCCAGGTGCACCTGCTGCGGCACGTCACGGCCGGGCCAGGTCGGCGGCCGGTGGCCGGGTGCCAGCTGGAAGGCCAGGCCGGAGGACGTGCCGTTGGCCGCGACGACGACCCAGTCCTCGCTCTGGTAGGTGACCGGCTGGCCGAGCAGCGCGGAGTAGAACCCGGCCAGCGCGGCCGGGTCGGGGCAGTCCAGCACGACATGGTGCAGTCTTCCGAGCATGGCGGTCATGATGGCACCGGCCTGGTGCCCCTTGTTATATATCGACCAGCGGTATATAACGGTCGCATGACTCAGCTGTGTGCCACGGAGACGGCATGACCGACCCGGCCGCCCTGGAGCGTGGCTACCGGCGGCTGCTGGCCTGGTACCCGCGCGCGTTCCGGCGCGAGCGGGCCGACGAGATGCTGGCCGTGCTGATGGCCGGCGCCCCCGACGGCCATCAGCGGCCCGGCGCCGCGGAGACACTGAACCTGGTCCTCAACGGGCTGCGACTGCGGCTGCGCGGACACGGCCAGAGCGCGGAGCATCCGCGGCTGGCCGACGCGCTGGCCGTCTTCAGCGTGACCGCCCCGCTGTTCCTGCTGGCCGCCAGCGTCCTGCAGGTGGCGTTCCCCCACCGGCACCGGGTTCCGCCGGGCACGCCTCCCATGCTGACCCGGATCTTCGGCAGCCATCTCGAGGTGGGCGGGGTGTCCCTGCTGAAGCTGCACTTCTTCCAGGTCGCCGTCGGCATCGAGGTGCTCATCGCGGTTCTCGTGCTGCTGGGCCTGCGCTGGGTGGCGCTGGCCGCGCTGGCCGGGCTGCTGGTGTACTGCCTCGCGCAGTCGCAGTGGATCCCCTACATGCCGGACTCTCTGCAACTGCTCACCGCCGGGGTGTTCCTGGTCGAGGCGGTCGCACTGATCGCCTCGCCGGGGCCGCGCCGCGGCCGGGCGCTGCTCACCTGGCGGCACCCGCTCGTGCTGGCGCTGGCGGCCGGGGCGTTCCAGTGCTCCGCGCTCTGGTATGCCCCCCGGAACCTGCCGTTGGTGATCCAATGGCACTCCGGCGCCCCGGGCTACCTGGCGGCGAGCATCGTGCTCGGGGCGGCCGCGGCGGGTGTGGCCATGACCCGCAAGACGGACCGGTACCTGCTGATCCCGCTCGCGGTCATGTTCTACCCGTACGCCGTGCAGCTGGCGCAGTCCGGGTGGAGTGGCAACCTGCTGGGGCTGCCCAGCCCCGGCCACCTGGCCGCGCTGTTCGGGCCGCCGCTGCTGGCCGCCGCGGCCTTCATCGCGGCCGTCCTGCTCCGGCGTCCTGGCGCGGCACGGGGACCCGTGCCAGGATGACGGGATGCGTGGCCGAACCCGGACCGGCTGGTGGGGTGTGGTGCTGGACGCTCCCGACGGCGTCGCCCTGGCCAGGTTCTATTCCGATCTGCTCGGCTGGCCGATCGCCGAGCAGGAGGGTGGCGAGGCGGCCATCGCCGTCCCCGGCACCACGTCCTACCTCGCGTTCCAGACCGAGCCGCGCTACGTGCCGCCGGTCTGGCCCGCTGACGGCAGCCACCAGCAGATGATGCTGCACCTGGACATCGCGGTCGACGACGTGGCCGCCGCGGTGGCCGATGCCGTCGAACTGGGCGCCACGGTGGCGGAGTTCCAGCCGCAGGACGACGTCCGGGTGCTGCTCGACCCGGCCGGCCATCCGTTCTGCCTCTACTACGACCGCGAGCTCGACAAGTAGACGGCGGGCCTGCGCCGGGTGCCGTGTGGCCGCTGGGCGCCCGGCCTCGCGGCCAAGCCGGTCATCGACCTGGACATCGTGGTGCGCGAGGCCGACGTGGTGGCGGCCAGCGGCGTTCTCGTCTCGCTCGGGTTCGCCCCGCTCGGCGAACTGGGCATCCCGCTGCGCTGGGCGTTCAAGGAACCCGCCCGGCTGGCCGGGACCAACACCTACTCACCTCCATCGCCGGCAACCAGGTGCCCTCGCACGACGAGCTGCCACGGTAACGCCGCCCGGTGACCGTCAGGCCTACGTCGGCCGGAACGCTCGCTCGTCAGGTTAGCCTTGACGCAGCATGCTGTCAGGGTTACCTTGACGATATGACTAAAGCCCGAAGCTCTGCGGCAGACGCCAGCGGAGTGGACGCCCTGTGCTGCTCGTTCTGCGGCAAGGAAAAGGAAGCCGTCGCCAAGCTCATCGCCGGCCCCGGCGTCTACATCTGCAACGAATGCGTGGACCTGTGCGACCGGATTATCACCGAGGAAGAGGTGCGTGAGATCGGCTCGTGGAACGCGCGGCCCGACGACGAACTGCTGGCGAGCCTGGCCCGGGTTCAATCTGTGGTGGCGCAGGTCGATGGCGCCGTACACGGCCGGGTGGCCATCCTGCGCGAGCGGGGCGTCAACTGGACCCGGATCGGGCAGGCACTCGGCGTGTCGAAGCAGGCGGCGTGGGAGCGGTTCTCCGGCGAGGACTGACCGGCCAGGCCCGTTACGCGGGCCCGGCCCGGTGGTCCGTTCAGCCTCAGCTCACCGCTTGCTTCACCAGCGCGCTGATCCTCGCCTCACTGGCGGCGGTCAGCTCCATCAGGGCGAAGTCGGTCGGCCACATGCTGCCGTCGTCGAGGTTGGCCTTGTCGCTGAAGCCGAGCGTCGCGTACCTCGCCTTGAACTTATGCGCGCACTTGAAGAAACAGATGACATTGCCGTCCTTGGCGTACGCGGGCATGCCATACCAGGTTCTCGACGTGAGCTCGGGTGCGCTGGCCTTGACGATGGCGTGGATCCGCTCGGCCATGCCGCGATCGGGCTCCGGCATCTCGGCGATCTTCGCCAGCACATCGCTTTCCCCGTCCGCCCCGGCCGAACGCGGGCTGCGCCGCGCCGCCGCCCTGAGCTCCTGGGCGCGCGCCTTCATCGCGGCCCGTTCGTCGTCGGTGAATCCCTCGGACTTCCCGCCGCTCGCGGTGCTGCTCCTGGCGGGCTTCCTTGTCGTCGCCATGACTGGTTCCTCCCTTGGACTGACCGGACGAACCTCATGCTAGGAGCGGCACGCTGACCAGGGCTTCTTGATTCCTGACCAGTCAGCGGGCTTCCAGCACGGCCAGATCACGGACCGCGAACCGGTAGTGCTCGATCTCCTCGTCCAGCACGATGCTGACGCAGTCGATCACGGTGCGCTCCTCCTCGGGGTAACCGGGAGCGGGTGACCGCCGGCACGGCCGCCCCGCGTCGTCGCCGGTCAGGCCGGCCACGATGCGCCGCATCACGGCCATCCGGTCGGCGCGGGCGGCCAGGATCTCCGCGTAGCTGGGCTCCGCGGCCAGGTCGATGCCCAGCACCGGCGCGTCCGCCGCCGGGTACCAGCTCTGCGGCAGGCCGATCCTGTGGTAGGGCATCGGCTCGTCCAGCACCGTCCGGCTGGCCCACGCGTCGGTGATGAAGACCAGGTGGCGCAGCGTCTGCCCGAAAGACCACTCCTCGTTCACCTGCTCGGCCAGCGCCGCCTCGGGCAGCCGCCCGGCCCGCTCGGTTGCCTCCGCCCACAGCCGCTCGACGGTCCGCCATGTCGCGCGCACGTCGTCGGTGCTCTTCCCCTCGCGGAACTGCACCCGCTCCGGGTGCCGCCGGTCCAGCTCCTGGCTGACGAAATCGGTCACATCGACGCCGTTGACCGTGAGGTTGCTGACGTAGCCGGAGACGCTGACGTCAACCAGCCAGCCGTCCCTGATCGTCACGCCGGTCATGTCACAGTCGGTGAACCGGGCGCCGCGCAGGTCCGCGACGTCGAACCGGGCCCCCGGAACTGCTCGCTGCCGCCGCCTTCGCCGGCGTAGAACCGGTGCGGCCCGAACTGTGCCTCTGCCTGCGGGCCGGGCTGGTCCGGAGCCGGGCCGGCAGCCTCGTTTGCTTCTGCCATGGGACCGCACGGTAGCGCTAATCCCGGACAATCGGCTTCCGGAAATGCCGCTTGCTGCCAGTAGCGTCTGCTTCGATTCGATGACATGGCCGCGCCTACGGGGGCAAGTAGTGGCATGGAGCA
>DASYAV010000222.1:0-13587 GCA_036501145.1 Streptosporangiaceae bacterium | reverse complement strand
GCGCGGCCGGCTGGCAATGCTCGGGCCTGCCTTTGTCGCCGCGGTCGCCTACGTCGACCCGGGTAACTTCGCGACCAATTTCTCGGCGGGCGCGGCCACCGGCTACGCCCTGGCGTGGGCCATCGTCGCCGCGAACCTGATTGCCATGCTGGTGCAGTACCTGTCGGCGAAGGTCGGCGTGGCCACCGGCCGGGACCTGCCGGAACTGTGCCGCGAGCACCTCCCGGCCGCGGTGTCGGCCGGGCTGTGGGTGCAGGCGGAGCTGATCGCGATGGCCACCGACCTGGCCGAGTTCGTCGGGGCGGCGGTTGGGCTGAACCTGCTGTTCGGTGTGCCGCTGCTGCCGTCCGGGCTGCTCACCGCGGTGGTCGCGTTCGGGCTGCTGGCGCTGCAGCAGCGCGGCTACCGGCGGTTCGAGATCGCCATCAGCGGCCTGCTCGGCATCGTACTGCTCGGCTTCATCTACGACCAGATCGCGACCGGCACCATCCCGGGCCGCGCCGCCGCCGGGCTGATCCCGCGGCTGGGCGGCTCGGGCAGCCTGCTGCTGGCCGTCGGCATCATCGGCGCGACGGTCATGCCGCACGTGGTCTACCTGCACTCGGCGCTGACCAAGTCCCGGGTGCGCTGCCGTGACGACGCCGAGCGCCGCCAGCTGCTGCGTTTCCAGCGGCTGGACGTGCTGGTCGCGCTGGGCGTGGCCGGGCTGATCAACCTGTCGATGCTGTTCATCTCGGCCACGCTGTTCAGCCGGCCCGGCGGCGGCCGGCTGGACACGCTGCAGGCGGCGCACGCCGGGCTGGGCCGGATGGTCGGTGGCGGGGCGGCGCTGGCGTTCGCGGTGGCGCTGCTCGCCTCCGGGCTGTCCTCCTCGAGCGTGGGCACCTACGCCGGGCAGGTGGTGATGCAGGGTTTCATCGGGCGGCGGATCCCGCTGTTCGCCCGGCGCGCGGTCACCATGCTGCCCGCCCTGGTGGTGCTGGCCGTCGGGCTGCCGATCACCGGCAGCCTGGTCATCTCGCAGGTGGTGCTGTCCTTCGGCATCCCGTTCGCGCTGGTGCCGCTGGTCGTGCTGACCGCCCGCGCCGACGTGATGGGCGCGCTGGCCAACCGGCGGCTGACCACCGCGGCGGCGGCCGGCGTCGCCGTGCTGATCACGGTGCTGAACGGGTACGTGCTCGCCGTCACCCTCGGCTAAGCCGCCGGGCCTCGGCGGTTAACCCAGCTCGGCGGTGACCGCCTTGGCCAGCCGTTCGTAGTCCTCGATGGTGTTATAGAGCTGGGCGGACACCCGCAGCCAGCGCCACCCGCCGTGGCTGGTGGCCGGGACGACCACGCCGTGCCCGGTGAACAGCCGCTGCTCGAGGTCGCGGCGGGCGGCCTCGTCGGGCAGTGCTGCGGGCAGCGGCACCAGGCGCATCGACGCGGCCAAGCCGTCCCCGAGGGGCGGGGGCTCGGTGCCGAGGTGGACCGCCACCAGCTCGGCGCCGCGGCGGGCCAGGTCGTTGTTGGCCCTGCGCACCTCCGGCCAGCCGCGCTCGGCGAAGAAGCCGAGCGCGGCCGGCGCGGCTAGCAGCGCGGACGGGTCGCGGGTGCCGGTCCAGTCGAAGGCTGGCTGGAACCCGTCGAACACCCGGTGCGAGGCGACCAGCGGGCGCAGTTCCGCGCGCCACCGCGGCGCCGCGTACAGCACCGCGGCCGCCTTCGGCGCGCACACCCACTTGTGCAGGTTGCCCACCCAGAAGTCGGCGCCCAGCGCGCCCAGGTCCACCGGCAGCATGCCGGCCGCGTGCGCCCCGTCCACCAGCACCGGAACGCCGGCCTGGCGGCACGCCGCGGCGATGCCGGCCACCGGGAACACCAGCCCGCTGCACGAGGCTACGTGGTCGATCACCAGCAGCCTTGTGTGCTCGGTGAGCTGGGAGACGACCGCCTGGGTGACGGCGGCCTGGGTCAGCGCCGGGCCGCCGGGCGCGGGCAGCGGGACCGGCGCGATCCGCAGCGTGGCACCGCTGGCCTCGGCGGCCCGGTGCAGCTGGCCCAGCACCGCCCCGTAGCAGTGGTCGGTGGTCAGCAGCTCGTCGCCGGGCTCCAGCGGGGTCTGTGTGATGACGGTCTGGGTGCCCGCGGTGGCGTTGTCGGTGAACACCAGCGCGTCGGCCGGCGCGTTCAGGAACGTAGCCAGCTCGGCGCGGATCCCGGCGAGCAGGTCTGGCAGCTGCCGGGTCAGGAATTGGGTGGGGTTGCGTTCCAGCGCCTGCCGCCACGTCTGCTGCTCCGCCAGCACAGGCGCGGGCGTCGCGCCGAAGCCGCCGTGGTTGAGGTAGGCGAGCGCTGGATCCAGGGCCCAGATGTCGGTGTCGGTGATCACCGGCACCACGATAGGCGGCCAGCCCGGCGCGGTTTCCGGGTGGGGCGGTTGCCGCGCCGGGCTGGGCTGGTGCTACTTGGCCAGCTCCCGCAGGTGCTGGATGAAGGCCGGCCCGTTGGGCGTGCCGAGGCCGGACATGTTGTCGTAGCCGGGCAGGGTGACCTGCCCGGTGTAGCCGAACATGTTCGGGTTCTGGTCGTCGAACGTGGTCAGCCCGGTCAGGCCGCACACCGCCTTGGGGCAGTACGTGCCGCGGTCAGACGCCGGGTTGCTGCTGGTCAGCGGCTGCGTGGCGTAGTAGGCGTTCGTGCCGTGCAGCTGGTACAGCACCGGGTTGAGGAATCCGAAGGGAACCGCCTGGCCCTGCTGGGCCGCGGTCACGACGCCGGCCACCAGCGGCGAGGCCAGGCTGGTGCCGCCGATGTCGGTCTGGCCGTAGGTGGGCGCTCCGCCGCCCTTGGGGAAGGTGAGCAGCCCGACGGCCATGCCGGTGTAGGGGTCGGCGTCGGCGCTGATGTCGGGCGCGCTGCGGACCAGGCCGCCGCGGCTGCCCGGAGCCGTGGCCAGCGCCGCCGGGACCACGCCCTTCTGGTAGGCCGGCTGGCGCCACAGCAGGCTGGGGCCACCGCCGACCGCGCCCTGCTCGCCGAGGAGCTGCCAGGTGTTGTGCTTGGTCAGCCCGTTGAACCCGGTGGACCAGCCGGTCTCGAACAGCCGGTTGTTGCTCGCCCCGAGGCCCACGGTGGTGCCGCCGACCGCGGTGGCGTACGGGTCGCTGGACGGCATCTCGACACCGGACCCGTCACCGGAGGAGAAGTACATGCCGACGCCCTCGGCGGTCGCACGCACCAGGTAGCCGTTCTCGATGTTGTCGAACGAGGCCGGCTGGTTCTCGCCCCCGCTCTCCCAGGAGTTGGACGCGATGCTGGCCAGTGGGTGGCCGTTGGCACCGTTGAGGATCGCGGTGTCCGCGTCGAACAGGCCCTGCAGCCCCTGGTCGCCGTCGTTGCAGCTGTCCCCGCCGACCACGAGCTGGCTCGCGCCCGGCGCCATGTCGTAAGCGGACTCGACGTCGAGCTGTTCCTCGCCGTCGAACGGGTCGCCGCAGGTGTTCTTGCCCAGGGACAGCTCGGTGTACCGGGTGCTCGAAGGGGCGGGCATGTGGTTGGCCTTGGCGTAGTCCTGCAAGGTGAGGAACATGTCCTTGGTCAGCCCCAGCTCGACCAGCGCCGTCGTCTGGCCCTTGCCTGTGCTGGCGTTGCTGGCCCCGTAGGCGGCGCGCAGCTGGCCGGCCGAGTACCCGCACACCTCGGTGGGGAACGTGGTCGTGCCGTACTTCTCCGGCAAGCCGCTCACCGTGTGCTGCCCGTAGTAATGCGAGCAGGCACTGGAGCTGGTGTGCCGCACCCCCGCCGTGGCCGGCCTGGCGTTATCTCCCGTCATCGGGAGCTCCGGGTTGGCGTTGTCCAGGCCGGACACACCCAGCACGCGGGCGGCCACCGTGGCCGGCAGGGAGACCGCGCGGTTGTTGGCCCGCAGCGGGTAGCGCCCGGCGTTGACCGAGGCCGACGGCTTGTACAGGGTCAGCCTGATACCGAAGGCGGCGTTGATGGTGGACACCGGTGCGGTGGCCCGCACGTAGGCCCGCCCGGTGTCGGTGGTGATCCCGGTGAACCCCTGGCCGCGCAGCCACGATCCGACCTGGCTGGCCGCGGCCCGGCTGGCGGCGAACCGGGCGGTGTAGCCGGCCGGGCCCAGGTAGTGGTGGAACAGGGCACTGCCCGGGGTGGCGGCCGCGGTCGCGTACCGCTGGGCGGCGGCGTCCGGCCTGAGCCATAGCTGGATGGTCAGGTGCTGGCTGCCGGCCACGTAACCGGTGGCCTTGGTGTGGCTGGTGAACGGCACCGCGCTGCCGGGCAGCGGGGTCTCCGCCGGCCTCGGCGCCGCCTGGGCCAGCCCGCCGGCTCCGGCGGTCATGGCCACGGCCAGCGCCGCTGTCGCGCCGGCGGCGGCCGCGCGCATCCTCAATCTGGACATGATCTCCCCTCGTCGTGCCTGGACAAGCGCGGCCCACGATACGGAGGAAATCAACAGAAGATCCAGTAAGAGAAGTTAAATACTGTTACATAGCTTGTTTTCTGGAAGTCCGCCCGCGCAGACGCGTCCCGGCGCGGCCCGCGCGGAGGCCGGCCGCCGCGGTGATCCGGGGTCCGCCGGGTGATTGACTGGCGGCATGACTGCTGATGGCGATTACGCACCGAGCACCGCGGGCTGGGTCCGCGACCAGGTCGAACTGTACGAAAGCTCCGGCGGCACCAGGGGCACGACGCTGCGCGACACCGGGCTGCCCGTGGTGATCGTCACCAACCGCGGGATCCGCACCGGCAAGCAGCGCAAGACCCCGCTGATGCGGGTGGAGCACGACGGCCGGTACGCGGCGGTGGCCTCGCAGGGCGGTGCGCCCACCAACCCCGGCTGGTACCACAACCTGCGCGCCGACCCACAGGTCGAACTGCAGGACGGCGCGGACCGGTGGCCGATGACCGCCCGCGAGGTGACCGGCGCCGAGCGCGACGAATGGTGGCAGCGTGCGGTCGCCGCCTTCCCGCCGTACGCGGATTACCAGCGCAAGACCACCCGCCAGATCCCGGTGTTCGTGCTCGAGCGCGCCGGCGCGGCTGGTGAGTAACGCTGGTGACTAACCAGGCTGATCTGCTGTTCGTGAACGGGAACGTGCTGACCATGGACCCGGCGCGGCCGCACGCCAGCGCGGTGGCCGTGGTAGGTGAGCGCATCCATGCGCTGCCGGAGGATCCCGCCTCGGTGCCCGCGGCGCAGGTGGTGGACCTGCACGGCGTGACGGTGGCGCCGGGCTTTCACGACGCGCACAACCACATGGTGTGGTTCGGCCTGTCGCTGGCCGAGGTGGACCTGCGCGCCCCCGGCGTGGGCAGCTTGGACGAGCTGTACGCGGCGGTGGCCCAGCGGGCCGGGCAGGCCGGGCCCGGTGGGTGGGTCATCGGATCCGGCTACGACCAGAACAAGATCGGCGCGCACCCGGACCGGGACACCCTGGACCGGGTGGCACCCGGTCGGCGGGTGTGGCTGCGGCACACGTCCGGGCACATGTGCGTGGTGAGCTCCCCCGTGCTCGAGGACCTGGGAATGGCGTCCGGGACGGTGCCCGGCGTGCCGGGCGGCCGGGTGGTCACCGATGCGGCCGGGCGGGCGACCGGGCTGCTGCAAGAACGGGCGCAGGAACTGGTCGGGCAGCTGGTGCACCCGTACCCGGTGGCCACGCTGGCCGAGGCGATCGGCCGGGCCGGGTCGCAGTACGCGAGCGAGGGCATCACCAGCGTCACCGAGGCCGGCATCGGCGGCGGCTGGATCGGCCACAGCCCGGTCGAGCTGGCCGCCTACCAGGCGGCCAGGGACCAGGGCAGGCTGGCGGTGCGGGCCGAGCTGATGGTGGCCAGCGACGCGCTGCACCCGCTGGCCGGGCACGCCGACGACGGCCTGGAGCTTGGCCTGGACCTGGGCCTGCGCACCGGGTTCGGCGACGACTGGCTCCGGCTGGGCGCGATGAAGCTGTTCAGCGACGGCTCGCTGGTTGGGCGGACCGCGGCGATGCGGGACCCGTTCGCCGACGCGCCGGGCGACACCGGCTACCTGCAGGCGGACGCGGCCGAACTGACCGCCACGATCATCGCCGCGCACCGTTCCGGCTGGCAGGTGGCCACGCACGCGGTCGGCGACCGGGCCATCGACCTGGCGCTGGACGCGTACACGCAGGCGCAGGCCCGGTACCCGCGGCCGGACGCCAGGCACCGCATCGAGCACTTCGCCGTGTCCCGGCCCGAGCAGGTGGCGCGGGCCGCGGAGCTGGGCGTCATCGCGGTGCCTCAGGGCCGGTTCGCCACCGAGATCGGCGACGGCATGCTGGCGGCCCTGGGCCCGGCCCGGCACGGCTGGCTGTACCGGCACCGGTCGCTGCTGGACGCCGGGATGACGCTGCCGGGCAGCTCGGACCGGCCGGTCGCGCTGGGCGCGCCGCTGCTCGGCATGCACGACATGGTGAACCGGCGCACCGGTTCGGGTGCGCCGTACAACCCGGCGGAGGCGATCACCGCGGCCGAGGCGCTGCGCGCCTACACCTACGGCTCCGCCTACGCCAGCCACCAGGAGCGGCTGAAGGGCTCGGTCACCCCGGGCAAGCTCGCCGACCTGGTGGTGCTGTCGGACGACCCGGCCGCGGTAAGCCCGGAGTCCATCGCCGGCATCGAGGTGCTCGCCACGTTCACCGGCGGCCGGTGCACCTACCACGGCGGGGCGTTCGCCGGGCTGGACTAGCTGCACCGCCGCGGAGGTTGCTGCCCGGGCGGACGGATGTGCTAGCTGGGCGGTTCACCGTGCCGCAGCCAGGCGCTGATGGACCGCAGGTAGCGCTCGGGCATGGCCAGCCCGGCGGCTTGCTCGCGGCTGAACAGGCCGGCCCGCTTGTGCTCGTGGCTGACCACCGGCTCGCGCCGCGGGGTGAGCACGGTGCAGCCGTAGGTGACGATGAGCACGCGCCGGCCGGGGATCGGCTCGTAGATCCAGGTCCCGCCGTCGATGAGCGGGCCGGCCCGGACCTCCCAGCCGGTCTCCTCGCGGATCTCCCGTTCCAGCGCGTGCTCGGGGCTGTCGTCCCCGGCGGCGCCGCCCGGGCCGCCGCCGGTCTCCAGCCGCCCGCCGGGCAGTTCCCATTCGCCGCGCTCGTTCTCCAGCAGCAGCACCCGGCGGCCGGCGCCGACGGCCACTCCCTTGACCGATACCGGCCAGCGTGGTGGCGGCTGGTGGGTCACGGTGCCGCCTGTCCGGGCTGCCGGGCGGCCTGCGGCGCCGCCGCGAGGTGGTAGGCGAGCAGCAGGACCCCGAGCGCAGCCATGATCACGATGCTAACCGGGAGGGTGAGCACGGGCGCGGCCGCGCCGGTCACCACCGTGCGGAAGTCGTAATGCCGGAACTCCGCGGGCAGGCCGGCCGCGGAGACCAGCACGCCGGATCATGCTCCGAAGCTAGCCCAGCTGGCGGGCAGCTCAGGCCGCGCAGGCGACCTGAGCGGAGCCGGCCTGGTGGGCCAGGTGGTGCTGGGCGCCAGGGCCGAACACCGTGCCGGTGACGTCACGCGCCCAGCGCATCCGGGCGGCGGCCACCTCGGGATGGTCACCGAACTCCTGCGCCACCCTGGCGGCGCAGCCCCGGCTGCCGAACATGCGGACGGCCTCGGTCACGGCCTGGTGAACCTGCGCGGCGGTTGGCTCCGCGGAGCGCTGCAGCGCCGACACGAACAGTGCGTCGGCACGGACGGCGCTGATGCTGAGGTGCTGCATCGTGGGCCTCCTCGACAGCGGATACTCCGACTACATCACGAGGGACCGACATTTCGGTTCGCCTCGCCAGTCGCCGGGTGTGGCACGCGAATGTAGGTGACTGGCGGGTAGCTTGGCCTGTCCTGGTGGTCTGGTTGTGGCCGGGGCTACCAGATTGTCAGGCGGCTGGCGTCTGGCCGGGGCGGGCGGGGATTTCTTCCCAGCGGCCGCTGGCTTGCAGGCAGCGCAGGGTCAGGATTCCGGTGGCACCGGGGATTGTCCATCTCATGCCGGACAGCTTGCAGCGCTGGGCGACGATCGATTTGCAGCCTGCCTCTACTGCTCCGGAGCCAACGAACATGCCGAGCTTCCTGAAGTGGGCGTAGCGCATCCGGTGGGCGTTGTGCTCGAAGTAGCCCAGCGCGGTGGCGAGGTCTGCGGCCTTGCGGCCGGCGAGGGGGAAGGTGCGGGCTGCGGCGCAGATCGCGTTGATGTCGCCGTCGTCCAGATCGGCGAGCCGTTCGTCGAGCCAGGCCTGCTTGCCGTCGCCGAGCATGAACTCCAGGGACCGGGCGAGGTCGTGCAGGTGCTCGCGGGCGTGGTAGAGGTCGACGATCTGGGTGGCCTCGGGGAAATGCCTCGTGGCGAGGTTCCAGATCCAGGCGGCCCCGTCGCCGAGGAATACGAGCTGGCGGATGCGGCCCGCGCCGCGGCGCCGCGCCTCGGCCGCCATCAGCCTGCCGAAGTCCGCGGCGGGATCGAAGGTGACCAGGTAGGACGATGAGCGGGCGTCACGCACCGGCCGGCCCCTGTCATCGAGGCTGGTCTGGGTGAACACGCAGCACAGCTTCACCTCGCGGGTGCGGGCCTTGCCGTCTTCGCTCTTGCCGCGCCGGCCGTCGGTCTCGGCCGCCACCATCGGCACGCCGGTGCCGTCGACGCAGATGTAGAGCATGTCCGGCAGCTGCCCGGCCGGCGGCATCGGAACGACCCGGCGGGAGGTGACCGCGCCCGCCCCGGCCTCGATCACGGCAGCGGCGGCCTGCCCGTCGGCCTCGGCGCGGCGGCGGGCACGCTCGCCGGTGAGTGGGATCCCCGCCAGTTCGCCGGCCAGCCGGCTGGCGGTGGTGAACGGCAGCGCGGCGGCGGCACGGCCGGTCATCCTGGCCAGTCCCGGCGACATGGTCTCCCCGGCCACCCCGAGCTCGGTGTCGCGGGCGGCCAGCCCATGCCCGCACGCCGGGCAGTGATACCAGGCCCGGTGCAGCGTGACCGGGCCGAGCACCGTGTCCACCGTCTTATCCCGGTAGGACACGAATCCTGCCTGGTGACCTGCGCCGCAGGGCACCCGCGGGCCACGGTAGCCCGGATCGGCGGCCAGCAGCGGCTCCAGCACCGCCCGCCCCAGCTGCATGACCGCGGCCCGGACCGCCAGTTCGGCGGCCTCCAGGCCCGCCCCGCCGGCCAGCGACGCGGCCACCTGGCCAGCCAGCCGCCCTACCTCTGCGGCGGCCTCCGCCTGGAGCTGCGCGGCGGCCTGGCTGAAGAGCCCTTTTTTGGGTACTGACGTACTTGACTCACCTAGGCCCCATGATCGTTTGCGTCGTGATCTTAGACGGCATGGACCTGGGCGAGGTACGCTCGGATGCGCGCCCCCGGTGGCGAGTGGGTTTGGATCGTGCCCCAGGCAGGATTCGGACCTGCGACGATCCGACTTACGAAGTCGGCGCTCTTTCCACTGAGCTACTGGGGCGTGGCTGGCGGGAACGGGTGGCCACCCGTTCCCGCCGTGGTGTGAGCCCCGGTGCCATCCCCGCCACGGGAACCGCTGGCACCGGGGTCTCTCACGTCATAGCCCCACCCCATCGGGTGGCGTACTGGCCGGTTCGGACGGCGCACCGCCGTTCTCGTAGGCCCTGAGGTTGTCGATCAGGTGGAAGATGAACTCCCGGTCATCCACGGATAGCTCCATCACGTTGACGCTGACACTCAGCGCGACCTGACCGCCGGACTTCAACTGCACGGTGTGGCCATTGCCCTGGGACGAGACCGCCGCCGCTGCCGGTGCCGCAGGGCGCTTACGGGGCCGTCTGGTGCTTGCGGACCGCCGCGCCGCGCCCGAGTTTACGCCCTTTGCGGGACGGATGTGCGGGCTCAGCGGGATACCGGCGTACGTCGCCGCCGCTACGTAGAAGCTCGCCGCCTTGCGCCGGGTGTCTACGCCCAGGCCGTACTCCGCGAGGATCTCGTCAAGCTGCCCGCGTGTGGCATTCTCGTCCAGGCTGACGAGACGGGGAAAGCGCTCCCGCAGGATCTCGGCAAGGAGCGCCTGCCGTCCCTCCGGGTGCTTCGCGAGACGGGCAAGGGTGTCCGTTACCTGGTCGGACTCATCGATGAGCCCGAGGGACCGCAGTCCCATCTTGAATTGGTTCCTGGTGCCGCCCGCCATGCCTACCAGGTACGAGCGGTCGATCCGGGCCGGCGTCCCCTCGCGCTCCATTCGCTCAACCTGGTTGAGCAGGGTGGCGAAGGACAGGTAAGGAGGCACCGGGCCGGTACTTGACTCCTCGGTCATGGCAATCACTCTCTCTTTCCGAGGCTATGCACAGGATCGTACCGGATCCCCTTGTGCCAGTGGGACACGGTAGCGCGATTTGTTCGAAGTCAGCGTGGCAAACGCTAGTGGTACATCGCGGTACACGCATAGTGTCCCAGCATGGAGGTGGGCTGACCATGGAAAACTTCCGGGCTGGTGATCACGTTGAAGTTGTGGACGCCGAGGGCGAGCGCCTGCCCCGGCGCGCCCTCGGGGGCGTCGTGGACGGCGAGGACTTCCCGGTGATCTGGGTCTGCCGTGAGGATGAATGGGTGGCCGCGAGCCGCGAGGACAGGCAGCCCGAGGGCGTGCCGTGGCCGGCCGAGGACGTGAGCACGCCAGCAGCGACGGGTGCGGTGGCGTGACAGCCGACGAGGAGAAGCGCGAGGTGGACGAGGACGAGACGGCCTTCGACCGCTTCCGCGATCTTGCCCGGAAGCTCGTCCAGGTGCCCAAGCGCGAGATTGACGCCGAGCACGCCGGGGAGACGAAGCGCCGGCCGGACGAGGACAGCGAGCGCGACTAGTTCTTGCCGATCAGCCCTGCATAGGTGAGCCTGCGCCCGGAGACGGTGCTCACCACGGCGATGAACCGGCCCAGGTCGTTCAGGTCGCGCTCGTTGAAGGTGAACATCCGCTCGTCCAGGTAGCGGAACAGGTGGAACGGGGCGGCGAAGGTGTAGGTGCCGTGCAGGCCGCGCTTGAGCAGGCACCAGAAGTTCTCCATGCCGTTGATGTGGATCTTGCCTTCAACGTACTTCTCGGCGTGGTCCACGGTCTCGTGCACGTAGTCGGCATCCAGACCCGAATAGGAGCGCAGCGTGTCGGTGTAGATGATCGCGCCCGGCTCAACGTTCGCCCTGACCCCGGCCTGGAGAGTGCGGCCCTTCGTGTTGGACACGACCGTGGCACGCACCTCGCCACCGCGCTCCATGATCCCCGCCACGACGGTCTTGTCCTTGCCACCCGTGCCGGTGATCTTGCGCTCGCGGATGTGCTTGTGCATGAAGCGGGCCTTCCCGCCAATGAAGGTCTCATCGGCTTCAATCACGCCGTCGAGCTTGGCGAAAGTGCCCGTCTGCATCGCCAGCCTGATCCGGTGGTTGAGGAACCACGCCGACTTCTGGGTGATCCCGAGCGACCGCGCCATCTCATGAGACGAGATCCCGTTTTTGGAGTTCGCGACGAGCCAGATCGCCGGGAGCCAGACATCGAACCCCAGTGGGGAGTCCTCAAAGATGGTGCCGACCTTGACCGAGAACTGCTTCTTGCACTCCCGGCACTTCCAGATGCGCCGGGTGGTCAGGAACGAATGCCGCAGACCACCGCACCGGGGACACGCCGGCTTGCCGTCCGGCCACCGCAGCTTCACCACGAACGCCAGCGCCACGTCCGGGTCCGAGAAGTACCGCACCGCCTCAAGCAGAGTACGCGGCTCGCGGTTCTCACTCTCTGTCATACCCCCAGGTTATCGGGGGGTCTGACAGTTTAGGTGAGTCAAGTATGTCAGTACCCTTTTTTGCCCCTCCGGCTCAGGGGCCTGGCCGGCAGCCGCCGGGACGGGGCGGGCCTCGCAGATCGCCTCGCTCACCTCCGCGATCTCCTCCGCCAGCGCCGCGAACCGCTGGTAATTCCCCAGCTCACCCCGGACCTTGCCCAGCTCTTCCGGCTTCAGCTGCCGGCCGATCGTCCCCCGGCCAGCCACCGTCCGGGTCCACAGCCACCGCGGCCCGTGCCCCCGGCTGCCCGGCACAGCGCAGCGCCGGCACGAGCTCTTGCCACACCGCCGCCAGTTCTCACTGAGACTGCCCCGGCGGAAATCGCCAACCGTGGCCAGCCGCTCGAACAGCCTGGCCCGGCGAGCCTCCAGCTCAGCCAGCAGGGGCACATTCACCGTGACCTCCAGCCTGGTTGTTTGATCCACAACCAGGCTACGCGGTGAACAGCCCAGACTCCAAACACCTACAACGACGTGTCACACCCCCAGTCGCCTGTACCGACCGCCCAGGCTCCGGAAACTAATCGCTCCGCTCACCCACTCCAACGCGGCAGCAGCGCCGGTATGACGCGGGCCGGCCGGGTCACTGGCCGGGCCGCCGGACGGGCCGGGGCGGGGCGCGCGCCCGTGATAGACACGTGGCATGAACACCCCGGCCGTTCCCGATCTCGCCGGCGTGCTGGCGGCACGCCGGCGTATCGCGCCCTACCTGCGGGCGACCCCGCTGTACCGGTACCCCGCGCTCGACGCGGTGACCGGCACGCAGACCTTCGTCAAGCACGAGAACCACCAGCCGGTGGGGGCGTTCAAGGTCCGCGGCGGGATCAACCTGATCAGCCGGCTCGGCCCGGCCGAGCGGGACCGCGGCGTGATCACCGCCTCGACCGGCAACCACGGCCAGTCGGTGGCCTACGCGGCCAACCTGTTCGGTGTGCGGGCCATCGTGTGCATGCCCGAGCAGGCCAACCCGGTCAAGGTGGAGTCGATGCGGGCGCTCGGCGCCGAGATCGTCTTTGCCGGCCGCGACTTCGACGAGGCGCGCGAGCAGTGCGAGAAGCAAGCTGCCGGGCACGGCTACCGGTACATCCACTCCGGGAATGAGCCGGACCTGATCGCCGGGGTGGCCACCTGCACCCTGGAGATCCTGGAGGCGCAGCCGGACACCGAGGTGATCATGGTCCCGGTGGGCGGTGGCAGCGGTGCGGCCGGCGCCTGCCTGGTGGCCAAGGCGGTGCGCCCGTCGGTCGAGGTCATCGGCGTGCAGGCCGCGGCCGCCCCGGCCGCGTACCGGTCCTGGCAGGCCCGCGAGCTGGTCGAGGGGCCGAACGGCACGGCCGCCGAGGGGCTGGCCACCCGGACCGCGTTCGAGCTGCCGCAGCAGATCATGTGGCGGCTGCTCGACGACTTCGTGCTGGTGACCGAGGAAGCACTGGAGCGGGCGGCCCTGACGATGATCGAGAAGACCCGCAACCTGGTCGAGCTGGCCGGCGCAGCGGCACTGGCGGGCCTGCTGGCCGACCCCGGCCGGTTCGCCGGCCGCAAGGTGGCGGTCGTCTGCAGCGGCGGCAACATCAGCCCCGCCCAGCTCACCGCCCTACTAACCGCGACGAATTCATGATCGTGGTCCCTTTCTAGCTACTTCGACCTGAAAAAGTCGGCGGGCTGAGTTTGGGCAGGGTTGCGACGGCGTGGCTGGCGAGCGTCAGCTGGCCAGTGTGCTGATCTTGACCAGGTTGTGGGCGAGGATTCCGTATCCGGCCCAGGTGCGGGCT
>DASYAV010000221.1:0-27435 GCA_036501145.1 Streptosporangiaceae bacterium | reverse complement strand
CAGCGGCGGCTCGCAGCCGGTCCAGAGCGGGCGGATCGCGGTGATCTCGCGGACGCCGAGGGCGTCGGACGGGCCGACGGTCACGGTGTTCGACACCGGCTCGATGGACAGCACGTAGCGGGGGTTGCCGTCGGCGGCGGGACGGTCCAGGTGGAGGCCCTTGCGCTGGCCAATCGTGAAGCCGTGGATGCCCTCGTGAGCGCCAAGGACCGCGCCGTCCTGGTCGACGATCGTGCCTGGGGCCGAGCCGAGCTTGCGGGACAGGAAACCACGGGTATCGCCGTCGGCGATGAAGCAAACGTCGTGGCTGTCGGGCTTGTCGGCCACGAGCAGGCCACGGGAGCGGGCCTCCTCGCGAACCTCCGACTTCGGCGTGTCGCCCAGGGGGAACATCGCGTGGGCGATCTGGTCCTGGTTAAGCACCGCGAGCACGTAGGACTGGTCCTTGCCCGGGTCCACTGCCCGCTGCAGCGCGCCGTCGAAGACCTGCGCGTAGTGCCCGGTGCAGACCGCGTCGAAGCCGAGGGCCAGCGCCCGGTCGAGTACGGCCTCGAACTTGATCTTCTCGTTGCAGCGCAGGCACGGGTTCGGCGTCCGGCCCGCCGCGTACTCGGCGACGAAGTCGTCCACCACGTCGCGCCCGAAGCGCTCGGCCATGTCCCACACGTAGAACGGGATGCCGATCACGTCGGCGGCGCGGCGGGCGTCGCGGGCGTCCTCCAGCGTGCAGCAGCCGCGGGCCCCGGTCCGGTAGGACTGCGGGTTGGCCGACAGCGCGAGGTGCACCCCGGTCACGTCGTGTCCGGCCTCGGCGGCCCGGGCCGCGGCCACCGCGGAGTCGACGCCGCCGGACATGGCGGCCAGCACACGTAGCTGAGTCATAGCGCTATCGAGCGTACGCGCGCTGGTGGGCCGCGGCGGCCTGGGCGCAGCCGTCCAGGCAAATCAGGCGGCGAGGAACCCCCCGCGCTGCCAGATCTTGCGGGCCCGGCCGTCCAGGAAGCCGGCCTCTTCAAAGGCGGCCATGGACTTGCGGGACGCCCACTGCTTGGTGGCGATCCGGTGCGAGCTGGCCGCGGCGGTCTGCTTGGCCACCTTGGGGTCCAGGCCGACGGCCTGGTAGGCGGACGAGTGGACCAGGTTGCGGTTGATGATGCCGGACATGCCCCAGGCCAGCCGGGCCGCGGTCAGCCGGCGCCGGGTGGCCGAGCTCTTGGCCACCTGCCGCTTGAGCTCCTCGCGGGCGTACTTGATGTGCCGGGCCTCCTCGATCACGTGGATCCGGCTCACCTGGCGGACCAGCGGCTGGACCCGCTCGTCGGGGAACGCGGCCCGCTGCATGGCGTCGGTGAACTCCTCGATGACCAGGGTGGCCGCGAACATCAGCATCGGGTCGTGGAACGCGGTGAGCAGCTTGATCGCGTTGTAGTCGGCCGGGTGCGGGCGGTGCGTGGTCAGGCCGAACGTGCGCACCATGCGGCCGAACATCACCGAGTGCCGGCACTCGTCGGCCAGCTCGGTCAGCGCATAGGCGAAGTGGCTGCTGTCGTACCGGCTGCGATAGGCGTGCTGGGTGAGGATGTGCATCAGCGCGAGCTCGGACCAGATGCCGAACGAGGCCATGCTGGCCACCTCGTGCTTGGTCAGCTCGATCTGCTGGTCCGGGGTGAGGCCGTCCCACAGCGGCGTCTCGTACAGCGAGCCGGCCTCCGGCGGCCCGTAGTACAGGCCGGGCACCGGGGCTGCGTCCCAGTCCACGTCCACGTCGGGGTCGAAGGAGTGCTTGCGAGACGTCCTGATCAGCCGCTCCGCGATGATCTCACGGTCGGTGAGGGCGAGCGTGTGGTTGCCGTCCTTGCAGGTGATGACGGCGGTGCCCGCTTCGATGGTTGCGGTCATGCTGCTGCCGCTCCTTCGGATGCTTGGGTTGCCTGCCGCCGGGCGGTGGCCTGATGCCACTGCGGCCCGGGCGGCTGCAGGATGTAGTCGGACGGCCTGACCCGGCGCATGCGCAGCCAGAAGCTGAGCGTCGAGGCCGGCCACAGCGTCCGGTTGACGCCCTCGGCGTCCAGGTACCAGCTGGCGCAGCCGCCCTTGAGCCACACGCTGCCGCTGGACTTCTCCTGTACCCAGCGGTTGAACCGCTGCTGTGCGTCCGCCCTGACCTCGATCGAGGCGGCCCGGGACCTGGCCACCAGGCGCAGGCAGGACATGATGTAGCGCACCTGGGACTCGATCATGAAGATGATCGAGTTGTGGCCCAGCCCGGTGTTCGGGCCGACCAGGAAGAACAGGTTGGGGAAGCCGGCCACGGTGGTGCCGAGGTGGGCGGTGATGCCGTCCCGCCAGGCGTCGGTGAGCTTGATCCCGTCCCGGCCGGTGATGGCGATGTTGCCGAACGCGTCGGTGACGTGGAACCCGGTGCCGAAGATGATCGCGTCCGTCTCGATCTCCCGGCCGTCCTTCATGCGGATCGAGTGCTCGCGGATCCCGGCGATGCCGGCCGTCTCCAGGTCCACGTTGGGCCGGTTGTAGGCCGGGTAGTAGTCGCTGGATACCAGGGTGCGCTTGCAGCCCAGGGTGTAGCCGGGGGTGAGCTCGCGGCGCAGCGCCGGATCGTCCACCTGCCGGGCGATGTGCCCGCGGCCGATCCGCTCGGCCGCCTTGATCAGCTTCGGGTGCTCGAAGCCGAGGACGAAGCTCTCCTGCACCCAGTAGATGAGGTTCCGGTGCGCGAGCCGGGCCAGCCTGCTGCGGGCGAAACGGTCCTGCTGCCTGCCGGTGAACGCGCGGTCCGGCCGCGGCATGACCCACGGGGCGGTGCGCTGGAACACGGTCAGGTGCGCGGCCCGCGGCGCGATCTGCGGCACGATCTGGATCGCGCTGGCCCCGGTGCCGATTACGGCCACCCGCTTGCCGGCCAGGTCGTAGCCGTGATCCCAGCGGGCGGAGTGGAACGCCGTGCCCGCGAACCGGTCCAGCCCGGGCAGCTCGGGGATGTTCGGCACGTGCAGCGGGCCCTGGCCGATGACCAGCGCCCGGCCGCGGAACTCCGCGCCGCCGGCGGTGGTGATATCCCAGGCGGCGCCGCCCTCGTCGTACTCCGCCGCGGTGACCTCCTGGCCGAACCTGATGTGCGGGCCGAGCCGGTACTTGGCCACGCAGTGCTCGATGTACTGAAGGATCTCCGGCTGCGGGGCGAACTCGCGGGTCCAGTCCGGCTTGGGCTCGAAGGAGAACGAGTACAAGTGGGACCGGATGTCGCAGGCACAGCCGGGGTAGGTGTTCTCCCGCCAGGTGCCGCCGACCCGGCCGGCCTTCTCCAGGATGACGAAGTCGCGCACGCCCGCCTTGGTCAGCGCGATCGCCATGCCGAGCCCGGCAAAGCCGGTGCCGACGATGACGACCGCATGAGTCTGCTGGCCCATGGGCGGTGCTCCCTCGGTCGTGCGCCGGTCGCGGTGCGCTCGCGGCGTCGTTGAAACACAAGATACATTCCATGCATACTTGTATCAAGAGGTACCTTAGGGTGCCGGGTCGCTGACCTGAAAATCTACTGATGACGAGGCTTATTCAAAACGCCCACCAAAAGGGCGGACGTGGTCTCACCGCGTTTTGAATTAGCCTCGCGGTGGCCGGGCTGGCGTCTGGCGGAAGGCTTGAGCATGTCCATCGATCTGCTGCGCATGGCGCTGACGGCCGGCACCGCTGAGGGTGCCGACGCGGCGACCGCGCGCATTCTGGACGCCGCGCTCGGCCAGTTCGAGGACTTCGGGCTGCGCCGGTCCACCATGGAGGACATCGCGCGGCGGTGCGGCATGTCGCGGATCACCATCTACCGCCGGTTCCCGAAGAAGGAGAACCTGGTCCAGGCGGTAGTGCTGCGCGAACTGCAGGGCTTCCTGGGCTGCCTGGAGCAAGTCGACGAGGACACCCCCGGCCAGCTCAGCGCGGAAGACAAGATGGCCGAGCGGATCGCTTTCTCGCTGCAGTACCTGGGCAACCACCCGCTGCTGCGGCGGCTGCTGCGCACCGAGCCGGAGTCGATCCTGCCGTCGCTGACCGTGGACGGGGCGCCGGTGGTGGACATGGCGCGCGAGCACATCGCCGCGTTCATCCGTAAGGACCTGTTCGGCACCCGCACGCCGCCGGCCGAGGCCGAGCGGCAGGTGCAGGTGGTGGCCGAGGTCGGGGTGCGGATCGTGCTGTCGTTCATCCTCACGCCGTCGAGCGCCATCCCGATGGAGACGCTGGATGACGCGAGGGCCTTCGCCCGCGACCTGATCGCGCCGGTGCACGCCAGCGTGCTCAGCAAACTGGCCAGGTCCAGCGCCGAATAGGCGCCATGCGCGGCAGCCACCCGGAGACGAGGCTCACCGACTGCAAACGACTGTGTTAGAATCTGACCATGCGGTCAGATAATGAAACGGCTGGGCAGAAGGGCCGGACCTTCACGGAGGCCGCCCGCCGGGCGCAGATCGTGGCGGCGGCGATCGACACCATCGCCGAGTCCGGCTACGCGCAGGCCTCCCTGGCGCGCATAGCCAGCCGGCTCGGGGTGAGCAAGGGCGTGATCGCCTACCACTTCGACGGAAAGCAAGACCTCATCAACGAGGTGATCGCCGAGGTGGCCGCCAAGGGTGCGGCCTATATCCGGTCCCGGGCGATGGCAGAGTCCAGCGGGGCGGGCAGGCTCCGCGCCTTGATCGAGGCGAACCTGGCTTTCATGTGCGAGCACCGTAACCACCTGATCGCCCTGGTCGAGATCGCGGCGAGCACCCGGGGCGGTGACGGCGGCGGGGCGGCCATTGCCGGTGTGCACCGGGCAGGCGTGGCCGGGCTCCGGGATCTGCTGGCTTCGTTCCAGGCCCAAGGCGAGTTCCGGGAGGACTTCGACCCGCAGGTGATGGCGATGGCGATCCGCTCCGCCATCGACGCCGTGCCGCCCCGGCTGGCCAGGGATCCCGGCTTCGACATCGGCCACTACGGCCGGGAGCTGGCGAACCTGTTCGATGCCGCCACCCGGAACGAGGCGGCCCGCACCGGGACGCCGGGCCAGTGAGCGCGCAGCGGGCCACCCAGGCCGGGAACCCGGCGGTCGAGGTCACGAACCTCCGCAAGGTGTACGGGCAAACCGTCGCGGTGGATGACCTGTCGCTGTCGGTAGCCGAGGGCGAGATCTTCGGGATTCTCGGGCCGAACGGTGCGGGCAAGACCACCACGGTCGAGTGCGTGATCGGGCTCCGCTCCCCCGACGCCGGGTCCATCCGGGTCATGGGGATCGACCCGGGCGCGGACCCCGGAAAGCTGCACCAGATTGTGGGGGCGCAGCTCCAGGCCAGCGCGCTGTGGGCCAAGCTCAGCGTCGGGGAGATCGTCGACCTGTACCGGTCCTTCTACCGTCATCCGGCCGACGTGCGGGAGCTGCTCGATGCTCTCGGGCTGGCCGGGAAGCGCCGTAGCTACTACCGCTCGCTGTCCGGGGGCCAGAAACAGCGCCTGTCGATCGTCCTGGCCCTGATCGGCCGGCCCAGGATCGCCGTGCTGGACGAGATGACCACCGGGCTCGACCCGCAGGCCCGCCGCGACACCTGGGAGCTGATCGAGGGGATCCGGGACCGCGGCGTCACCATCGTGCTGGTGACGCACTTCATGGAGGAGGCGGAGCGGCTCTGCGACCGGGCCGCCGTCGTCGATCACGGGCGCGTGATCGCCCTCGACAGCCCCGCCGGACTGGTGGCCCGCGCGATGGCCGGCAAGCAGGTCCGCTTCACCCCCTCCGTCCCCTTCGATGACCACCTGCTGACCGGGCTGCCCGAGGTGCAAGGCGTCAAGCACAACGGCACCCACGTCGTGGTCACCGGGACCGGCGAGCTGGTGAACGCGGTGATCCTCACCCTGGCGGCCTCGGGCGTCACCGCCCGCGACGTCCAGCTCGGCTCCTCGACCCTGGAGGACGCCTTCATGACCCTCACCGGCCGCCACGACGAGCAGGGATCATTGCGGTGAGCGTGCGTGCCCTGCGGCCCAGGACGGCGCCACCCGCCGCCTTCGCCAGGCTGACCCTCAACGAAGCCAGGCTGGCCTGGAGAAACCCACGCGCACTGGCGATGGGTCTGGGGCTGCCGGTGCTGATGCTCGTCATCTTCGGCGAGCTCCCCTATTTTCAGCGGCACCCAGCGGGCTACCGGGGCCTGACGGGCTTCGATGTCAAGGTTCCGACCCTGGCCGCCATGGTCATCGCGGGCCATGCGGTGATGGGTCTTTCTCTCTCGCTCGCCGCCTACCGCGAGTACGGAATCCTGCGGCGAATGTCGACCACCCCGGTACCCCGGGCCTGGGTACTCGCCGCCCCGGCCGTGCTCCAGTTCTGCCTGGTGACGGCCGAGCTGGTGATCCTTTTCGCTCTTGCCGTCGCCGCCTTCGGGCTCGCCACCCCCCAGGACCCCGGGGCACTGGTGCTGTCCCTCTTCCTATGCGTCGCCGCGCTGTTTGCCATCGGGCTGTCCATCGCGGCGGTGGCCCGCTCCAGCACCCTGCCGGTCTTCGCCGCTGGAGTCTATTTCCCCCTGCTGTTCTTCTCCGGGCTGTGGATACCCATCGCACAGATGCCCGACGTGCTTCAGCACATCGCCACCTACACCCCGGTTGGCGCCGCCGTCCAGGCCATCCAGGACTCGATGCAGGGGACGTTCCCCGCAGCCAGGGCACTGGCGGTGATGGCTGCCTGGGCGCTGGTCTTCGCCCCCGTGTCGCGGCGGTTCTTCAGATGGGAGTAACACCGCACCCCAGATCCACCACGAAAGGAGATCACCATGTCCACCGTCACAATCCCCAGAACAGACATCACCAGCGAGCAGGTCGGCGCGGCGTTGCGCAACGGGCTGGATGGCCGCTACGACGTGTTCCCCGGGATGCGGATGAACCGCCTCCCGATCGGCGGCCCCCAGCCCGCCGGCCCCGACGAAATCGTGGTCGGGAAAGGGCAGAACCCCATGGTCCGCGCCCAGGTGACGATCACCCGCCGGGACGGGCGCACCGACATCCGCATCACCCCCGGTGGAGTGGCCGGAGACCTCCTGATGAACACCTTCGGGATCGCCCGCGAAGTGCGCCGCGTGCTGCAGGAAGCACCCGGCCTCGGGTCAGGGACGGATT
Source organism: Streptosporangiaceae bacterium (assembly GCA_036501145.1). Taxonomy (GTDB): domain Bacteria; phylum Actinomycetota; class Actinomycetes; order Streptosporangiales; family Streptosporangiaceae; genus PALSA-505. Next base: position 20,277 of record DASYAV010000221.1, on the reverse strand, counting down.
CCCGCCGGTGACCTGCTACCTGGCCGGATAGGGGCCGGCCGTGGACTCGTTCACCGGCAAGCTCGCCGTGGTGACCGGCGGCGGCTCGGGCATGGGCCGTGAGCTGGCCCGCCAGCTGGCGGCGCAGGGATGCTCGGTCGCGGCGTGTGACTGGCAGGAGAAACCGGTCAGGCAGACCGTGGCCAAGGCGCTGGCCGGCGCCCCGCCCGGCGTCCGGGTCACCGGGCACACCTGCGACGTCTCCGATGAGGCGCAGGTCCTGCGGTTCCGCGACGAACTGCTCGGCCAGCACGGCGGCGGCCACGTCGGCCTGGTCTTCAGCAACGCCGGGATCGGCGGCGGGGGGAGCTTCGTCACCGGCAACCGGGAGGAGTGGGAGCGCACGTTCGCTGTCGACTGGCTGGGCGTGTATCACTGCGCCCGGGTGTTCCTGCCGCTGCTGATCGACAGCGGTGACGGCGTGCTGGTGAACACCAGCAGCGTCGACGGCTTCTGGGCGACGCTGGGCCCGGGCATGCCCAACACCGCCTATGCCACCGCCAAGTTCGCGGTGAAGGGCTTCACCGAGGCGCTCATCGAAGACCTGCGGGTCAACGCGCCCGCTGTCCGGGTGGCGGTGGTGATGCCCGGGCACGTGGGAACCGACATCGTCGCCAACACCCGGCGCGCCCGGGGGCTGCCCGAACCAGCGCAGATGACTGACGCCCAGGTCGAGGAGCTCATCCCCGCCGATGCCCGGGCGGGGCTGGTCCGGGCCGGCTTGCTGGCCGGGAACGCCACATCCGATGACCTGCGCCGGGCGCGCGCCCTGATCGAGGCCGGCTTCCGGGACAGGGCGCCGCTCACCGCAGCCCAGGCGGCGGCGATCATCCTGGACGGGGTGCGGTCCGGCGCGTGGCGCATCCTCGTCGGCGAGGACGCTGAGCGGCTCGACGCGGCGGTGCGCGCCAGGCCCGAGGCCGCCTACGACTATGCCGAGCTGTTCCGCACGCTGGGCGGGGGTGCCTGACCGGTCCTGCTGGCCGTCCTGGCGGGGGCCGTTCAGCGGGCGGCGCGGCAGCCGTTCAGCGGGCGGCGCGGCGGGCGCGGTCTGCTGCCTCGCCGATGACCGCGCCGGCGGCGGCCACGTCCTCCGGGGTCGAGGTGCGGCCCAGCGAGAACCGCAGCGAGCCGCGGGCCCGCGCGTCGCCCGCGCCCATGGCCAGCAGCACGTGGCTGGGCTGGGCCACGCCCGCGGTGCAGGCCGACCCGGTCGAGCAGGCGATGCCCTTGGCGTCGAGCAGCAGCAGCAGCGCGTCGCCCTCGCAGCCGGGGAAGGAGAAGTGCACGTTGCCGGGCAGCCGTTCCGGGCCGGGCGGCGGGCCGTTCAGCACCGCGTCCGGCACGGCGGCGCGCACCTGGCCGATCAGCTCGGCGGACAGCGCGGCGAGCCGCCGCGCCTCACCGGCGGACTCCTTGACGGTCAGCTCGACCGCGGCGGCGAAGGCACTGATCGCCGGGGTGTCCAGGGTGCCGGACCGGATGTCCCGCTCCTGCCCGCCGCCGTGCAGCACCGGGACCGGCTCGGCCTGGCGGGCCAGCAGCAGCGCGCCCGCGCCCACCGGGCCGCCGAGCTTGTGCCCGGTGACGGTGAGCGCGTCCGCGCCGGAGGCGGCGAAGTCCACCGGCAGCTGGGCGGCGGCCTGCACGGCGTCGCTGTGGAACACGATCCCGTGCTCGGCGGCCACCGCCGCCAGCTCAGCGACCGGCTGCACCGTGCCGACCTCGTTGTTCGCCCACATCACTGTGACCAGGGCCACGCTGGCCGGATCGGCCTCGATGGCGGCGCGCAGCGTATCCGGGTCCAGCCGCCCGGCGCCGTCCACCGGCAGCCAGGTCACCTCGGCGCCCTCGTGGCTGGCCAGCCACTGCACGCTGTCCAGCACGGCGTGGTGCTCGACCGGCGTGGCGAGCACCCGGCGCCGCCGCTCGTCGGCGGCCCGCCGCGCCCAGTACAGGCCCTTCACCGCGAGGTTGTCGGCCTCGGTGCCGCCGCTGGTGAAGACGACCTCACTGGGCCGGGCGCCGAACGCCCCGGCGATCTGCTCGCGCGACTCCTCGACCACCCGGCGGGCGCGGCGGCCCGCGGTGTGCAGCGAGGAGGGGTTGCCGAGCCGGGCCAGCTCCGCGGTCATCGCCTGCACGGCCTGCGGCCGCAGCGGCGTGGTGGCCGCGTGATCCAGGTAGACGACGCGACCGGAGGACGGCTCCGCGGGGAGGTTTGCCATGACGCGCTCAGCCTACCGGGAGGCCGTCAGGCCGCGGCTGGCAGAGCGTCGGCGGCGCAGCTCAGACCTGGCCGCGCTTGCCGATCTCCTCGACGAGCTGGGGCACGACCTTGAACAGGTCGCCGACCACGCCGAAGTCGGCCAGCTCGAAGATGGGCGCCTCGGGGTCCTTGTTGATCACCATGATGGTCTTGGAGGTCTGCATGCCGGCCCGGTGCTGGATGGCGCCGGAGATACCGACGGCCAGGTACAGCTGGGGCGCGACGGTCTTGCCGGTCTGGCCCACCTGGAACTGGTGCGGGTACCAGCCGGCGTCGGTCACCGCGCGGGACGCGCCGACGGCCGCGCCGAGCGTGTCGGCCAGCTCCTCGATGACCTTGAAGCCCTCGGCGCTGCCGGTGCCCCGGCCGCCGGACACCACGATCTGCGCCTCGGTCAGCTCGGGCCGCTCACCGCGCTCGGCGGCCACCGTCTCGGTGATCCGGGCCGCCTTGGCCGCGTCGCTGACGCTGACCTGCAGGGGCACCAGCTCGGCCGGGCCGGCCTGGGCTTGCGGGCTGACCGCGTTCGGCCGGACCGCGATGATCGGGGTGCCCGTCGTGACCTTCGACTTCACCACGATGGCGCCGCCGAAGATCGACTGCTCGGCGGTGAGGCTCTCGTCCAGGCCGGTCGCGTCGGTGATCACGCCGGAGTTTGTCTTGACCGCGAGCCGGCCCGCGATCTCCTTGCCCTCGCCGGTGCCGGGCAGCAGCACCGCGGCCGGCGACTGGCTCGCGACCAGGCTGGCCAGCGCCTCGGCCACCGGGGCGACCAGGTAGCCGGTGAACTCCTCGCCGTCGGCCACGTAGACCTTGGCCGCGCCGAACTCGGCCAGCCGGCCTTGGGCCGCCTCAGCCCCCGGCCCGGTCCACAGCACGGCCGGCTCACCGAACTGGCGGGCCAGCGTGAGCAGCTCGAACGTGACCTTCTTGACCTCGCCGCCGGCTTGCTCGGCAAGTACCAGCACCTCAGCCATGCCTGCGCTCCCTCTGTGTTTCTTGCTGGCTCTGTATCTGCTTGCCGGTCAGATGAACTTCTGCGCGGCGAGGAACTCGGCGGCCTTGGCCCCGCCGTCGCCCTCGTCCTTGACGATCGTGCCGGCCTGCCGTGGCGGGCGGGCCGCGAAGCTGACCACCTCGGTGGCCGCCGCGGCCAGCCCGACCTGGCCCGCGTCGATGCCGAGGTCGGCCAGGCTGAGCGTCTGCACCGGCTTCTTCTTGGCCGCCATGATCCCCTTGAAGGACGGGTAGCGCGGCTCGTTGATCTTCTCGACCACGCTGACCACCGCGGGCAGCGCGGACTCGACCTTGTCGTAGCCCGCGTCGGTCTGCCGCTGGACGCGGACGGTCTGCCCGTCGATCTCCAGCTTGCTGGCCAGCGACGCCTGCGGCACGCCCAGCCGCTCGGCCAGCATGGACGCCATCACGCCCATCCTGGCGTCGGTGGACTCCGAGCCCAGGATGACCAGGTCGTAGCCGATCCGCTCGAGCACCTTCGCCAGCACCAGGGAGGTGGCCAGCGCGTCCGACCCGGTCAGCGCGTCGTCCTGGACGTGCACCGCCTTGTCGGCGCCCATCGACAGCGCCTTGCGGATGGAGTCGGCCGCCTTGCCCGGCCCCATGGTCAGGATCGTCACCTCGCCCTCGTGCGCCTCGGCCTGGGCCAGGCCCTCCTCGATGGCATACTCGTCGAGCTCGTTGATGACGCCGTCCACCGACTCGCGGTCGAGCGTGGAGTCGTCCTGCTTCAGCTTGCGTTCCGCCCAGGTGTCGGGGACCTGCTTGACGCACACGACGATGTTCATGGCCGGTGGCCGACCTCCCTGAATCCGATCCTCTTCACAGTGATGTTACCGGCGAGTAGCAATCCGGGCCAAACCCGGGGTCACGGCGCGGCCGCCCGCTCGGCCGCTTCCACCACGTTGCTGAGCAGCATGGCCCTGGTCATCGGGCCGACGCCGCCGGGCATCGGGGCCAGCCAGCCGGCCACCTCGGCGACGCCGGGATCGACGTCGCCGGTGAGCCCGGCGTCGGTGCGGGTGATGCCCACGTCCAGCACCGCCGCGCCCGGTTTGACCATGCCCGCGGTGATCAGCCCGGGCCGGCCGGCCGCGACCACGATGATGTCGGCCCCGCTGGTGTGCGCGGCCAGGTCCTTGGTGCCGGTGTGGCACAGCGTCACGGTGGCGTTCTCGGTGCGCCGGGTCAGCAGCAGGCCGAGCGAGCGGCCCACGGTGATCCCGCGGCCGATCACGGTGACGTCGGCGCCGTTGATCGCCACGTCGTAGCGGCGCAGCAGCTCGACGATGCCGCGCGGGGTGCAGGGCAGCGGCCCGGCCTGGCCGAGCACCAGCTGGCCCAGGCTGACCGGGTGCAGGCCGTCGGCGTCCTTGGCCGGGTCCATCCGGTGCAGCACCGGCTGCGGGTCGAGCCCGGCGGGCAGCGGCAGCTGCACGATGTAGCCGGTGCAGGCCGGGTCGGCGTTCAGCTCGGCCACCGCCGCTTCCACGTCGGCCTGGCTGGCGGTGGCGGGCAGATCGCGGCGGATGCTGGTGATGCCGACCTGCGCGCAGTCGCGGTGCTTGCCGTTGACGTAGGCGCGGCTGCCCGGGTCGTCGCCGACCAGGATCGTGCCCAGCCCGGGCACCGTGCCGCGCGCCGCCAGCGCGGCGACCCGCCGGGTCAGGTCGGCGCGGATGTCGGCGGCGACGGCCTTGCCGTCGAGTATGCGAGCGCTCATGGAGCTCTCATTCTGCCTGACCGCGGGGGGGCACCGTTCGCGCACCCTGGCGTTGGGCGCCGGCTGCGGCTGCCCGGGCAGCCGCAGCGCGCGGCGGTGCCATGCTGAGCAGATGAACTCAGCCCAGGATTCCATGACGGCCGCGCCGGGCCATGGCCACGGCGGCGAGCTGGCCAGCTGTTTTAGCCGGGACGGCTTCGCGGTGCTGACCGGTGCGCTGGACGGCACCGAGATCGGGGCGCTGCGGGCCGAGGCGGTGCGGATCTGCCGCGGCCAGCGCGGGCTGGCCGAGGGGCTGCTGCCCGGGGACCCTGGCGAGCCGGACGACGCGGTGATCAGGCGATACGCCTGCATCCACTTCCCGCACAAGCTGTCCGCGCTGATCCGCGAGACGCTGGCCCACCCGGCGCTGGTGGCGGCGCTGACCCAGCTCATCGGCCCGGACGTGAAGGCCATGCAGTCGATGCTGTTCACCAAGGGCGAGGGCAGGCCGGGGCAGGCCTGGCACCAGGACGAGTACTTCATCCCGACCAGGGACCGGTCGCTGACCGCCGCATGGATCGCCCTCGACGACGCGACCGTGCGGAACGGCTGCCTGTGGGTGCTGCCCGGCTCGCACCGGCCCGGTGTCATCTATCCCGACCGCGAGCACGACGACCCACGGTTCGACTGCGCGATCGAGGCCTGCGACTTCCCGTACCGCGACGAGGACGCGGTCCCTGTGGAGGTGCCGGCCGGCGCGGTGGTGCTGTTCAACGGCTACCTGCTGCACCGCTCGCTGCCCAACACCGCCCGGCACGGGCTGCGCCGGGCGCTGGTCAACCACTACATGAGCGCCCAGTCGCTGCTGCCGTGGACGCCGATGCCCGAGGGCATGCACACCGCCAAGTGGGACTGCCGGGACATCGTCATGGTGGCCGGCACCGACCCGTACGCCTACCGCGGCACCGCGGACATAACGGTGCCCCACATCCGCGAGGACCGGGACGGCGGCTGTCACCGCTAGCTCGTGTCGCTAACGCGGGTCAGCCCTGTCCCGCCTGGCGCGGGCCGGGCAGCGCGGCCAGCCAGCGCAGCTGCTCGGCGGTGTGGAATCCCTCGCCGCCCTCGTGGTCGTTGTACGGGTACACGCGGATGTCCTTGCCGCCGGCATAGTGGTTGTAGGCGGCGAACACGGTGGACGGCGGGCAGGTCTGGTCCATCAGCCCGACCGAGAACAGCGCCGGGGCGGCCGCCCGCCGGGCCAGCACCGCGCCGTCGAAGTAGGCCAGCGTACGGGCGGCCTGGCCGGCCTGGTCGCGGTGCACCTTAAGGTAGCGGGCGATCTCCGCGTAGGGCAGCGTGTCCATCAGCGTGGTGGCCCGGGGGAAGTCGCACAGGAACGGCACATCCGGCATCACCGCGGCCAGCCCGGGCACCAGCGCGGACACGGCCAGGCAGATGCCGCCGCCCTGGCTGCCGCCGGTGACCGCGACCCGGGCCGGGTCCACCGCCTGGTGCGCCCGCACCGCCTCCACCGCCCGCACCGCATCGGTGAACACCCGGCGGTAGTAGTAGCTGGCCGGGTCGGAGATGCCTCGGGTCATGTAGCCCGGCTGAGCGGGCCCGCCAGTACCCGGGTAGTCGTCCGGGGTGTCCCCCGCCGACCAGCCCGAGCCCTGCCCGCGGGTGTCCATGATCAGGTGCGCGTATCCCGCGGCGGCCCACAGCGTACTCTCGTGCACCAGGCCACGGCCGCCGCCGTAGCCGATGTACTCGACCACGGCGGGCAGCGGCTCGGCACGCTGGGCCGGCAGGTGCAGCCAGCCGCGCACCGGCGTCCCGCCGAAGCCGGCAAACCGCACGTCCCACGAGTCGATGACGGCGAGCTGGTTGTCCACCGGGGTGAAGGTGGCCGCCAGCGGATGGGCCCGCGCCTCGCTCAGCGTGCCCGCCCAGAACTCGGTCAGGTCGGCGGGCTCGGGCAGGTCGGGCCGGTAGCCGCGCAGTTCGTCCAGCGGCATGTCGTACTGGGCCAAGGCGGGTTCCTCTCCGGGAGCGCGGCGTCCGGCGACGGGACGGAGGGACGTCCCGGGCATGATACGGCTGAGCCGAGAGAGAGGACCGGACATGACCGACACGGCCGGGCACGATCTGCACATCCGGTATCCGGTTGGGCCGGCCGCGCGGCGGCATTTCGCCGAGAACGGGTTCGTCAAGCTGACCGGGGTGCTCAGCCCGGTCACCGTCCAGGCCTATGAACCTGAGGTCACTGCGCACGTGGTCGAGCTGAACACACAGCATTTGCCGCTGGCCGAGCGGGACACCTACTGCCGGGCGTTCCTGCAGGTGACCAACCTGTGGCGGCACAGCGAGCGGGTCCGTGAGCTGGTCTTCTCCGGCCGCCTGGCCGGTATCGCGGCAGAGCTGCTCGGCGTCCCCGGGGTCCGGCTGTATCACGACCAGGCGCTGTACAAGGAGCCCGGCGGCGGGATCACGCCGTGGCACGCCGACCAGTACTACTGGCCGCTGTCCAGCGACCGGGCGGTCACCGTGTGGCTCCCGCTGCAGGACACGCCGGCCGAGATGGGCCCGCTGGCCTTCGCGGCCGGCAGCCACCGGTTCGAGTTCGGCCGGGACCTGCCGATCAGCGACGATTCAGAACGGGAACTGCAGACCAAGCTCGCCGCGCAGGGCTTCGGTGTCGCCGAGGAGCCGTACGCGCTGGGCGAGGCGAGCTTTCACCTGGGCTGGACCTTCCACCGGGCCGCGCCGAACCGCTCCGCGTCGCCGCGCCGGGTGATGACGATCATCTATATCGACTCCGCCATCCGGGTCGCCGAGCCGGTCAACGACTTCCAGCGCGCGGACATCGACGCCTGGATGCCGGGTACCGAGCCGGGCAGCCTGCCGTGCACGCCGCTCAACCCGGTGCTGTCCGGCTGACCGTCAGCGGAAGGCCGGGCGGCCTGACCCTCAGCGGAAGGCCGGGCGAGCTGACCCTCAGCGGAAGGCCGGGGCGACCTCGGTCATGAACAGGTCGCAGGTGTCCTTCTTGCGTGCCAGCGAGCCGAGCGTGGAATCCGGGATGATGATCTCGTCGGCCCCGGCGTCCCGGTACCGGCCGATGATCTCGGTCACCTCGGCCGGGGTGCCGGCGATCACCGGCGGGCCGATCCGGTTCTCCCGCTTGCCGGCGAGCCACTCCTCGTCAGTGGACAGGTACACCAGCGCCTGGGTGGACACGTGGATCTCCGCCGGGTCGCGGCCGATCTTCTCGCAGTGGCCGCGCAGCACCGAGACCTTGTGCGCGAGCAGTTCCGGGGTGGTCCAGGCGTTCCATTCATCGGCGTACCTGGCCGCGATGCGCATCGTGCGCCGCTCGCCGCCGCCGCCGATGAGCAGCGGCAGCGGGTTCTGCACCGGGGCCGGCTGGGCGGGTGCGTTCTCCAGCTGGAAGTACTGGCCGGTGAACGTGGTGCGGGGCTGGCGGAGCAGCGAGTGCAGGATCTGGATGGCCTCTTCGAACCGGTCCATCCGCTCGCCCACGGTGCCGAGCGGGATGCCGTACACGGCGTGCTCGTTCTGCTGCCAGCCGGCTCCCACGCCGAGCGTGAGCCGGCCGTGGCTGACCTGGTCAACCGCCGCGGCGATCTTGGCCAGCACCGCCGGGTGCCGGTAGGTCACGCTGGTGACCAGCGGCGCCAGCCGGATACGCGGCACCGCGGCAGCCAGCGCGGCCAGCACCGCCCAGCACTCCAGCATGTCGCCGTCGAGCGGGGTGGCCCCGCCCGGGTCGTTCGGCATGAAGTGGTCGGCGATGTAGGCCCCGTCCCAGCCGGTCTGCTCGCAGTGCGCGGTGATCTCGAGGATGTCGTCCCAGGGCTGGGCCGCGCTCGGCCAGATGCTGAATCGCATGCACGGCATCCTAGGCTTTGGCTTTCGCTAGGTTTAACCGGTACCCGGTGATCGTCTTTATGGAGGAGCCATGCCCGGCCGCGAAGATCTCGCCGTCGAACTCGTCGATGAGGCCGGCGCGGCCGTCGGCAGCTGCTCAGTCGCCGAGGCGCACACCGCACCGGGGCGCACCCACCGCGCGTTCTCCGTGCTGCTGTACGACGGGGCCGGGCGGGTGCTGCTGCAGCGCCGCGCCGCGGGGAAGACCAGGTTCGCCGGCCGCTGGTCGAACACCTGCTGCGGGCATCCCGGCCCTGGCGAGGACGTGGCGGGCGCCGCGGCCCGGCGGCTGGCCGCCGAGATGGGCCTCACCCCGGAGCAGACCGCGCCGCTGACCGAGGTCGGCGTGCTGCCCTACCAAGCGGCCGACCCCGCCTCCGGCCGGGTCGAGCGGGAATGGGACCACGTCCTGGTCGGCACGCTGGCCGACGGCACTCCGGCGCCCGACCCGGCCGAGGTGTCCGAGTACGCCTGGGTCTGGCCAGCCGAGGTGCGGGCCGGCCTCGCCGCCCGGCCCGGCGACTACTCGCCTTGGCTGCCTGGCGTGCTGGACGTGGCCGGGGACAGCACCGCGGCCGTTGCCGGGCCGCGGCCGGGCGCGTGACCGCCGCCCGGACGGCCACCTCACGTTCGCGCGGCCTGCCGCGTTTACCTGGTGTGGAGCCAGAACCGTTCGAGAAGATCGTGGACCGGTACGGGCCGGCCATCCTTCGGGTGTGCCGTGCCGTGCTGCGCGGGACGGCCGCGGAGGACGCCTGGTCGGAGACGTTCCTGGCCGCCCTGCAGGCCTACCCTGACCTGCGGCCGGGCAGCAACGTCGAAGCCTGGCTGGTGACGATCGCGCACCGCAAGGCCATCGACCAGGTCCGGGCCCAGGCCCGGCAGCCGGTGGCGGCCGGTGACCTGCCCGAGCCGCACAGCACCGACGGCATCCCCGGATCCGGCGACGACGAGCTGTGGGCGGCGGTCAGGGAGCTGCCGGCCAAGCAGCGGCAGTGCGTGGCCTACCACTACCTGGCCGGCCTGCCCTATGCCGAGGTGGCGGGGGTTGTCGGCGGCACCGCGGACGCGGCCCGCCGGGCCGCCGCCGACGGCATCGCCACGCTGCGCAAGCACTACCTCGGGCTCCCTGGTGACACCGGCCCAGCAGCACTCAGTGAGGGAGAAAGACGATGACCAAGCCAGACGCTTCCGCGCTGGCCCGGCTGCTGGCCGGGGCGCCGGACAACGAGGAGGACACGATCGCCAGGCTGCGCACCCGGCTGGCGGACGCCGCCGAGCAGGCGGGCGTGCTGGACGTGGCCTACCGAAGCATCGACACCCCGGTCGGGCCGCTGCTGCTCGCGGCAACCGGCCAGGGCCTGGTCCGGGTGGCCTACGCCAGTGAGGACCACGAGCGGGTGCTCACCCAGCTGGCCAGCAGGGTCAGCCCGCGGGTGCTGCACGCCCCGGCGCGGCTGGACACCGCCGCGCAGGAGATCGACGAGTACTTCGCCGGCCGCCGGACCCGGTTCGACCTGCCGCTGGACATGCGGCTGGCCACCGGTTTCCGCCGCGAGGTGCTGGTCCAGCTGCCCAGCATCGGCTACGGCCACACGGCCAGCTACGCGGCGATGGCGGCCGCGGCCGGGCGGCCGCGGGCGTTCCGGGCGGCGGGCACCGCGTGCGCGACCAACCCGCTGCCGGTCGTGGTGCCCTGCCACCGCGTGGTCAAGAGCGACGGCAGCCTGGGCCTGTACGCCGGCGGCGTAGCGGCCAAGCGCACACTGCTGACCCTGGAGGGTGCGCTGTGAGCGACGCAGGCGCAGCAGGCGCAGAAGCGAACCAGGAGGGCACCGTGAGCGGGGCCGGCTGGGAAGCGAACCGGGACGGCACCGTGAGCGGGGCCAGCGGGGAAGCAAACCAGGACGGCGCCGTGAGCGGGGCCGGTCAGGCGGACCGGGTGGCCGGGCTTGACTGGGCGGCGCTGGCCGCCGAGCTGAACGCCTACGGGTGCGTGCAGACGCCCCGGCTGCTCGGCACCGGCGAGTGCCGGGATCTGGCGGGGCTGTACGGCGAGCAGGACCGGTTCCGGGCCACGATCGACATGGCCAGGCACCGGTTCGGCTCGGGGCAGTACCGGTACTTCCGGTACCCCCTGCCCGGCCTGGTCGGCGAGTTGCGGGCCGCGTTCTACGCGCATCTGGTGCCCGTGGCCAGGGACTGGGCGGCCCGGCTGGGCAGGCCCGCGCCGTGGCCGGACACGCTGGCGGAATGGCTGGACCAGTGCCACGCCGCCGGCCAGCGCAAGCCCACCCCGATCCTGCTGCGCTACGGCGCAGGCGACTGGAACGCGCTGCACCGTGACCTCTACGGGGACCTGGTGTTCCCGCTGCAGGTCGTGGTGGGCCTGGACAAGCCGGGCACCGACCACACCGGCGGGGAGTTCCTGCTGGTCGAGCAGCGGCCACGGGCGCAGTCCCGGGGCACGGCCAGCCTCTTGCAGCAGGGCCACGCGCTGATCTTCACCACCCGGGACCGGCCGGTCTCCTCGGCCCGCGGCTGGTCGGCCGGCCCGGTCCGGCACGGCGTCAGCACGGTGCGGTCCGGGATCCGGCACACCCTCGGCCTGGTGTTGCACGACGCGGCGTGACCGCAGGTGAGCCGCGAGATACGGTGATCCCGTGACCGCGCCATTCCCGCCGGAACCGGACCGGGACATCCTGGAGAGTTCACCCCGGTGGGAGCGGGCCGTGTCGCTGCTGGAGCGGGTGCCGCGGTGGCTGATGCTGACGGCGGCGGCCCTGCTGCTGGCCGGCGGCGGCACCTGGCTGGCCGTCGGCCATGGCGGGAGTGCCAGGCCCAGCCCGGTCCGGCCGGTGGTGCGGACCGTCCCCGTGCCGGCCAGCTGCGGCCAGTACGACAACGGGGCCAGCCGGCATGTGCAGCGTGGCTACCGGACCGTGTTCGGCGACGTCGCCGTGCCACCCGCGTACCTGCCAGTGGGGGCCTCGGGCCGTGGCGAGCTGTGGGAGTACGGGGCGAAGGCGGCGTTCTTCTACCGCGGCGGCGGACCGCCGGTCACGATCAGCGTCCCGGCGGGCTGGCAGCGGCAGATCGGCCTGTTCGGCCCGCCCAATGGGATCGCCGGCACGGCCCGCACGCTGCACATCCCCAGCTGCCCGCCGCGCGGCTCCTGGGACTTTTACGTGTCCTCGTTCTACATGAGCACGCCGACCGCCTGCGCGCCGCTGGACGTGCGGGTGGGCGGGCGCATCGCGCAGTTCTGGTTCGGCCTCGGCGCCCGCTGCCCGGCCGGGGCCGATACCGGCCCGAGGATCCCGACGGACCGGATCAGCGCGGCCCCCTGACCAGCGGCGGCCCCCTGACCAGCGGCGGGTACCGCCCGCGAGGTACCGTCATCTCGTGTCGGCGCCATTGCCGCCGGAACCGGACCGGGACATCCTGGAGAGTTCACCACGGTGGGGACGGGCCGCGGCTCTGCTGGAGCGGGTGCCGCGGTGGCTGACGCTGACCGTGGCGGCCCTGCTGCTGGCCGCCGGCGGCTCCGTGCTGGCCATCGGCCACGGCGGGCACCCCGCGCCCCGCCACGCCAGCCCGGCTGCGCGGGCGTTCTCCATCCCCGCCGCCTGCGACCCGTTCGACGACGCGACCAGTGCCCACCTCAGCAGCGACTTCCGTGTCGTGCTCGGCGGCGTCGCCGTGGCACCCGTCCGCCTCCCCTCGCTGCTGCGCGTGCAGAGCTTCCGGCCGCCGGGCGCGGGCCGGCCGTGGCGTTACGAATGGAAAACGGAGTTCGCCTACCGGGGCGGCCAGCCGCCGGTCACGATCAGCGTGCCGGCCGGCTGGCAGCGGCGGGTCGGCCTGTTCGGCGCGGCCGACGGAACCGGCGCCGCAGCCAGCGCGCTGCACATCCCCCGCTGCCCGCCGCGCGGCTCCTGGAACACCTTCTCGTGGACCTTCTACGTGAGCACGCCGGCCGCCTGCGCGCCGCTGCGGGTGCGGGCGGCGGGACGCAACGCGACGGTCTGGTTCGGCTTCGGCGCCCACTGCCCGGCCGGTGTCAGGACCGGCCGGGCATGAGCTGACTGCCTAGTTCTGCTGAATCCAGGTAATCGGGAAAGCGGACTGCTTGCCCACCTTGTACAGGGGACCAGGCTGGGTGTCGATTCCGCCGGTGGTGCCACCGAGCGCGACCGACTCCACGGTGCTCCACGAAGTGCTGGTCAGGCCGCCGTGAACGCCTGCCTGGCTGGTGACCGTGCTGGTGTCGTAGTGCTCCGCACCGAAGTCGGCCGTGCCGTTGTAGGGCGCGGACGTATAGCCCTCGGTGATCACCTCGGCAGACGAGTTGGCGCAGGTGCCCGCGCACGACGTCCCGACGTTGAAGCTCTGGCCGGTGGTCAGGTCGGTGAGTGCCATCGTGTAGTTCCCGGAGCCGTCATAGGTGACGCTGGAAGTTATCGCGTCGCCGGGATTCACCGAGAACTCTTCGGTGGGGCCGGCCGGGTACATCTCGTACCAGGCGAAGTAGCTGGGAGTTCCGCTGACGCAGAAACTGCCGACACCGTCCTGCTCGACCGTGCCGTCGGTCCATCCGTCCAGCCCCACCCAGTGGTAGGAGAAGGCATAGTTGGTGACCGAGCAGTTGACCGACGGCACCTGGTAGGCGCTGGCCACGTGCTTGAACGACTTGGTGTGGCCGGCCTCCGGCAGCGCCACATAGCCGGACCAGTTGCCGGAGTAGTCGACGGGGATGCCCTGCGGGCTCAGTGCTGGCCGGTGCGCCAGGTGTATGGCCGGCCGCAGAGTGCCCTTCGTCACCGGCCCGGCAGCGGCGTTCACCGATCCCGTCATGCCGACTAATCCCAGCGACAGCGCCGACGCCGCCACGGCAGCGATCCAGATCTTCTTCGCCTTCACCAGCCCACCTCATTTACCTGCGGGGATGCGAGTACTTAGGCATAGAAAGATCCATAAAAGGGTGGTAACTGTCAAGCGCCGGATACGCGGCGGGCCGGAGCGGGGGCTGGTGGAAGACCGGTACTAGTGGAAGAAGTGCCGCACGCCGGTGAAGTAGAGGGTGATGCCGGCCGTCTTGGCCGCGGTGATGGACAGCTCGTCGCGGATCGACCCGCCGGGCTCGGCCACCGCCCGCACCCCGGCGTCGATGAGCACCTCGAGCGCGTCGGGGAACGGGAAGTAAGCGTCGCTGGCCGCGACCGCGCCGCGGGCCCGCTGCCCCGCCCTGGCCACCGCGAGCCGGGACGCGTCGACCCGGTTGACCTGGCCCATGCCCACGCCGACGCTGGCCCGCCCGGCGGCGAGCAGGATCGCGTTGGACTTCACCGCGCGGCAGGCCCGCCAGGCGAAGGCCAGGTCACCCAGCACCTCGTCATCCGCCGGGTCGCCGGCCTTCAGCTCCCAGTTGGCCGGATCGTCGCCTGGCGCGTCCAGCAGGTCCTGGGACTGGACGAGCAGGCCACCGTCGATGCGGCGCCATTCGGTCTGCCCAGAGGAAGGGGGATCGGGGAGGTGGGTGGCACCCGGGAGGGGGCACTCGAGCAGCCGCAGATTCTTCCGGCCGGTCAGGATGTCCAGCGCCGCGGCGTCGAAGCCCGGCGCTACCAGCACCTCGGTGAAGATCTCGGCGATCTGGCCGGCCAGTTCGGCGGTCACCGTGCCGTTCACCGCGATCACGCCGCCGAACGCGGATTCCGGGTCACAGGCGTTGGCCTTGCGGTGCGCCTCGGCCAGGTCGGCACCGAGCGCGATGCCGCATGGGTTGGAATGCTTGATGACCGCCACGCATGGCTCGGCGAAGTCGGCGGCCGCCCGCCGGGCGGCCGCGGCGTCCACGTAGTTGTTGTAGGACATCTGCTTGCCGTGCAGCTGCCGGGCACCCGCGATCCCGGCCTCCTCGCCGCCGCCGGCGGGCAGGTACAGGGCCGCCCGCTGGTGCGGGTTCTCGCCGTAGCGCAGCACGTCACTGCGGGACCAGGTAGCGGCGATCACGTCCGGCCAGCCGGTCTGCGCCGCGGTCTCGTCGGGTGCGTAGGCGGCGGCGAACCAGGACGCCACCGCCGCGTCGTAGGCGGCGGTGCGTGCGAACGCCCGGGCGGCCAGCCGCCGCCGCTCCTGCAGGGTGAACCCGCCGTCCCGCACCGCCTGCAGCGCCGCCTCGTACTGATCCGCGGAGGTGATCACCGCGACGCTGGCGTGGTTCTTGGCCGCCGCCCTGATCATCGCCGGTCCGCCGATATCGATCTGCTCAACGCAGTCGTCCGGCTGGGCACCGCTCGCCACGGTCTGCTCGAACGGGTACAGGCTGGAGATCAGCATGCCGAACGGCTGCACCCCCAGCTCACCGAGCTGACGCTGATGTTCGGGGAGCCTGAGGTCGGCCAGCAGCCCGGCGTGCACCCGCGGGTGCAGCGTCTTCACCCGGCCGTCCAGGCACTCCGGGAACCCGGTCAGGTCCTCGACGCGGGTAACCGGCAGGCCGGCCGCGGCGATCGTGGCCGCGGTATTGCCGGTGGAGACCATCTCCACACCCGCCTCGTGCAGGCCGCGGGCCAGGTCCACCAGGCCGGACTTGTCGTGCACGCTGATCAGCGCCCGGCTGACGGCAACCCTGGCGCTCTCGCCTGGGCTCGCGCTATCGCTGGGCCTGGCGCTCTCGCTGGGCCGTCCGGTCCCGTCCTCGCTGGCCGCACCGGTCGCGCTGGCGTTCTCGGTTGGGCTGGTCAACGGCCGATCCTCACTTTCCTGTCGTGGACATGCCATCCGTCGCGGACCATCCGGCCGACGGTGTCGACCAGGAGCTTGCGCTCGGCTACCTTGATCCGTTCGTGCAGCGACGCCTCGTCGTCGTCGTCGAAGACCGGGACGCATTCCTGCGCGACGACCGGCCCGTCGTCGACCCCGGAGTCGACCACGAAAATCGTGCAGCCGGTCACCTTCACCCCGTAGTCCAGGGCGTCCCGCACGCCGTGCATGCCGGGGAACGACGGTAGCAGCGCCGGGTGGCTGTTAATGAACCTGCCGCCGAAGGCGGCCAGGAACCCGGCCCCGACCAGCTTCATGAAGCCGGCCGATATCACCATGTCGGGCTGGAACCGGCGGCAGGAGTCGGTGAGCGCAGCGTCCCAGGCGGAGCGTTCGGGATAATCCTTGACCCGGTGCACGAACGTGGGTACGCCGCGGCTGCGGGCCCGGTCCAGCGCGGCGCAGCCGTCCCGGTCGGCACCCACGGCCGCCACCGTGGCACCGTACGATTCGTCGGCGCACGCCTCGAGCAAGGCCTGCAGGTTGGTGCCGGTGCCGGAGACGAGGACGACCAGGCGCGTTTGCACCTCGTCACGATAACGGCAGCCCGGGAGCGGCCGGACGGGCACGTCCCGTTAACCCGTCGTCGCTGGGCTCCTGCCCCGGACCATCGGCGGGATCACGCCCGGAGTCGCCGGCGGGCTCGTGACGGCCGTCCGGGGTGCCGTCCTGGGGGTGTGCAGGGTCCGGGCCCTGCTCCGGATCCTGCTCCTTCCCGCGGTTCCGCGGGCGCAGGTAGATCACGTCACCAAGGGCAGGCTCGGACTCGGTGTCATCCACGGGCTCCGTGTCATCCACGGGCTCCGTGTTGTCCACGGGCTCTGAGTCGTCCACGGGCTCCGTGTTGTCCGCGGGCTGCGTGATGTCCGCGGGCTCGCCGGGCTCCCAGTCGAAGGCGGACTTGTCAGCCGGTGCCTCTGGGCCGTCCGCGGACTCCATGCCGGGCCCAGGCTCGGTGTTGCCGGCGGGCTCCCCCGGGTCCTGGCCTGCCACGGATTCGTCGGTCGGCGGCTCCGGGCCGCCAGCGGACTGTACCGGCGTGCCCATCTGGGCCAGGACGGTGAGCGCAGCCGCCGGGCCCGTCGAGGCCGGGCGATCGTCGGCCTCCCCGGCGGATGCGGGCTCCCCGGCAGATGCGGGCTCCCCGGCAGGTGCGGGCTCCCCGGCAGGTGCGGGCTCCCCGATGGATGTGAGTTCCCTGGCGGAGGCGGGCTCGGCGCGGTCTGGCGCGGGGCGGGGCTCGGGTGGGCCGTCCGGCTCGGCATCATCGGCGTCGGCGATCTCCGGAGGCTCGGGCAGGTAACCAAGCTCGTCGGCGACGCCGGCGACCGGGAGGGCGGGCAGCAGGGGTGTGTCCGCGCCTGGCGAATCGGCCAGGCTGGCCAGGTCCTCGGCGGTGACCGGGCCGAGCAGAGCAACGCTCTGTTGCCCGGCGTCGTCCAGGTCCTCCACCGCGACGACATCAGCCATGGCATCGCCGGCGGCCGCAGCGCCTTTCACGACCGCAACGGCTCCGTCGTCGCCGGGTGCGCAACCTTCGGCCCTGCTGCCTCGGGTCCGGTCGCCGACGCCTGTGTCGTCGATGGCGATGCCGCCGTCGGTGTCATCCGGCGCCCCATCCGCCGGGCGGCCGGTCAGGTCGGCGTCCGCGCGGTCGGCGGGCTCGCCGGCTTCGAGCGTGCCCTGGCCGGCCGCGGCGGCAGCGGCTGCCGCCGCGCTGACCCTTCGCAGCAGCAGCCAGTTCGCCAGGCCGGCCGAGATGGCCGCGGCGATGCCCAGTTCCAGGGCGGCGACCAGGGCGACCTGCCAGGCGACGGGGCCGGTGGCGGCGAGGCGGCCGGTGCCCAGCGGACCGCCGGAGAACACCGCCAGGGCACCGAGCACGCCACCGGTCAGCACGCCGCTGGCGAACCCCCAAAGCGGCGCGGCCTCCACCGTCGGGGTAGGCGCTGTGCGCACAGTGAGCAGCCCGCCGAACGCTCCGGCCAGATACGGGACGGCTAGTACGGCCAGCCCGGTCCAGGCGGGCGGCGCGGGATGCGGGCCGAACGACCCGGCGGGCAGCGCGGTCAGCATGGGAAACACGGGCAGCGGGCCGAGCAGCGTGCCGGTCGGCGCCACGATCGTGCCGATGCCGAACGCGAAGCCCGGCCCGAGCATGTAGGCCATGACCCAGATGATCGCGTTGGGCAGGTAGCAGAGCGCGGCCAGCAGCAGCAGCGCCGAGCCGAGCAGGCCGGGCGACAGGGCGTCACTGGCCAGGCTGAACTCGTGCGCGTGCGCGACCAGTGACGCTCCGGTGAGCAGCGCACCCGCCCCGGCCAGCACGGCCAGCGAGCCGGTGACCCCGACGACCAGGCAGCGGACGCGGTCGGGCAGCAGCCCGATCAGCCGCGCCCAGGGGGCAAGCGCCCGGGCACCGCCGAGGCCGCCCGCGGCGAGCGCGAGCAGGAAACCGGCCACTGCCGCCTCTACCGGCGACGGCGCGGACGCCGCAGTCCGGCTGGCTACCGCGAGGGCTCCGGTGAGCAGCCCATAAGGCAGGGCGAGCGCGAGCGCGGCGTAGCCGACGTGCCGCAGCCGCTGTACCCGGCCGTTGCGCACCACCCATCGGCCGGCCCGCCACAGCAGTGCGCCGGGCACCAGCACCAGGCCCAGCGGCAGCAGCCCGATCTTGCCCGCGGTGTGCAGGTCGAAGCCCACGTGGTGGCCAACCAGCCAGAGTTGCACGGCGGTGCGCAGCACACCCGGCAGCCCGGCACCCAGGCCGATGTGCACCGCGGCGATCCAGGCGACCGCGGCGACCAAGGTCAGCGTGGCCAGCCCGGCCGCCGCCGCCGCGCAGGCGGCGATCGCACCGGTCAGCGCCAGCGGCCGCTGGGGCCGCGCCGCGTCGGGCGGCCCGGCGCTGGGCGGCTGGTCGCCCGGACCACCGGCCGCGACCGGCTCACCCGCGGGAAAGCCCTGGCCGACGGCGCCCCGGGTCCCCTGCGGATGCGTCGTGGTCACAACGCACCATCCTCACCCCGCCCGGCCGCCTGCCCCGGTAGGCGCGCCGAGCCCACCTCTGTTCGGCACGGTTGCGGTAACGCTGTCACCCGGCCAGCAACTACCAGCAGCCACCTGCGGAGCGGTGCTGTGGCTACAGCGCACTCCAGGAGCGGGAGAGAACGGCGTCAACCACGGGTGCCACGCGCTTGACGTGAGTGACCAGGATGCCCTTGAGCCGGTCCCGGATGGCGAATATGCCCGTTGGCCCGAGCCGGTACAGCAAAGCGCGCACGAGCAGCTGGTTCCATTCCTCACCTGATGACCAGTCATCCAGCAGCGATAGCGGCGCGCCGCGGAACGTGACCGCATCGGTGGCGGCGATGGCGTTCGCCAGGCCGGCCGGGCGAGAGTACGGCGGCCAGTCGATGACCGTGGGCGCATGCCCGTCGGCGAGCATCACGTTGCCCAGGATGTCCCCGTGGATCACCTGCGGCCGTGCGGAGACCGGGGCCAGGTAGCTGCGTAGCCGTTCGATGAGCGCCAGGGTCTCGGCGTCGCCCTCAGGTTCGATGTCTTCCCAGGCCAGCCGGTCCCCGAAGGCCCACGGGTCAGCGCGGTTGTCCATGAAGCCGGGCCTGGGAAGGTCACGGATGCAGGCATGGAATGCGTCGCTGGTCTCTTTGATCCTGCCGGTCTCGGCCGGGTTCGCGTTACGGCCCTGGACGAGCAGCTGCGCGCCCCAGCCGTCCGACGACCAGCCCGTCTCGCCAGGACCGTGCGGCATCACCGGCTCCGGGACGCGCACGTGAGTGGCGGTCCAGTTTGAGTAGACCTCGCATACCCAGGTGTGCTCCGGAACGTATCCCGCGGGCTTGAGGAACAGGCGGCCATCGGTCCAGGTATGCCCGCCGTCTGGCATCCGGCGCAGCTCGCCGGCCCGCACCCCGAACGCCCGCACCGCCCGGCGTGTGGGGCCACGTCGCCGCCAGGCCAGGTCTGCTTCGTTCCACAGCCTCAAGGGCCTGCCCGGCCGGCGGCCATCCGCGGAGTCCTCCGACCCGGTCATCACCCAGACCCTACAGACCGTAAGCGTGGCAGACTCGCACGGAACCGCACCGCGCCGACACAACTGCCGTGTGCTGTCCGATTGGGCGACTCAAGCCGCGGCAGGGCCCGATGGGTGCTGAGTTGGGGTGGTGTCGGGGATTGGTTTGCCGCGGCGGTAGATGGTGCCAGGACGCCAGCCAGCGGGTGGCGGGAGCATGAGGACGCTGCCATCAGGCCGCCGGGACAGCCGCCAGCCGCCCTCGTGGACCCGCCAATGGTCGTAGCTGCAGAACGGCATCCCGTTGCTGATCTTGGTTTTGCCGCCGTACAGCCAGTGGATGATGTGGTGGATGACCTCGATCGGGCGGGTGCAGCCTGGTGCGCCGCACCGGCCGCCGTAGAGGGCGTACAGCGCATCACGCTGGCG
>DASYAV010000220.1:0-67800 GCA_036501145.1 Streptosporangiaceae bacterium | reverse complement strand
CGCCAGCACCGGCCATAGCCCGCCGAAGATTAACGGCAGGCACAGCGCGGCCGCGCCGGTCAGGCACAGCGAAGCCAGGCCCTTGATGCGCGGAATCCGGTCCAGCCAGGGGCCGATGCCGGTGGCGACGAGCACGGCGGGCAGCGCCTGGACCCCGAACACCGCGGCCGGCCCCAGCGGCCGGCCACCGGAACGGTCGTAGGCGACGAGCAGAAGCGCACCGAGCCCAACGAAGTCGCCGAGGTAGGAAATCGCGTCAGCGACGACCAGCCGCCTGGCCAGAGAGTGGCCAAAGACGTCCTGGTAACGGGCGGGTCTAACCTCGCCGTCGCTCATCTGCCTGCTCCACGGCGGTAACTTTTAGCCCCCTTAGGTACACATTGGGCAGAAGTCTAATATTTTCGTCAATATCACTTCTTATGGCAAGACACGACGGACGCGGGCCGCGTTTACGGTTTATTAAGGCAACGCGCTGTGAGCGTGAGCCGGCCAATACCTTGGGCCGGGAGGGTGAAATTCCTGGTCAGACGTTGAATCGGAACTCGACCACGTCGCCGTCCCGCATGACGTAGTCGCGGCCCTCGATGCGGGCCGTGCCGGCGGAGCGCGCCGCAGCCACCGACCCCGCGTCGATCAGGTCCTGGTAGCTGATCACTTCGGCCTTGATGAAGCCACGCTGGAAGTCGGTGTGGATGACGCCGGCGGCCTCGGGCGCGGTCGCACCGGCCGAAATCGTCCAGGCCCGCGCTTCCTTCGGGCCCGCGGTGAGGAAGGTGGACAGGCCGAGCGCGGCGAAGCCGACCCGGGCCAGCTGGTCCAGTCCCGGCTCGCCGAGGCCCAGTTCGGCCAGCAGTTCGGCCGCGTCCTCGTCGGGCAGCTCGGCCAGCTCGGCCTCGGTCTTCGCGTCCAGGAAGATCGCCTCGGCCGGCGCGACGAGGTCGGCCAGCCGCTTGCGCAGCGCCTCGTCCCCGAGTTCGGCCTCGTCGACGTTGAAGACATAGATGAACGGCTTCGCCGTGAGCAGCTGCAATTCCCGCAGATCATCGAGATCCACACCGCCGGGGCCGGCCGCGGAAAACAGCGGCGTTCCATCGTCAAGGAGCTGCTCGGCGGTCTGCGCGGCCTGGGCGACGCGAAGCCGTTCAGCATCTTTGGAGAACTTCGTTTCCTTGGTCAGCCGGGGAATGGCCTTCTCGAGAGTCTGCAGGTCAGCCAGCATCAGCTCGGTGGTGACCGTCTCGATGTCGCGCTGCGGCTCGACGTCGCCGTCCACGTGGCTCACGTCCGGGTCGGTGAAGACCCGGATGACCTGGCAGATCGCGTCGGTCTCGCGGATGTGGGCGAGGAACTGGTTGCCCAGGCCCTGGCCGGTGGAGGCGCCGCGGACCAGGCCGGCGATGTCGGTGAACCGCACCGTGGCCGGGACGATGCGGTCCGAATCGTAGAGCTTGGCCAGCTCGGCGAGCCGGGGATCGGGCAGGCCGACGATGCCGACGTTCGGCTCGATGGTGGCGAACGGGTAGTTCGACGCCACCGCCTGCGCCTTGGTCAGCGCGTTGAACAGGGTTGACTTGCCGACGTTGGGCAATCCGACGATGCCGATGGACAGGCTCACCCGGGCGAGTCTAGGCGGCCCGGCCGGGTGAGCCTGCCCCCGGTGTCAGGGTGCGCCCCGGGTCAGCCAGCGACCCGGTAGGCGCGGGTGATGGTCTCGGTGACCGAGCCGCCCGCGGCGTCCCGGGCGGCGGTGCGGGTCATCACGTACGCGCCGACCGGAGCGCCGAACACCGCCCGGTAGCGGCCGTCGTGACCGGTCACCTTGGCCTGGCGCCAGGTCTTGCCGCCGTCGGCGGAGACCGCCATGGTGACCTTGGACACCGCGATCGGCCTGACCAGCTGCAGGTGGCCGACGGTGAGGTCGACCACCTGCCGCCCGGCAGGTGCCATCCCGGCCAGGGACAGGGCGGGAACCGCGTATCGCAGCGTCATCATCGGCTGCACCGCGCACTTGTAGATCAGCCTGGTGTTCGTGCCCTCGCAATACCAGTCGCCGGGCAGCCGCACCGCGGGCTGGCGGGAGGAGCGCCAGGTCCAGACGGTGTGGGTCGCCGTGGACAGCGGGTGGGCCGGGCCCGAGCTGTGCACGGTCAGGCCGAAGCTGACCACCGAGGCGTGCGGGTTCAGCATGGCCTTGGCGGCGAACGCGTCGCTGCCGCCCTGCGGCGCCGGCGCCGGGCCGCCGGCGATCTGCTTGCCGTTCTGGTCGATCACGTAGCGGCCGGTGATCTTGTCCGCGCCGGTGGTGCCGAAGCCGGTGCCGAGGTGGCCGGGCTCGTTGTCGCCGGCCGGGACCACGTTGAGCAGCAGCGTGTTACCGATCCTGGACGCCGACGGCACTACCCCGTTGGCCCAGCCGCGGGGTTCGGGGTTGTCGTTGACGGCGGGATGCAGCGGGTAGGCGTTCCAGGTGTCGGCCGTGTGGTGGCGCGGCGGCTGCGGGACGAACGCGCTGTCCTGCCCGGCTATCACGGCACCCTTCCTGGTCAGGGTTATCTCATAGCCGCCCCAGGTCATGTCGGGCACGTTGCCGCCCAGGTAGGCGGTCATGCTGGCCGGCGTGTGGGTGATGAACGGCTCGGGGTTCATGTAGCCGTTGAGGCTGGTCAGCAGCGCGCCGTCGATGGCGATCTGGGCACGCTGGCGGCTGGCCTGGTAGTAGCGCTCGCTGACCGTCGCCAGATCCCTGTTGCGCACCCGGTAGTGCTGGGCCGGGATGATGCCGTCCGGCCCGCGGTATTCGGCGGCGTACCAGTACGGCGGGGTCTGGCCGGCCCGTGTGGCAGAGCCAGCCCGGGTGGCAGAGCCGGGTTGTGCGGCAGAGCCGGGCGGGGCGAGTTGCTGCGAGGCGTAGACGTGCAGGCTGCCGGCGGTGGGCCGGCGGGTTGTCGGGGAGACCCATAGCGGCGGCACCGGCGGGGCCGAGCCGAGGGGCGCCATGGTGGCGTTGCTGAAGTTGATCTGGATCGGCGGCCCGGTCTGGCCCGGGTGGTCAATGGTGAAGTTCGTGCTGACCGGGGTGGCCGGGCGCGGCGTGACCATGGTGATCTTGCTGTCGGCGGCCCGCTCGGCGATGTGCTCGGTGGTGCTCCTGGTCACGCTGAACTGGGGCAGCACGGCCAGCCGGTTGAAGTACTGCTCCTTACGGGTCAGCGTGCCGCCGAAGATGCCGAGGGCCCAGTAGGGGCCGGCCGGGACGTGGTAGGTGGCCACCCCGCCGGAGAAATGCTTGATCGACACGTTCGGGTTCTGGCCGAAGATGTTGCTGTTGGCGGCGTTGGCCACCAGCACGGCGTCGCCGTTGTCCGGTTTGCCCGCCAGGTTGGTGGCGGTGACCTTGAGTACCTGCTTCGGCGGTTTGGCGGCCGCGGACGGCGCCGAGGCGGGCCGGCCGCTGCCGGGCTCACCGGCCAGCGAGACCGACGTGCCGCGGGCGAACAGGCCGTCCGTGCCGTACCGGCCGGCGGCCTGGTCGGCCTGGTCCTGGCGGGCCAGCGCGCGGCCGAACCGGACGGCCGATGCCGGGGTCAGGTAGCCCTGGGCGGTGCCCGCCGCGGCGTGGGTGACGGTGACGCCGGGCAGCGCGGGTGCCCGCCGGCCCCGGTAGCTGATCCGCACCGGGAGCCGGCCCGTGCGTTCTTCCCGGAGCAGGGCACTGAGCTGGAACAGCTCCGGACTGAGGCCACGGCTCAGGTAGGGCACGGCGGCCACCGGGAAGGCGTAGGACGAGGCGCCGACGGTGAGCGTCATCACCGACTGCACCGGGCTTGCGCCGGGCACCGGGATGATCCGGCCGGTGACCTGACCGTCCGGCGAGCGGCTGGCCAGTACCCGGTCGCCGGTCAGCATGACGAGCTGGGTGCCTGGAGAGCCGGATGCCGCGGTGGCGGCACCCAGCGGGGCGGCCGTGGTGCTGGCGGGCGCGGCGGGGCCGGAGGCGGCGGTGGCGGGTGGGGCCGCGCTCATCGTGGCCAGTGCGGCCAGCGCGGCGGTGGCGCAGGCCACGGCGGCCGGGCGGGCCAAGCGGTGGGGCATGCGTTTCTCCCGGGGGTCGGAGTCGGTTGCCAGCAGGTTCGTGTCCGGCTCCGCCGCAGCATTTCGGCCCGGCTGGCCGGATGCGCCGATGGCTTTTACGGCTTTACCTAACTATATAGACTTATAGCTTTGAGAGACAGAGCGACCGGAACTGCCGGGCTGACCGTGCGTGTCGGTCCCGGAACTGCCCGGGATGGCTGCGAGCATGGGCAGAATGAACGCCCTCATGCTCTTTGCCGGACTGGCGGTTGGCGTGCTGCTTGGGGTCGCGATCGGGGTCCTGTTCGCCCGGGGCCGGCAATCGGCCGAGGTGGCCGACCTCCGCGCGGCGGCCAGTGCCGCGGACGAGCGGGCACGGGCGGCCGAGGACAAGCGGGTGATGGCCGAGCGGGCCGCGGACGAGCGGGCGGATCTGATCGACAACCAGCTCGCGGAGCGGTTCCAGGTGCTGTCCAGCCAGGCGCTGGACGCGAGCACGTCCCGCTTCCTGGAGATCGCCGAGGGACGGCTGCAGGCGGCCAACGCCACCGCCGCGGGCGAAATGGAGAAACGGCGCACCGCGGTCGAGCACCTGGTCGCCCCGCTGCGGGAAACCCTCGGCCGGGTGGAGGCGCAGCTGCGCGAGTCGGACGCCGCGCGGCGTTCCTCGCACGCCGCGCTGACCGAGCAGGTCACGATCGCCCGGGAGAGCTCGGAACAGCTGCGGGCGCAGACCCAGGCGCTGGTCACCGCGCTGCGCCGGCCAGAGGCGCGCGGCCGGTGGGGCGAGCTGCAGCTGCGGCGGGTGGTCGAGCTGGCCGGGATGACCGCCAAGTGCGACTTCGACGAGCAGGTCAGCGTCAGCATCGGCGACAGGAAGCTCCGGCCGGACATGGTGGTGCGGCTGGCCGGTGGCAAGAACATCGTGGTCGACTCGAAGGTGTCGCTGGCCGCCTACCTGGAGGCGGCCGAGGCCAGCGACGAAGCGGTCCGGGACGACCGGCTCGGCGCGCACGCCCGGCACCTGCGCAAGCACGTGGACGACCTGGCCGGCAAGTCCTACTGGGCGGCGTTCAGCCCGGCCCCTGAGCTGGTCGTGCTGTTCATCCCCGGCGAGGCGTTCCTGGCCCCGGCGCTGGAGCGGGATCCGGGGCTGCTGGAGCACGCGATGACCCGCCGGGTGCACATCGCCACCCCGACCACGCTGGTCACCATGCTGCGCACCGCGCAGTACGCATGGCAGCAGGATGCACTCACGGAGAACGCCCGGGCCGTGTTCGACCTGGGCCGGGAGCTGTACGACCGGATCGCCGGGATGGGCAAGCACATCGACTATCTCGGCCGGGCACTGACCAACGCGGTGTCCACCTACAACAAGACCGTCGGCTCGCTGGAGAGCCGGGTGCTGGTCAGCGCGCGGCGGCTGAACGAGCTCGGCGTGGTGGACGGCGAGCTGACCGCACCGCCGCCGATCGAGGAGACCGCCCGGGCGCTGTCCGCGCCGGAACTGGTCACCGTACCCGGCCAGGACGGCCCGGAACTGGTCGCGGCGCTGGAGGCCGCGGCGGCCGGGCCAGCTGATCCGCACCGAATCGCCCAACATCGGTGATCTGCCGGGTGGACCGGCTGGGGAGACAATAGGTCAGACGGGGTAGGGCCATACCTGGGCTAGGCCGCCCGGCCTGGGCTAGGCCGCCCGGCCTGGCGGACCAGCAGGAGGGGGACCGAGGGTGTCGCAGCGGACATGGCAGGCGCCGGCCAGCCGGTCCACGCTGCCCAGGTCACCGGACAGGACCAGGTCAAGCCAGCCGGACGAGCCGAACGCCAGGCCCGGCCCGGCGAGCGGCGCAGCGACAGCGAGCGGGGCAGATACCGGGACGGCGGCGGAGCCGGGCAGGCCGGCCGGGGTGCGGCTGACCGGCCGCGGCGCGCTGATCGTGGTGTTCGCGCTGTGCCTGGTGGGCCTGGCCGTGTCCGGCTGGCTGCACTGGGGCATCATGACCGGGCTGGTCTTCGTGGCCGCGAGCGTGCTCGCCGCCGCCCGGACCCAGCGCAGCGACCTGCTCGTGGTGGCGGTCACGCCGCCCGCGCTGTTCCTGATCGCGGTGATCTGCGTGAAGGCGCTGGGCTCGGCGGGCGACGTGCTGTCCACCCTGGAGGGGACGCTGATCACGCTGGCGAACACCGCGCCCTGGCTGATCATCGGCACGGTGCTGAGCCTGATCGTCGCGTTCTCCCGCGGCATGTGGGACAACATCAGGACGCTGCGCAAGGACCTGCGCGGCGACCCGATCCGCCGGGCGAACTGACCGGCTCGCCGCGGCGGCCTGGCGGGGCTGCCTTTGCCGGGCGTCTCCCGGTCAGGCCGCGTAGGTGCGCAGCAGCCGGATGGCGGCCTGCGCCGTCTCGTCGCTGGCGCGCAGGCCGGACCTGTCCGGCGCCAGCCGCTGCGCCGCGACCCGGCAGAACGCGGCGGCTGGGCCGCTGATCACCGAGACCGCACCGTCCGGGCCGAACCGCCACACGTCCACGCCGTCCGGCGCGGTCAGCTCACAGGCCACTTCGCCGGCCGGCAGGCCGGCGAGCCCCATGGCGTACGGCAGCGTGCGGTGTGCCAGCCAGGAGATATGGCGAAGCCGTTCATTATCCGGGTATTCCACGCCGAGCGGGCCGGCCACGTCCAGGCCGTGCGCCCAGTGCTCGGCGAGCCGGGTGGTGGCCAGGGTGGCGGGCTTGACCGGGGCCGCGACCCAGCGCAGCGGCTGACCGGGGTCGGCGGCGCGCAGCGCGGCCAGCGCGGCGGTGCGGGCCGCCTGCCAGCGTGGCAGGGGCGAGCCGGCGGAGCGCTCGGCGCGCACGGCCTGATCGGCGAACTCGTCCACGGTGAGGCCGGACGGGCGGTTGGTGAGGCCAGGCGTTTGCGGCGTGGGCAGCGCGCCGGCCGCGGTGGCCACGACCGCCTCCTCGGACTGGGCCAGGTGCAGGACGACGTCGGCGATCGTCCAGCCGCCGGCCGCGGACGGCGACGCCCACTGGGCGGCGTCCAGGCCGGCCAGGATGTGCGCCAGCCGGTCCTGCTCGGCCTCGAGGTCGTCGAAGATCGTCATCTGCCTGCCGGCGAGCCGGACCGGGCGCCGGGGCGCAATTCCCCGGGCAGCGCGAAGAACATGCTCTCCTCGACCGCCTCGACCTCCCGCACGTCCTGGAAGCCGGCCCCGGCCAGCCGGTCCAGGACGCCGGTGACCAGGCTTTCCGGTGCCGAAGCGCCGCTGGTGAGACCGACGCAGCCGGCATCGGAGAGCCATTCGTCCTGGATGGCTGCGCTGTCCTCGATCAAGTAGGCGGCCTTCGCGCCGGCGTCCTTGGCCACCTCGACCAGGCGGACCGAGTTGGACGAGTTCGGCGAGCCGACCACCAGCAGCACGTCGCATTCGGCGGCGATCTGCTTGACCGCGGCCTGCCGGTTCTGGGTGGCGTAGCAGATGTCGTCGCTGGGCGGGTCGATCAGCTGCGGGAACCGCTGGCGCAGCGCGGCCACGGTCTCGGTGGTCTCGTCCACCGACAGCGTGGTCTGGGACAGCCAGACCACCTTGGCCGGGTCGCGGACCTGGACGCCGGCCACGCTGCCCGGCCCGTCCACCAGCTGGACGTGGGCCGGGGCCTCGCCGGTGGTGCCCTCCACCTCTTCGTGCCCCTGGTGGCCGATCAGCAGGATGTCGTAGTCCTGGGAAGCGAACCGCTTGGCCTCGCTGTGCACCTTGGTGACCAGCGGGCAGGTCGCGTCGATGGTGTGCAGATTGCGGCCGGTGGCCTCCTGGCGGACCTGCGGGGAGACCCCGTGCGCGGAGAACACCAGATTGGCGCCCTCCGGCACCGCCTCTGTCTCGTCCACGAACACCGCGCCGCGCTGTTCCAGCGTGCGGACGACGTGGGAGTTGTGCACGATCTGCTTGCGCACGTAGACGGGCGGGCCGTACTTCTCCAGCGCCCTCTCGACGGCTTGCACGGCCCGGTCCACGCCCGCGCAATAGCCTCGGGGCCGGGCAATCAGTACACGTCGGGTAGTCACGGCCATGCCCCCATCGTATGAGGCCCGGGCCGGCAGCCGGGCGGTCACCGGGTTGGTCACGGGGTTGGTCACGGGGTTGGTCACGGACGAGGTCGGTATTGTCACGTGAGGTCATCATTGCCGGGTACCCTGGCGGCCTTGCCGGGTAGCCTGGCGGTGTCTGCCGTTTGGCGGCGAGCCTCGCGGAAAGCCGTTGCCTAACCGGCCCCGGCAGGACCCAGACAGTATCAGCGGTATCGGCCTTTCAAGGAGATTCAGCTATGCGTATCCCGCAGGCAGCCGAACGCCTCAAGGAAGCCCCGGCGCAGGCGCTGCGGGCGGTCCTGTCCAAAGAAGCCCCCGCCCAGCAGGCACTGCGGGCCGTGCTGTCCAAGGAGGCCCCGGCGCAGGCGCTGCGGGCGGTCTTCTCCGGGGTCGGCCAGGTCCTGCTCGTCACGGAGCGGGTGCGGCGGCGGGCCATGGGCGATAACCAGGACAGGGCGGTTCCGGCCGCACCTTCTGCCGAGGGGGCACATGCTGAGACCGCGGCCGCACCGGTGGTAGCCGAGGCTGCTGCCGGGACGGTGACGGCCGAGCCGGCCGCACCGGCGGCGAAGACGGCCGAGCCGGCAGCCTCGACGGCGAAGACGGCCGGGCCGGAGGCACCGGCCACGCGGGCTGACCGGAAGACGACCCCGAACAAGCCGCGGGCGGGCAAGGCGAGCACCAGCGCAGCCAAGAGCGGCCCGGCCAAGGCCAGCACATCCAAGGCGAGCGCGCCCAAGGCCAGCACCGCGAAGGTCAGCACCGCGAAGGCCGGTGCGCCTAAGGCCAGCACTTCCAAGGCCGACACCGCGAAGGCCGCTCCGGCTAAGACCGGCCCAGCGCAGACTGCCAAGGCGGCCGCTCCGAAGGAGCCCGCCGCCGGGCCGACCGGCACTCCGCCGATCCCGCACTACTCGGAACTGACGGTCGCCTCGCTCCGCGCCCGGATGCGCGGGCTCGACGCCGCCCAGCTCCGTGACCTGATCAGCTACGAGCGCGCGCACGAAGCCCGGGAGACCGTGATCGCGATGTTCGAGCGCCGCATCGCCAAACTGGACGCCGAGGGACCGGCCGCAGGCTGACCCGCCCGGCCGGCGGCACGACGACGAACAGCAGAACGGCATGCCCCTCGAGACCTCGGCAGACTCGCCGGTACCGGTAAGGACCATGCTCCGCCTGGTCGGCGACTACGTCTCCAGGCTGGGCCGAATCTGGGTCGAAGGTCAGATCGCCGAGCTGAACAAGCGCGGCGGCACGGTGTACCTGACCCTCCGCGACCCGCTGGCCGCGGTATCGGTCCGGGTGATCTGCCCGCGCACGCTGTTCGACGCGACCGACGCACCACCCGGCCAGGGCGCCAGGGTGATCATCTGGGCCAAGCCGGACTTCAACATCACCCGCGGATCGTTCTCGCTCAACGCCCTGGAGATCCGGCAGGTTGGGATCGGCGAGCTGCTGGCCCGGCTGGAACGGCTGCGCAAAGAGCTGGCCGCCGAGGGCCTGTTCGCCACCGAGCGGAAACGCCGGCCGCCGTTCCTGCCCCGGGTGATCGGCCTGGTGTGCGGCCGCGAGTCCGCAGCCGAGCGCGACGTGCGGCGTACCGCTGCGGTGCGGTGGCCCGCCGTTCAATTCCATGTTGAACAGGTAGCCGTACAAGGCAGCCAGGCCGTCATGGAGGTCACCGAGGCGCTGCACCGGCTGGACGCCGACCCGGACGTGGACGTGATCATCGTGACCCGGGGCGGCGGCTCGGTGGAGGACCTGCTGCCGTTCTCCGACGAGACGCTGATCCGCGCCGTGGCGGCCTGCCGGACCCCGGTGGTCAGCGCCATCGGGCACGAGCAGGACAGCCCGCTGCTGGACTACGTGGCCGACGTCCGCGCCTCGACACCGACCGACGCCGCGAAACGCGTGGTGCCCGACGTGGCCGAGCAGGTGCAGCTCATCGAGCAGCTGCGCGGCCGGGCCCGGCGCTGTCTGGCCGGCCAGCTGGACCGCGAGCGCGCCTGGCTGGCCGCGGCGGTGTCCCGGCCGGTGCTGGCCAGCCCGGTGCGGGAACTGGACCGGCTGGAAGAGCGGGTCAACGCGCTCACCGAGCGGGCTCAGCGCGGCATCACGGCCCGGCTCGACCACGCCGCGCGCGACCTGGAGCACACCCGCGCCCGGCTGCTGGCGCTGTCTCCGGCGGGCACGCTGCGCCGCGGCTACGCGATCGTGCAGCGCGCCGACTTGTCCGTGGTCAAGACAGCCACCCAGGTCAGCGGCGGCGAGCCGCTCACCGTCCGGTTCGCCGAGGATCAGCTGGCCGTCACCGTGGATCCAGCTGCCGAAGATTAATAACCCCTTTATCCGAGACGGCTGCGCCCTGGAGCCGCAGCCCACGCTGACCGCCGCGCGGGCCCGGTCTCAGAGCGCCCAGGTGTAACACACCGACCGCCAGCTGGGCCGTTCCCGTTCGTAGAAGCGCTGGGCATCCTGACGGGAATCCGCCGTGTCGAGCGCGAGATGGGTCGCCTCTCGTGCCCGCGCCCAGGCCCTGGCGCCGTCGAGCAGGCTCTTGCCGATTCCGCGTGACCGGTAACCCGGATGAACCGCGAGGTCGGCCACCCAGGCACGCTGGCCGAAGCGAACCGACTCGACGTCGAGGTAGACGCTGCACAGGCCGACGAGTTCACCGCCCCGCCGGGCGACAAGCACATCCGCACGGGGCGACGCCGCGATGCGCCGGACCACGACCGCCGCGCGATCCTCGTCCCAGCCCGGCGGTTCCCCGCCCGGCGGCTCGAACAGCCATCGGTACATCGCCACGACCGCGGCCGCCTCGTCCGGCGCAGCCACCTGGATAGTCGTCGCCGTTTGTTCCATGAGCCCTCCGTCCGGAAGTTCCGCATACGGACAACGACCGACGCTAGGGCCAGGATGCGGCAGTGGAAAGGTCCACTTCCGCGGCTGTTCAGGCGACCACTCCGCGGCGCCGCGGCACCCAGCGCGCGGCGTGCTCGCGCGGCCTCAACCGCCATCGCATGTTTAGGAGCAGGACTGCCCACCGCATTGCCACGGCACCGTGGCGGCACGGTGTGGGGGGGCAGTCGCCGGCGGTGGCCGCCGCCGTCACCGCAGGTGGCGGCGGAGTGAACGGCCGGGTTGGTGACAGGACAACCCCGCCCAGGCAAGGGGTCGTAAGTGTGATCGAATCTCACTAAACTTCTTCGATATAGCTCGATCACACTTACGAAATTGTCAGAGCCACCCGCTACCTTGAAGATAGACAGCAATCTGCACCGGCCCCAGGGAGGTGACCAGGAATGACCAGCGGCAACCCCCGCCCCGGCCCGCGGCGTGATGGCGCCAGCGGCGGCGAGACCCCGACCGCGGGCACGCCTGGTCCCGCCCCGGCCGACCCCGGCGAGACCCCGACCGCGGGCACGCCTCGTCCCGTTTCGGCGGAGGCTGACTCCGGCGTGGCCCCGGCTACGAGCCCGGCTGGCCCCGTCCCGGCGGGCCCCTGCGGCGGTGTGGCTGTGGCGGCGGGTGGGCCTGGCCGTGTCCTGGTGGGGGTGGCGGATGGGGTGGCGGTGGTGGTGGCCGCGGCGGTCGTGCCGGCGCCCGCCGACGGTGGTGGCGGGGATGCGGCGTGGTGGATGGCTGATTGCCCGCTGACCGCCGAGGATTTCGCCCGGCAGGAGGAGGTCTTCGCGGTCGAGCAGGACGCCCGCGCGGCCGGGCGGCTGGCGGAGACGATGCCGCCCGCTGAGGATGAGGACGGCTTCGACTTCGACGACGACTGCGCGCCGGTGCTGGAGGACTGGCTGGGCGGCCGGCCGCTGGACCCCGACCCGGCCCCGGAGCCGGCGCCGCTGTCCGCACTGTTCCCGATGGACCTGCTGGCCCGGCATCTGTCGCCGGGCAGCGCGGACGGGCCGCCGTTCGCGCACGGCACCGCCCTGGATATGGCGCCGCCCGGCGCGGTGCTGGCCGGGGCCCTGGAACGGTTCGGTGAGGCCGGGTTCGTCGGGGTGACCGATGATCAGCTGGCCGGGGTGATGCTGGCCGCGACCCGGCTGCAGGCCCGCGCGGTCGCCCACCTCGTGGCGGCGGTCAGCGAACTGGCCCACCGCCGTGGCGCCGACCCCGACCACCGGGTCGCCGAGGCCACCGGCACCGAGATCGCCATCACCCTGGCTCGCACCCGGCGGGCGGCGGGCCGGCTGATCGGGTTCGCCACCGACCTGGACCCCCTCCCGGCCACCCGGCAGGCCCTGTGGGACGGCCGGATCGACCCGGCCAAGGGCTAGTTGGAGTTTTGCACCGTGACTCGTGTCACACGATCTCTGACGAGCGACTGCGTAGAAGGTCGTCTCCGGGGGGACCCGAGCATGACCTACCATCTCTTCGCCGGTCAGGCGCGCATCGAGCACGCGAACCTTTGACACTGACCTCCGGCATTCAACGTAACCGGGTGAATTAGGCTCGGCCGGTTTCGGCAAGGCTATGAGCTGGGGTTTTAGGGCTTTTTCCCTGGTGGCGGCCTGTGCGGGGGTTCACCCGGCGGGTGTGGGGCCCTGCGGAGCCTGGCAGGTGACCGCGGGGCGGGATGGCGCGGGGGTCCCGGTAGTGAAGAGCGCCCCGGTTCTGGGGAAATTACGCGGTATCCACACACATCGCATTTCCCGGAACGGAGCGCTCCCCGTCATGAAGGATAACGGGTGGGATCATGCCCTGACGATCACCGGCGACGGGAGCGGCCTGGTCGGCCACGCCGGGGCGGTCCTGCTGCGAAGGGCCGCTGACCAGGCAGGACTGACCGGCTTTCTCGGCACGGCGCTGCGCCTCGCCGGGAAGTCGCCCCTGTTCGGCAGGGGCGCGGCGCTGGTGTCGATGGCGGTGTCGATCGCGCTGGGCGCCACCAGCATGAGCGACATCGCGGTGCTGGCGCACCTGTCGCCGGTGCTGGGCGCGGCGCCGAGCGGGCCGACGATCCGGCGGGCGCTGCACCTGGCCGGGAGCACCCCGATGCTGAGGCGGATCGCGAAAGCCCGCGCGAAAGCCCGCGATCACGTGTGGAAACTGATCGAGTCGGCCCCGGAGGGGTTCCCGTGGCTGGCCATTGCCGGGAAGACCCTCACGGGCTGGCTGGTCATCGACATGGACGGGACGCTGGTCACCGCGTACTCGGACAAGGAAGGCGCAGCCCCGACCTGGAAGATGGGCTACGGTTTCCACCCGCTGGCGGCGTGGTGCATGAACACGCGGGAGTCCCTGGCCATGCTGCTGCGCCCCGGCAACGCCGGCTCGAACACGTTCACGGATCACCGGGATGTGCTGGCCAGCGCGATCCGGCAGGTCCCGGCCCGGTTCCGGCGGAAGATCCTGGTCCGCGTCGACGGGGCCGGCGCGAGCCACGACCTGGTGGAGCACCTGCTGGGGATGTCGTCGCCGCGGAAGGCCCTGCTGTTCACCTGCGGCTGGATGATTACCCCCAGCGATGAGGACGCCATCAAGATGGCGCCCGCCGGCGCGTGGAAGCCCGGCATCGGCCAAGACGGGGAGACCGAGGACGGCAAGGCCGTCGCGGAGATCACGCACCTGATGGCCAGGGCCGGGAACTGGCCGGACGGGCTGCGCTGGATCGCCCGCCGCACGAAGCCGTCCCGCCGGCAGGCGAAGAACCTCACCGCCTATGAGAAGAAGACCGGCTGGCGGTACTCCATTACCTGCACGAACATCCCGGACGCCGGCATCGACGGCGTCCCCGGAAGCCATCACCCGCAGTACATCGACGTGGTCCACCGAGAGCACGCCGTCGTGGAGACCGACGGGGTCCGCACCGCCAAGGCCATGGGACTGCGGAACCTCCCGTCGAAGACCTGGCAGGTCAACTGCGGGTGGGTCATCGCCGCGAACATCGCCGCCGACCTCACCGCCTGGGTCCGCCTCCTCGGCTTCCGCGACGACCCGGACCTGCGGGAAGCCAACCCGGATACCCTCCGCTACCGGGTCTGGCACATACCCGCCAGGCTCGCCCGCCACGCACGCCGGCGGATCCTGAAGATCAGCCCCGACTGGCCCTGGAAGGAGGCCTTCCTCACCTGCTGGCACCGGCTCTGCGCCCTCCCCGCACCCGCCTGACCAGCACGAACCATCCCAGCGACAGGAAAGGAGACCCGCCCGGCGCGGTCGGAGCCGGTACCCACCCGGGCACCCCGGGCAGCACCCAACGCACCATCCCGGACAGCAAACAGACATAACACCCAGAAAAGGACGCCGGCCCAATCAGTAACCAGACCTCAGGAACCTTGAACGATTGAGGCTGACGTGTCAATCGGGCGCTCCTCGTTTCGAAGCTGGGTCCATGTCGCGTCACTCTGTGACGTTTACAATCTGGCCCTGGGTAACCGTCCACCAGTGCCCGCCGGTGTCCACCCCATAACCGCTGCGATCACTACTCACACACAAACATCGACTTGAAGCTCCCGTAGTGGTCCGGGCTGTAATATGGATACTCCTCCGGGAGACCCAGCCCAGTGCGGGCAGTAACGATCCGGTCAGGGCTGCGCCCGTATGAGCCTGAGTACACGTCATACTCGAACCAACGATACCCGCTCGGAGGATTCGGTAGCTTATGGGTTGTATTCCCATAAACAGTGTTACCTTTATATCCCTTAGGAGGCGAGTAGTTGTGCGCTAGCAAGTAGCTGAAGAGAGTGAACGCTGCATCCGGGACATCGGGATTCCGTTTGATCTGACAGGGCGTGGCTGGGCTTGGGGTTTTCTTATATATGCCCGGATAGGTAGAACGTGCCTTTAGCACCGCATTCGCCGCGATGCGTACGCTCGACGATCCATTAATGCCTACAGACGTTTGGGCCGAGGCTACACCGAGCGTTAGTAGCATTAGGATGACTGTGAGTATCGATGGCATACTGATACGGGTTAGCCACTTCATGCCAATGCATCTCCTCTACTAGTCCTGGGTTTCAAGAGCCGCATTTGGAATTAGATAGCCCCAGTCTTAGGAAGGTATCTCTAACGGTACCGGAGTTAGACTGATAGGCGTGGCCCCCACAGCCGGGAAGTCGTGTATCGTGCTAATCAAACAGAGCATCGGATGACCAACAAGAAGCCCACGTCGCGCATTGTTAGCAAAAATTTCCAACAGGGCATGTGCTAGTTTAGGATTCTGCGAGGCAAACTGTCCATACCTGGCAATCGCTAGAACGGTACCGGTAGTGCTCGGATCGCCACCGTAGCGATATTCAGCAACGTCCATAAAGGCATCGTTTAGGGCATCGAGGTTGCGCCCATAGTAGCTGGGGAACTCTAGCTCTGTCGCCAATGCGGCGTGCATTTTATCCTCGTGCCGCCAGCTACCTGCATCGAGACGATGTACGACGTAACCAAGCCGGGCCAATCCGTCGGCTGTGCGCTCTAGTTCGTCGTCACTACGGAAGCGATGGACGCTAGAACTCTGCAGCAACTGCCAGTCCAGTCGTTCCCATTGCTGCGCAAAATCCCGCACGGTCGCGTCGAATACCAAGGCCCGGGTCACAACACATCCCGTCTTTTATAGTGAAATCTCAGCCGCGACACTGTTTGGATGGTCGCCCCTTGACCAACAAGCGTCTCCCCGAGACGCCACCCTCAACGTGCTCTCATAGTGTGTACTCGTTTGCTGGTGTCGTCAAGATGCTCGCTCATCTCTGAGGAGAGAGATCTCACAGAGATGGTGGCACTGCACGTGCAGCCCAACCAGCGCACCTGTACCATCAACCCCATAAGCCTACCGGCATGTAGACGAGACGAGCCTGAGAGGCCGCTCTACGCCCCTTGGAGCCTCCAGGACCCCTCGGATAGTCCCAGTCTCTATCGCATCACTGGCTGCCCGATAGGCTTGCTGGTCATGTGCAGGCTGCTCGTGCTGTGGGACATAGACCACACGCTTATCGAAAATCACGGCGTCAACAAAGAGATCTATGTGTATGCGTTTGAGTTGCTCACAGGTGAGCAGCCGATGTATCCGGCCCGGACTGATGGGCGCACGGAGCCGGAAATTATGCGGGACATGCTGGTGCGACAAGGAATGGCGCCGAACCGCGACTATGTTGGGCGCATGCCGGAGGCGCTTGAGAAGGCCACGTTGTCGAAAGCCGCCGTCTTGCGCGAACGCGGTCACGAGCTGGTCGGTGCCCGCAATGCACTCATCGCTCTCCAGACGTCTCCAGTAGTACAATCTGTATTGAGTGGAAACATTAAGCCGAACGCTTTCACGAAACTGTCCACCTTCCAGCTAGACACGTACATTGACTTCGAGGTGGGCGGTTACGGATCTGATGATGACGTGCGCGCTAATCTCGTGGCTTTCGCTCAGGAACGCGCATCGGCTAAGTACGGCGTGAGCTTCGGCGAGGACAACACCGTCCTAATTGGCGATACGGTGCGGGATGTGCAGGCCGGGCGCAACGGTGGCGCGCATGTCATCGCCGTAGCGTCTGGTTCTGATTCCCCGGAAACGCTGCGGGCCGCAGGTGCCGATATCGTTCTGGCCGACCTTGCGGACACTCAGGCCATGGTGCGCGCCGTTATGGGGTTCGCGAGTCCTGGCCACTTGCAGAGTTAATCGCTGCTGACCGCTGTCGCCAGAAGTTTGACCCCTCGATTGGTGATGACACTTCCCAGACGCGCTCAAAGCTACGGACAAACATATCGAAGAAATCCCCGCCGACCATGCGCCGCAGGTGAAGTACCGGGGCCATATAGCCATACGCCCCGTAGACGTGCTGATTAATCAGCATCTCGTCATCGTAAGCGAATATCGAGTTATAGAGCGTTTCAGCCTGCAACCGGAAATCGACACCGGGAGCCCCGGCCAGCGGAGCATAGTAGGAGAGCGCCATGCGGACACGTGCTGGTATGGCGTCGAAGAGCCGCTCTTCGACGCCTCGCTTAACACACTCCGGGCTATCCGGGTCGGCCATGAGTATGCGCACATCCGTGCCGCCCTCTGCCTTGGACCGGATTATGTCGATGGAGTCCGGGTTATCCTCCGGCAGGAAGAGGCTTGCGTTCGCGTAGAGCCAGATCCGGTTCGTGGACGCTGTCAGGAGGTCCAGCCATAGATGCTTGGGTACCTCCGACCGGTGCGGGTAGAGCGTCACGATCTCAGCCTGGGACGCTGACTCCCGTTCGGACTCAAGTGCTGGCCACAGCCAGGACGGGGAAACGCCTAGCAATTTCGCGGCTCGGTGCGCGGTGCTGCGCCGGGGCGTGATGTCCCGGGTAATCCACCGCTGAACGCTCTTGTGGTCCAGGCCGAGCTCGTCGGCTAGCGAGCGCTCGTCATAGTCGCTTTCCAGCAGCGTAAGGCGCAGCCGCTCGTTCGGCATGCTGCCCTCCCTTGCGAGGGACGTTAGGGGATGTTGCGCGCCTCATGATACGCCCCGCAACGTCCCGGTTACGCGGTGTCGAACACCTGGCATGGTGCGGTTACCTGCTTGCATGCGACGTCATACCCAGTCGCCGTAGCAGGGGTTTCATCGAACTGGAGGGGAGGTGTGCCGTGATTGTTCCGCTTTGGGAGTGGTCCACCGTGCGGGATGCGCGGGGCGGTTCGGCCGGCGTTTGCCGGACGCGGCACGCCGCGATGGAAGCCCTGTCCAGGGCGCTCGTAGCTGCGCGTCG
The DNA here is from genome assembly GCA_036501145.1 of Streptosporangiaceae bacterium. Taxonomy (GTDB): domain Bacteria; phylum Actinomycetota; class Actinomycetes; order Streptosporangiales; family Streptosporangiaceae; genus PALSA-505. Next base: position 49,958 of record DASYAV010000220.1, on the reverse strand, counting down.
GCCTGCCAGTGGCAGCGTCGCGCAAGTCAAGCTGGTAACGACCGTTCATGGGCGTTCGTATCTGCGGGGTTTCCCTGGGCATACGGCCGTCTATGACGGCCAGGTTATCCGGTGGCGCTGATTGACAGCGGACCTAATCCGAGGAGTGAGCATAAAGTGAGTTCCGTATCGGGCAAACCCACCGCAGTCGAATTGTGCCGCCTGATGAACACGACACGGCAGACGGTGACGGAGTTGCTGAGAGGGTCCGGTCTCCAGATTAAAGAACTGACCGCCGGACTGGTCATCTGCAATCCGCGTGATCCCGAAAGGGGCCAAGTCCATGTTGCCTACGCCGATGGACAAGTTTCATGGGAACGCGTGGCCTGGGATTTCTGGGGAGCGCTCGAAGGTCTCGCTCGCAGCACCGACACAACAGTTTCCGCCACGAGAATAATTCACGCGCTGACCAACCACATATGAAGAGCCCCGGCCCGCGCCCTTGGCACGGGACTCCCTGATCCGGCGGTGCGGGCCGGGCACCATGCAGCCGAGAGAAAGGAGCACCGTTATAACGCGAGCGAATGAGGGACGGGCCACCCACCTCCCGCGAAGAAGCCGGGTGACCCGCCAGGGAACACGCGGTTCCCCGGTGCCGATGGTACCGGGGCCGTCGTGCTGCCTGCGCATCCCCCCGGAAAGGAGTGTTAGCCCACTGGAAAGGAGGTGATCATACTATCGGATATCGTCTGATCGGCTGTCATACCCGGCTTATGTGCGCGTGCGGTGCGCAGGTCCGGGATGGTGCTGACGTGTGCCCGAAATGCGTCTACCGGGCGCGCTGGTCCCGCCGGAAGTCGCGGCGGGCATTCGTGGAGGGCTGACCCCCGGCTGTCCCTTGCGAATCGTTCCCGAGACCGGAAGGAGGTGATTGTTTGACGGTAACTCTGTCGGTGGCGCTGCTGCTGACCGTGACGGTATTCGTGCTGTGCAAGTACGCCGGCTTGAAGTTCTGGCAGGCGGCGGTTTGCATCATGCTTGGTTTCTATCTCGCGTCGACCAGCTTCGCGCCGGACATCAGCCAGTTCACAACCAGCCTGTTCCGCCTGCTGTGACGAGCAGGTAGGGACAGGAGAAAGGCTCACGTCATGACCCTATCACCGTCGCATTCCGCACGCCACCCCTGGCGTGCGGAATGCGGGAAAGGAACCGCCCTTGTCCCAGCGTTTTAAGGAGGTGGTGTCTTATCACCCAGCACACCGGAACCATGCGGCATCTGCCGCCCCTGCACATCAGCCCTGACGCGATCAATGCCAGGCTGGCCAGCCTGGCTAAGTCCAGGAAATGCAAGAAGTGCAAGAAACGGGCTATCCGGGCGGCTGCCGACATAACCGCCCTGCTGTCGGAGGTCTCCCGCCTGCATGCCGCACTCGCGGCTGCCCGGCTGGATGCGGCGAATCTGCGGGCCGCTATTCAGTCGGCGCTCGGCGCGGCCGAGGACGGGGAAGCTGACCCGCTCGCCTACCTGCGAGACGAATTCCCCGGGCCGGACGGGGGTTGGTGCCTTTGATGGGCCGCGACCCCTACCGCCGGTACAACCGCAGAATGCGCCGCTCCTGGCGTAACCAGAACGCCTACCCGATGCCCTATCCCGTGCCGTATCAGCCGTACGGCTCGCTGGTGGCCGCAGCGGCGGCCCGGTGGCTGTACCGTCACCGGTCCGCGCTGATGCCATTCGTGATCGCGCTGGTCACGCTTATCTTGGCCGCGATCATTCACGCTCATCACGGCCTGTGGTGGATACCGGTAGCGGTTGTCACGCTGGTTGTGACGGCCATTCTGCGTATGCCGCAGGACCTGCTGCGCCGGCATCCAGCCGACCGCAGAATAGCCGCTGTCATGACCCGCATGTGGCTGGCCTGCCGTATCGACCGGGCCACCGAACGCGCCTATGCGACCGTGGTTATCGCGGTCACCGGCGGCTGGCTGTCGGCCGCTATCGGGATCGGCCCGGCTAAACCGGTGTTGCTTACCGGATTGGCGCTCACGGGCATTACTGGCATTCCCTGGTGGGCGCACCGCCGCCGCCGCGGGAAGGTCAAAATGGAACGCATCATCGACAGCTGGCCTGATATCGCGGAAGATATCGGCCTGCCCGGCTCGCACATCGCCTCGGCGGTTGTCGATATGTGGGGGTGGACCGCACGTCTGGTTTTGCGGAAAGGCACCACCGCCACCGACGCGATCGCCAGGATACCGGCCATCGAATCGGGTCTGAGCCTGCCGCCCGGTAGTGCCCGGGTCCTGCCGGATGCCGCCCGCGCCGATTGCGCAGTATTGCGGGTCATCGAAACCGACCCGCACGCCCAGCCCATTGCCTGGCCCGGCCCGGTGAACACGTCGATTACCCAGCCTGCCGAACTGGGGTTGTTCGAAGATGGCCGGCCGGTGCGGGTGTCACTGCTGCGCCGTCATTCTCTGGTGGGCGGTGCCACGGGGTCCGGGAAGTCCGGGATCGTGAATGTGATCCTGGCCATTCTGGCCGCGTGTGAGGACGTGGTGATCTGGGGTGTCGATCTGAAAGGAGGCATGGAATTGCAGCCCTGGGCCGGCTGCCTCGGCCGGCTCGCCACCACCCCCGATGAGGCAATCGCGCTGTTTCAGGACGCCATCGCGGAACTGAACCAGCGGGCTGCCGGGCTGGCCGCCCAGGGAAAGCGGGTATGGGAACCTTCCCGCCATAATCCCGCGCTGGTGATCGTGGTCGACGAATACGCCGAGCTGCCCGCCGAGGCAAAAGAATACGCCGATTCGGTAGCCCGCCGGGGCCGCGCGCCAGCGGTAACCCTGCTCGCCGCGACCCAGCATCCCACCCAGGACGCGATGGGCAACAACGCCGTCCGCTCGCAAATGGACGTACGCGTCTGCCTGCGCGTCAAAGAACGCCGCGACGTCGACCTGATCCTTGGCCAGGGCTCATTCGCCAGCGGCTGGCACGCCCACGCGATCACCAAACCGGGGATATTCCTGATCTCCGCCCCCGAGCATCCCCGCCCCGAACGCGCGCTCGGCTACCTGATCGATGACGGCCAGGTCACCCGGCACGTCAGCACCCACGCCCGGGGCCGCCCCACGCTGGACCGGGACGGGCCGGGGGGTGGCCCGGCCGCGCCCAGGCCGCCACAGACGCCCGAACCGCCCCCCGGCGGCCCTGGCGCATCCCCCCGGCCGGAAACAGCGCTGTGGGACGCGCTGGTGGACGCCGGGCCCGGCGGGGTCGCGGTCGCCAAGCTGCTCGCGCTGACCGGCATGACCCGCCCGACGCTCTACCGGCATCTGCGGGGCCACGTCCAGGCCGGGCGGGCTGTCCAGGTCCAGCGCGGCTACTGGCGGGCGGAGCGGCCCGTTGACGGACCGCCAGGGGACGGTCAGCCGGGGGACAGCCAGCCGCCGCCCAGTGGTGACGCCGGGTGACCAGAGAGTGTGCCGGGGATGTCTCGTGCCTCGCGCGCGCCTGCGCGCGTTGGCAACGTCTCCACGGTGAGACGAGACAACTGGCACGATCACCGGCCGTGAGCACCGGCAGCCATGGCCCGGCCCGCCAGCTACCCCCAGCAGGCGGGACGGGCGGAAGGAGGTGATGACCACACGCCACAACCAGCCGATGACCAGCCACACGCCACGATGAGCGACGCCGAACGCGCGAAGGTCCGCGCGGCCGGCGCGGAAGATGCCCGCCGGTCCCGCCGCCGTCAAGGGCTACCAGAACGGATCGAGGACCCGGCCGGGATAGCCATCCTTGCCGCGCTGCTGCGCAGCACACGCGCCAGCCCAGCCACCGAGAGCAGCCGTGATGAAGGGAAGCCAGCGGCATAAACGCCGCAGTCGCCGAGAGCGGCAGGGAGGGATTATCCTCTCTGCCGCTCTTCGGTCTTTCCCGGCGTGGGGGTCAGAACCGCCAGTCGGGGTCGACCCGCCGGCGTATCACCTCAAGCTGGAGTGCCCGCCGCTTGGCCGGGTCTTTCGTGTTCCCGTAGCTGGCCGTTCCGGACGGGTGCGGCTTGATGGTGATCTTATGCAGGACCGATTTGATCGCGGCCCGCTTGCGGTCGGTATTCCACGACTCCCACGCATCCCGCACCAGTTCAGCCGGCGGGATATCCCCGGTCACCACGGCCGCCCCGGTCAGCCGGTCATATTCCCGCCGGCTGGCCTTGATCCGCTCTTCGGTGCGTTCACGGAGATCCAGCCAGTCGGCCCGGTCAATCAGCCCGTCCGCGTGGTCGCGGCGGGCATCGTCGCGAGTGTCTTGTGCCTGCTTGATGATGGCCAGCAGTTCCGCCCGCCGCGACGCGTGCTCATCATCTCCCGCGCGAGCTGCTTCCTGCACTTTCGGTGATTCCAGCGCGTCCAGCACCGCGCCGGTCACGTATTCCTCCAGCAGCCCCGCGTCAATCGACATGCCACCGCATCCCCCGCCACCGGGGGTTTTCACGCACGCATACCGGAACGGGCGCGCCGTCTCCTTCTGCGCCCGGATATACAGCGGGTGCTCACACCGGTCACACACCAGAATCCCGGACAGCAGATGCCGCTTACGGCCGACCACATGCTTGCGCCGGGCCGGGTCGCTGAACAGTTTCACCAGCCGCTCATGCGTATCCGTATCGATGATGGCCGGCCAGTTCGCCGCCGGGTACATCTTCCCTTCCCATTCCCGCAACCCCGCGAGCCGGGGCGAGGTGAGGATTTTCACCAGCGAGCTAACCGACCACTCCCCGGCGGCAGGTGGCTTAATCCCCCGCTGCACCCAATCCCGGATAACCGACCCCGTCGTCTCCCCCCGCAACACCCGCTCCGCCGCGTCCCTGATCGCGTCCGCCTCCACCGGGTTGATAGCTTCCCGCAAGATGATGCGTTTCCGTGCCACCGGCTCATCAGGATTCGCGTAAACACGGTTGTACCCGAACCACCGGTACCCGCCGCCGGCCCGATTCCCCTTCCGCGCTTCCCGCTCTTTCCCCTCGCGGACGCGGACGCTCTTGACCGCGCTTTCCCGCTTCGCCCGCAGCGTCTCCATCCCGCCGTAATACGCACCCTCCGGCGTCGACACATCCAGATCCCCGCCGGTATACGGGCTGAGCAGCACCCCGTGCCGCACGCAGGCCTTCTCGAAGCGGTCCCAGTCGGCCAGGTTGCGGGTCAGCCGGTCCACATCCCGCACGATCACCACGTCGATCTCGCCACGCTCGATCGCGTCGATCAGCTTGACGAAGTCATCACGGGTGATCTCCTTGAACGCCGAGTACCCGTCATCCTTGAACGTGGCCGCCACCCGCCAGCCCCGCCGCTCCGCGTGCGCGGTGCCGTTGGCGAGCTGAGTGGGCACCGACTCCGCCGCGTCGTAGGTCTCACTCAACCGCGCGTACACACCCGCCCTGAGCTGCGCTTTCGTGTCATCCTGGCCTGTAGTGGTGTTCATCCTCCCAGTGTGAGGCAAAACTCCAACCAACTCAAGGCCGAGCTGATCGGCTATGAGACCGGCCTGCTCGACCCGGCCCTGGCCGCCGCGGTGGAGCAGCTGGTGATCACCGACGCGCCCCGGCTGACCGCCACCGCGCTGCGTGCCCGGCTGCGCCGCGCCGTGCTGGCCGCCGACCCGGCGGCGGCGCGGCGCCGCGCGGCGCAGGCCCGCCGGGATGCCCGGGTGGAGTTGTGGGACGAGCGGTCCGGCGGGACCGCGGCGCTGGCCGGGCGGGACCTGCCGGTGGCCGGGGCGCTGGCCGCCGACCAGCGCATCGACGCCACCGCCCGCGCCCTCAAACAGGCCGGCGTGCGGGCCACCCTGGCCCAGCTGCGCGCCGCGGTCTTCCTCGGCCTGCTCACCGGCGCCGACCCGCGCACCTTCCTCCCGCCTACCGGCGACGGCGGCGGCGACGCTGTCAGCGCGCAACCCGGCCAGGCCACCTGCCCCACCCCGGCCACCGGCGACGGCACCAGAACACGCCCGGATGCCGACGGCGCCGCGCCTGACGCCCCGGACAGCGCGGACGCCGGGCCCGGCGCCACCACCGGCGGTGCGGACAGGCGGCCGGACGACGGCGCGGACAGCCAGCCGGGTTCCACCGGCACGGGCCGGCCGCACGCCAGCGGTAAGGGCAGTCCCCCGGCCACGCCCGGCGGCCGTGCCGGCCACGCCGGCAGCCAGCCCGGCGCCCCGGACGCCACGGACACCCCGGACGCGGACGAAGGCGAGCAGCCGGGGGGGCCCGGTGAGGGGGCTGATGAGGGGGCTGGCGGGTGGCCGGGCAAGCTCACGCTGCGCGGATCGGTGCACCTGACCCTGCCGCTGGCTACCTGGCTGGGCGCCAGCCTGTCCCCCGGCGAGATCACCGGCCTCGGACCAGCCACCGCCCACACCTGCCAGGACGTAGCCGACTGGATCGCGCAGAACCCGGGCACCCGCTGGTGCCTGACCCTGACCGACCGGTCTGGGCACGCGGTCGCGCACGGCTGCGCGCGACGGCCACCACCCCCGGCCACCGACACCCAGCGGCTGGCGGAGTGGCTGGCCCGGCTCAAGATCAGCCCCATCCAGGTCGGCCACTGCACCCACGCACGTGAGGTACCCGGTTACCGGCCACCACGATCCCTGCATCACGCGGTCCAGGTCCGGCAGAAAACCTGCGTCAACCCGGTCTGCGGAACCCCCGCCCACAACACCGACGACGACCACACCCTGCCCTATGACCAGGGCGGACGCACCTGCGAATGCGACCTGGGGCCCGGCTGCAGACGCTGTCACCAGGTCAAACAGACACACGGGTGGAAACTGGAACAGCCCAGTCCTGGCGTGTTCGTCTGGCGGCTGCCCAACGGACGCAGCTACACCACCAACCCCGGCACCTACCCCACCTGACGCGACACGAGCTTGCTCACCTACATCAAGGTCGCGCGGATCCGGGTTGGGCACGGCGGGCTCCAGGTCGTCGAGCAGGCAGGAGCCCGGCCGAGCGGATGGCCAGCCAGCACGGACCTATGAGCAGCTGCGACGGCCAACGTTGCCAACGCGGCGAACCGCCAGGGGGCAATGAGGCAAACCGCCAGGGGGCAAGGCGGCGGACCGCCAGGGGCAATGCGACGAACCGCCAGGCGGCGATGCGGTGAACCGCCAGGGGCAGGAGCGGTGGTTGGCGTCTGGCTCCGGGTTCGTCATAATCGGCCGGTGCCTGAGAAGCTTCATCGCCCCCGTGGGGAAGGGGACCCGCTCATCTCCCCGGATGCCGCGGTTGCCCATAACGCTGCCCGCGCCGGCGTGACGCTCGCTGAACTCGGGGTGGCTCCGGTGGTTATCACCGTCTGGGGACGACGGCTGTTCGACGGGCTGCGCTCCCGGCTGGACGCCGCGCCGCTCCGGCACTGGTGGTACGGCCAGAGGGTTCCGCATGTCGTTGGCCTGGCGGGCGAGCAGCCAGTCTCGCTGGTGCTGTTGCCGGTTGGCGCACCGGGAACGGTGATGATCATGGAGGAGCTGATTGCCGCGGGCGCGCGAGCCTTCCTGGGCTTCGGGCTTGCGGGCGGCCTGCAAAGTCACTGCGGCCCGGGAACCGCGGTCCAACGGCACAGCAAGATCGATATGCGGAAATCACCGTTCATGGAACCCCACCTGCTTGGCGGTGTCTGCCCTGAGCGGTGCGCTGGCACAGGGCGAGAAGAGTTCACCTGGCACTTGGGAAGTATGTGGCGGATCCGCCTGGCGGAAAGTAACTTCCGGCCACTATCGTGTTCGGTGCAATCGTCGTCCCCCGCGCGACGGTGGTAGCAGCATGTGCTGTTTCCGCTAGTTACGCACGGAGGACTAGATGCGCGTAGGTGTCTGGCTGGCCGGCGCCCGCGGCTCGGTCGCCACCACGACTGTCGTGGGGGCGCTGGCGCTGCGTGCCGGGCTATCCGAGCCGGCCGGCTGTGTGACCGCTCACCCCGCGTTGTCCGGCGTGCCGCTGCCGGGATTCGGCGATCTGGTCTTCGGCGGCCACGACGTGATCAGCAGCCCGCTGGCCAAGAAGGCCGAGCAGCTCGCCGCCGCAGGAGTCGTGCCCGCCGGGCTGGTCGCCACACTGGGCAGCGAGCTCGCCAGCGTGGAGGAAAACCTGCGGCCGGCGCCCAGCGGCGCCACGCAGGCGGATGTCGCGGCGACGGTCGCGGCCGACATCGCCGAATTCCGCCGCAGGCACCGGCTCGACCGGGTCGTGGTGATCAACGTGACGTCGACAGAGCCGGTGCCGGAGCCGCATCCCGCACACGCCAGCCTCCCGGCGCTGACCGCCGCGCTGACCGGGCCGGAGCAGGTGCTGCCGGGCAGTTCGCTGTACGCGTATGCCGCGTTCCAGGCCGGCTGCCCCTACGTGGACTTCACGCCGTCCACCGGAGCCCGCCTCCCGGCCCTCGCCGAACTCGCCAGCGAACTCCGGCTGCCCTACGCCGGGCATGACGGGAAGACCGGCGAGACCATGCTCAAGTCGGTGCTGGCCCCGATGTTCGCGATGCGCAACCTCAGCGTCCGCTCCTGGTCGGGGACCAACCTGCTCGGCGGCGGGGACGGCGCCAACCTGGCCGATCCCGGTGCCAACGCGGCCAAGTCGGTGAGCAAGCAGCGGGTGCTCGGCGAGACCCTCGGCTACCAGCCGGAGGGCACGACCCGGATCGACTACGTCGCCGACATCGGGGACTTCAAGACGGCCTGGGATCTGATCACGTTCACCGGCTTCCTCGGCACCAGGATGCGGCTGCAGTTCACCTGGGAAGGCTGTGACTCGGCGCTGGCCGCGCCGCTGGTGCTCGACCTGGCCAGGATCACCGCGGCGGCGCACGCGGCCGGGCGGACCGGGCCGCTGACGGCGCTCGCGTTCTTCTTCAAAGATCCGCTGGGCGAAGTCAGCCACGCGCTCGGCACGCAGTGGGAGCAGTTGCAGGCGTTCCTGGCTGGGCTGGAAGACGGCGGCGAATGGCTGGGCGGGGAGTCGGAACGTGACTGAGCGGGGAGACGGCGGGTGACCGGGCTCGCCGATATGGCCGAACTGGTCCGGGCGCCGGCCGCGCTGTCGGTGCCGGGCGATGTCCTGGCCGGTGCCGCGGCCGCGGGCACGCTCGGGCCGGCGGCGGCGGGGCTGTGCGCCGCTTCGGTCTGCCTGTACTGGGCCGGGATGGCCGCCAACGACTGGGCCGACCGGGAACTGGACGCCGCCGAACGCCCCGAGCGGCCGATCCCGTCCGGGCGGGTGCCCGCGGGCACCGCGCTGCGCACCGCCACCGCGCTCACCGCGGCCGGGCTGGCCGCCGCCGGGCTGGCCGGCGGGCGCCGGGCGCTGGCGGCGGCGGTGCCGCTGGCCGGCCTGGTCTGGTGGTACGACACCGGGCTCAAGCCGACCGCGGCGGGCCCGGCCGCGATGGCCGCCTGCCGGGGCCTGGACGTGCTGCTCGGCGCGAGCGGCGGCGCGTGGCGGCGGGCGGCTGTGCCCGCGCTCACCGTCGCGGCGCACACCTACACGGTGACCGCGCTGTCCCGGCGGGAGGTGTCCGGCGGCGGCCCCGCGCTGCCGGCCGCGACGCTGGCGGGCACGGCCGCGGTCACGTCCGTTCCGGCGGTTGCGGCGGCCCGGCGTCCGGCCCGCGCCGCGCCGCAGGTTACGGCCGCCGCCCGGCGGGCTGCAGCGGCAGGAGATGCAGCGGCAGGCCAGGGACAGGCAGCGGCACGGCCGGCTGTTGCGGGGTCCTGGGGCCGGGTGCTGCCGGGGGTGCTGGCTGGCTGGTATGCGGCGAACTACGGGCTTCCCCAGGTCACCGCGCTGGCCGAGCCGAGCGCGGGGAACATGCGGGCCGCGGTGGGGGCCGGGATCACCGGGCTTCCTGTGCTGCAGGGCGCGCTGATCGCGCGGGCCGGCGGACGGCGGGCCGCCATAGCCGTGGCCGCCGCCGCGCCGCTCGGCCGGCGGCTGGCCAGATGGCTGCCGGCGACATGAGCCTGCGGTTCGGTTACGGCACCAACGGGTTCAGCAATCACCGGCTGGAGGACGCGCTCGCGGTGATCGCCGGCCTGGGCTACCGGGGGGTGGCGCTGACCCTGGACCATCACCATCTCGATCCGTACGCGCCGGGGCTGGCCCGCCGGGTCGAGGCGCTGGGCGCGCGGCTGGACCGGCTCGGGCTCGGCGTGGTCATCGAGACCGGGGCACGGTATCTGCTCGACCCGTGGCGCAAGCACGCGCCGACACTGCTGGACGACGACCGGGACCTGCGGCTGGACTTCCTGCGGCGGGCCATCCGGATCGGCGCCGACCTGGGCGCGGAGGCGGTCTCCTACTGGGCCGGGACCCGCCCGGCACAGGTGCCGCCCGCGGTGGCCTGGGACCGGCTGCTCGACGGCTGCCACCAGACGGTGGCCGCGGCCGACGCGGCCGGGGTGCGGCTGGGCTTCGAGCCGGAGCCCGGCATGCTCGTGCAGACGCTCGGCGACTGGTTCGCGCTGCGCGGCGAACTCGGCGCGCCGGACCGGTTCGGCCTCACCCTGGACATCGGCCACTGCCGCTGCCTGGAGGACGAGCCGGTGCCCGACTGCGTCCGCCGCGCCGGGCCGTACCTGGTCAACGTGCAGATCGACGACATGCGGCGGGGCGTGCACGAGCACCTGGAGTTCGGCGCGGGCGAGGTCGACTTCCCGGGCACGCTGCGGGCGCTCGAGGCGGCCGGGTACCGCGGGCTGGTCGCCGTCGAACTGCCCCGGCACGGGCACGCCGCGCCGGTGGTGGCCAGGGAATCGCTGACCTTCCTGACCGCCGCGGAAAGAGTCCTGGAGGCGACTCAGTGACCGGACATCTCACTGCCGAAGATCCCACCGCCGAAGATTTCGCCGCCGAGCTGCGGGGCGCGGTACCGGATCCTGACTGGCTGGCCGACGCGCTGGCCACGGCGGCCGCCACGCCCGGGTCGATCGGCGTGCTGTTCCCGGCCGTGGGCCGGCACTGCGGCCGCGGCGCTCTGCCCGGCGCACGCGGCGAATTCCGGGACTGGACGGTCGATGACGCGGTGCGCGTGCTGTTGCTGGTCACCGTCAAGGAAAAATCACAGCGGGATCTGCCGCAGGAGATAACGGCGCTGTACCGGTACGGCGATGCCGCCGAGAAGCGGGGGGTGCTGCGGGCGCTGCCCTGGCTCGGCATCGGGGACGCGGCGGTGGGGCTGCTGCACGACGCGATCCGCACCAATGACCCGCGACTGGTGGCGGCGGCGCTGGGTCCTTACGCCGGGCATCTGGACGACGCGATGTGGCGGCAGGGCGTGCTGAAGTGCGTATTCATGGAGATCCCGCTGACCGCGGTGGCCGGGCTCGGCGAGCGGGCCGACGGCGAGCTGGCCCGGATGCTGGGCGGGCTGGCCGAGGAACGGCAGGCCGCAGGGCGGATCATCCCGGCCGACGCGACCGCCCTGCTGGCGCGGCTGACCGGTAACGAGAGGGAGGCAGGCTGATGCGCATCTTCGACCCGCACATCCACATGACCTCGCGCACCACCGACGACTACGAGCGGATGGCGGCGGCCGGGGTGCGCGCGGTGCTGGAGCCGGCCTTCTGGCTGGGCCAGCCGCGGACCAGCGCCGGGACGTTCGCCGACTACTTCGACTCACTCGTCGGCTGGGAGCCGTTCCGGGCCAGCCAGTTCGGCATCCGCCACCACTGCGCGATCGCGCTCAACCCCAAGGAGGCCAACGACCCCCGCTGCCGGGAGGTGCTCGGCCTGCTGCCCCGCTACCTGGCCAAGGACGGGGTGGTGGCGGTGGGCGAGGTCGGCTACGACTCGATGACCCCGGACGAGGACGAGGTGTTCGCGGCGCAGCTGGAACTGGCCAGCCAGCACGGTCTGCCGGCCCTGGTGCACACCCCGCACCGGGACAAGAAGCGCGGCACCGAGCGGACCCTGGACGTGGTCAAGGCGTCCGGCATCGGCCACGGCCGGGTGCTGGTGGACCACCTGAACGAGGTCACCGTGGGCCTGGTGGCCGGCACCGGCTGCTGGATGGGTTTCTCCATCTACCCGGACACGAAGATGTCGCCGCCGCGGATGGCGGTGATCCTGCGCGAGTACGGGCTGGACCGGATGCTGGTGAACTCGGCGGCCGACTGGGGCCGCAGCGACCCGCTGCTCACGCTGCGCACCGCCGAGGCCATGCTGGCCGCGGGGTTCGGCGAGGACGACGTGGACCGGGTGCTGTGGCGCAACCCGGTGGAGTTCTTCGGGCAGTCCGGGCGGCTCGACCTGACCGACGTGGGCCAGCCGGAGGCCACGTTCTCCGGCAACTCGATCCTGCGTGGTGGCAGCTGATGCGGCTGCGGCATCGCGACGGGCAGGTCATCCACCTCAGCTACTGCACGAACGTGCATCCGGGCGAGGACCTCGCGGAGATCACCGCGCAGCTCGACGAGTACGCGGTGCCGGTGCGCCGGCTGGCCGGCGGTGACCGGCTCGGCCTCGGGCTGTGGCTGGCCGCCCCGGTCGCCACACGGCTGGCCGCCGACCCGGCCGCGGTGGCCGCGCTGCGCCGCGACCTGGACGAGCGCGGGCTGGAGGTGGTCACGCTCAACGGCTTCCCGTACCGGTCGTTCCACGCGCCGGTGGTCAAGCACGCGGTCTACCGGCCGGACTGGCTCAGCCAGGAACGGCTGGACTACACGATCGGCCTGGCCCGGATCCTGGCTGGGCTGCTGCCGCCGGACGCGGCCCGCGGGTCGGTGTCCACGCTCCCGCTGGCCTGGCGCACCCCGTGGACGGCCGGCCACGCGGCGGCGGCGCGGCGACGGCTCGGCGAGCTGGCGGACGGGCTCGCCCGGGTGCACGCGGAGACCGGGCGGCTGGTGCGGGTGGCATTCGAGCCGGAGCCCGGCTGCGTGATCGAGACGACCGCGCAGGCGGTGGCCGAGCTGTCCGGCGTGAACACCGGCTACCTGGGCGTCTGCCTGGACCTGGCCCATCTCGCCTGTGCCTGGGAGCAGCCCGCCGCGGCGCTGGCCCGGCTGGCGGCGGCCGGGCTGCCGGTGGTCAAGGTGCAGGTGTCCGCGGCGCTGGAGGCCCCGGCGCCCGGCGAGGCGGCCCAGGCACAAGCGCTGCGCGGGTACGCCGAGCCGCGGTTCCTGCACCAGACCCGCAGCGCCGCGGGCCCGGCGGAGGACGACCTGCCCGAGGCGCTGCAGGCCGGGATGCCCGGGCCCTGGCGGGTGCACTTCCACGTGCCGGTGCACGCCGCGCCGCAGCCGCCGCTGCGGTCCACCGCCGGGGTGCTGCGGGAATCGCTTCGGCTGCTGGCCGGCGGCGACCGGGCCGTCTGCGACCACCTGGACGTGGAGACCTACACGTGGAGCGTGCTGCCGCCGGGGCAGCGCCCGGCCGGGCCGGCCGAACTGGCCGCCGGCATCGCGGCGGAACTGCGCTTCACCCGGGACGAACTGCTCGCGCTCGGGCTGACCGAGCCATCCGCTGCGGGGGCCCGATGAGCCCCCGGGAGACGACTGGCCGGCCCACCCCGCTGGTCGTGCTCGACGTGGCCGGGCTCACCCCGCGGCTGCTGGCGCACATGCCGCGGCTGGCCGCCGTCGCCCGGTCCGGCTGGCAGGCCGAACTCGGCACGGTGCTGCCCGCGGTCACCTGCTCGGTGCAGGCCACGCTGCTGACCGGGGCGCCGCCGGGCGAGCACGGCATCGTCGGCAACGGCTGGTACTTCCGCGGGCTCGGCGAGGTGCTGCTGTGGCGCCAGCACAACGCGCTGGTCGGCGGGGACAAGCTGTGGGACGCGGCGCGGCGGAAGAGCCCTGGCTACACGGTGGCGAACGTCTGCTGGTGGTACGCGATGGGCGCGCGGGTGGACTGGACGGTGACGCCGCGGCCGGTGTACCACGCCGACGGCCGCAAGGACCCGGACTGCTACACCTACCCGCCGGAGCTGCACGACGAGCTGACCTCGGCGCTGGGCACGTTCCCGCTGTTCAGCTACTGGGGCCCGGGCGCGGGGCTGGCGTCCTCGTCGTGGATCTGCGGTGCCGCCCGGCAGATCATGGCCCGGCACGACCCGGACCTCACCCTGGTATACGTGCCGCACCTGGACTACGACCTGCAGCGGCACGGCCCGGGTAGCCCGCAGGCCGCGGCCGCGGCGGCCAGCCTGGACGGGGTGCTGGCGCCGCTGCTGGACGCGGCCGCCGCACGCGGCGCGACCGTGGTGGTGCTGTCGGAGTACGGGATCACGCCGGCCTCCCGGCCGGTGCACGTCAACCGGGCGCTGCGCCGCGAAGGACTGCTGAACGTGCACACCCAGGCCGGGATGGAGTACCTGGACCCGTGGACGTCGCGGGCGTTCGCGGTCGCCGACCACCAGGTGGCGCACGTGTACGTGGCCGACCCGGCCGACCTGCCCGCGGCGCAGAAGGTGTGCGCGGGGCTGGCCGGGGTGGCCGAGGTGCTGGACGGGCCGGGCAAGGCAGCGGCCGGGCTGGACCACCCGCGGGCCGGGGACCTGGTGCTGGTGGCCGAGCCGGACGCCTGGTTCAGCTACTACTACTGGCTGGACGAGGCCAGGGCGCCGGACTTCGCGCGGCTGGTGGAGATCCACCGCAAGCCCGGGTACGACCCGGCCGAGCTGTTCTTCGACCCGGCGGCGCCCGGGGCGGCCAAGCGGCGCGCCGCGGTCGCGCTGGCCCGCAAGAAGCTGGGCATGCGCTACCTGATGAACGTGGTCGGCCTGGACGCCGGGGCGGCCGCGGTCCGCGGCTCGCACGGCCGGCTGCCGGACGACCCGGACGACGCGCCAGTGCTGCTGTGCTCCGTCCCGGCGGCGGCGCGGGCGCACTACCAGGCCACGGAGGTCAAGTCCCTGCTGCTGGAGCTGGCCGGGCTCGGCTAGCTGTTCTGGCGAGGCAATTGCGTCACGAACGGGGCGCGCAGCGGCGTGTCTGCCCGGTTACCGGCCGGAGGGACCGGAAAATTGCGGTGTGCTCCGCACAGAGGCCCCGGCGCCGGCGATGCCCGCCCGAAGCGGGCAGCCCGGCGGCGCCAGCGTGCGCCCGCGACCTGGTCCTAAGCGCGCACCGGGGCTGGACGGGCTGCGCGGGCTGGCGGTGCTGGCCGTGCTGGCGTTCCACGAGAAGGTGTCCGCGCTGCCCGGCGGGTTCCTGGGCGTGGACGTGTTCTTCGCCATCAGCGGGTTCCTGATCACCGACATCCTGGCCGCGCCCTGGGAACTGGGCGGCCGGCTGGACCTGCGCAGGTTCTGGCTGCGCCGGGCGCGGCGGCTGCTGCCCTGCCTGCTGCTGGTCCTGGTGGCGGTGACGGCCGCGGTCGCGGTGCTCGAACCCAGCCAGCTGCCCTCGCTGCGGCCCGCCCTGCTGGCCGCGGTCACGTACACCAGCAACTGGTGGCAGGCGCTGGCGCACCAGTCCTACTTCGCCGTGTTCGGCCCGCCGCCGCCGCTGCAGCACCTGTGGTCGCTGGCCATCGAGGAACAGTTCTACCTGCTCTGGCCGGTCGTGCTGACCGTCATCCTGTGCGTCTTCCGGCGCCGCCGGGCCCGGGCCGCGGCCGCCGGGGTGGCCGCGGCGGCGTCCGCGCTGGCCATGGCGGCCGGCTACGCGGCGGGTGCGGACCCGTCCCGGCTCTACTACGGCACCGACACGCACGCCACCGCGCTGCTGGCCGGGGCCGCGCTCGCGCTGTACTGCCCGCTGCGGCGGCTCACCGGCTCGTCCCCGGCACAGGCCCGGCGGCTCGACCTGGCCGGGCTGGCGGGTGTCTCGGTCCTGGTGCTGGCGATGGGGCACCTGTCCGGCAGCAGCGGCGCGCTCTACCTGGGCGGGATGGCTCTCGCGGCGGCGGCCGCCGCCGTGGTCGTCGCGGCCGCCGCCGCGCCGGGAACGCTGGCCGCGATGATCGGCTGGGCGCCGCTGCGCTGGCTCGGCGTCCGGTCCTACGGCATCTATCTGTGGCACTGGCCGGTGATCGCGCTCGTCACCGCTCGCGACGGCGGCCAGGCCAGCACGGCCGGGGTCCGGCTGGCCGAGACCGCCGCCGCCGTCGGGCTCGCCGCGCTGTCCTGGCGGTGGGTGGAGGAGCCGGTCATCCGGGACGGCCTGGCCGCCACCATCCGGTCCCGGTGGGCCGGCCTGAAATTGTCTATGACGGCTGCGCGGCGCAGCCCGAGGCGGCTGGTGCCCGCCGCGCTGGTGCCGATAGTGGCGTTCAGCGTGGCCTGCACGGCGGGCTACGGCGTCATCTACACGCCGCCCGGGGAGTCGCTGCAGCAGCAGATCGCGGCCGGCGCCCGGGTGAGCTCCAGCAGCAAGGCGAGCGGGCCCGGGCAAAACAGTCCGGGCCACGCCAAGCCCGCCCACCGGGCCGCGCACCGCGGGCAGCCGGCCGCGCCGACCATCCTGGGCGGCTACGTGACGGCGATCGGTGACTCGGTCATGCTCGCCTCGGCCCAGCAGCTGCAGGCCGACCTGCCCGGCATCTACATCGACGCGCAGGTCAGCCGCCAGATGGACGAGGGCATCGCGCTGGTCCGCGAGCTCGCCGCCCGGCACACGCTGCGGCCGGTCGTGGTCGTCGGGCTCGGCACCAACGGGCCGGTGACCACCGCCCAGGTGCACGCGCTGCTCCGGGCGATCGGCCCGTCCCGGGCGCTGGTGCTGGTCAGCACGTACGTGCCGCGGCCCTGGGAGAGCGAGGTGAACCAGGCGCTGGCGGCCGCGGCCCAGAACTACCCCCGGGTGACCCTGGACAACTGGTTCGCCTCGATCCGGGACCGCACCGACCTGCTGTGGCCGGACGGCGTCCACCCGCAGCCACGCGGCGCCGCGCTGTACGCGCGGATGCTCGCGAGCGCGGCACACAGCGCCGCCACCACGATAGGTTGACCGGGTGGATCAGGCGCTTTCCTACGAGCAGGCCCGCGACGAGCTCACCGAGGTGGTCAAGCGGCTGGAGGCCGGCGGGCTGACCCTCGAGCAGTCGCTGGAGGAGTGGGAACGCGGCGAGCGGCTGGCCGCGATCTGCGCCGACTGGCTGGAGGGCGCCAGGGCCCGCATCGCCACCGCGATGGCCAAGCGCGCCGACGCGGGCGAGAGCGGCGGTCAGTCCGGGCAGACGTCCGAGCCGTCCGCGCCGTTCTGAGCCACCGTCCCGCGCCGCCGGGCTGCGCCGCAGTGCTGGGCCACCGGGCTGAATCCCGTGCTCAGCCCGCGTGCTTGACCACCACATCGGCGGCCTTCACGTAGTACAGCCGGTGGTTGAGCTGGATCTGGTAGTAATTCGTCTTGCCCCGGACGACCGTGTGGTCATCGGGCAGGCTGGAGTTGAAGGTCTTCGCGTAGTAGTAGTCGTCCGGGACGCTGCCCGTGGTGACGTACGCCTGGCCGGCCAGGATCTTGTAGACCATCGGCGCGTTCGGCGAGACCGGGATCGGCTTCGGGTAGGCGGACGCCTCCGGGAAGGCGCTGCCGTAGACCGGGATCGAGCTGAGCCCGGCCTTCGGGGTGATCACCGAGGCGTGCGTGTACCGGGCGGTCTGGCCGGAGCCGGGCGGGTTGTAGAACCAGCCCTCGACGCCGGCGAACCAGATGCCGGTCCAGTTGCCCTGCTGGCCGGCGACCACGTACTGGTAGCCGTACGGCGCCTTGTCGCCCCAGTCGTCGTCCTGCTGGGTGCCCGGCGTGCCCTTCGGCCACAGGTCCGGGTCGCTGAGCAGCGGCGAGCTAGCCGACGGCTTGCTGTGCAGGTAGACGAAGCTGGCCGGCTGCTTGGGCAGCTTCTGGCAGGTCCCGCTCTGGCAGTCGGTCACCGTCGGCTCGTTGGTGGCCCAGTTCGGGTCGATGCTCACCACGCGCTGGCCCTGACCCTGCGGCCGGGCGGTGCCCGCGCTGGCCCGCTCCTGGGCCGCGTTCATGCCCTGCAGCCGACCCATGTAGGACTGCCAGTTCCAGAACGGGCCTGGGTCCCAGTGCTGCGTGGCGTTGTCGGCGTCGGTGGGCCCGCCGACGTTGTCGTGCCCGACGATGTGCTCCCGGTTCAGCGGGACGTTGAAGCGGTGCGCCAGGTAGCGGACCAGTTCGGCGGAGTTCTTGTACATGATCTGCGTGTACCAGGTCGCGCCCTGGGCCGCGTAGCCCTCGTGCTCGATGCTGATCGAGTGGGTGTTGTAGTACCAGTTGCCCACCGCCCAGGCCACGTTCGCAGGCCGGACCATCTCGGTGATGTCGCCGGTCGAGGACTGGATCACGTAGTTGGCGCTGGCGTAGGCGGCCGGGTTCTGGAACTCGGCGATCGTGCTCGCGTACGACGACTCGGTGTCGTGGATGACGATCGAGTTGATCTTCAGGTCGCGCGGCCGCTTGGCCTTGTCGTAGTTGCCGTAGTTCGTCGGGTCGCCGCCCGGGTCCTCGGCGTACGCGGCCGGGACGTACTTGCAGTGCAGGTCGGCCGGGCAATCGGCCGCCTTGGCGGACCTGGGCTGCTGCTTGAGGCCGAGCCTGCTGATCATCGCCCGATCCGGGCGCAGGCCGCGGTCGGCGGCCAGCCGCATCGGCTGGCCGGCCTGGGTGACCAGGGAGGCGCCGCTGTGCACCGTGCTGAAGATGTCGCCGGCGAACAGCTCGGCCGTCTGCTGCTCGGTGTCGCCGCTGTAGGCGGCGACCGCGCCGTACCAGCCGCCGGGCGTGGCGGGCAGCCGGCCGCCGTTCAGCTGGCGGGCGTAGCGGGCCAGCACCGCGGCCGCGCCGCGGACGTTCTGCGCGGCGGACGTCTTCAGCGTGCCGGTGGACTCGTGCAGCAGGGCGGCCGCCTCGTCCAGCGTGTAGTGCGTCTTGACCAGCTTGACGGTGACCGGCTTGCCGGTCCGCCCGCTGGTGGTGCGGAAGCTCCGCGCGGTCAGGTCCATCGGCCCGTAGCCGCCGTCGGCGCTCGGCATGCTGCCGTGCGACGCCCAGTGCGACTCGTTGTAGCCGATGGCCAGCAGGATGCTGGCCCGCACACCGAATTCCCTGGCCGCGGCGGTGTAGCTGGCCATCAGGCGGCCGGTGCCGGC
This sequence comes from Streptosporangiaceae bacterium, assembly GCA_036501145.1. Classification (GTDB taxonomy): domain Bacteria; phylum Actinomycetota; class Actinomycetes; order Streptosporangiales; family Streptosporangiaceae; genus PALSA-505. The sequence goes on along the minus strand of DASYAV010000220.1, from coordinate 30,863 downwards.
GGCCGCCCGTGCCGGGGCATGCCGCGGGCTGGCCACCGCCGCGCCGCTGACCGCGGCGCCGGCCGCCGTCACGGCGAGCACCGCCGCGGAGGTGGCGGCCACCCGCCGCAAGCCGGTCAGCTTCGTCACTGTCTGCGGCATCTCATCACTCCATGTCCGGGTCGGCCAAGCGTCGAAATCGTTCCACATGCTCCGATCGGGCGTCAATGGGTAACTCCTGGGACAACAGACGTCTAACCGGGACAGTGTTTCCCGCGAGGTGACAACCGACGGAATCCGCTCCAACCGGCAGCCCGGGACCGGCGTCATAACAAGGTGAGGGGACGGGAGCGGGACGCCACGTCAGCTAGCGGAAGGACACCGCGATGAGGCCATTGTCACGCACCACCCAGGCTCTGACGCTTGGCTGCCTGGCGGTCCTGGTTACCGCATGCGGCACCGGCAAGCTGTCCGCCGGCGGCGGGCACGGCACCTCCGGCGGCCACGTCTCGTCCGGGCACGCCGCCGGCCACGGCAAGCCCGCCACGCCCAGTCACACCGCCACGCCGGCGCCCAGCCACTCCGCCGCCAGGCACCCGCACACCGGCACACCCAGCACACCGTCCGGCAGCGACCCGGCGGGCGGGGCCGGGACGGCCGCGGCGGCCGCCTGCCCGTCGGGGGACCTGAGCGTGACCGCGGCCGCCACCCAGGGCACCGCGGGCAGCGTCTACGCCACCGTCACGTTCACCAACCGCGGCTCGCGGTCCTGCTCGCTGTACGGCTACCCCGGGGTGTCGATCGGCACCGGCGGCTCCTACCACCAGGTCGGCTTCGCCGCCGTGGAGGCCCCGAGCCCGCCGCGGGAACTCGTCACGCTGTCGCCGGGCGGGGTGGCCAGCGTGGTGCTGCAGGTCGCAGAGGCGGGCAACTACTCTTCCGGCCAGTGCCGCCCGGAGCACACCAGCGAACTGAAGGTCTACCCGCCGAACCAGACGCAGGCGCTGTACACGCCGTTCAGCGCGACCGGGTGCGCCGGGCCGGAAAAGCTGCTGACCGTGTCCGTGGTGCAGCCCGGCCACGCTCCGCAGGCGTAGCTAGCTCCCGTCGATACGGGACATGATCTCCAGCACGCTGTCGGCGAGCCTGCGGGCCCGCTGCGGGTCCTCGCACAGCGCCACCTCGGCGACGGCCAGCATGAGGGCGCCGGTGAGCACCACGGCGACCGCCTCGTCCACCGGTTCGGCGCTGCGGGCGAAGAACTCCGCGTTGCGGTCCGCCCACTCCCGCAGCCGGCGCCGCATCACCACGTCGAACCCGGGCGGGGCGTCGCCGGACACGAACAGCCGGGACAGGTCGCGCTGCTGGAAGCAGCCGTCCAGGTAGGACCGGGCCGCCGCGACGAACTGGAGCTTCGGGTCGGCCACGCCGGCGCTGCGGGCGGCCCGGACCGCGGACCTGGCCCGTTCCGCCTGATCCTCGTGGAACTCCTCGAACAGCGTCAGGTAGAGATCGGCCTTGCCGGTGAAGTGGTGATACAGGCTGCCGACGCTGGCGCCCGCCCGCGACACGATGTCGGTCACCCCGGCCTGCGCGTACCCGGTGGAGATGAACACCTCGCGGGCCGCGGCGAGCAGGCCCGACCTGGTGGCCGCGCCGCGCCCGGGCACTCTGGTAGCCGGTTGTGGAAGTTGTGTCGTCATCCGCCCTCTCCGAGGCCTCTTCAGAGGTCAGGGTACGCCCGGACGGCCGCAGAGCCTGTACATAGGATCGCATCAGGGCAACCGACCAGGAGAGGCATGCCACCCATGGCCGAGGACGAGATTGTCACCGCATCCCCAGCCGGGCTGACTGGCCGGCCCGCCGAATCGGACACCAGCCAGCAGCCGCCGCCCGAGCCGGGGCACCACGCACCGGACCGGAACCTGGCCATGGAACTGGTCCGGGTCACCGAGGCGGCGGCGATGACCGCGGCCCGCTGGGTGGGCCGCGGCGACAAGAACGGCGCCGACGGCGCCGCGGTGAACGCCATGCGGCACCTGGTCAACACGGTGTCGATGAACGGCGTCGTGGTCATCGGCGAGGGCGAGAAGGACCAGGCGCCGATGCTGTTCAACGGCGAGCAGGTCGGCGACGGCACCGGCCCGGCCTGTGACGTGGCGGTGGACCCGATCGACGGGACCAGGCTGGCCGCCAACGGCATGCCGAACGCGATCTCGGTACTGGCCGTGGCGGCGCGCGGCTCGATGTACGACCCGTCCGCGGTGTTCTACATGTCCAAGCTGGTCACCGGGCCGGCGGCGGCGGGCGCGGTGGACATCGGGGCGCCACCGGCCGACAACGTCCGCGCGGTGGCCAGGGCCAAGGGCTGCGGCCCGCACGACGTGACCGTGATGATCCTGGACCGGCCGCGGCACGCGGAGCTGATCAAGGAGGTCCGCGCCGCCGGGGCCCGGATCAAGCTGATCACCGACGGCGACGTGGCCGGCGCGATCATGGCCACCAGGGACGGCACCGGGGTGGACCTGCTGCTCGGTGTCGGCGGCACGCCGGAGGGCATCATCGCCGCGTCCGCGGTCAAGTGCCTGGGCGGGGTGATCCTCGGCCGGCTGGCGCCGCGGGACGACGCCGAGCGCAAGCGCGCGCTGGACGCCGGGCTGGACCTGGACCAGGTGCTCACCACCGACGACCTGGTCTCTTCCGACGACGTGTTCTTCGCCGCGACCGGGATCACAGACGGCGAACTGATGGCCGGGGTCCGTTACCGGGCCGGCGGCGCCACCACGCATTCGCTGGTCATGCGCGCGCGGTCCGGCACCATCCGCAGCATCACCAGCGAGCACCAGTTCTGGAAGCTGCGCGCCTACAGTTCGGTCGACTTCGACGCGGCGGGTTAGCGCCCGCGCCGCGGGAAGATGCCGAGGAACCGGCTCTTCGGCGGCGTCACGACCTGGACCCGGCCCCAGACCATCATCCCGCGCACCTCGATCACCGGCCGGGGCGGCTCGCCAGGGCCAGGCGGCTGCTGGGGCACCGTGCGGCGCTGCCGGGAGGACGCGCCGGATCCGGTCACCTCGACGTCCACCCCGTCCGGCACGAGCAGCCGCAGCCGGCCGCCGAGCACCGTCGTGTACAGGGTGATCCGCGAGGTCTGCAGCAGCGCGTTGCGGAAGTCGATGACGGCCTCGCCGAGGATGGCGGTCACGGTGAGCCGCTCCGGCACCACCCAGCGGCCGTCCCGCTGCTGGCTGCCGAACACCGCCAGCACCGGCCGGGTGCCGTCCAGCCGCACCGGCTGCGCCTCCGGGCCGGCCAGGTCGGTGGTCAGCCCGGCCAGGTCGCCAAGGGTGCGGGCGGTGCTCGCCTGCTCCAGCCGCTCCGCGTGCTCCTCGGCGGTCAGCCGCCCGTCGACGACGGCCTCGCCGAGCAGCGACACGACCAGCTCACGGTCGGCGTCGGAGGCCCGGAGATCACGGGGCGCACGTCGCGATGGCACGTCACGAAGATATCGCGGCCCAGCCCGCCCGAACCCGGCCTGCCCGGTTCAGTTTGTCCTGGCGCCGGCCCGTTCCGGCGCGGGACGGCTGGAGTCGCGGCCGTTCACCCGGCGCAGCAGCAGCACCCGTTCGGCGTGCCGTTCCTCGGCCAGCAGCCGCTCCCGGGCCTGCAGCAGGTCGAACTGGGTAACCAGGCCGTCCAGCCGGGCTGGGTCGGACCGGTCCACCACCGGCAGCACACCCACGCCGAGCGCGGCCATCCGGTCGGCCACGGTGCGCAGGATCTCGTCCGGGTAGGCCACCGCGACCGGCGCCACCATGGCGTCGCGGACCCGCCGCCCACGCTGCGCCCGCCCGGCCAGCACCGCCGACCAGGGCAGCAGGCCGGCCAGCCGGCCGCCCGGCGCGAGCACCGGGTACAGCCGCTGCCGCCGCTCCGGCGAGCCTTCCGGCAGCGTCTGGTAGATCTCGGCCAGCGGGCGGTCGGGCTCCACGGTGCAGATGTCGGTCTCCATGACCTCCCGGACGAACGTCGCCTCCAGCGGATCGACCGCGTACTCGCGCATGACGTGAAAGCCGCGCCTGGCGACCTTCTCCGTCAGGATCGAGCGCTTCAGCACCAGCACGCTGATCAGGTGCGACACGGTGGCCGCGACCAGCAGCGCGAGCAGGCTGTTCGCGTCGTGGGTCAGCTCGAAGGCGAACACGATCGCGGTGAACGGGGACCGGGTGACGCCGCCGAGCGCACCGGCCAGGCCGATCAGCGCCCACACGCCCGGGCTCGCCCCGGGCAGCAGGTGGCCGCAGACCCCGCCCGCCGCGGCGCCCATCATCAGGATCGGCGCGAGAATGCCGCCGCTGGTCCCGCCGCCGAGACCGCCGGACCAGATGACCAGCTTGACCGCGAACAGCAGCAGCAGAGCGGTCACGCCCAACTGGCCGAGCAGCTCGGCGTGGATGGTGTCGTAGCCGACGCCGAGCGCGCGCGGGTCGACCAGCCCGCCCAGGCCGATGATGAGGCCGCCGATCATCGGCCACCACAGCCAGTGCAGCCGCGCGTGCAGCCGCTTGAAGAGGTCCTCGGCCAAGTACACCGCCTGGGTCATGACCCAGGCGCCCAGGCCGGTGACGATGCCGATCGCGGCCGCGCCGAGCAGCACGACGCCGCCCAGCGGCGGGTGCACGGGCACCGGGAACAGCGGCTGCGGGGCGACCAGCCCGGCGTGCGCCAGCGCCATCCGCAGCCCGTCGGCGGTGGCCGCGGCCAGCCCGATCAGCACCATCGACCGCGGCTTGAACTCGAAGGCCAGCAGTTCCACGCCGAACAGGGTGGCCGCGACCGGGGTGCCGAAGACCGCGCTCATCCCGGCCGCCGCGCCGGCCACCAGCAGCGCGCGGCGCTGGGCGGCGGTCAGCCGGAACAGCTGGCCGACGATCGAGCCCACCGCGCCGCCGGTCAGGATGATCGGGCCCTCCGCACCGAACGGGCCGCCGGTGCCGATGCTGATCGCGCTGGAGATCGGCTTGAGGATGGCCAGCCGGGGCTGCACCCGGCTGCCGTGGATGAGGATCCGCTCCATCGCCTCGGGGATGCCGTGGCCGCGGATCTGCTCGGAGCCGAACCGGGCCATCAGCCCGACGATGAGCCCGCCGCCGACCGGGATCACCAGCATCAGCGGGCCGAGCGTGCTGGCCGCGGGCGACACCAGGTGCACGCTGACCCGGCCGTAGTAGAACAGGTTGGTGAAAAAGCCGATCATGTCCAGCAGCGCCAGCGAGATCCCCGCGCCCAGGGCGCCGATCACGATGGCCAGCGGCACCAGGCGGAGCAGCGCCGCGGTGGCGGTGAAATCGCCAAGTCCCCGTTCGGCGGTGGCCGTGGGCCGCAGGTCGGCGCCGAAATAGGGAACGTTGCCCTCGTCGTCTGTCACGTCATGGGGGTCCGGGGTGGCGCCGGGAGCTCCCGGGCCCGCTTCAGTTGTTTCTGTTGCCGCCGCTTCGGCGGCGTTGTCTGGTCCTAGCTCCGTCACCTCCGCCGATCCCGATCCTGCGCGGCGTAGCGTCGCGGTGCCTGCCTCACGTAACCCTCGCTTTCCCGGCTAGACGATTTTTATATCGCTTCACGACCTAAGTATAACTGGGGGCGGCCATATCCTGGCCCGGGAGGTATCCGATGGCAGAGGTCCGGCTGCGCCGGGTGTACGAGGAACCGCAGCCCGGCGGCGGCACGCGGGTGCTGGTGGACCGGCTGTGGCCGCGCGGCCTGGCCAAGCAGAAGGCCAAGATCGACAACTGGCTCAAGGCGGTCGCCCCGTCGGACGAGCTGCGCCGCTGGTTCGGCCACGACCCGGCCAAGTTCGACGATTTCACCGCCCGCTACCTGGACGAGCTGGCCGATCCGGACCGCGGCCAGGCGCTGCGCGAGCTGCGCGGGATGGCCGCGGCCGGGCCGGTCACGCTGCTGACCGCGACGAAGGATCTGCAGCACAGCCAGGCCGCGGTGCTGGCGAGGCTGCTCGACCCGGGGCCGGGTGGGCCCGGCGGGGAACGCGGCGATGCGCCGTGCTGGCTGAACCGGGTGTGCCCGGAGTGCGGCTCGATCGCCGGTGAGGCGCCGCCGGCCCGCTGCCCGAACTGTCACGCGGACATTCCGGCCGGCTGAGCGAGGCGCAGCCGTCAAGGCCATTACCTTAACGTGCGGTTGACACGCTCCGGATGCGGATCACCACTTACAGTGTGGGGCATCATGACTGAGCCGGCCGCCCACCCGGGCTACATCCTGACTCTGTCCTGCGCCGACGTGCCGGGCATCGTGTTCGCGGTGTCCAGGTTCCTGGCCGGGCAGAACTGCAACATCACGCAGAGCCAGCAGTTCGGCGACCCGCAGACCGGGACGTTCTTCATGCGGGTGTCGTTCACCCCGGCCGGGGCGACGGGGCTGGCGCCCGGCCCGCTGCGCAAGGAGTTCGCGCCGGTCGCGGAGGAGTTCGGGATGACCTGGCGGCTGCTGGACGCCGCCGACCGGCAGCGCGTGCTGATCATGGTGAGCAGGTTCGGGCACTGCCTGAACGACCTGCTGTTCCGGTGGAGCATCGGGGCGCTGCCCATCGACGTGGCCGCGGTGGTGTCGAACCACCCGGACTTCGCCCGGCTGGCCGGCGGCTACGGCGTGCCGTTCCGGCACATCCCGGTCACGCCGGAGACGAAGCCGGCGGCCGAGACCGCGCTGCGCGCGCTGATCGCCGGGCACGGCGTGGACCTCGTCGTGCTGGCCCGGTACATGCAGATCCTGTCCGCCGGGCTGTGCACCGAACTGGCCGGCCGGGTGATCAACATCCACCACTCGATGCTGCCCAGCTTCAAGGGGGCGCGGCCGTACCAGCAGGCGCACACGCGCGGCGTGAAGCTGATCGGGGCGACCGCGCACTATGTCACCCCGGGGCTGGACGAGGGGCCGATCATCGAGCAGGAGGTGGCCAGGATCGACCATTCGATGACCGCCGACGAGGTGGCCGCGATCGGCCGCGACCTGGAGTGCCAGGCGCTGGCCCGGGCGGTGCGCTGGCACGCGGAGAGCCGGGTGCTGCTGAACGGGCACCGGACGATCGTCTTTCACTGACCGCCCTGTCCGGCTGGTTGGCCGGGGCGGTGGTCAGTCCTTGGTGCCGGGCTCCGGGGTGTCCAGAGTGGCGGGGGTGTCCGGCTTCTCGGCGTTGGTCGTCTCGGCGTTGGTCGTCTCGGTGTTGTTCTGCGGGGAGTCGTGGCTGTCCAGGATGTCCGGCTCGGTGTCCGGCGAGTCCAGGATGTCCAGGCCGCTGTTCTCCGGGGCGTCCGGCTGTGCGGTGCCGAGGGACTGCGGCGTCTCGGTCTGCGCCGGGCTGGCCTGCGCTTCGGGCGCGGTCTGCGGGCTGCCGCCGGTAAAGGGGTGCGGCCAGTTGTAGGGTCCGGGGCCTGCTGGGCCGTAAGGGGCCTGGCCGCGCGGCGGCGGGGTGTCCAGGGCCGTGGCCCGGGACGAGAGCAGCAGCCACCCGCAGCCGATCATCAGCACCACGACGAAGGCGCAGAACAGCCAGAACGCCGGAGTGAGGCTGCTGGTGATGGTCAGCCCGATCTGCTGCGCCTGGGCCTGGGAGAAGCCGAACTGCGAGGGGAGCGTCGGCTCGCCGATCTGGATCATCGCGGAGATCGCCTGGGCGGCCATCGGGATGACGGCGCCGGCCAGCAGCCAGGCGCCCTCGCGGACCGGCCGCCACAGCGCGGCCAGCACCACCGCCAGCACGAGCGCGATCATGGCCAGGACGTCGCCGGTGATCACCCAGCCCGGGTTCTTGAACGCGTCGCCCAGTTCCACGTACCGGGATACGCCCTCCGCGCTCAGCGTGTAGCCGTCCCACGAGGGGGCGAACGTGATCGCGGTGCCCAGCGCGGCCAGCGCGGCCAGCACGGTCATCAGGTGCCGGGCGGCGAACGCCTGCGGCCCGGTGGGCGCGGGCCGGCCTCGCTGGCGCAGCCGGACCGCCAGCCCGGAGCCGAGGGCGCAGGCGAGCCAGCCGATCAGGCCGAGCACCAGCCCGGCGCCCCGGCCGGCGTTCGAGCCGTACGCGATGGCCGACCCCGCGTCCGAGACGAACAGCCCGAACGTCACGATGCTGGTGCCCGCCGCGAGCAGCGCGCCCATCCGCAACTGGGCGCCGCCGCGCAGGATGAGGAACGCGCCGCCGGCCCAGGCCACCAGGTAGATGACGTGCGGCCACAGGTTGGCGGCGTCCGAGCCCAGGCTGGCGCCGAACAGGTAGTTAGGGAAGATCGAGGCGATGCCGAACGCGACGCCGATCACCAGCAGCCCGGCGGCGGCCAGGCCTTGCAGGCCTGCCCGGACGCCCGCCTTGGGCTGTGCTGGCTGGGCGCCTGGCTGGGCGGCCAGCGCGGCGGGGTGGCCGATCGGGGTGGGGGCCATGGTGGGCTGGGCGGCTGGGCCGCCAGGCGGGTAGGCCGGGCCGGAGACGAAGGCCCGGCCGGGCTGGGTGGTGGGGCCGGCGGGGGCGAAGGCCTGGCCGGGCTGGGTGTCCGGGCCGGACGCGAAGGCCTGGCCGGGCTGGGTGGTGGGACCGGCGGGGTCGAACTCCTGGCCGGGCTGGGTGGCCGGGCCGGCGGGGGCGAACGCCTGGGTTGCCGGGCCCGCCGGGGCGAAGGTCTGGGCCGCCGGGCCGGGGCCTGGCGCCCACGCTGACGCGGGGCGGGTGGCGCCGGAGGCGGCCGGGCGGACCGCGGCGATCGTGCCGGGCGCCTCGATGCCGGTGAACCGGGCCCATGCGCTCGACCAGCCCTCGGGGGTCTCTGGCCACCACTCGACGGGCTGCGGCTGCGGCGCTCCCACGACCCAGATGCCGTAGAAGTGCGGCCCGCGCCCGATCTCGTAGCTGGCTCCCCGGTACGAGATGGTCACATTGTCACGCACGGCTGCTGCCTTTCGGTGTCCGCTATGTCCCGCCCAAAGCTTAGGTAACGCACCTGTAAGCCGTCTGGACGAATTCTCCGGCGTTCCTGGGCGCTGGGGCCAGGCCCGGCGACCGGGCCTGGCCGCAGCCGGGGGATCAGGCCGCTGGGCCGCTGCCGAGGACGATGGTGGCGCTGTGGCTGCTACCCGTCCCGTCGGTCCAGCTGATCGCGATCTTGTCGCCGGGGTGGTACTGCTGGAGCACCGTGCGGATCTGCGACGACGAGGAGATCGTGTGGCCGCCGAGTGCGGTGATCGTGTCACCACCGGTGAGGCCGGCCTTGGCCACCGCGGACCCGGACACGACCCCGGCGACCTGTGCGCCGCCGCTGCCGCCGCCCTGAGCGCCGGGCACCGCGCTGGACCCGCTGACCTCGACGCCGAGGAACGCGGTGGAGCCGATGTGCACGGTGGACGAGGACGTGCCGGCCTCGATCTGCTTGGCCAGCGACAGCGCCTCGTTGATCGGGACCGAGTACGCCTGGGTGGCGCCGCCGCCCGACGGTGAGCTGAACTGCCAGCTGGACCCGGTGGAAGCGGCGGTGTCCATGCCGATCACCTGGCCGCGGTCGTTGGTCAGCGGGCCGCCGGAGTCGCCCGGCTGGATGTTCGCGTTGGTCTGGATCAGCCCGGTCAGCTTCTCGGAGAACCCGCCGCCCTCGTCGCTGGCGGTGATCGACTGGTTCAGCCCGGCGACCCGGCCGGTGGCGACGGACGGGGTGCCGTCCTTCCCGTCCGCGTTGCCGATCGCGACGACCTTGTCACCCACACCGACCGAGCCGGAGTCGCCGAGCGTGGCGGTGGGGAGGCCGGAGGCGTTCTTCAGCTGAATCACCGCGACGTCGTTGGACTGGGTGTAACCCACCACCGAGGCGGCGTAGGTGCGGCCGTTGCCGACGTCCCTGACCTTGAGGGAGGTGGCGCCGTTGACCACGTGGTTGTTGGTCAGCACCTCGCCGTTGGAGGTGAGCACGATCCCGGTGCCATAAGCCATGTCGCCCTGGTCGCCGAGGGTGGAGATCACGTCGACGATGCCGGGGTCGGTCTTGGTGACGACCTGGTCGGTGGTCAGTACCGGGCTGGCGGCCCCGCCCGAGGTGAGGGCCCAGGTGGCGCCGCCGCCGACGGCCATCGCGGCCACCGCGGTGACGGCGAGCGCGCGGAAGCCGTGCCGCCGCTTGGGTGGCCCGCCGGGGGCTCCGGCGCCCGGCCCGCCCGGGTACCCGGGGTAGCCGGGATAGCCGCCGCCCGGCCCGCCGGGGTAACCGCCACCGGCGTAACCCCCGCCCGGGTGACCGCCGGCGTACCCGGGGAACCCGCCGGAGTATTCGGGGTACCCGCCGCCGGGCCCGCCGGGGTAACCCGGGTAGCCGCTGGCGGAGTGGCCCGGGTAACCGGGGCTTCCGGAATCCGCCTGGCCGCCCGGACCGGGCCAGGACGACGAAGACTGCGCCTGTGCTGATCCAGCCGTGTCCGGCGAATCCTCCAACATCATGTCTCCCTGGGTGATGGGAACTCTTGCTTACCTAGAACAAGATGCGTCCCGGACCTGGAGACAACCTCAGGGATACCTGGCACTCAGGGACAAGTTGCCTGAAAGATAGCTGAAAGAGACTCTGCGGAATCTCTGCCGGATACCCGGAGCCGGGCCAGCGGCGCAGAGCGCGCACGTGGATCCCGCGTCTGTCGCCACCATAACAAACACCCCTGGGACCGGCCATACCCGGACATGACCCAGGTCACGACGGCAGGCTGTCCCGCAGGGTGGTGATGCGCTGCACCGAGGCGGTGAAGCCGGACTGGCTGAGCTGGCCGGACTCCAGCGCGTCGGCCAGACCGGTGACCGCGTCGGAGTTCTGCGTGGGATCGCCGGCCGCGCACAGGATCAGGTCCATGCCGGCCGAGGCGGCCGCCACGGCCCGCTGCTGCGTGCTGCCGTAGGCGTTCAGCGCCCCGGCCTCCAGCGCGTCGGTGATGGTGACCCCGGTATATCCCTGGTAGCCGCGCAGTTCATCCTGGACCACGGTGGGCGACAGCCCGGCGGGCAGGCTGGCGTCCAGCGCCGGGTAGGTGGCCCAGGACACCATGATCATCTGCACCCCGGCCGGGATCACCGACTGGTAGGGCAGTTCGTCCACGCTGCGCAGCGTGCTCAGCGGGATGTCCAGCACGACCGGCGCCACGTCGGTGTCCTGGTCGGCGGTGGCCGCGCCCAGCCCGGGGAAGTGCTTGGCCGTGGGGACGGCGCCGGTCTGCTGCATCGCGGTGACGAAGTACTCGGCGCACAGCGCGACCTGGTTGGCGTTCATGCTGTAGGAGCGCTGGTACTGGTCGAGGAAATCGCCGGCGCTGCGGTAGACGCCGAGCACCGGGGCCAGGTCGGCGTTCATGCCTACCCCGGTCAGGTTCTGCCCGGCGCCGGTGCCGGCCTGCGTGGCCTCCTGGGTGAAGTCGGAGGACTCGCCGATCTCCTTTTCCGACAGCGTGGGTGCGCCGGGCAGCCGGTTGACCTCGCCGCCCTCCTGGTCGGTCATCAGCAGCAGTGGCGCCTGCACCGGGCTCTGCTGGTTGGCCTGGACAAGCTGGCCGATCACCGAGCTGATCTGGCTCTCGCTGGAGATGTTCCCGGTGATGAAGATGACCCCGGCGGCCTCGCCCGCGCTGATCTGCTGGAGCAGGCTGTCCGGCGGGGTGAGACCGGAGTAGGAGCAGATCACCCGCTGCCCGGCCTGCTCCTGCGTGGTCAGGCTGGCCGGGGAGCGGACGCTGGCCAGCCGGGCCCGGGCCGGCTCCCGCCGGGCGGTCCGGGCAGCCTGGGCGGCCCGGCCGCCCAGGCCGAGACCCGCCACGGCCAGGCCGGCTCCGGTGAGCATCGCGTTACGTCGGCTGATGGGTGTACCCGGCACGTCCATGACTCTCCCGCCATGTAGGGGGCTGGGGCCGCTCCCCCGTCAGATTGACGGATAATTTCACTGTCAGGCAAGACCCTTTTAGTACTTTTTTCACTAAGCAGTCCCGCGGTCCAGCCAGAGCCCCGCGGGTTACCGGCCGCAACCCCTGCGGCGGAACGCGCCGACTTATAGTCAGCCTGTGAAAGACACTGCTCACCGGCGGCCACCGGCCGGGCCTTCAGGGAGCGGACCGGGTGGTCCCGGCGACCCCGATGCGACCCGGGCCGCGGCCGAGCTCTTCGTGGCGGTCAGCGCGGTGCGCCGGGCCGCCCGCCAGGGAACGCGGCGCCGCTCGTGGACCGAGCCGCTGCCGCCCGCGCAGTCGGAGCTGCTCAGGCTGGCCGCGCAGATGCCCGGGCTCACCGTGGCGCAGGCGGCCAGGGAACTGCGGCTCGCGCCGAACACGGTGAGCACGCTGATCGGCAAGCTCACCGAGCAGGGCCTGCTGGAGCGCACACAGAGCAGCACCGACGGCCGGTCCGTGCTGCTGAACATCACGGCCAAGGCGCGCAACAGGCTGGCCGAGTGGCGCGACCTGCGCGCCGAACTGGGTGGGCCGGCGCTGGCCAGCCTGTCCGCCGCGGACCGGGAGACGCTGGCCGCGGCCGTTCCCGCGCTGCTCCGGCTGGCCGAGCAGATGGAGGCCGGTCACGCCTAGCGGCGCAGCACTCCCGCGCCTGGCGGTGCACTACACCCCGCACCTGGCCTGGCGCCCGCTGCGCCGCCCCGCCGGCCCGGTGCGTGTAAACCGGCGGGGCAGCGAACGGGCTCACCCGGTGTACTGGGTGAAGATCTTGGTGAAGTCGAGCGGCTGCTGGGTTATCTCGGAACATTCGGGCAGGCCGCTGACACCGCCGCCGCACGGCTGGTCACGGTCCACCGACCAGAACGCGAGCCGTCCCAGGCCGTCGCTCTTCGCCGCGTTCACCAGCTGCTGCGCATTGGCTTCGGTGAACACCTCGGCCGGGTCGTCGTTCTGCCCGATCATCGGGGTGACCCCGATCATCGAGTAGCTGGCGCTGGGCCAGACCGTCTTCAGGAACGACAGGGTGTTCTGCGCCGAGGGCGAGGACTGCGAGCAGACGGCGGGGATGCGCGGTCAGACGGCGGGTATGCCCGGGCAAGCGGCGGGGGCGGCGGGGATGTGCCTTCATCGCGGGGTTCCCTCGGCCGGGCCAGGGGACGGCGGCGTTGGGCGGTGGCCTGCCCCCGGGAAGTCCCTGCCCTGGTGCTGCCCGGCCCAGGCGCTTGACAGCACTCACCCTACTTACAGGAAAGTTTCCTGTAAGTAGGGGCAACGTTACGGCGGCCCCCGGTGGCCGTCAAGTACCAGATCTTCCCCAGCACCACGCTCTCCCCGGACGCGGGCATTCGCTCCCCATAACGGAGGAGGATCCCTGTCGCCCAGACGACAGGGATCCTGCTCGCTAACCGAGTCAGCCGTGTCCCAGCTGCAGCGTGGACGTGGTCGTGACACCGCCGGCGAAGGCAACCAGCTGCCGGGGCGTGAGGCCGATGCTGTCCCATGCCTGTACGTCGACCACGATGCCGTGGCCCACGCCGAACCAGAGCTGCGTCGCGTCGCCCTGGTCACCGATACGGCCCTGGTCGCCGTGGACGGTCACCGAGCGATCGCCGAAGGACTCCCAGTGGCCCAGGTCGCTGCCGGCTTCGGCCGTCACGACAAGCTTGCCGACGAAGCTGTCCGGCTGCTTGTCCGCGCTCGGCGGGGCGAGCACGAACGAGCTCGCGTTCGATGCCTGTGTCTGCAGGTGGAACCCTTGCGGAACGCTCGCGACGTTGAAGCCGTGCGGCTGCTGGCCGGTGTAGTCGGCAAGCCGGATCTTCACAGGTGCCGAAGCCGCGGGGGGCTGATGCTGCGGCGTCGCCGGCTGTCCGGAGACGGCGAGGTAGCCCGCCGTGCCCCCGATGACCAGGGCAGCCGCGGACAATGCGCCGCCCAAGCGCAGCCGGCCGCGCCGCAGCGCCGCGCGGCCGCGGGCAAGATCGGCCGCGACGGTGTCCTCCGACGGCGCGCGGGTCAGGCGTTCCCCCAGTTCGGTGAGCTCGTTGGTGATGTCGGTCATGGCATTTCTCCCTGGCGGGTGCGATGAGGATCGCTGACGAGCCCGCGCAGCCGCGCCAGCCCGCGCGCCGATTGGCTCTTGACGTTGCCGGTGCTGCAGCGCAGCGCGTCAGCGGTTTCTTGAACATTGAGTCCCTCGACGTAGCGAAGGACGACGGCGGCCCGCATGCCGGGTGGCAGCTGGCCGAGCGCGTCGAGCAGGCCGGAGCGGTCACCGTCATGATCGGTGCTCTTCGGCCAGTCAGGAACCTCCGCCCACACCTGCTCCCGCCTGCGGAACAAGCCACGCTTCTCGTCGATCAGCGCGTTGACGAGGACCCTTCGCGCGTAGGCATCCAGCTTCACCGACCTGATCCGCGGCCAGGCCAGGTAAAGCTTGGTCAAGGACACCTGCACGAGATCCTCGGCAAGGTGTGGGTCACCACCGGTCATGACGGTGGCGGTGTTGAGGAGAGCAGCTCTCCGGCGACGCACGAAGTCCTTGAACTCTTCGTCGCGGGTCTTTCTCATGGCGCCTGCCAGTCCACGTGGATCGTGATCACGCCCGTTAGAACGGATCCCGCGGCGCCGCCGGTTGCATGGGCGGGCGAATTCAGCACCGCCCTAGGATGAAGGCCGACCCTGATCCCGTGCTTGAGGAAGCTCCCGGATGCCTGAGTTCACGTTCACCGAACTGCTGCCGACCGGCCCGGACGACGTCGACTACCGCCGGCTTGACGTGGGCGGCGTGACAGAGAACGCAGCGTTCGGGCGAATATTCACCGAGATCGACCCGGGCGCGCTGACCATGATCACCTCAGCGGCGATGCGGGATATCGCGCACCTGCTGCGGCCCGGGCACCTGGCCCAGCTGCGGTCGATCCTGGACGACCCCGAGGCCAGCCCGAACGACCGGTACGTGGTCCTCGACCTGCTGAAGAACGCGTGCATCGCAGCGGGCGGGGTGCTGCCGATGTGCCAGGACACCGGGACCGCGATCGTGATGGGCAAGCGCGGCCAGCACGTGCTCACCGACGGCCGCGACGAGGAGCACATCGCGCGCGGCGTGTACGACGCCTACACCCAGCTCAACCTGCGGTACTCCCAGCTCGCCCCGCAGAGCATGTACGCCGAGCGGAACACCGGCAGCAACCTGCCGGCCCAGATCGAGCTGTACGCCACCGGCGGCGGGGAGTACAAGTTCCTGTTCATGGCCAAGGGCGGCGGCTCGGCGAACAAGTCGTTCCTGTATCAGCAGACCAAGGCGGTGCTCAACGAGAAGAGCATGCTGGGGTTCCTTGAGGAGAAGATCCGCTCGCTGGGCACCGCGGCGTGCCCGCCCTACCACCTCGCCATCGTGGTCGGCGGCACCAGCGCGGAGTACGCGCTGAAGACGGCCAAGTACGCCTCCGCGCGCTACCTGGACACGCTGCCGGAGACCGGCTCGGACGCCGGGCACGGCTTCCGGGACCGCGGGCTGGAGCAGCAGGTCCTCGAGATCACCCGGCGGGTGGGCATCGGCGCGCAGTTCGGCGGCAAGTACTTCTGCCACGACGTGCGGGTGGTGCGGCTGCCCCGGCACGGCGCGTCCTGCCCGGTGGCCATCGCGGTGTCCTGCTCGGCGGACCGGCAGATCCTGGGCAAGATCAACGCCGATGGGGTGTTCCTGGAGCGGCTGGAGACCGACCCGGCGCGGTTCCTGCCGGAGACGGCCGAGACCGACCTGCCCGACGACGTGGTGCGGATCGACCTGAACCGGCCGATGAAGGAGATCCGGGCCGAGCTGACCAGGTACCCGGTGGCCACCCGGCTGTCGCTGACCGGGCCGCTGGTGGTGGCGCGGGACATCGCGCACGCGAAGATCGCCGAGCGGCTGGCCGCGGGCGAGCCGATGCCGGCCTACCTGCGTGACCACCCGGTGTACTACGCGGGCCCGGCCAAGACCCCGGACGGGTACGCGTCGGGGTCGTTCGGGCCGACCACCGCGGGCCGGATGGACTCCTACGTGGACAGCTTCCAGGCCGCGGGCGGGTCGCTGGTCATGCTGGCCAAGGGCAACCGGTCGACGGCGGTCACCACCGCCTGCCAGCAGCACGGCGGCTTCTACCTGGGCTCGATCGGCGGGGCGGCCGCCCGGCTGGCCCGGGACTGCATCACCGGGATGGAGGTGCTGGAGTACCCGGAACTGGGCATGGAGGCGGTCTGGCGGATCGAGGTGCGGGACTTCCCGGCGTTCATCATCGTGGACGACAAGGGGAACGACTTCTTCGCCGGCATCGACGGCCCGCTGCTGTCGATCGGGAGGCACTGATGACCGGCACCGGGTTCCGGGTCGAGCACGACTCGATGGGCGAGGTCCAGGTGCCTGCGCGCGCCCTGTGGCGGGCGCAGACGCAACGCGCCGTGCAGAACTTCCCGGTCTCCGGGGAGACGATCGGCCGGGACATGATCGGCGCGCTGGCCACGCTGAAGGGCGCCGGGGCGGCGGTGAACGGGCAGCTCGGCGTGCTCGGCGCCGAGCTGGCCCGGGCCATCCACGACGCGGCCGCGCAGGTGGCCCGCGGCGCATACGACGACCAGTTCCCCATCGACGTGTTCCAGACCGGGTCCGGCACGTCCAGCAACATGAACGCCAACGAGGTCATCGCCACGCTGGCCTCACGCGAGCTGGGCCGCCCGGTGCACCCGAACGACGACGTCAACGCATCCCAGTCGTCGAACGACGTGTTCCCCTCGGCCATCCACCTGGCCACGGTCCGGCTGGTGACCCGCGAGCTGCTGCCCGCGCTGGCCCGGCTGAACGCGGAGCTGGAAGCCAAGGCGGAGCAGTTCGCGGCGCTGGTGAAGAGCGGCCGCACCCACCTGATGGACGCGACGCCGGTCACCCTGGGCCAGGAGTTCGGCGGCTACGCGGCCGCGATGGCGCTGGCCATGGAGCGGGTCAGCGGCTGCGTGGGCCGGGTGGGCGAGCTGCCGCTCGGCGGCACCGCGGTGGGCACCGGGCTGAACGCACCGCCCGAATTCGCCGCCCGGGTGATCGCGCACATCGCCGAGGACATGGGCCTGCCGCTGACCGAGGCGCGCAACCACTTCGAGGCGGCGGGCGGGCGCGACTCGCTGGTCGAGTTCAGCGGCGTGCTGCGGGTGATCGCGGTCAGCCTGTACAAGATCTGCAACGACCTGCGGCTGATGAACTCCGGCCCGCGCACCGGCCTGGCCGAGATCGTCGTACCCGACCTGCAGCCCGGCTCGTCGATCATGCCCGGCAAGGTCAACCCGGTGATCTGCGAGGCGGTCTGCCAGGTCTGCGCGCAGGTGATCGGGAACGACGCGGCGGTCGCGTTCGGCGGGGCGGCGGGCAACTTCGAGCTGAACGTGATGATGCCGGTGATCGCGCGGAACGTGCTGTCGTCGGTCCGGCTGCTGTCCGCCGCCTGTTATCTGCTCGCCGACCGCTGTGTCGCCGGGATAGTCGCTGATAAAGAACGGCTGCGCCGCAACGCCGAGTCTTCACCGGCCGTCGTCACGGCGCTGAACAGGTACCTCGGCTACGAGGCCGCCGCCGAGGTCGCGCACGAGGCGCAGCGCACCGGACGGACGATCAGGGACGTGGTGGTCTCGCTCGGCCACGTGGAACGCGGCGACATCACCGAGGAACAACTCAGCCAGGCGCTCGACGTGCTCGCGATGACCCGGCCCGGGTAGGTACGGTAGACGGACGGTGACTGGCAGTGGCCGCTCAGGTAGACGGACGGTAACCGGCCCGCGCCGCCACGACACTTGTTCGGTTCTCACCTTCTTCACAGGAATCTCGTAACTAACGCCGTGTATCGTCCGCCTATGCGCGCTTTGGCCGGGGCAGGGCACGTGGTCGCAGACCGCTATCGCCTGCAGGACCAGATCGGCCGCGGCGCGATGGGCGCGGTCTGGCAGGCGCGAGACGAGCTTCTCGACCGTGATGTGGCGGTCAAGGAACTGGTCATCTCCCCGTCGCTCAACACCAGCGACCATGGGTCCCAATACGAGCTGACGCTGTATGAGCGCACGCTGCGCGAGGCCCGGACCGCGGCCCGGCTCAGCCATCCCGGCGTGGTCACCGTCTACGACGTGGTCGAGGAGGACGGCCGGCCCTGGATCATCATGGAGCTGGTGCGGGCCCGGTCGCTGGAGCGGGTGCTCGCCGAAGACGGCCCGCTGTCCCCGGCCCGGGCGGCCGATGTGGGGCAGCAGCTGATCAGCGCGCTGGCCGCCGCGCACGCGGCCGGTGTGCTGCACCGCGACGTCAAGCCGAGCAACGTGCTGCTCTGCCCGGACGGCAGGGCCGTGCTGACCGACTTCGGGATCGCCACCCTGGAGGGTGACACCCAGCTGACCCAGGCCGGCATGGTCATGGGCACGCCCGCGTTCACCGCACCGGAGCGGATCCGTGGCGGTCCCGCCGCCCCAGCGTCCGACTTCTGGTCGCTCGGCGCCACGCTGTACGCGGCCGTCCAGGGCCGCGGCCCGTTCCAGGAGCGCGGCGGGCCGATGACGACGATGAACGCGGTGATCCACGAAGAAACGCCCGCCGCGCCAGCGGCCGGCCAGCTCGCGCCGGTGATCGCCGCCCTGATGGACCGGGACCCGGCGGCCCGCCCTGACGCGGCCGCGGCGACCCGGATGCTCGCCGGAGCCGGGGATGGGGCAGGGGCAGGGACGCCGGCGCCGGCAGATGCCCCGTGGCTCATGGACGCGCCCCGGCCGGGCTCCAGGGCGGCGGGCCACCCCCAGGCGGCGGGCTCCTCCTGGCCAGGCGGCCACCCCCAGGCGGCGGGCTCCTCCTGGCCAGGCGGCCGGCCGCAGGCAGCGGGCTCTTCCTGGGCCATCCCCCGGCCACGGGCGGCCGATGCACTCCCGCCGGAGCGAGGGTGGCCCGCGGGGGCACCGGCTAAGGCAGATGCGTCCTGGCCCGCTGGCCGGCACCCGGCCGGGTACGTGCGCACTGCGCCGGGTGAACCCGGCGGGAATCCGGCCGCGGCGGGCTACCCGCCGCCGGACGGGATACTGTACAGCGCGCCGGTGGCGCAGGCCGGGCCGCACGCGCCGCCCGTGGCCGGTGGCGCGCCACCCGTGGCCGATCCGTCCACGGCGCCCACGGTGGGCCCCGCTAGGCCTGCTGGGCCCGGCCACGCCGTCCCGCCTCTGGCCGGTCCCGCGATCTCAGCCGGGTCGGCCCGCACTGCCCGGCCCGCAGTCGGCCCCGCCGTCCGGCCCGGCGCCGGTCCCGCGATACCGGCCGGGTCCGGTCCTGCCCCGCTTGCGGTCGGCTTCCGGCGTGCAGGGGAGCCAGGGCGGGCCGGGGCGGCCAGGCGCCGCCGCCGGACCACGCTGGTGATGTGCGCCGCCGCGGCGGTCGTCGCGGCGGGCGTGCTCGCAGGCTTCGCCATCGCGCATTTCAGCGGCTCGACGAGCAAGAACGCGAATGCCGGCGGTGGCGCTGGCGACGACAAGCTCGGCGCGGGCCATGGCACCCGTCCGGCTTCGGCCGGAGCGCATGCCAGTGCGACCCCGCAGACTGCCCTGCCGACCGGGTACAGCTGGTACACGCTGCCCGCCGCCACCGCCGGGACCGACGCCGGGTTCCGCACGGCCGTGCCAACCGGGTGGCGGACGGCCAGGGACGGGTTGGTCACCTACGTACGGAACCCGTCAGGATCCGGGTTCCTCGAGGTGGACCTCACGCAGCACGCGAAGGCCGGCAACCTGGCTCAGGCGCGCTGGCTGCAGGTGGAGTCGCTCCGCCAGCACAGGTTCCCCGGTTACCGGCGGATCTCCCTGCGCCCGGCCACCGTCCTCGGCTCACCCGGCGCGGTGTGGACGTTCAGCTGGACCGAGCGCGGAGTGGGACGTGTGATCGCGCAGGACTACCTGTTCAGCGTGACGGCCCGCGGTGGCACCACGCAGTCCTACGCCGTGTACGGCTCCGCGCCGACCGCGGACTGGCCGCAAACCGCCACGGCCCTTCGCGAGGGCATCAGCACCTTCCAGCCACTCAGCTGACTGTGAGCATGCCGCCGCCAGCCCCGTGCGGTGGTTGAGCACGGTTGCGCGCGTTGTGCCGGTGGTCAGTACCAGCCGGTGGCTTCCTCGTGTGACCAGGCGCCACACGGTGAGCCGTAGAGGCCCTTGATGTAGCCGAGGCCCCAGCGGATCTGGGTGGCGGCGTTGGTCTCCCAGTCAGGTCCCGCGCTGGCCATCTTCGAGCCCGGCATCGCCTGCGGGATGCCGTAAGCGCCGTCCGGGTTGGACGCGGTGACGTTCCAGCCGCTCTCCCGTGACCACAGCGGGTCCAGGCAGCTGAACTGGCTCGACGACCAGCCGAAGCTGCTCAGCATGGCCATCGCGGTCTTCTGCGGGGAACCCGAGGGCTGGACGGGTGGCGGCGCCGGGGCCTTGAGGGCGGACTGCGCCGCCTGCTGCCGGGAGGCGGCTCGCTGAGCGGCCAGCACTGCCGCGCGATGCGCGGCTGCCCTGGCGGCCGCGGCCCTCCGCGCCGCCCGGCGCCTGGCCGCGGCGCGCTCCGCGCGGGCCGTCGCGGCCAGTTGGACATGCCAGGCCGCCTGGGCCTTGTAGGCCTGGATCGCTTCGGGGCTGTGGCTGACGGCGGCGGCGCTGGCGTGCTGGGTGACGCCGGCGACAAAATCCGCGGCGGTCGCGGCGCCTGCTGGCGCTGCGCCGGGCAACGTCAGGGCTATGGCTGAGGATGCCGCTGCCGCGAAGCCGATTCCGGCGGCGGCAATGGCAACTACGGTTTTCGAGGGTTTCCTGAATATCCGATGGCGGAGCAAATTCTGCCTACGGTCAGGCGCTCGGTACGCGCTCGGCCTCCACCCTTGTCATCACCCTCTCAAGCGGGGCGCGGCGTGCCGGCCTGCCGCGGGTCATGGCGGCTGATCACCGGGTGGTGACCGTCAGGCACACGGGGTGCTGTCGGCCCACCACCATGCCCAATGCAATCCAGCCAGGTGGGCAGAAAGCATTGTGATATAGATCACGTCGATTTTTGATGCATATCAGCTGACTCTTGTCAAAAGTCCATCTGACCTGGGAGTACGTGGTGGATTTGAGGTTAAGAGATTGACCGTATGACGCGCGTCACAATGTGACCCAGTTCGCGGTGCGGACTCACGCTCCGTGCAACCAGAATTACCAAAGAGCAAGATCTTGCTATCTTACGCACCGGCTATATTTATCGTTTCGTGATCCCAGTAACGGCTACCGGCCGAGGCATTCCATCAGCTATACGGCCGGCCAAGTCGCGTTATATCGCAACCCTTCACGCTATTCCCCCGGCCGGCTGGCCCGGCGGTTCACCCGCCAGGCGGCCCGCCACGCGCCCCTTTCCGGCGACCGTCGACTTATCATGCGTTCCGGCCAGAGTAAACGTTTTATAGGGCCGGATTCTGACCATACCGCATGAAGAGTGAAGTTGATCCTGTGTGCGCGGTGGGGGTGGCTAGTAGTAGTCGTGGCCTTGCCAGAAGGCCCAGGCGCTGCACGGGTCGCCGTAGACGGACTTGATGTAGCCGAGGCCCCACTTGATCTGGGTGGCCGGGTTCGTCATCCAGTCCGCGCCGGCGCTGGCCATCTTGGAGCCGGGCAGGGCCTGCGGGATGCCGTACGCGCCGCTCGGGTTCTCGGCGTTGTACATCCAGCCGCTCTCCCGGGTCCAGATGTTGTTCAGGCAGCTGAAGTAGGTCCCTGGGCTCCAGCCGAACGAGGACAGCATGTTGTACGCGATCGACTGCGCGGTGCCCGGGTTGGGCGGTGCGGCCGCCGGACCGGTCGTCGACGAGCCACCGCCGCCGGAGGAGGCGCCGGGCAGCGAGGAAGGCCTGCGGGAGGCCAGCTTAGGCTTGCCCACCACCTTGAGCGTGTGGGACGCGGCGCTCATCGCGATGAGTTGCGCGCGCTGCTTCTCCAGCACCGACATGGCGTGGTTGGTGGGCACGGCCATCACCGCGGCCAGCGCGCCGCCGGCGTTGCCGGAGGAGCTGGGACGGAACCCGACCACGTAGACGGCCACGCCGATGATGGCTACGACGGCCGTTATGCCAGCGGTCAGCCCAAAGACAACCCCGGTCTTACGGCGGGACGCACGCCTTTCCCCCGGAACCCGTCTCCGGTGTTGCGACAACGCAGTCCTCTCCGACGGCCATTCGTGCACTGGCTCGCGCCGTGCGCGCAGACGGCTGCGGTTCCAGGGCAGCGCGTCAGATGGCTCCCGGCCCCGTGCGCGTGTCCCAGCGATCGCACGGGGTACCCGCCTGATGACGGGCCGAGTACCATTGGCGCCTTACCTTGCCAGAGGTACCGGAGGGGTTCGCAACCGATTCGTTGTAAAAAGTTGTGACGGCCGCTGGAGAATACGGTAACTGTCATGCCACATCACCCATACGTAGCGTGACAATTAGCAGATAAAGAGGCCGCGGAGGCTGTGATCACCGCTCATTGCCGGTTAGCCGGGCTTCGGTAGGCTGACTAGTGGCTTGGGGTCCATGCGGGCTACTTGCCATCATGTCGGGCATCGGCGGTTGACCAGGAAAAGAGCCATGACTGAACCCGGGAAATCCGGCCGGACGGGCCGCTGGCGGGCCAGCGGCCAGATCACCCGGCCGCTGATGGACCGTACAGAGAAGAGCCAGCTCACCGGCCGGTCCGGGGGCAAGGCGGAGACCCGCTGGCAGCTGGGCGCGGGGGACGCGGAGTCGGTGCTCGCCGAGGCGCGCAAGGCGCTGTTCGTCATGGTCGGTTTCCTCGCGATCCTGTGGATAGTGCAGATCGCGAACTGGGCGGACCACTACCAGCTGACCGCGGAGTACGGCATCGTTCCGCACGACGTGGGCCGGCTGCCTGAGATCTTCACCTCTCCTTTTTTGCATTTCAGCTGGGCGCACATCGAGGGTAATTCAGGGCCGCTGTTCATCTTCGGATTCCTGGCCGCCTACCGCGGAGTGCCGAAGTTTCTCGCGGTAACGCTGTTCGTGGCGATCACCAGCGGGCTGGCGGCCTGGATCTTCGAGAGCCCGAACAGCCTGGGCGCCGGGGCGAGCGGTGTGGTGTTCGGCTACTTCGGCTACATCATGGTGCGCGGCCTGTTCGACCGGCACCTGATCGACCTGATGCTTGGCGTGGTCATGGCGCTGTGCTTCGCCTACCAGTTCACCGTGCTGGTGCCGCAGGCGGGCATCGGCTGGCAGGCGCACATCGGCGGCCTGGCCGGTGGCATCGCGGCGGGCTGGCTGTTCCGCGACCGCCGGGGCGGCAAGACCACCATCACCGGGCGGAAGACGCCCGGCGGGACGGACTCCGGCGACTCGCGCGCGGACCTGCTCAAGCAGCTCGACGACCTCGGCCTGTGAGCACCCCCGGCGGACCGCCCGGCGCCGAGGTGGGAGCGTCTGGCGAGGTGAGGGCGTCCGCCGAGGTGAGGGCGTCCGGCCAGGTGGGGCGGTCCGGCGGGGCTGATCCGGGATCCGGCATCGTCGATGCGCATCACCATGTGTGGGATCTGAGCGTCCGAGATCACGACTGGTTGCACGAGGAGCAGCCGTGGGCCGACGAGGCGAGCATGGCCCGGCTGCGCCGGAGCTTCACCATGGCCGATCTCGGGCCGCTGGCGGCCGCCGCCGGGGTGACCGCCACGGTCGTGGTGCAGACCGACATCGGGCCGGGTGAGAGCACCGACCTGCTCGCGCTGGCGGCGTCCGGTGGCCTGGTCGGTGCGGTGGTCGGCTGGGTGGACCTGACCGCCGCCGGGGCCGCGGACGCGCTCGCCGGACTGAAGGCACAGCCGGGCGGGCAACGGCTGGCCGGCATCCGGCACCCGCTGCTGAGTGAGTCCGACGACGGCTGGCTGGAGCGGCACGACGTGCGGCGCGGGCTGGCCGCGGTCGCCGCGGCGGGTCTGGTGTTCGACGTGGTGTGCCGGCCGGACCAGCTGCCGGGCGCGCTGGCCGCGGCGCGGGCGCTGCCCGGGCTGACGTTCGTGCTGGACCACCTGGGCAACCCCGGCGGCGAGCCCGGCAACGGGCCGTGGGCCCGGACCATGCGCGAGCTGGCCGCGCTGCCGAACACGGTGGTCAAGCTGTCCGGCGTGCTGTCGGAGGCGTTCACCCCGGGCGGCGCCGCGGGCGACGCCGCGGCTGGCGTCCCGGGCGGCGCCCCGGCCGTCAGCCCGGGCGGCGCGCCGGGCACCAGGGAGATCGACCCGCTGGTCCGGGCGTACTGCGAGCAGGCGATGGGCATGTTCGGCCCGGGACGGACGATGTTCGGGTCCGACTGGCCGCCGTGCACGCTCACCGCGTCCTACCCGGACGTGCTGGCGGCCGCGCGGGCCGTCACCGGCGGGCTGACCGAGGCGGAGCGGGCCGCGGTGTTCGCCGGCACCGCGCGGCGGGTCTACCGGCTGCCGGGCTGAGCCGGCGTCCGCCCGGTGGCCCGGCCGCGGCAGGCGACGAGATCAGGGCGCGGAACGCCATGCGCCTATCAGGCCCGGCGAAGCGGCTGGGTGGCGGGCCGCGGCTGCGGGCTGGCGAAGCCGTTCATCAGGAAAGATCTGTAAGAGTGCAGTTACCCTACCTACGCTATTGCAAATTTTTTGCAGTAGGGTTTTGTCCCGGCGGGATTCCCGGGCAGAGGTGGTGGTCGCTGAAGTGCGCGGACGGCTGGCGAAGATCCGTGATGGGCTGACGCCCCGCGAGTGGAGCAGGGTCGGGGCGATGGCGGGCATGATCATCGTCCTGCACGTGCTGGGCTGGGGCATGCTGGTGGCCGCGCTGGGCGGGCACTACCACATCAACCACACCACGGTTTTCGGCGTGGGCACCGGGGCGCTGGCCTACACGCTGGGCATGCGGCACGCGTTCGACGCCGACCACATCGCGGCGATCGACAACACCACGCGCAAGCTGGTCGGCGAGGGCAAGCGGCCGCTGTCGGTCGGGTTCTTCTTCTCGCTGGGGCACTCCAGCGTGGTGTTCGTGCTCGCGGTGCTGCTCAACTTCGGCATCCGGGGGCTGGATCAGCAGGTGAAGAGCTCCAGCTCACAGCTGCAGCAGACCACGAACATCGTCGGCACGATGGTATCCGGGGTGTTCCTGTTCCTGATCGCGGCGCTGAACATCGCCGTGCTGATGAGCATGCTCAAGGTGTTCCGGCAGATGCGGGCGGGCGAGTACGACGACGACGCGCTCGAGGCGCAACTGGCCAAGCGCGGGCTGATGAACCGGATACTCGGCCGGTTCGCCCGCCGGGTGGACGAGCCGTGGAAGATGTACCCGGTCGGCTTCCTGTTCGGGCTGGGCTTCGACACCGCGACCGAGGTGGCGCTGCTCGTGCTCGCGGGCACCGCGGTGGTCGGCGGGCTGCCGTTCTACGCCATCCTGTCGCTGCCGATCCTGTTCGCGGCGGGGATGTGCCTGCTGGACACGGCCGACGGCTGCTTCATGAACTTCGCCTACGACTGGGCGTTCGCCCGCCCGGTGCGCAAGGTCTACTACAACCTGACCATCACCGGCCTCTCGGTGTTCGTGGCGGTGTTCATCGGCGCGGTCGAGGTGCTCGGCCTGCTCGCGCAGGAGGGCCACCTGTCCGGCTCGGGCTGGAACTGGGTTTCCGGCTTCAACATCAACACGGCCGGCTTCGTGATCGTCGGGGTGTTCGTGCTCACCTGGGTGGTGGCCCTGCTCGTCTGGCACTTCGGCAAGATCGAGCAGAAGTGGGAGACTGCTGCCGCAGAGCCTGAAACCTGAGGAGCGGCCGTGCCCGACCTGAAAGCGGAGCTGCACAGCAAGCTGCGGGCCAGCCGGGCCACGATGCTGGCCAAGCTGGACGGGCTGACCGAGTACGACCGGCGCCGCCCGATGACGCCGACCGGCACGAACCTGCTCGGCCTGGTCAAGCACCTGGCCGGGCTGGAGTACGGCTACCTGGGCGAATCGTTCGGCCGCCCGGCCCCGGAGACGCTGGCCTGGATCGCCGACGGCTCGATCTGGGACGGCGCCGACATGTGGGCCAGGCCGGAAGAGTCCAGCGAATACCTCACCGGGCTGTACCGGCGGGCCTGCGCGCATGCCGACGAGGCCATCGTCGCGCTCGGCCTGGACGCGCCGGGGTCGGTGCCACACTGGCCGGCGGACCGGCGCTCGACCACGCTGGGCGTGCTGCTGATCCGGATGGTGGACGAGACGGCGCAGCACGCCGGGCACGCGGACATCTGCCGGGAGCTCATCGACGGCGCGTCAGGCGCGCGGCAAGAGGGCGACGATGAGGACCTCTGGCGCGGGCACCTGGCCCGGGTCCAGGCCGCGGCGGACACATTCCGCTCTGCTACTTAGAGTGATGACCTGGCTGCTTTACGATTAGCCTTTTCGCGGCGGCGTACGCGGGGAGGACGGCGAGATGAGCCAGGTCGCGGTCGTACAGCAGGACGGGACGGCGCCGGGGGGCCAGGAACTGTCCCGCGCGCAGATGAACGTCGTGTTCATCACGATCATGCTCGGCATGCTGCTGTCCGCGCTGGACCAGACGATCGTGTCCACGGCGCTGCCGACGATCGTCGGCGACCTGGGCGGGGCCGGCCACCAGAGCTGGGTGGTCACCGCCTACATGCTGGCCGAGACGGTGTCCACGGTGCTCGCCGGGAAGTTCGGCGACCTGTTCGGCCGCAAGCGGGTGTTCCAGCTCAGCGTGGCGGTGTTCATCATCGGCTCGATCTTCTGCGGGCTGGCCAACAGCATGGTGCTGCTGATCGCGTTCCGCGCGGTGCAGGGCATCGGCGGCGGCGGGCTGACCGTCACCGCCACCGCGCTGATCGCCGACGTGATCCCGCTGCGGCTGCGCGGTCAGTACCAGGGCGCGCTCGGCGCGGTGTTCGGCGTGACCACGGTGATCGGGCCGCTGCTCGGCGGGGTGTTCACCGACCACCTGACCTGGCGCTGGGTGTTCTACGTGAACGTGCCCATCGCGGTGATCGTCATCGCGCTGGCCGCCCGGACGATCCCCCAGGTGCGGTCCGGGCAGCGGCCGCGGATCGACTATCTGGGCTGCCTGTTCGTCGCGCTCGGCGCCACCGGGCTGACCCTGGCCACGTCCTGGGGGGGCACCCAGTACGCCTGGGGCTCGGGCACGATCATCGGGCTGTTCGTGGCGTCGGTGCTGGCGCTGGCGATCTTCGTGGTGGTGGAGAACCGGGCGGCCGAGCCGATCCTGCCGATGCGGCTGTTCCGCAGCCGGGTGTTCAGCGTCTGCTCGGTGCTCAGCTTCATCGTGGGCTTCGCCATGATCGGCTCGATCACGTTCCTGCCCACGTTCCTGCAGTACGTGAACGGGGTGTCGGCCACCACGTCGGGCCTGCGGATGCTGCCGATGGTGCTCGGCCTGCTGGCCACCGCGCTGGCCAGCGGCACGCTGGTGAGCAGGACCGGGCGGTACCGGGGGTTCCCGATCGCCGGGTCGGCGATCACCGCGGGCGGGCTGTACCTGCTGTCGCGGATGGACCAGCACACCGGCATCTGGGTGGAGTCGCTGTTCCTGCTGGTGCTGGGGGCCGGCATCGGGCTGATCATGCAGATCCTCACGCTGGTCGTGCAGAACACGGTGGACTACGCCGACCTGGGCACCGCCACCTCGGGGGTGACGTTCTTCCGCACGCTCGGCGGCTCGTTCGGCGCCTCGATCATGGGCAGCATCTTCGCCAACGGGCTGAAGAGCCGGCTGCCCGCCGCGCTGGCCGCGGCCCGGGTGCCGCCGTCCGCGGTGACCAGCCCGGAGCAGCTGCACAAGCTGCCGGCGGTGTCCCGCGATCCGGTCATCGCCGCCTACGCGCAGTCGCTGCAGCACGTCTTCTTGTTCGCGGTGCCGATCGCGGCGCTGGCACTGCTGCTCGCGCTGTTCCTGCCGCAGGTCTCGATGCGCGGGGTGGCGCAGGCCAGCGGGGCGGGTGACGGGTTCGCGGTGCCCGAGGGCAGCGACAACGAGCGGCAGCTGGGCAACGTAGTGGCCGCGGTCCTGCGCCGGGACGACCGGGCGTCGGCGGCGCGGATCCTGGCCCGTTCCGGATCGGCGCTGGACATCGCGGCGGCCTGGGGCGTGATGGGGGTGTTCCTGCGGGAGCACGCGTTCGGCGTGCCCGCCCGGGAGAGCGACATGGAGGCCAGGGTCGGCGTGCCCAGCGGGGTGCTGCGGCCGTTCTACAGCGAGGTCGTGACGGCCGGCTACCTGAGCCGGGACGGCGCGGACGGCGACGTGCTCCGGCTCACCCCGCGCGGCCAGGCCGAGGCGGA
The DNA here is from genome assembly GCA_036501145.1 of Streptosporangiaceae bacterium. Taxonomy (GTDB): domain Bacteria; phylum Actinomycetota; class Actinomycetes; order Streptosporangiales; family Streptosporangiaceae; genus PALSA-505. Next base: position 2,550 of record DASYAV010000220.1, on the reverse strand, counting down.
CAAGATCGTCGCGGCGTGGAAGTCCTGGCTGATGAGCGAGCTGGCCGGCTGGCTGGAGGCGCACGAGGCGAACCCGGAACAGACGAGCATGATCGAGGCCGCGATCGGCCGGATCGCGCTGCGGCTGATCCGTGAGGCGGCGGCGGACCGGGAGGACGCGGGACGGGCGGCCGCGCTGCGCGGCTGAGGCTGTCGGATCCGGTGGAGCGCCGTGCGTCTTTGTTGGTGAGGGCATTCTTATTCCGTGGGGTGCGGCGGTCGGCGAGCAGAGGAGGTGCACCGCATGGTGCCGGGTGGGAACGAGACGGCTGGAGGCAAGAACCGGGCGGCCTTCCGGGCGCTGCAGGATCGCATCCTGAACGGCGAGGGCCGGGCGTCGCGGGAGCAGCGGGCCCGCGCGTTCGGCGACGCCGGGCTGCCCGGGCCGCTGGGCGGGCTGATCGGCCACGTCGCGGCGAGCCCGGCCCGGGTCAGCGACGCGGATTTCGCGGCGGCGCGGGCCGCGGGGGTCACCGAAGACGAGCTGTTCGAGCTGGTCATATGTGCCGCGGTCGGGCAGTCCGCCCGGCAGTACGACGCGGGGCTGGCCGCGCTGGCCGGCGCCGAGGAGGCGGCCGGCGCCGAGGAGGCGGCCGGCGGCGAGGAGGCCGGCGGCGGCGCGGCCGGCCGCGGGGAGGACGGGTAGTGCGTCCCGACGTCCTCAACCACGGATACCGGCCCGGCACCAAGCTGCTGTTCGCGGCCATTCAACTGTTCTCCCGGCAGCCGGTGCCGGACGCCGCCAAGGTGGTCTTCTACCGGCCCGACTTCTACGGTGCCCGGGCGAAGGAGTTCACCCACGAGGCGATGCGCGGGCCGTCCGCCTGGTCGGTGGCCGACCGGGAACTGATGGCGGCCTACGTGTCCACGGTGAACGATTCCGCGTTCTGCATCGGCGCGCACACCGCGACCGCGCGGCAGGCCTACCAGGACGAGGCGAAGGTCGCGGCGGTGCTGGCCGACCTGGACTCCGCCCCGGTGCCGGAGCCGCTGCGGGCCACGCTGCGGATGCTCGGCAAGCTGACCCGGGAGGGGACGGTCAGCGCGCAGGACATGCGGCAGGTGCTGGCCGCCGGGGTCTCCCGCCAGCAGATCGAGGACGCGCTGGCGGTCTGCGCCGCGTTCAACATCACCGGCAGGCTCGCCGACGCCTTCGGCTTCCAGGTGCTCAGCCCCGAGGGCTTCGACGCGGGAGCGAAGTACCTGCTCAAGCGGGGATACCGGTAGCCCGGGCGGCGGGCGGTGCCGCGGCGGCCCCGGGTCAGCCGGCCATGGTCAGGCCGCCGCTGACGCTGAGCACCTGGCCGGTGATGTAGCCGGCCCGGCCGGAGGCGAAGAACAGCACGGCGTCGGCGATCTCCGCGGGCTGGGCCACCCGGCGGAACGGGATGGCCCGGGCGAGGGCCTGCCGGATCCGCTCGGGCTGGGCGGCGAACATCGGCGTGTCGGTCGGGCCGGGGCAGACACAGTTGACGTTGATCTGGTGCCGCGCCACCTCGCGGGCCAGCGACTTGGTGAAGGCGATGACGCCGCCTTTGGTGCCGGCGTACACGGTCTCGCCGGTGCTGCCGACCCGGCCCGCGTCGCTGCCCAGGTTGACGATCTTCCCGCCCACGCCGGCCTCGATCATCGGGTCCAGGAAGGCCCGGCAGACCCGCACCGGGCCCAGGTAGTTGACCGCCACCAGGTCGGCCCAGAGCTTCTCGGTGTTGTCGGTGAACGGCTCGGTCACGTCGATCCCGGCCGCGTTGACCACGATGCTCACCTGGCCGGCCTGGGCCAGCACGTCGTCGCGGAGGGCACGGACCGACTCGCCCGAGGTGACGTCCACACTCCGGGCGGTGATGGAGCCGGCCACGGCGACGCGCTCCGCCGCGGTGCGCCGGGCGGCGGCGGCGTCCAGGTCGGCCGCGAAGACCGTGGCCCCGCCGCCGGCGAAGGCGAGCGCGATCGCGCGGCCGATACCGGAGCCGGCCCCGGTGACGACGGCGGTCTGGTTGCTGAACTCCATCGCAAGCCCTTCTGGGTGGCCACGCCGGTGCTTCACTATCCTGCCGCGCAGGGGCCGCGTGGCGGCGCCGGAACCGGCGGGCAGATCCGGGAGGCACGGTGGACGAGGAATCGTTCGGGCAGGTACGTGACGCGGTGCGGCGTTTCGTGCGGGAACGGGTGACCTGCTCAAGCCGCCCAAGGTGGTGTCCGGGGACGACCGAATACCGGCAGCTCCTAGCGAAAGCGATCACGAAAAAATCCTATCTGCCAGCGGGTACATCACTATGCTCAGCCATGAAGCCGGCTATCTTCATGGTGTGCAACTCCGCTACTCCTACCGCCTCTACCCGACGCCCGCGCAGTGCACGGCGCTGGCCAGGGCGTTCGGCTGCGCACGGGTGGTGTTCAACGACGCGCTCGCCGCTCGGCAGGCCGCCCACGCGGCCGGGGAGCCCGATATCACCGACGCCGCCTTGTCGAAGCGGCTGACCGAGTCCAAGGCCGACCCGGCGCGGGCGT
>DASYAV010000219.1:0-28430 GCA_036501145.1 Streptosporangiaceae bacterium | reverse complement strand
CGCGGCGGATCCCGGTGCTCTCGTACAGGTAGGTCCCGGGCCGGGCCGCGAAGTTGGCCCAGTAGCTGCCGTCGTCCGCGCTGGATGAGGACGAGCCGATGGTCATGGCCGCGATGTAGGTGCCCAGCGACAGCAGCACGGAGCCGTCGTCGTCCAGGCCGGCGCCCAGCGCCTCGACGGCCTTGTCGTTGGCCGTGGCGTATACCGGCAGGCCGGCCGGGATGCCGGTGGCCCCGGCCGCCTCCGGGGTCACCTGACCGAGCCGGCCACCCGGGGGAACCAGGTCGAAGAGCATGTCGCGCGGCAGGCCGGCGGCGGCGTACGGATGAGGATCGTCCGGCCAGGCCGCCGTGTCATGGTCGATGGGCCACATGCCCTCGTAGTTGGCCGCGGTGTCGGTGAACTGACCGGTCAGGCGGTGGGTGATGTAGCCCGAGGAGGTGGTGACGTAGCGGACTTGGGGGTTGGCTGCCTGGTGGGGGCGGCCCACCCGTTCGTCCATCCAGCTCAGCAACGGCTCGGCCAGGCTGCCGTCGGCCCTCAGCAGGGCCCGGCAGAAGCGGATGGTGCACAGGCCCACCGCGGCGATGTCGGCGGGGTCGCCGTGGAAGGCGGCCATCACGGCCCGGCAGGCGACGGCGATGGACTCCCAGACGTCGTCATCGGGGTGGACGGCATGTCCTGGCACCGAGATGTCATACGGCTCGAGCCGCCTGCTGGCCGCGGCCAGGGCCCGGCCGCGGGCGTCGAAGATCGTCACCTTGGTGCTCTGCGAGCCGTTGTCGATGGCCAGCAGGTAGGGCTTCATCGTTCCTGCGGCAGCGGGAAGATGGTGCCCGCGTTCATCACGCCCTGGGGGTCGAACGCCTGCTTGAGGGTCGTCAGCAGCCAGTAGGCGCTGCCGTGCTCTTGCTCGACCCAGGGCGTGCGGTACTTGCCGATCCCGTGGTGGTGCACCATCGACCCGCCCAGGCGCAGCGCCTCCTCGACGATGATCGCGTTCAGCGGCTTGTGGTACAGCTCGATCTCTTCGCGAGGCGTGCAATTGACCGTGTAGTCATAGACGAAATACAGGTTGGTCCCGGACTGGTAGCTGTGCGAGGAGTGCGCGCCGAGCATGGTGAGATCGGCGGCACGCGGGAATTCGCGGCGGATCCGGCTCATCACCGCCTCGAACAGCTCGCTGACGCGGGACCAGCCGGCCGAAACCTCGGTGGTGTAGCCGAGGTGCGCGTTCTGCAGCATGGCCGCCTTCTCGGCGTCGATCTTGTCCTGTCCCCAGTTAAGGCTGGCGAACCACCGCCGGATCCGGTCGGCGTCGACGCGCTGGTGCGGGCGGCCGGCGAATAGTGCCTCGATGGCCCCGGCGGTGGCGTCGGCGATGGGCTTGGGGCCGTCGGCGACCAGCACGACCAGGTTCTGGCCGGCCGGCAGATCGGCGAAGTGCTGGCGGGCGTCCGCGGGTGAGTAGACCCGGCACACCGAGGGCCGGTATCCCGCGGTGATCAGTTCCCGCAGTGCCTCGATGCCAGCCGCGAAGCCGTCGACGAGGAAGCCGAAGTACTGGCTGTTTTCCGGCTGGTAGCGGAACACCTTCACCGTCACCTCTGTGATGAAGCACAGGGCGCCCTCGCTGCCGATAGCGATGTGCCTGATGTCCGGTCCGGCCGCCCGGCGGGGCACGTTCTTGATCCGCGCCACCTTCCCGCCTGGGAAGACCGCTTCCAGGCCGACGACCAGGTCCTCGATGCCGCCGTACAGGGTGGAGAACTGGCCGATCGAACGGGTCGCGACCAGGCCGCCCATCTGGGCGAGCGGCTGGGACTGGGGTGAGTGCCCGGTGGTCAGGCCCTGGGCGCGCAGCGCCTCCTCCAGTTGCTGCAGGCCGGTGCCGCACTGCGCGGTGGCCAGCATGTCGGCCGGGCTGATCGACACGATGGCGTTCATCCGCGACCCGTCCAGCACGACGCTGTTCTCCACCACGGTTTCCAGGCCACCCTCGGTCGCCGTGCGCCCGGTGCGCGGCACCACGTTGACCAGGTTGTCCTGCGCGAAAGCCAGCACGGCCGCCACCTGCGCCGTGGTCGCCGGGTAGACGACCGCCGCCGGGATCGGCCCGTCGTAGATGCCGTGCACGGCGGTGAACTTCCTGAACCGGTCGACGCTGGCCGACTTCAGCGAGTCCTCGTCGGTCTCGACGGCAGCGGGGCCGAGCAGGCCGGTCATCGCCGCGACGATCGACGGCCGGTCCAGCGGGGATCGGGAGGGGGCCATAGCCGGTTCTGCGCTTTCTCTCGTGAGGCGGGCGGTCCTGGGATGGGTGCCGGGCCGTTCAGCGGACGAGGTAGCCGCCATCGACCACCAGGACGTGGCCGTTGACGTAATCCGAGGCGCGGCTGGCCAGGAAGACGACCGCCCCCATCAGGTCGGTGATCTCCCCCCAGCGGCCGGCCGGGATGCGCTCGGCGATGCGGAGCTCGGCATCGGCCTGGGCCGCCTCGGTGATCGCCGTCTTGAAGTAGCCCGGGGCGATGGCGTTGACCTGGACGTTGTGCTCCGCGAGTTCGTCACAGTAGGCCTTGGTGAATCCGACGATCCCGGCTTTCGTGGCCGCATAGGCAGGAGAGGATCTGCCGCCGAGGAAGGAAAACATCGAGCCGATATTGATGATCTTGCCGAAGTGCTGCTTGACCATGAGCTTGCTTGCCTCGTGGGCGAGTTCGAAAGCGGCGGTCAGGTTGACCGAGACCATCGGGTCCCACCGGGTGCGATCGAAATCTCCGACGTCGGCCAGCAGGCAGATACCCGCCGAGTTGACCAGGATGTCGACCGAGCCCAGTGCCTCGGCGCAGCAGCGTACGGCGGCCGCCGGGGTGCCGGGGGCCGTGATATCCGCCACCATGAACTCCCAGCGGCGCCCGGTGCTCTCGACCAGCCGGCGGGTGGTCTCGTCTTCTTCGGCCAGGCCGACGGCGAACACGTCGGCACCCGCTTTCGCCAGGGCCAGGGAGAACCCTCTGCCCAGGCCGGTATTGCCGCCGGTGACCAGGGCGCAGCGGCCAGCCAGGGAAAACAGGTCGAGGCTGAATTCGGTGATGTCCATCAGCGGCGACCCGGGCCTGCGAACGGGCCGGTCTCGCTCCGGCAGGTGGCAAAGACCGGGGCCATGGCTCTCACGGTAAGCCGCGTATTGCCGATGAAACAATTGTCCTTGTGTATATGACAACCATAGACTCGGTGCCATGGTGCCGCCGGGTCGCCCGGAGCGCCCCCGGCGGAACTCGTCCGGGCTCGCTCGTGACGTCGAGATCCTCGACGTGCTCAGCGGAACCGAGGCGCTGCGGTCGGGAGGCCTGGGCGTGCTGCGGGTCGCGGAGCTCACCGGGCGGGACAAGGCGGTGACCTCCCGGGCGCTGGCCACACTCGCGGACGCGGGCATTCTCGCCCGCCATCCGGGCACCCTGGCGTACCGGCTGGGGCCGGGGCTCTTTGCCCTGGCCGCACGGACCCTGGAGGCCACTCTGGTGGCCGAGGCACGTCCGTACCTGCGGAAGATCGCTCAGCACACCGGGGAAACAACGCACATGTGCGTGCTCCGCGGTGGCAACGTCCTCACGCTGATCAGCGAGCTCAGCCCGCAGGAGGTGCGCACCACGGGCTGGGAAGGAGTCACCACGGCCGCCTGGCGCACCCCATCGGGCTGGGTCCTGCTCAGCGACAGGGACCCAGCGGAGCTGTCCGCCTGGTACGCCGGCCACGGGCGCGACACGGCCGTGGTCGGTGACCTCGCGGGCGGCCGGGCGCCGTCTTCGGTGCACGCCGTCCGCGACGGTGCCGGGCCGGAGCGGATCCAGGTGCGTGACCTGCCCAGCCTGCGCACTGTTATCGCCGGCATCCGTGCACGCGGCTACGCCACCTCCGACGGGGACTTCGAACTCGGTGTCGTGGCCGCATCCGTCCCGGTCACCGACTTCATCGGCCGCGTTGCCGCGGCCGTTAACGTCAGTGCGCCCAAGGCACGCATCGGCAGGCTCGACACGCTCGGCCGCTACCTCGCGGGTGCCGCCGGGCCGTTGTCACGGCACCTCGGGGGCGTCCTCGCCGGAACCACGCCGCCTCCGCCGGCCGCGCTGCACGCGCCGCTGGATGGACGGTGAGCCCGGGCCGGTGAGCCGGGCCGTCAGCCCGGCCCGGCGAACATGGCGTGCAGCGCGGCGGCGCCGTCCGCCGTGGCGGCACGGACGGTGAGCAGCAGCCGCCCGCCCGCCGGCTGCACCGTCCAGTCGGCCCACGGGCAGCATTCGCTCTCCGCCGCGGCGAGCCCGCGCAGCTCAGCCTCGGTCCCGGGCGCGGCGCGGAAGGTAAGGCGCACGCCATCGGGGAGCTCGGCGCGGCCGGTCATCGCCTGGCTGATCAGGTCCTGCCACTGGCCGCCCTGCGCGGCCCGGCCCCCAGGGGTGAGGCTGCAGGCGATGGGCGGCGGGCTGGCCTCTCCCCCGCCGGTGATCTGCTGTCCGGTCATGGTCTGCTCCGGGTCGGCTGTGACTGGATGGTTCACCCAGGCTCGTTGTTAAAGTCGGGTTGATGTCAAATCCCTGTCCCGGGCCCGGCTTCCTGACCATCGGCGAACTGGCCGGGCGGTCGGGCAAGCGGCCGTCCGCGATCCGCTACTACGAGGAGATCGGGCTGCTGCCCGCGCCGGCCCGGGTGGCCGGGCGGCGCCGCTACGACCCGGCCGCGCTGCGCACGCTGGCGGTGATCGACACCGGCCAGCGGGCCGGGCTCAGCCTCGGCGAGATCGGCACGCTGCTGGCCGCGGCGCCCGGCGACCCGGCGGCCATCGAGCGGCTGCGGGACATCGCCGCGCACAAGCTGTCGGCGGTCACCGCGCTGATCGAGCGGGCGGAGCTGGTGCGGAGCTGGCTGCAGGCCGCGGCCGGCTGCCAGTGCCCGGAACTGGACCAGTGCCCGCTATTCGAGGATGCGCCGCCGCCTCCCCGGCCCGCGGCGCACCAGCCGCCGGACCGCCGGTGACCGGGGTCGGCTGGACGGCCGACGGGCGGGCGGTCCGCCTGGTCCGCCTGGGCCCGGAGGCGTCCGTCGACACCACCCGCTGGCCCGCGACGGTCCCGGCGGTGGAGCAGCTGCTGACCGAAGGGCTGCCGCTGGCGGCCGGCCTGACCGTGGTCGTGGGTGAGAACGGCTCCGGCAAGTCCACGCTGATGGAGTTGCTGGCCGAGGCGTGCGGGCTGAATCCGCAGGGCGGGTCGGTGCTGGCCCAGCAGCGCTGGGCCAGGGACAGCGAGCCGGGTATCGGTGACCAGCTGACCGTGGAGCGGGGGCCCGGCCGGCCGCACTGGTCCTACTTCCTGCGCGCCGACACCATGCACGGCCTGTACACGTATCTGGAGGAGAACCGGGGCCGCCGCGAGGAGCGGTTCCACGAGCTCAGCCACGGCGAGGGCTTCCTGGAGATCCTGCGCACCCGGGTGAACCAGCCCGGCTTCTACCTGATGGACGAGCCCGACGCCCCGCTGTCGTTCACCGCCTGCCTCGGCCTCGTGGCACTGCTGCACGACCTGGCCCAGGAGGGCTCGCAGGCCGTGGTGGCCACGCACTCCCCCATCGTCGCGGCGGTGCCCGGCGCCACCATCCTCGAGCTGGGCGACTGGGGGATCCGCCGCACCCGCTGGGAGGTGCACCTGACCGGTGCCTGGCGGAGGTTCATGACCGACCCGGACTCCTATTTCCGGCACCTGCTGGCCGAGGATACTGACGAGTAGGAAGATGACGGCAGGCCCGGGCACACGGCCGGCACCGCGCGACGGATGAGGGTGACATGGGCGAGGAGAATCTGGCCAGGCTGGCGGAGCGGCACCTGGAACGGATCGGCGACGGGGAATCGCTGTTCTTCGAGGGCAGCTGGCACACCCGGGCCGGGCTGGCCGGCCGGGCGGACCGGTTCGGCGCCGGGCTGGCCCGGCTGGGCCTGCGGCCCGGCGACCGGCTGCTCGTGCTGATGGCCAACTGCCCCGAGGTGCTCATCACCTATAACGGCGCGTGGCGGGCCGGTGCCGCGCTCACCCCGCTGATCTTCCTGGTCAGCGCAGACGAGTTGCGGCACGCGCTGGCCGACTCCGGTGCGGCCGGGGTGGTCACCACGCCGGAGTTCCTGCCCAAGGTCACCGCCGCGGCGGCCGGGCTGGACAGCGTGCGGTTCATCGTGGTCGCCGGGGACACCCCGGCCCGGGACACCACGGCCGGGCCCGGCCGGCCGCTGCGGGTGGTCAGCTTCGCCGAGGTGGAAGCGGGCGGGACCGGCCCGATCGCGGACCGGGCCGACGACGACCTGGCGGCGCTGCTGTACACCGGCGGCACCACCGGCCGGTCCAAGGGAGTCCCGCTCACCCACGCCAACCTGTACTGGTGCGGGTCGGCCCGGCACGACGCCTCCGACCGGGCCGGGCTCACCAGGGCGCTGGTGCCGCTGCCGCTCGCGCACGCCTACGGGCTGCTCGTCACCTGCATCGGCATGCACGAGACCGAGCCGGGCCAGACCGTGCTGATGCGCTGGTTCGACCCGGCCAGCTGGCTGGACCTGGCCCAGCAGCACCGGGTGCAGATCACCACGCTGGTCCCGTCGATGATCCAGATGCTGCTGGCGCTGCCGCTGGAACAGGCCGGCCTGGCCGACCTGGCCGCGGTGACCTCGGGGGCGGCGCCGCTGGCCGAGGAGACCAGGGAGGAATTCGAACGGCGGGTGCCCAGCGCCACCGTGTACGAGGGATACGGCTGCACCGAGTCGGCCTCGATCATCTCGGCCAGCCCGATCGGCGCGCGTCGGGCCGGCAGCGTCGGGCTGCCCGTCCCCGGCTGCGAGGTGACGATCAGGGACGACACCGGCCAGGTGCTGCCACCCGGGGAGGACGGCGAGATCTGCGTGCGGTCGCCGGGGGTGCTGTCCGGCTACTGGAAGGCGCCGGAGGCCACCGCCGCCGCGCTGACCGGCGGCTGGCTGCACACCGGTGACATCGGCCACCTGGACGCCGACGGCTACCTGTACGTGGTGGACAGGAAGAAGGATCTGATCATCCGGGGCGGCTTCAACGTCTACCCGCGCGACGTGGAAGACGTGCTGCTCACGCACCCGGCGGTGGCCCAGGCCGGCGTGGTCGGCCGGCCGGACCCGCGGCTCGGCGAGGAGGTGGTCGCGTTCGCCACGCTGCGGGCCGGCGCCAGCGCTACGCCCGCCGAACTGGTCGAGCACGCCAAGGCCCACCTGGCCGCGACGAAGTACCCGCGCGAAGTGACGATCGTGGACGCCATCCCGCTCACCAGCGTGGGCAAGCTGGACCGCAAACAGCTTCGCAGCTGGCTGCGGACGGACGCACACCAGTGAATCACGTGAATCGCTGGAACAGCTTGTGCTCAAACCCGGCACTTCGCAAGTTCGTCCCGCGCCTGCTGCTCGTAGTGGAGAAAACGGAGTTCTTGGAAAGTCTGCAGGCTATCGCTCAGGTAGTAGGTGGCTAGGTGGAGATCACCCAGGTGACGATGAGAAAGTCCTAGCTTCAGCAGGCACAGTCCATAAAAGCGGCGGTTATTGTGGTCTCGGAAAATCGAGAGAGCCTCTGATAGTACTTGCATTGCTTGCCGGTGACGGCCCAGCCCGGCATATGCGTCACCTATGAGGCCGAGAGCCAATCCTTCACCGCGGACGTTGCCAATTCGGCGGTAATCTCTCAGGAGGGTCTCACAAAGCGGAATAGCCTTCGTGTAGGCTTTCGCCATTACATAGACGTAGCCGAGGCTCTGCTGAGCAGCCAAGACATAAGACTCCTCGCCAATCTCCCCGGCCAGGCTGACCGCACGTTTGCAGATTTCGATGCCTTCAGTGATACGTCCGAGGCTGACCAGCGATTGGGCGATTTGACGCAAGGGAAGAAATGCCGCATGCCGACTTCCGATATGGCGTGCAATTGCAATGCAGCGTTCACCGTAGGATACCGCTGCCTCGAAATGCCCCATGTCATATGCCGCAGACGCGCGCCAATACAAGGAAAAGGCGAGAGTGATCCCGTCATCCGTGTCAGCGAGCTGATTTATGCATTGATCTAGGAGCTCCGTTACACGGGCTGCCTCTCCACGTCCAATCATCACTGCAGCATATCGCAACGCCGCCTGGGCATTTAGAATTGTGTCTCCAGGTGGGGCGGTAGCATTCATGATAGTCTGCCACATCTGTTCGGCATCGTCGGTGCGGTTTTGCAGGTACTGGAAACCGGCCTGCGCCATCCCGAGTTGGCTAGCCATTTCGTGCCAGCCCCTGGCACTTGCGCTTTGCACGGCCGCCGATAGGGTCAGTCGTTCAGTGCTGAACCAGACCAGCGGATCCGTCACAAGCAGATGTGCAAGTTTATTGGAGAGAACGGCGGGCACATGGCCGTGAGTCGTTGGGGGGAAGAACGGATCACAGGGGATCGCATTGTTCGCCAGTTCGGCGAGTTGCAGCCAGCCGGCCAAAGCGCGCTGTAGAGCCGCATCCTGTTCCGGTTTTTGATGCTCGGCCAGCTGCTCCCGGGCGTACTCGCGCAGAAGATCATGCAACTGGTAGCGAGGCTGGCCCGTGCCATCGGTGCCAATCGGCGTAAGGAGAGACTTCTCCACAAGTTCGTTCACCACCGCGCTGGCGTCCGATTCGCCGAGCAGTGCGGCGATCACCCACTCCGCGACGTCGTGCGGTCCGAGGAGGCCTAGCAGCCGGAACGCCTTTTGAGCCAGGTCGCCGAGAGCGCGATAGCTGAGCGCAACGCTGATTCGGACAGATAGATCCTCCGTCACCAGTTCGTCTAGGAGCCGTCGTTCGGTCGTCATTCTCCGGACGAGTACAGATATCCGCCAGGTCGGCCGCGAGGCTAGACGGGAACCAGCGATCCGCACCGCCAGTGGCAGGAAACCACACGACTGCGCCAAGTGACGCACTGCTCCCGGTTCGACTGTTACCCGCTGCTCACCGACCATCCGGGTAAACAGTAGGGTGGCCTCTTCCGGCGTGAACACGTCAAGTACGTGCAACGAGGAGCCAGACAAACCGGTCAACTGTGTTCTGCTGGTCACCAGCAATGCGCTTCCAGTTGTCCCCGGCAATAGCGGCCGGATCTGGGCCGAGGCGCTAGCGTCATCCGCGACCATCAGGACCCGTCGATGGGCTAGCCTAGACCTATACAGAGCCGCGCGCTCGGCCGTCGTCCTGGGAATTTCCGAACCGTGTATACCGAGTGCGCGCAGCCACTCGGAGAGGACCTCGCCGGGGTCCCGCGGCTGAACTGAGGAGCCAGCCAAATGTGCCCATAGTTGCCCGTCCGGGAAGGATGAATGTAGCGAATGGGCAACCCGTATCGCCAGCGTTGTCTTCCCAACTCCTGGCTGGCCGCAGACCACCGCTGTGGGTACCCCGCTTAATCCTGATCCAAAGGTCAGGGCTGCAGCTAGCTGAGTTACCTCCTGCTCTCGTCCACTGAAATCGGCAACCTCTGCCGGAATCTGCCGTTGTACCACCCACGAGAGGGGCTCTGACCAATGCAAATCTGTCGGCCGTTGCGAAGTAGTGGTCTCGCCGTCCGGGCCGGTGGCCGTTTGGGCGACCCTTTCGGAGTTGCTATCGGGCACTACGCTATCTGTCCCCGCTTTGCGGGCGTGGCTGGCTGCCTCCTGCAATTCGTGTCGCACAGTCTCAGGCACCCTAAGCGCATCTGCCAGCAGTACTACTGACCGAGGATATGGTTTCCGCGTCCGATTACGCTCTAGATTGCTTATCGCTCGTATGCACAAGCCTGAACGTGCCGAGAGTTCCTCTTGCGTCAGTCCAGCCGATAGTCGTGCGCTGCGCAGCAACGCGCCAAACGAGTTCCAATCGCCAAGCCCCGTCATGCGGTGTTCCAGTCCGTGTCAGCATCCAACCCTGGCGGCTACGGTAAATATTGACATACATGCAGACCAGAAGGCAAGAATGTAATTCTATGACAATTCAGGCAAATCTGGAACTGCGATCGCTAATTTTACTCCTGCTTGGGAATCTCTTGGCCAAAATGGTATCAAGTATTGGTGGTTGCTTTACAGTGGATTAGGTGGGACGATGGAACGTCTCTGTGCTCCTGCTCCGGGGTGACCGTGAGCGGCTGGCGCAGCAGGTCCGGCTGCCGAGGGTGCTGTCGGGACTGGCCAAGCCGGCCCCGGCGGTGCTGCTGGCCGAGAACGTGCTGATGTAATCCCCAATTGGCCGGTACAAGACCGGGGCGGTTCACAACCGGGGTATGCGGAGTCCGGCTCGAGTGGATCCTGGCCGCTACCCGACCGTCTGTCTGCGCGGGCGAAAGCGCCGTGCAGGACCAGACGAATCACCAGCGTCCGTGAGTGCCTGTTCGGCCGGGCGGTGACGGTATGATTGCGGTTCCCCCGCGGGCCGAGCTCGGCATACCCCGATTCCGAAGCGGCGAGGCGGCTGGTAGTACAGCGGCGGAGCGTCACCACGGGTCAGAGCGCTGCGGGCTGTTCGTTAAGGCTAACGATTGTGTCAACACTATTCGCGCCAGGGGCAGTGTGCTGCGCGCAACTGGTGGGCTGGTCCGGCCGCACTTCGGCGACCATCCGGACTGCAGGCTCACGCGACTCCGGCGGATAGTTCGCGAATCGTCCTGACACGGCTCCATCTTGCTCTCACAAGATGGACCCGCCATGATCACCTTAAGGGCCGTGCCCGCGCTGCTGCCCGCGCCTCACCGGTGTGTCGCAGATCCCCCGATCACCACCGGAACGGCTTGCTGGCACCCCGATACTTGAGGGCATGGACGGACATGCCTTGGAACCCGCGGCCGCCGCGCCCTCGGTTCGGCCGGGTGAGCTGCTGGGTTTCCCTCCCGATGCCCGGGTACTCATCATCAACCTCGACGACTTCGGGATGTACCACGCGGTCAACGCCGCGGTCATCCGCTCGATTGAGGAAGGAATCGCGAGCTCGTGCAGCCTGATGGTGCCATGTCCGTGGCCGGCAGCGAGTCATTACAGCCGACCGGGCGCCACGACACAGCTGGCCAGCAGTTACGAACTCGTGAACTGCAGCCACGGGACTTTGCCGGGACCCTGGTACAAGGCCACCATCGACATCGCCATCCTCACAGCCGATCCAGCATCCGGCGATGAACCTTAACCGACCGGCCTTGCGGCTAGCCCCGAAGCCAGCCCGTACCTTGTAGTTCCGATCATGAGGGTTACCGGTGCGGCAACAAGAAACGCCCCGGAGTGTAACTGAATCTATGCCCATGCCCACGGTGGTCACTTCACCGCGGGCATGGGTTGGACTATTTGCTATCCTCGGCTGATGCCCACAGCGTCACGGCAAGCACCGCCGGATGCACCAACAAATCGTCTTTGCCAGGCTCTTTCGACCAGATGTCCGGGGGCCAATCCCATCTGCCCTCTCGTTCGCTTACCCGGCTAGTCCAGGTCACCTGACCGAGGCCGGAAGAAACATAACTAAGCCGGGTGCGTGCGTCATCGGGCTTAAGCGACGGCAATACTGTCAGGTCCATTTGCGCAGTCGCCATCCATGTTCCGGGTCTGCGAGGAAAGGGGACGAGCTCTGGCTCACCGTCGGCTTGTGCTTCCATCTGGGCAAGCACGCTGTCCGTGATGGCTCGGGCCTCATGCTCGCTGTCCGCTTTGATCAGGAACCTAGCCCACACCGTCCAGGGTGCTTCACGATCGGCCGGCGCTTGAGGGCTTCGCGGTACCTGGGCGAATTGGTCTTCCACGGGATGCGCCGTCACGTCTGCTCCTTCGTTGGGGTTTACTCACGTTAACAGATTCCTAGCTGGCAGGGAGCGTCGCTTCTCCCTCGTCCTTCGATGCTGGCAGAGATATCCCGCCGGTGGGGCCATCGGCCGCGCCGTCCTGGGTCAGCTGGTAGTGGGTGAAGTCAGATTGCCAGCAATCGTTGGGCAGTTCGGCTTGGAAGCGCAGGTAGAACGACTTGGGCCGTTTTTCGACTCCAGGACCACTAATACGGCCCGGGTCAAGCACCGGCTGATCGTGGCCAGTGAGACTTGGATGTGGTGGTGGTGTTGCAGGTGCCATGCGATGGTGTACGGCCCGGCGTCCAGGCCCTTCCCGGCCAGCTCCTTGCGCAGCCTGGTGATCAGTTCGGCGGTATCCAGGCTGATGGCGCTTGGTGAGGTCCTGGGCCGCCGCGACCGCGGCTCGAACGCCGCCTCCCCCTCGGCCCGGTACCGGGCCAGCAGGGTGTAACTCGAGGACCGGGCGACCCCGTAGCTACGGGCCACCTCGCTGACCCGGGCGCTTCGCAACAGTGACAGCCGTGATGACGAGCCGGGCTTTCGACATGCCGACACGCTCGTGCCAGATGTCCTCGATGTCCTGAGACACTTGTCCTCAATGTCCTGAAACTAGGCACCTTCGCCGGCGCATCCAGCGCCGGACCTGGCGAAACCGGACCGGGAAGAAGACCATAGTAAATAGTCCAACCCATGCCCGCGGTGAAGTGACCACCGCGGGCATGGGCATAGATTCAGTTACGCCCCGGGGCCTTTCTTGTTGCCGCACCGGTAACCCTCATGATCGGAACTGCACAATAGAACCCAGATGTCCTTGTATGTGTTGACGGTGTCCTCCGTATAGTATGGCGTGTTATTGTGGCCATTCGGCCCGGCATACCCAGGGTTTTTCTCTTTCGGGTTGTCGATCGTATCCCAGTGTAGGTACAGCCTAGCCCAGCCGTTGTTGCAGGTGTCGTAGATCACTCCTTCCAACTGGATGTAGGCTGGATCTGCGATACTTCCGTTGCCTCCCCATGAAAGAGTGCCCGACCAATGGGCACACTGAATTTCCGAAGACAGGTTCTCCTCGTATAGCGGTGCATTCGGTGCACGGGTACTATGCTTCACCTTGATTTCGAGCACGTGATGTACTATACCTGCCTGCTGGTGATGTGACGATGTCCCGCTTGCGCTCGCTGGTAGCGCAACCGCGGCGACTAGTCCTACGCTGCTTATAAACGTACATACGACACCAACCAAACGTCTCATGATTCTCCTTTCAACCGAGCATTGATCTCGGTGCCCTGTGGTGGATACATCCAGCTATGCACGTGACACCAGGAGCGAAAGTGTGCCCGTACCGATGGTAACTTCGTCAACGTTGCCCGGCGGCGAAAAGCTAAGGTAGACAGAATGATCTCCATAAATTGTTGCCCGGCTCACGTCAGGTAGAGCGACGCTGAGTGAGCCATTGCCAGAGTAACAGCTTCCACCGGTCGCATATGACAGTTTAAGCCAGACCTTTGACTTGGCGTACGAAACCTGCGCGGTATCTTGGTTACTTGCCTGCCATGTTACGCTTTTCGCGCTCGTGGCTGGCACCTCTACCACTGTTGCAATGGTGATGGCTAGCCCAGCCACGGCTACTAGGAGGTTCCGTGGGTGAATTTTACCACCGTGTTGGTCTGAGCCATTAAATGACGCCGACATTGAGAGGGTAAGTGCTCTCGCGTAACGCTGGGGGGCACAGGCATGGAAATGCCTGTACCTGATTGTTCCTGTTTGATACGGAGTACGCCTGCGGCACTCATGCTTCTGACTTAGCGCAAGGGACTGGTGGTGTGAATAATAGTCAGGTGTCGATCACTTCCCTGGGTGTTGCTCCTACTGTGCAGAGCCGTGGGAATAGTCAACTTGGATTATTTGATACCGCGGTCGGCCTGACCAGGAATTCTTACCGGCACAGTGGCGGCACTCCATCGGTAGCTTGTTTGTCGCTCTGTAGCAGGTCGAGATGTGCGCAGGAGCAGTGGCATGAGATGTTGTAGGCCGTGATGATGCGACGTCGGCCCTGTCCCGCGGTGCCGAGCGCGCGCTGATGGCCCGCGGCGTGACTCATGACGAGTTCGTGCCGCGTAGCGCAGCGAGAGGTGCTCTGGGCACCCGACCCGGCTCCTGGCTGGCTAGCTGTACTGACCACGGACGTTGGTAACGCGACACGGGTGGATGATCTTGAATAGATGAGGACCTCCGGGTTCGGTGTGGATCACCACAACCTGCACCAGCACCCAGGAGGTCCTCGTGGTCCACCGTAACGCCCCGCTGACCGAGACAGGCCGGCTCCGGCTGGCCCGGTGCGTAGCAGGGGACGGCTGGCCGCTGCGCCAGGCGGCGGAACGATTCCAGGTCTCGCCCACCACTGCGGCCCGCTGGGCGGCCCGCTACCGCCAGCACGGCGCGGCCGGGATGGCCGACCGGTCCTCCCGCCCGCACACCAGCCCGGCCCGCACACCAGCCCGGCCCGCACACCGGCCCGGACCGAGCGGCGGATCATCGGCCTGCGGGTGCGGCGGCGGCTGGGCCCGGCCCAGATCGCCTGGCGGCTGGGCCTGAACCCGTCCACCGTGCACAAGGTGCTCACCCGCTACGGCTACCCGCCGCTGGCCCACCTCGACCGCGGCACCGGCACGCCGGTCCGCCGCTACGAGCGGGCCGCACCCGGCGAGCTGGTGCACGTCGATGTCAAGAAGCTGGGCAACATCCCCGACGGCGGCGGCTGGTGCGTCCACGGCCGGGCCACCGGCAAGCGCAACAGCCAGGCCCACCGCGACCTGGCCCGCCCGCGCACCATGCACGGCCGGGCCAACCTGGGCTACAGCTACCTGCACACCGCCCTCGATGGCCACTCCCGGCTGGCCTACACCGAAATCCTGCCCGACGAGCGGAAAGAAACCGCCGCCGGGTTCCTGGCCCGCGCGCACGCCTGGTACGCCACCGCCGGCATCACCATCGAGCGCGTCCTGTCCGACAACGGATCCTGCTACCGGTCCCGACCCGGGCCGCCACCTGCGCCGGCCTGGGCATCACCCACAAACGCACCCGCCCCTACCGGCCACAGACCAACGGCAAGGTCGAGAGATATCACCGCCGGGCAGAACAGCTAGCCGAGCATTCCAGGCTGTCCACCACCTGGCCTCCCGCGGCACCTACGGGTCCCGTCGGGTGCACGCCGAACTCACCCGGGCCTGGACGTGACCATGGGCCACGGCGCGGTGGAGATGCTGATGCACCGGGCCGGGATCAAAGGCCTGCCCGGTAACCACCACCCCCGGCCTAGGCACCAGACCCCACCGCCGACGACCTGATGCACGGACAGATCACCCGCCCGGTCCAGACCAGATGGTGGGTCATCAGCATCACCGAGCCCCCACCCGCGAAGGCAAGGTCTAGTGCGCCGTGGTCCTGAATATCTGCACCCGCCGAGTCATCGGCTGGCCGATCGACAGCTCCCAACCCGCAGCCTGGTCACCAGCGCCTTAGACATGGCCATCCGCAACCGGGCCGCCCGCCCAGGCGTGGTGATCCACTCCGACCACGGTGAGCACGTCCTGGTCCGTCACCGACCGGGCCCGCGCCTCCGGGCAGGTGCCCTCGATGGGATCGATCGGCGACTACGACAACGCCATGATCGAATCCTGGGGCCCGGTCCAGACCGAGCTACTCAACCGCCAGCGCTGCCGCACCCCGATCGAGCTCGCCAACGCCTTATTCGAATACCTGAGGTTCTCCACAACCGGCGCCGGTGACACTCCTCGCTGGGCATGCTCACGCCGATCGAATACGAGATCCGGATCGGCGCTGCTTAGCCGGTAGCATGACCACATTCCAGCATCCCGACTCGGGGAAACCTAAGGTGCATCAGAGTCCCCGGACTCACCGGGGGTTCAGCTCCGCAACCGCCACGGTGCGCCGAACTCCTGTGGGCGCACCGCTGCGCCGTCACACGTTTCTCCGGCACCCACTGGACTCTACCCGCCGCTGTTGTCAGCCCCACTGCTGCCCTCGCATGACACCTCCTCCTGATACGTCTTTCTTGTCGGTGTACGCCTGAAATGTGTCACCGTTGGCGTCGCGTCGCAACACGAGAACATGTCCTTTGTCGTGACAGTTCCAGCCGAACTGGCTACCCTCTGTTATTAGTCCTGCTATCTGTCTACCCGCTCGCCAGGCATCAGGAGGCCGCCATCGCCTACCCTTCGCGCCACGGTTTGCTGACGTGCTGTTACCGCGTGGTGGCTGAGTGGCCGCTGTGGCGGTTGCCGCGTGGGCTGGTCTGGTACGTGTGCGGAGTTGTCGCGACGAGTGTGGCCGCCGCAGTCACGGTCGGCATGCTGACCAGCTTGCGCGGCCGCGACCTGGCGCTGTTCGCCTTGCTGGTGACCTTCGGCGCTGGTGCGGTTGAGCTCACTCGGCGCACCACCGTGCCGGCCGGGTTCATGAAGGACGTGCACGGCATCTGGCAGTTGCCAATCGCCCTGCTGCTGCCGCCGTTCTATTCCCTGGTTGCGCCCATCGCCGCTGGCTGCATGCTGCAGCTCCGTACCCGGCATACGGTGGCGCATCGGCGGGTGTTCAGTGCGGCGGCGAACGGGTTGTCACTGGCCGCTGCTTCGGCCGCCTTCCATGCCGTGCTGCCGGTGCTGCAGCGGCAGTGGCCCGCGGCCCGGTCCCCTCTGTGGTTGCTGGTCGCGGTGGCTTGCACGCTGCTCTGGTCGGCGGTCGACAAGAGCCTGATAATCGCGGCGGTGAAGGGCTCGGACCGTACGGTGAGCGTACGCGGCCATCTCTTCACCCGCGAGCCGCTGCTCAACGACGCGTGCGAGATTTCGGCCGGGGTGCTGCTGGCGGGGACTGTGGCCGGGGTCGGCGTGGTGCTCCTCCTGCCGGCGCTGCCCCTGGTCATCTTGCTGCAGCGGTCGTTCCGGCAGGCGCAGCTCATCTCCCAGGCCCGGATCGACACGAAGACCGGCCTGCTGAACGCGGCCGCCTGGCGGACCGAGGTCACCGTGCAGCTGGCCGCCGCGCAGCGCACCCGCAGCCCGGTCGCGGTGGCCATCGCCGACCTGGACCACTTCAAGGCGGTCAACGACGGCTACGGCCACCTGACCGGGGACGCCGTGCTGGCCGCCGCGGCCGCCACGCTGCGCGAAGGGCTGCGGCCCTATGACCTGATCGGCCGGTTCGGCGGCGAGGAGTTCACCATCCTGCTCCCGCACACCGGCGCGGACGAGGCCGTGGCCGTGGCCGACCGGCTGCGGGCCAGCCTGGCCAGCTACCCCTTCCCCGCCGGGGAAGACCGCGACCCGCTGCACGTGACGGTGTCGATCGGCGTCGCCGCCACGCTGGATCCGGCCGGCCAGGACCTGACCGACCTGCTTACCGCGGCCGACGCCGCGCTCTACGCGGCCAAGACCGGCGGCCGCAACACGGTGCGGCTGGACGGCGAGACCGGCCCCGCCCGCGAACCGGCCAGCCGGTAGGCCGCCACCGGGCACGCCGTCGAGTGCAGGTATTACCAGAGCATTCGCTTTTCGGTAATTTAATTGCCATCCGGGGCCGTGCTGGCGCTGTCAGGATAGGCGGCTCAGCACGCCCACCCACCGCGTCACCCGGGAGGTCAGATGGCATCACGGCTGCCACGAAGGACAACCGCAGGCCGGCTGATACGGGCCCGCTGGCCGGTCGCCGGGGCCGGCCTGGCGGCCGCCGCGGCGCTGGTCGCCATGCCCGCCGCTGCGCAGGCCGGCGCCCGCCAGGCTGCCGCGCACCAGCCGCGGCCCGCCGCCCGCCAGGCCGCGGTCACGGCCGGGACAGGCCAGCCCGGCGCCGCGCTGGCCAGCGTGGCCGGCCGGCACATCAAGCACGTGATCGAGATCATGATCGAGAACCACAGCTTCGACAACCTGTTCGGCACCTTCCCCGGCGCCGACGGCATCCCGCCGGGCACATCGCTGCTGAACCCGAACGCCTACTTCGACTCCGAGCCCAACGTGCAGCCGGTGCAGGCCACGCCGAACGAGGGCGACGTGTACGGCGGCATCAACAACAGCGCCGTCGCCGAGCAGATGGCGATGGACTACCAGCCGGGCAAGGGCTACCGGATGGACCACTACACGGTGTTCCCGCAGGACGGGATGTCCTCGATCACCGAGTTCGGGCCGGCGTTCGACCCGGACGAGCAGTACCTGGCCAGCCACTACGAGCTGGCTGACGAGAACTTCCAGCCGGTCATCGCGCCCACCCAGCCGAACGTCATGACCGCGCTGAACGGCACCGACCACGGCTGGGTGTACAACAACCTGGAGCCGGGCTCGACCAGGCCGTGGCACTCGATCTTCAAGGAGCTGACCGCCAGCCGCCGGTCCTGGAAGATCTACTACGCGCTGCCACCGTCGGTGCTCAGCGGCACGATCTGGGACCAGATCATCCCGAAGGGGCACGCCAGGGACCTGACCACCGGCACCCAGTTCTTCACCGACCTGTCCCACGGCCACCTGCCCGACTTCTCCTTCGTCCGGCCCGGCGTCGGCTACAGCACCGAGCCCGCCGAGGACGTCGGCGAGGGCGACGCGTGGGTCGGCCAGCTGGTGAACGCGGTCGCGCAGAGCAAGTACTGGGACTCCACCGCGATCTTCGTCAGCTACGACGAGAGCGGCGGGTTCTGGGACCATGTGCCGCCGCCGCCCGGCACCGGCTACGGCGCCCGCACCCCGATGATCATCGTGAGCCCGTGGGCGCGCACCGGTGTGTTCCACGACCAGAGCACCAACGTCGGCATCCTGTCGCTCATGCAGAAGATGTGGCACCTGCCGCCGCTGACCCTGCTGAACGCCAAGCAGAACAATCTGCTCTGCGCGTTCGACTTCGGCCAGGCGGCGCTGCCGCCGCCCACGCTGCCGGTCGCCCCGGCCGACACGATCGCCTTCCACGGGTCGAGCATCCTGTCCGACATCGGCGCGCCCGCCCCGGGCAGCCCGCTCACCGTCAACGTGGACGCGGAGACCGGCGGGCTCACCCAGGACACCAGCGTCAGCGGGACGGTGAACCTGGCGCTCACCCCGCCGCCCGGGGTGTCCGCCCCGCCGGGCTTCCCCAGCTCGGTCACGCTGACCGGCGGCCAGGGCTCGTTCACCGCCACGTTCCCGCAGGCCGGCTACTACCGGATCGCGGCCACCGGCCCGGACGGCAGCGTCGGCTGGGTCACGGTAGACGTGGGGGTGAACGCGAACACCGCCCCGCCCCAGCCGTAACACGGGCTTACCCGGCTGGATTTACCTGGACGGCTGCGCCCACCACCGGCGCGCCCGGGCCCACGTGGCCGGGCGCCGGCGGTGGGCGCGTCCGCGGGCTCAGGCCACGCCGCGGACCATGTCGATGAGCCGGCCCACGACGCCGCCGTTGCTGACCCGCAGCCCGTCGTGCTCGTACTGGTTGGTCACCCACGGCCGCAGGCCGTCGATGGCCTTCGCGGTGGCCAGCGAGAAGCCGGCGTCCACGTACATGTCGTCAAAGTAGACCGCGGCCGCGGCCGGCACGGTGCAGCCCGCGAGCGTGACCGGGTCATACAGCCTCGGCCAGCCGGCCCGCTCGGCCAGCAGGCCGGACGCCTCGGCCAGCGGCGCCAGCAGCGGGTCGGACTCGATCATCCACGGGTAGATCATCTCCCCGGTGAACATCAGCGGGGCGTCGCTGTCCAGCGGGGTGTCCGGGTCGAACGCCGGGAACTCCGCCCGCACCCGCTGCGCGGCCCACCGGGTGGGCACGTCACCCTGGGCGTAGCAGGCCTCGTGCAGCACCCCGTACAGCGGGCCGCCGAGCCGGATCGCGGCCTGGGCCTGGTGCAGGAACGCGTCGGCCAGCTCGCCGCCGGCGAACGGGTTCTCGATGAGATAGTGCAGCGCGTGGCTGCCGGTGCTCATGCCCAGCATCCGGCCGAGCGACTGGAACGCCTCGACGGTGAACCGCCCGCCGTCGGGCAGCCGGACGTCGTGGTCGCGCAGGTGCCGGGCCACCTTCTTGGCCTGCCCGACGTCACCGGGGTAGCGCCGGTAGTGCTCGGCGGTCTTGGCGGCCACCCGCGGGTAGGTGGCGCGGTACACGTCGTCGGCGGTGGCGGCCAGCCCGGGCAGCCCGCCGGTGATCAGCACCTCGCGCAGGCCCTCGGGGGCCAGCGACAGGTAGCTGACCGCACAGAAGCCGCCGTAGCTCTGGCCGAGCGCGGCCCATGGCTCGCCGCCCGTCAGCTCGCGGCGGATCAGCTCGGCGTCCCGGACGATCGAGTCCGCCCGGAAGTGGGCCAGGTAGCCGGCCTGCGCCTGGGCGCTGCCCAGGCTGGCCAGGGTCTGCCGGGTCGCCGGGGTGGACCGGCCGGTGCCGCGCTGGTCCAGCAGCAGCACGCGGTAGTCCTGCAGCGCCCGGTCCAGCCAGTCCGCCCGGCCGATCGGCCGGGGCGAGGCGCCGCCAGGGCCGCCCTGCAGGAAGACCAGCCAGGGCAGCCCGGCGTCCTGCTGGCCCGCGCCGACGACCTCGCGAGCGTACACCTCGATGGTGGGCCCGCCCGGGTCGCCGTGGTCGAGCGGGAGGGCAAACGTGTGATCGGTGAGCACGGTACCTGGATGACGGAAAGTAGGCATGACCGGAACCGTATAACGCCCGGCCGGGACGGCCCTGGTCGGGCGTGGTCCCGGCGAGGTAGCGTGCGGTGCGTGAACGTGCCCACACTGCGTGACGTGGCGGCGCTGGCCGGAGTGCACCCGGCCACCGCCTCCCGTGCGCTGAACCCGGGCTCCAAGGGGATGACGAGCGCGGACACCGCCGAGCGGGTCCGCCGGGCGGCCGAGCAGCTCGGCTACCGGCCGAACGCGGTGGCGCGGAGCCTGCGCACCGCCCGGTCCTCCAGCATCGGTGTGGTCGTGCCCGACCTGACCAACCCGCTGTTCCCGCCGATCGTCCGGGGCATCGAGGCGGCGCTCACGCCGCACGGCTACGTGCTGCTCATCGTCAACACGGACAACAGCCCGCGGCAGGAGGAGCAGCTGGTGGCCACGCTGCGGGCGCGCAGCATCGACGGCCTCATCCTGGCCACCGCCCGGCTCGGTGACCCGCTGATCGAGAAACTCGCGCACGGCGACATGCCGATCGTGCTGGTCAACCGGCGCCGGGAGGGACTGCCGCTGCCGTGTGTGATCCCGGACGACGCGGCGGGCATCCGGCTGGCCGTGACCCACCTGTCCGGGCTCGGCCACCGGCGGATCGCGCACATCGCCGGCCCGCAGGACACCTCGACCGGGATCAGCAGGCTGCGCGCGTTCGCGGCGGCCATGGCCGAGCACGGCCTGGCCAGGCCGAAAAGCCTGGTCGCGCAGTGCCGGTCGTGGTCGGAGGACGAGGGCGCGCGGGCGCTGCGTGAGCTGCTCGGCCGCGGCCCCCCGTTCACCGCGGTCATCGCGGGCAACGACATGCTGGCGGTGGGCTGCTACGACGTGCTGGCCGAGCGGCGGCTGAACTGCCCGGGCGACCTCAGCGTGGTCGGGTTCAACGACATGCCGTTCGTGGACAAGCTGCGCCCGGCGCTGACCACCGTGCACATCCCGCACCACGACCTCGGCGGCGAGGCCGCCCGGCTGCTGCTCGGCCAGATCCAGCAGTACCGGCGGCAGGAACGCACGGTGCTGATGCCGGTCACCCTGTCGGTGCGGCAGTCCACCGGACCGCCGTCAGGCTGACACCATCGGGCTGGCACCGTCACGCTGACGGCGGCAGGTTCCGCTTGATGAAGTCCACCGACAGGTGCATCAGGTTCTCGTAGACGTCCCCGCGCCCGGCCATGTGGGTGATGCCGGACAGCGGCAGCACGCTGTGCGGGCGGCCCGCCAGCAGCAGCGCCGTCGACATCCGGAGCGTGTGCGCCACCAGCACGTTGTCGTCGGCCAGCCCGTGCACGAACAGCAGCGGCCTGCGCAGCTTCGGCGCGTCGGCGATCAGCGAGTTGTGCTCGTAGACGTCCGGGTGCTCGCCGGGCAGGCCGAGGTAGCGCTCGTTGTAGTGGGTGTCGTAGAGCATCATGTCGGTGACCGGCGCGCCCGCCACCGCCACGTGGAACACGTCCGGCCGGCGCAGCACGGCCAGCGCGGCCAGGTACCCGCCGTGTGACCAGCCGCGGATCGCCACCCGCGAGGTGTCCAGGCTGGGGTGCGCGGCCGCGGCCGCGGCCAGCGCGTCCACCTGGTCCTCCACGTTGGGTGTGGCCTCGTCGAAGCGGACCAGCCGGTCCCAGTCCGGCCCCCGCCCCGGGGTGCCGCGGCCGTCCGCGATCAGCACCGCGAATCCCTGGTCGGCGAACCACTGCGACTCCAGGTAGGCTCGCCGGGCGGACACCACCCGCTGCGCGGCCGGGCCGCCGTAGGGGTCCAGCAGCACCGGCAGCGCGGCGTCCTGGCCGGGCCGGTAGCCGCGGGGCAGCAGCAGGGCGCAGCGCAGCTGGTGCTCACCCACCGTGAGGAAGGTCACCTCGGGGGTCAGCACCGGCTCCTCGGCCACGCTGGTGATCTCCCCGGCCCGCTCGCCGCCCCGCCACACGCTGGCCGAGCCGCCGGGCTGCTCCATGGTGGCGGAGCTGATCACCAGCACACCGCCGCCGCGGACGGCGGTGTGCAGCCCGGCCGCCCCGGTGACCTGGCTGACCCCGTCGGCCGACGCCGTGTACACGTGCAGCTGGGTGGGGTCGGCCGCGGTCGCGGTGAACAGCACGTCGCCGGTGGCGTCCAGCACCTCGCGCACCTGCAGCGCGTCCGGCCCGGCGGGAGTGGCCGGCTGATCGCCGATCATCAGCCGGTAGGCCCCGGCGGCGGCCACCACCCGCACCAGCTCGCCGCCGGCCGTCCAGGCCGGGGTGCCGGGCACCAGGTCCACCCAGGCCGGGTCGGTGTCGGTGGCCAGCACGCTGGTCGTCCCGTCGGCGGCCACCGACAGGGTGAGCAGGGTCTGCTGGTCGCGGGTCTGCACCTGCAGCAGCGCGGGGCCGTGGCTGGACCAGTGCACCGAGGCCAGGTACGGGAAGGCGGCAGTGTCCCACGGCACCGGCGTGCGGCTGCCGTCCAGCCCGGCCAGGATCAGCGTCACCTCGGCGTTGTCGGTGCCGGCTGACGGGTACCGGATCTCGGTGGCCGGCCGTTCCGGGTGCGCAGGGTCCGACACGTGCCAGCGCTGCACGGGCGTGTTGTCCACCCGGGCGGCGAGCAGGGTGCTCCCGTCCGGGGACCACCAGTAGCCGCGGTGCCGGTGCATCTCCTCGGCGGCGACGAACTCGGCCAGGCCGTAGGTCACGTCCGGGCCGTCCGGCTCGGCCAGTGCCCGGTCGCCGGTGCCGTCGATGCCCACCAGGCGCAGTCCCCCGGCGGCCACGTAGGCGACGTGCGAGCCGGCCGGGTCGGGCCGAGGATCGATCACCGGGCCGGCCACCGGCAGCTCGGTCACGCCACCGCCGGCCAGATCGGCGGCGAACAGCCGCCCGGACAGGGTGAAGACGGCGACCGTGGCCGCGTCGTCGGTGGCGTAGCCGACCACCCCCGCCCCGCCCTGCCGGGACCGTTCACGGCGCGCCCGCTCCTCGGCCGGGACGTCCTCGTCCGCGCCGGTGAGCAAGGTCCGCGGGTCGGCGACGAGCTGTTCGGTGCCGCTGGCCAGATCCAGCTGCCACAGGCAGCTGACCGGGTCATCGCCGGCCCGGGAGCGCAGGAACAGGACGCGGGAGCCGTCCGGCGTCACGGTGAACGACCGCGGGACGCCAAGGCTGAAACGCTGGGTCCGGGCGAACTGGCGGGGAAAGGTGATCTCTTCGGCCATACGAGGAATCCTCGCAGATGCCTGGGCACAGGTCTGCCCGGGTATCCGTGCCGGTGCCGCGGGAGGGCAGGCGGGTCAGTTCTGCAGCAGCTGCAGCACGGCCAGCACGCGGCGGTTGTCGCTTCCCGACGGCGGCAGGCCCAGCTTGGCGAAGATGCTGGCCACGTGCTTTTCCACCGCACCGCCGGAGACGACGAGCCCGGCCGCGATACCGGAATTCGACCGGCCCTCGGCCATCAGCGCGAGCACCTCCCGCTCGCGCGGGGTGAGGGTGTCCAGCCCGACACGGCGGCGGCTGGCGCCGAGCAGCTGGCTGACCACCTCCGGATCCAGCGCGGTGCCGCCGGCCGCGACCCGCTCCAGCGCGGCGGCGAACTCGGCCACGTCGGCGACCCGGTCCTTGAGCAGGTAGCCCACCCCGGAGGCGTCGCCCTCGAGCAGCCGGGAGGCGTACCTGGTCTCGATGTACTGGGAGAACACCATCACGCCGGTGCCGGGGTGCTCGGTGCGCAGCAGCATCGCGGCGCGCAGCCCCTCGTCGGTGTGGGTCGGCGGCATCCTGATGTCCACCACGGCCACGTCGGGCCGGTGCTCGGCCACCGCGGCCAGCAGCGCGTCGGCGTCGCCGACGGCGGCGCACACCTGGTGGCCGCGGTCGGTGAGCATCCGGTCCAGCCCCTCACGGAGCAGGCCTGCGTCCTCGGCAATCACAACCCGCATGGCCGTGATGCTCTCACGCCCGCGCCGGGCCCCGCATGGCCGAGGGCCGCGGCCGGCCGCTACGCGCGCAGCGGCAGCTCGATGGTGACCTCGGTGGGGCCGCCCTCCGGGCTGTCCAGCTCCAGCCGTCCGTCCACCGTCCGCACCCGCTGGACCAGCCCGGCCAGGCCGCTGCCCCGGGCCGGGTCGGCCCCGCCGGCGCCGTCGTCCCACACCCGCAGCCGCAGCGTCTGGCCGTGCTGCGCGGCGTCCAGCCGCACCTTGGCCGCGCCGCTGTGCTTGGCCACGTTGGCGAGCAGTTCCGCCACGCAGAAGTAGGCGATCGTCTCGATGGCCGGCGTCGGGCGGTCGGTGAGGGACGTGGTCAGCTCCACCGGCACCAGGCTGCGGGCGGCCAGCGTGGCCAGCGCGTCGGCCAGCCCGGCGTCCAGCACCGGCGGGTGGATGCCACGGGCCAGATCCCGCAGCTCGATCAGCGCCTCCTTGGCGCTGAGGTGCGCGGTCTGCACCAGGTCGCGGACGCTGGCCAGCTGGCCAGCGTCCACCGGCTGCCCATCCTCGCCGAGCTTCTCGGTGGCCATGCCGAGGCCCATGGCCAGTGTGGCCAGCCGCACCTGGGCGCCGTCGTGCAGATCCCGCTCCACCCGGCGCAGCGCCGCGGCCGCGTCGTCCACCGCGAGCGCGCGGCTCTCCTCGAGCTCGTGCACCCGCTGGACCAGCTGGGCGGGCCCGAGCAGGCCGCGGATCAGCCAGCCGTCCCCAGCCGTCACCGCACGCAGCACCCACGGGGCGGCCAGCAGCGTCGCCGCGCCCATCAGGCAGACGGGCAGCGTGCCGGCCCAGCTGCTGACCGGCACCGGGACGAAAAAGGCGGTGGGGACCTGGGCCGGGTGCAGCTGCACGCCGGGCGGATGGTTCCTGAACCCCAGCCACCACAACGGGGACAGCAGCGCCCAGCCGCTGGTGAACCACAGGCTCAGCGCGTAGACCTGCAGGAACGACACCGGCACCTTGACCACTACGTAGGCCAGTGCACGCCAGCCGGTGCCGTCCCGCAGCCTGGTGTCCACCCGGCGGAGCACCCCGCGGCCGGGCTGGAACCGGGGCGGCGCGGGAAACTCCCCGTGCAGCAGCCGCCCGGCCAGCCGCCGGTGCAGCCCGCCGAACCCGCGGGCCAGCCGCAGCGCCAGCGAGAGCACGAGAAGCCCGACGAACGTGCCGATCAGGCTGGCGGTCGCCAGCAGCCCGGCGCCGAACAGGAGGACCAGGAACAGCGCGCCCAGCGTGGCCGGCGCCAGCCCGGCCAGCGCGTACCTGGCCTCGCGGCGGGCCCGCAGGGCGAACGGGGCGCGCAGCATCAGCTGCCGCAGCTCACCGTTCGCCCCGCTCACCAAGACCTCCGGAGGATGCCCCGGCCTTCAGGCCGGGGGGGAATCCAGAGCCGCGCGATGGGTGGAGGCAACACAACCATCCGGCGCGCCTCCCGCCCTCTTCCGAATATGTGTGCGAATATAGGAGAGTGCGGACGGCGTACCGGTGCCGGGCCTACCCCGACGGTGCACAGCAGCAGATGCTCGCGCGCACCTTCGGCTGCGTGCGAGTGGTGTGGAACAACACCCTCGCCGCCCGCCAAGAACGGTACGCCAGCGAGCGCAAGGCCACCTCGTACGCGCAGACCGACCGGGCGCTGACACAGATGAAGAAGGACCCGGCCCTGGCGTTCCTCAACGAGGTGTCCTCGGTCCCGCTGCAGCAGGCGCTGCGCCATCAGCACAAGGCATTCAGTGCGTTCGTCGCCAACCGGGCCCGCTACCCGCGGTTTAAGTCCCGCCGGTCTCGCCAGTGCGCGCACTACACCCGGTCGGCGTTCACCATGCGCGGCGGGGCACTGCGGCTGGCCAAGACGGATGCCCCTCTTCGGTTCGTGTGGTCGTGGCCGGACGTGGACGTGGCCAGCCTGGACCCCACGATGGTGATCCTGGCGCGGGAGCCGGATGGCCGCTGGTATGTGACGTTCATGATCGACGGCCTCGCTCCGGTGTTGCTGCCGCAGGCCGGGCGCGCCGTCGGCGTGGACCTGGGCGTGAAGGACTTCGCTGTGACCAGCGACGGGAAGCGGATCGCCAACCCGCGCCACATGGAACGCAAGGCACGCAATCTGGCCCGCTACCAGCGGCGCCTGGCCCGCTGCCAGAACGGCTCGGCGAACCGGGCCAAGGCCAGGGCGAAGGTGGCCCGGGCCCACCGCAAGGTCCGCGCCGCCCGCGCCGACTTCCTGCACCGTGCCTCGGCCCGCCTGGTCCGGGATAACGATGTGATCGTGATCGAGGACCTGAACGTGGCCGGCATGGTGCGCAACCGGCACCTGGCCCGTGTCATTTCTGACTGCAGGTGGGGTGAATTCCGCCGCCAGCTGGACTACAAGTGCCAGCGGCACGGCCGGCAACTCGTGGTGACCGGCCGCTGGTACCCGTCCTCGAAGACCTGCTCGGTCTGCGGCCACCTGCTGACGACCCTGAGCCTTTCCACCAGGCACTGGGTGTGCCCATCCTGCGGCACTCGGCACGACCGGGACATCAACGCCGCCAAGAACATCCTTGCGGCAGGTCTTGCCGTAGCCCGGGCCTCCCCGGGCGATGCCTGCGGAGCTGGCATAAGACATTCCGGGACCTCCCGGGTGCGGCCGGCGGTGAACCAGGAACCCCGGCCGGCGACGGCCGGACTCCCCGCTCTTCAGGGCGGGGAGTAGTCAAGAGGTTATTGTCCTCCAGCCAGCCGCCGGGCGGGTATCCGCTCAGGCGTCCCGGCGGGCCAGCAGCCACCCGCCGATGCCCAGCAGCACCGCCGCGTACAGGGCGAGCATGCCGAGCCCGGCCCACGGGGACAGGCTGTGCACGCCGTCGCCCACCATCGGCCGGGTGGTGCTCACCGAGTTGGCCACGATGGAGATCGGGATGTAGGGGAGCACCGAATGCGCGATCGCGGCGACGAACTGGGCCGCCACATACACCCCGCCGACCATGATCGCGACGGCCACCGCGGTGTGCCGGACGATCATGCCGAGGCCCAGCCCCAGCAGCCCGATCAGCGCATAGCTCGCGCCGGTCAGCAGCACCGCCCGGAGCACTCCCGGCTGGCCCAGCGTCGGGGCGGCGATGCCGTGCCGCAGGGTGAGCCCGCCGGCGAAGAACGAGATGAGCGAGGCCACCTCGCCGAGCACGAGCGCGGTGGCGCCGAACACCGCCGCCTTCGCGGCCAGCACCCGCCGGCGGTTCGGCACCGCGGCCAGCGTTGTCTTGATCAGCCCGGAGCTGTACTCGCTGGTGGCCATCATCACGCCCAGCACGCCGATCAGCAGCAGCCCGGCGGACACCCCGGCCAGCGCGTTGTTGGTCAGGTCCTCCCCCGCATGGCGGGTGTTGAGGCCCACGGCGATGCCGATCCCGATGGCGGCCGCCGCGGTGAGCGCGAGCGTCACCCAGGTGGACCGCAGGCTGCGCAGCTTGATCCATTCCATCCTGGCCACGTTGCCGAACCCGTAGCCGGTGGACCGGTGCGGACGCGAGGTTGCGACGGGGGTCATGGTTTCCTCACTGACGGTCATGGTTTGCTCACTTCCTGGGCCGGGTAGTCCTCGGCCCGGTATTCCGCCGCCCCGGCGGTCAGGTTGAAGAACGCGTCCTCGAGCGAGTTCGCGCGGGCGGACAGTTCGGCCACCGTGGTGTCGGCGAGCAGCCGTCCCCGCCCGATCACCACCAGGTGGTCGGCCATCAGCGCCATCTCACTGATCAGGTGGCTGGAGACCAGCACGGTCCGGCCCTCGCCGGCCAGCGACTTCAGCAGGTTGCGGATCCAGCGGATGCCCTCCGGGTCCAGGCCGTTGACCGGCTCGTCGAGCAGCAGCACCTGCGGGTCGCCGAGCAGCGCGGTGGCGATGCCGAGCCGCTGGCCCATGCCGAGGGAGAACTTCCCAGG